>JBHGUR010000022.1:0-13401 GCA_048976805.1 Ectobacillus sp. | reverse complement strand
AGTGCGGGTTGCAATGTCTGCATAGCCGTGATGTACAGACGTACGTGATATCAAAATCAACATCGGCCTACCCTAAAAAATAAACATTTTTTATCTATCGTGGTGCGAGTTATATTCTTGCATGGATGTCTCTGTTAAAGGTTAATGTTGATTTGGATTCATTTGTTGATTGGGAACGAAAGGCGGCGACTCCAGCGGGAAAAGCGGCTCGGCCCCGCCCGCGGAAAGCGTCCGCCTGTAGTGGAAAAGCAACAATCAAGTTTAACAGAGCCTGTGTGTAAAAAACCGGCCTTTTATAGGGGAGCAAGAGCAAGCGGCGGGTTTGCCACATAATCCGCCCAAGTGCCAAAAGTACGAAAAGATTGCAATAGCGGGCATATCTTCAAGAAGCTCCTTTTGTTAGCTTTATTAACATTGTTTCCTAGCTAGTTTTTAATTAACTGAATATTTATAATATTATCCGTTTCGTGCTCGTTGTGGCAAATTGGTTTTGTATAGTATAATAAGATAAGCATAGGTATATAGCGGGGAATCCGCTATTAGGTAGCTGAGGTGAAGCAAACTTGCAACGAGTAACAAATTGCGTGCTAATAAAAGATAATCAGGTTCTTCTATTGCAGAAGCCGCGCCGCAACTGGTGGGTCGCCCCGGGCGGAAAGATGGAGCGCGGAGAAACCGTACGGGAAGCGGTTGTACGCGAATACCGTGAAGAAACTGGCATTTACTTGAAAAATCCCGCTTTAAAAGGCGTGTTTACTTTCGTTATACAGGAAAATGATAAAGTCGTCTCCGAGTGGATGATGTTTTCTTTTTTGGCCAAAGAATTTACTGGAGAAAATAAGGCGGAATGCGAAGAAGGCATTTTGCAGTGGCATCCTCTGGAAGAAACGGCCTCATTGCCAATGGCCCCAGGCGATTATCACATTATTGATTATTTGCTGCACGGAAACGGCATCATTTATGGAACATTCGTGTACACACCGGATTTTGAATTGATTTCATATCGTTTGGATCCGAGCTAATACGAAGGAGGAAGCGGCTATGGAAAATAAAAATGACATTAAGATGGTTATCATCACAGGAATGTCCGGGGCGGGAAAAACAGTAGCGCTGCAAAGCTTTGAGGATTTAGGATATTTTTGCGTTGATAACCTGCCGCCTGCTTTGTTGCCCAAGTTTGTAGAGCTGATGTCGGAGTCCGCGACGAAAATGGATAAGGTGGCGCTTGGAATAGATTTGCGGGGGCGGGAATTTTTTGACCATTTATGGGAAGCACTCGACGATTTAACAGAGCGGACATGGGTAATCCCGCATATTTTATTTTTAGATGCGAAAGACAGCGTTTTAGTTACGCGCTATAAAGAGACAAGGCGTTCCCATCCGCTTGCTCCGACCGACCTTCCGCTAAAGGGGATTGAATTGGAGCGAGAGCTGTTGGCGGACATGAAGGAACGCGCGAATCTTGTATTGGATACATCCGATCTTAAACCAAAGGAGCTTCGTGAAAAGATTGTAGATCTATTCTCATCGGCCGATCAGGATGCGTTTCGGGTAAATGTTATGTCCTTTGGTTTTAAATACGGGATTCCGATTGATGCGGACCTTGTATTCGATGTGCGTTTTCTCCCAAATCCATACTATATTCCGAGCATGAAGCCGTTAACGGGGCTTGATGAAGAGGTATCATCATACGTATTGAAATTTAATGAAACGCATAAATTTTTAGAAAAGCTAACCGATTTAATTTCGTTTATGCTCCCTCACTATAAGCGTGAAGGAAAAAGCCAGCTTGTGATTGCCATTGGCTGCACCGGAGGGCAGCATCGCTCCGTTACTCTTGCGGAATATCTGGCGAAGCACTTTGAAAAAGAGTATAAAACGCACGTATCTCACCGCGATGTCGAAAAGAGAAAGGGACATTAAAGAATGGAAAAAGCCAAAAAACCGAAAATGGTTATTATAGGCGGGGGAACAGGGCTGTCTGTTCTGCTGCGCGGGTTGAAAAAATACCCGGTTGATATTACGACCATTGTAACGGTTGCTGATGACGGAGGGAGTTCGGGCCGGCTGCGCGATGCCTTGGAGATTCCGCCCCCGGGGGATGTACGGAATGTTCTTGCGGCATTATCTGATGTGGAGCCTCTTGTAGAAGAGTTGTTTCAGCACCGTTTTACAACCGGAGAGGGATTGGCGGGCCATGCGCTCGGAAATCTGTTGTTGGCGGGCATGACTTCGATTACAGGGGATTTCTTTCATGCGATTACAGAAATGAGCAAGGTATTGAATGTGCGCGGCCGCGTATTGCCTGCCGCAAATCAAAGCGTCGTGCTGCATGCGGAATTTGAAGATGGCGAAGTTGTTACGGGAGAATCCAAGATTCCATATTGCGGAAAGAAAATCAGGCGCGTTTTTTTAACGCCCGAGCATGTGGAGCCGCTTAGCGAGACTTTAAATGAGATTCGAAAGGCTGACTTGATTGTGCTGGGGCCGGGCAGTTTATATACGAGCATTATCCCGAATCTTATCGTAAAAAAAATCGGTGCAGCCGTTTTGGAGGCAAAGGCCAAAAAGGTGTATGTGTGCAATGTTATGACGCAAGCAGGGGAAACGCTCGGCTATACGGCAGCGGATCATGTGCAAGCATTGCATCAGCATGTCGGCGGCGATTTCATCCATACTATCATTGTGAATAACAAAGAAATTCCGGCGCGTTTGCTGAAGCGATACGAGAAAGAAATGGCGGCTCCGGTATTATGTGATGAGGCGCGTTTGCAGCAGCTTGGAATAGAAGTAATTCAAGACCGTCTCGTCAAATACGACGGCGATGTCGTTCGGCACGACACGCTAAAGCTCGCGTCTATCTTATACTCGCTTTTATAAAAGAAAAGCTCCATCGGCTCGCCCAGCTCCGGAGGTTCTCTGACAGGAGGAGCTAGCCGATGGAGCTGGACAAAAAGAAAAGCGGAGCCGGCTCGTTCAGGCGCAGAAGCAAAGGTTCTTCAATCAAAAAAGCGTTACCAAAAAGGGGGTAACGCTCCAATTACATTTAGGGAGGTGAGAAGGAAGTGTCATTTGCGTCCGAAACGAAAAAAGAACTAACAAACATGGAAACGAAGGATTGCTGCACTAAAGCGGAACTATCTGCGCTCATTCGCATGAACGGTTCGCTCTCTTTTTCCAATCGCCATTTGATTATTGATATCCAAACGGAAAATGCAGCAATTGCCCGCCGCATTTATAAGCTTCTAAAAAAACGGTATGAAGTAACAGTAGAGCTGCTCGTTCGGAAGAAGATGCGCCTTAAGAAAAATAATGTATACATTGTTCGTCTTGTAGAAAAGGCAAAGGAAGTTTTGGAGGATTTGCATATTCTCGAAGAAGGCTTTCATCTTACCCGCAGCATTTCGCATTCCTTAATCAGCAAAAAGTGTTGCAAGCGTTCTTATTTGCGCGGTGCTTTTTTGGCGGGGGGATCTGTAAATAATCCGGAAACTTCGTCCTATCATCTTGAAATCTTTTCATTATATAAAGAGCATAATGACGCGGTATGTGAACTGATGAACGAGTTTAACCTCAACAGCAAAACATTGGAACGCCGTAAAGGCTACATAACGTATTTAAAGGAAGCCGAAAAAATTACGGAGTTTCTAAATATTATTGGCGCGCATAATGCGCTGCTTCGTTTTGAAGATATCCGGATCGTGCGGGATATGCGCAATTCTGTCAACCGTCTTGTGAACTGTGAAACCGCAAACTTAAACAAAACGATTGGCGCAGCGCTCAGGCAAATTGAAAACATCCGCTATATCGAGCGGACGGTAGGTTTGGATATTTTGCCGGAAAAGCTGCGGGAAATTGCAGAACTTCGCGTGAATTTTCAGGATGTTACGCTAAAAGAGCTTGGTGAAATGGTGTCAGGAGGGAAAATTAGCAAATCCGGCATTAACCACCGGCTGCGAAAAATTGATGAGATTGCAGAAAAATTAAAGGCTGGGGAAACGATGGCAAAAAAATAAAGGGGGAGAATAGCGATGATTCAAAAGCAAGTGGAGGTTGCATTGAAATCGGGGCTACAGGCGCGTCCGGCAGCTTTATTCGTTCAGGAAGCAAACCGTTTTCAATCGGATATTTTTATTGAAAAAGACGGGAAAAAAGTAAATGCAAAAAGCATTATGGGATTAATGAGCTTGGCAGTAGGCGCGAAAAGCACAATTACGCTAATTGCAGAAGGCGAAGATGAAGCCGAAGCAATTGCGGCGTTAACGGATTATGTGCAAAAGGAAAGTTAAAAAGAGCTATCGCAAAAGGCGATAGCTCTTTCCTATTATTTCTTCTCAGCGATGATTTGGTCAATGAGACCGTATTCCAATGCTTTTTCCGCAGTCATAAAGTTATCGCGGTCTGTATCGCGTTCAATAATTTCAAGCGGCTGGCCTGTTCTTTCGGCTAAAATTTTGTTTAATTTGTCGCGCAAGAATAGGATGCGTTTTGCGGCAATCTCGATTTCCGTTGCCTGGCCTTGCGCACCGCCAAGCGGCTGATGAATCATGACTTCGCTGTTTGGCAATGCAAAGCGTTTTCCTTTTTGGCCTGCAGCAAGCAGGAATGCACCCATAGATGCTGCCATACCGATGCAGATTGTGGAAACAGGTGCTTTAATGAACTGCATTGTATCGTAAATTGCCATACCTGCAGTAATGGAGCCGCCCGGGCTGTTGATGTATAGATGGATATCCTTCTCAGGATCTTGTGCTTCTAAAAATAGAAGTTGCGCAACAATAGAGTTTGCGACATTGTCGTCAATTGCGCTTCCTAGCATAATAATACGGTCTTTTAATAAGCGGGAATAGATGTCATATGCCCGTTCGCCGCGGTTTGTTTGTTCAATAACTGTAGGAATTAAATTCATGTGTATTCCTCCTTTTGAGAAAATGACTTACTCTTATAATACAATTATGGTCAATAAAGGTCAAACGAAAACACTTGCTTTTTATGTATCCGAAAAAAATATGAGAAGACCCTACTGTACGTATTCGATGTGAAAGAGGCTTTCCCTTCTTTTATGCCCTTCTTCATCATAACCAGATGAAATGTTTTTAAAACATGTTGCTTTTATCATAAAAGTATTATACAATATTTCTGTGACATTTCCTGCGCTCGTAGCTCAGTCGGATAGAGCGGTGGTTTCCGGTACCACGTCTTGCGGGGGTTCGAGTCCCTCCGAGCGCGTATAAAAACGTTGGCTCTTTTGCGTGTTAGAAAAATTATATAGAACGTATCCGTGCAAGGCCTTTCTCGTAAATTAGCGGGAGAGGCCTTTTTTGCACTTTAGTTTACAATTAATTCGACCCAATTTACAATTAATTCAACCAAACTCGGCAATAATTAAACCTACACATAGTGAACAAAATTCCCCGTCATTTCCCGTAATCTTAATTCATCAAGATTCGACGCAAAAACATTCAAATTTCGACATGGCTATAGTAAACCTGAAGGTATTCATTTTATGAAAATATATAATTTTAGCGTAGTCTCCTGTTTCGGTAGGGATTGCGCTTTATCCGCATGACAGTGCGGACAAGGAAACATTGATGCGCCGCGCGGATGAAGCGATGCAATAATTACTGCTTTTACTGCGGGATAAGCTAAAAAAGAGAGCTTGAGGGCTCTCTTTTTTGCCTTTGTAGCCCAAAACGTGCTGGGGTTACGACGGATAATTTTATGCATTTCAACTGGCAAGCCCGCAAAAAATCTGCCTTTTCACTTGTACATTTTCCTTTTTTTGTCGTAATCTTCTTCGCCTCTTAATACAAATGAAAATAGTAGAAGCCGGTTGATATTTGTCATTCTACTTGAATAACAATTTAGTGTACAATAGAAGGCAAGGGGGAGATGGAATTGAAGGCAGGTCTTTTTCAGGAACAAACATTGCGGTTGGTTATGACACAGGAACTGAGGCAAGCGCTTGCGATACTGCAGTACAATGCGCAGGAATTAACAGAATTTTTATACGAGCAATCTCTTGAAAATCCCCTGATCGAGCTGAAAAGCAGCAAGGGAAGCAAGCAAAGAGGAACACGTACGGTACAAAATCAAATAGAAGTTTACAGTACGTACTCTATCACCCTTAGGCAGCATTTGCTGAATCAACTGCAGGAACAAAGCGTAAATAGCGAAGATAAACGGATTTTGACATTTCTTATTAATAACATTGATAAGAACGGCTATTTACAAGAAACAGATGAAGAGTTAATGTCTCTTTTAAACATGCCTATTGAAAAAATCAGGAAGTATATAGAAATTGTCCAGATGCTAGAACCCGCAGGGGTAGGGGCTCGTACGCTGCAGGAATGTCTTATTTTGCAATTAAAGCGCTTACAAAAGAGAAGTCCGATAGCGGAAGAAATACTAATCAATCATTTTAAATGCTTTGCCAAAAAAGATTGGAGAAAGCTTTCCCAGTCTTTAAAATGTAAAACCGATGAATTGGAGGAAGCGGTCAACCTTATTCTTTCTTTGCATCCAAAGCCCGGCATTGCTTTTGATGCGGAAAAGCCGCTATATATCGTCCCGGATATCGTAGTTAAGAAAAAAGATAATTGTTTAACCATTCAGCTGCCAGAAGGGAACATCCCAAAAATAGAGATTCAAGAGGAATATAGTGCCCTTTTGCGCGGTGAAGCAGAGAAGGAGGTCGCTTCTTATCTGTCGGAAAAATATGAACATGTACAATGGATTTTAAGAAGCCTTCAGCAAAGAAGGGCAACGCTGTTGAATGTAATGGGAATTATTATAGAAAAGCAAAGCGAATTCTTTCAAAATGGCCCGCTGTTTTTAAGGCCGCTGTCTTTAAAGGAAGTAGCGGAAGAGCTTGGATTGCATGAGTCTACAGTGAGCCGCGCAACGCGAAATAAATATGTGCAAACACCGTACGGACTGTATGAAATGAAATATTTCTTCAGCAATTCTGTTGCTGGTATAGCTGATGAAGGGGTTTCCAGCAGGCGGGTAAAGGAGCTTATTAAAGAATTTGTAGGCGCGGAGAATAAGCGAAAGCCGCTCTCAGATCAAAAGCTGGCAGAACTTTTACAACGTGAGCATGATGTGCTAGTATCGAGAAGAACAGTGGCGAAGTATAGAGAGCAATTAAAAATTCCGGCTTCGTCGCAGCGTAAAACGATTGGATAGGTGTGTTGATAAGATGAAGGTTATTTTATATTCCAAAGAAAATTGCTGTTTATGCGATAATGCAAAGAAGATTTTGCAGGAATTGCAGCAAGAGTTTTCCTTTACAATAGAAGAGATAGATATATATAAGGATGACGCCTTGTTAGAAAAATATCAGATTATGATTCCAGTTGTAGAGATTAATGGGGAAGAAGCTGAATATGGCATTATTCACAAAGATGCCATAAGAAAGCGCTTTAAAAAATTTTCGGAGGTTGAATAACGTTTTATGTCCTGTTACAATAATAAACGTAGCAGGGAGGTTTTTTTTGAACCGTGCGGGACATAAAATGTCACCACGGGACAAAAGATGACCAAGTTGTAATGAACGATAATAGTGAGGAGAAAACATATGCGTTCATGGATTGGGTTTGCACAGAAATTATTGCCCGATTTGCTACCTGTTATGCAAACTAGAATGCAAATTCTGCAATACATACGATTAACGCAGCCGATAGGCAGAAGGAATTTGTCAGCTAGTTTACACATGACAGAACGAGTTTTACGGAGTGAGGTTCAAGTTTTAAAAGAGCAAAACTTGATCAGCATCGCCTCTTCTGGAATGACACTTACAGAGGAAGGAACGGCCTTAGTGATTGCCCTCGAAGAATTCATGCGGGAAATTTCCGGACTTAAGGTTTTAGAAGAGAGGCTTAAGGAAAGATTAAGCTTGAAGGAGGTTTTTGTAGTTGCTGGCGACAGCGATGAATCTCCTTGGGTGAAAAAGGAAATGGGCCGCGCGTGTGTAACGTGTATAAACAATCGTCTCGATACGCATAATATCGTTGCCGTAACAGGGGGAACAACATTGGCTGCAGTAGCGGATATGATGCAGCTGGACCGCAAAAATGTCGATATTTTATTTGTTCCCGCGCGAGGCGGTATTGGAGGCAATGTTGAAAACGAGGCGAATACGATTTGCGCTAAGATGGCAAAAAATACGAACAGCGCTTACCGCCTTTTTTATGTGCCTGACCAGGTAAGCAGCGAAGTGTATGCCTCTATCGTCACCGAACCTTCTGTGAAATCCATTCTTGAGCTCATTCATTCTTCTAATATTGTAATTCACGGAATTGGAGATGCGCTCACGATGGCAAGAAGACGTAATACGACGGTAGCAGACTGGGAAAAGGTCGTGGGCGGCCATGCAGTTGGAGAGGCGTTTGGCTATTACTTCAACGAGCAGGGCGAAATTGTCCATAAAGCGGTAACGGTCGGTATGCAGCTTGAGGATTTAAAGAACGTTCCTCATGTAATTGCAGTAGCCGGCGGGTCTTCAAAGGCAAAGGCGATACAAGCGGTTGTTCGGCAAGGCCATACTTCACTGTTAGTAACAGACGAAGGTGCGGCAAAAGAGTTACTAAGGGATTAACCCTTAACATAAAATTGACTCATAATGAGGAGGAAATTCAAATGGCAGTTAAAGTTGGTATCAATGGTTTTGGACGTATCGGTCGCGTAGTATTCCGTGCGGCTCTTAATAATCCGAATGTAGAAGTGGTGGCAATCAACGACTTAACAGATGCAAACACATTAGCACACCTTTTAAAATATGATTCCGTTCACGGCACTCTTAATGCAGAAGTAACTGCTAATGGCGACAGCATTGTTGTTAACGGCCGTGAAATCAAAGTTCTTGCTGAGCGTGATCCAGCACAATTGCCATGGAGCGACTACGGAGTGGAAATCGTAGTAGAATCTACTGGCCGTTTCACTAAAAAAGCTGATGCTGAGAAGCATTTAGGCGGTTCTGTTAAGAAGGTTGTTATTTCCGCTCCAGCTACAGACGAAGATATTACAATCGTTATGGGCGTTAACCATGACAAATATGATGCAGCTAGCCATAACGTAATTTCTAACGCTTCTTGTACTACAAACTGCTTAGCGCCGTTTGCGAAAGTTCTTCATGAGCAGTTCGGCATTCGCCGCGGCATGATGACAACTGTACACTCTTATACAAACGACCAACAAATTCTAGACTTACCGCATAAAGATTTGCGCCGTGCTCGTGCAGCTGCGGAAAGCATGATCCCAACAACTACTGGTGCAGCGAAAGCGGTAGCGCTTGTATTGCCTGAACTTAAAGGCAAACTAAACGGCGGCGCAGTTCGCGTTCCAACTCCAAACGTATCTCTTGTAGACTTAGTTGTTGAACTTGAAAAAGAAGCTACAAAAGAAGAAATCAATGCAGCATTAAAAGCAGCAGCTGAAGGCGAATTAAAAGGAATCCTTGTGTACAGCGAAGAGCCGCTAGTATCCCGCGACTACAACGGATCTCCTGCATCTTCTACAATCGATGCGCTTTCTACAATGGTTATCGAAGGAAACATGGTTAAAGTTCTTTCTTGGTACGACAACGAAACTGGCTACTCTAACCGTGTAGTAGACCTTGTAGATTACATCGCTTCTAAAGGTCTTTAATCCGTAAATATAGAGATAGAAACGGGGGAGAGGGGCTGTCCCCTCTCCTTTTCCATGTTTAATACATCTAAAAAGCACTCCCGCCGCTTAAAAGGCGGGACGAAAAATGTCCGGTTTCATTTCATTTTTTATGCAAAATGTGGTAAGCTGATGATTGGGTTTTGTCAATCCAACAAAAACGGAGGGAAATCCAGATGAACAAGAAATCAATTCGCGATGTGGATGTAAAAGGAAAACGTGTATTTTGCCGTGTAGATTTTAACGTGCCAATGAAAGAAGGCAAAATTACGGATGAAACTCGCATTCGCGCAGCGCTTCCAACAATTCAGTACTTGGCAGAGCAAGGCGCAAAGGTTATTCTTGCAAGCCACTTCGGCCGTCCAAAAGGACAAGTTGTGGAAGAAATGCGTTTAACTCCAGTAGCAAAGCGCTTAGGAGAACTGATGGGCAAAGACGTAATCAAAACAGATGAGGCTTACGGCCCTGAAGTACAAGCTGCGATTGACCGCATGAAAGAAGGCGACGTGCTTCTTCTTGAAAATGTTCGCTTCTATCCTGGCGAAGAGAAAAATGACCCAGAGCTTGCGAAAGAATTTGCGAAGCTTGCAGATCTTTATGTAAATGATGCGTTCGGAGCTGCCCACCGCGCTCACGCTTCTACTGCAGGTATTGCGGACTATTTACCGGCAGTATCCGGATTCTTAATGGAAAAAGAAATCGAAGTGCTTGGAAAAGCGTTATCTAACCCTGACCGTCCGTTCACGGCAATCATCGGCGGCGCGAAGGTAAAAGACAAAATCGGAGTAATCCGCAACCTTCTTGAGAAAGTAGATAACTTAATCATTGGCGGCGGCCTTGCTTACACATTTGTAAAAGCGCAAGGATATGAAATCGGAAATTCTTTATTAGAAGAAGATAAAATTGACCTTGCAAAAGAGTTTATGGAAATGGCAAAAGAAAAAGGCGTAAACTTCTACATGCCGGTTGATGCTGTTGTGGCGGATGATTTCTCTGAAAATGCGAACACTAAAGTCGTTGCAATTGATTCTATTCCAAGCGATTGGGAAGCATTGGATATCGGTCCGAAGACAGCGGAAATTTACGCTGACGTAATCCGCAACTCTAAGCTTGTTGTATGGAACGGTCCTATGGGCGTGTTTGAAATGGATAAGTTTGCCGGCGGCACAAAAGCGGTAGCAGAAGCTCTTGCACAATCCCCTGATACATATTCTGTCATCGGTGGCGGCGACTCTGCGGCAGCGGTTGAGAAATTCGGTTTAGCCGACAAAATGAGCCATATCTCTACAGGCGGCGGCGCATCTCTTGAATTCATGGAAGGAAAAGAGCTTCCAGGCGTTGTACGTCTTAACGACAAGTAATCAGAAGGACGGTGTACTGAATGCGTAAACCTATTATTGCAGGCAACTGGAAAATGCACAAAACTCTTGGCGAAGCGGCAAGCTTCGTGGAAGAAGTAAAAGGACAAATTCCTTCAGCTGACGCGGTTGATGCTGTTGTTTGCTCCCCGGCTCTATTTTTAGAGCGCCTTGTAGCTGCTGCGGAAGGAACTGATTTAAAAGTAGGGGCGCAAAATATGCACTTTGAAAAGAGCGGTGCGTTCACGGGTGAAATCAGCCCTGTAGCGCTCAGCGATTTAAAAGTAAGCTATGTGATTCTTGGGCACTCTGAGCGCCGTGAAATGTTTGCGGAAACAGACGAAACGGTGAACAAGAAAACATTAGCCGCATTTGAGAATGGCTTAACGCCGATTGTATGCTGCGGTGAAACGCTGGAAGAGCGCGAAAGCGGCAAAACATTTGATCTTGTAGCAGACCAAGTGAAAAAAGCGTTAGCCGGCTTAACGGAAGAGCAAGTAAAAGCAACTGTTATCGCATACGAGCCTATTTGGGCAATCGGTACAGGAAAATCTTCTTCCGCGCAGGATGCAAACGAAGTGTGCGCGCACATTCGCAAAGTGGTGGCAGAGCAGTTTTCACAGGCGGCGGCAGAGGCAATCCGTATTCAATACGGCGGCAGCGTAAAGCCTGAAAATATTAAAGAATATATGGCTGAGTCCGATATCGACGGAGCTTTAGTAGGTGGCGCCAGCTTAGAGCCGCAATCTTTCTTAAAGCTTTTGGAGGCAGTTAAATAATGACGAGAAAACCAACAGCATTGATCATTCTAGATGGTTTTGCATTACGTGAAGAAACATACGGAAACGCGATTGCGCAAGCGAACAAGCCGAACTTTGACCGCTACTGGAGCAAGTATCCGCATACGACGCTAACAGCAAGCGGCGAAGCGGTTGGGCTCCCGGAAGGCCAAATGGGAAACTCTGAGGTAGGGCATTTGAACATCGGTGCCGGCCGCATTGTATACCAAAGCTTAACGCGTGTTAACATTGCGATTCGCGAGGGAGAGTTTGACCGCAACGAAACGTTTTTAGCGGCGATGAATCATGTCAAAGAAAAAGGAACGAATTTGCACATTTTCGGCCTGCTCTCCGATGGCGGCGTGCACAGCCACATTAACCATCTGTATGCACTGTTAAAATTGGCCGCAAAAGAAGGCGTAAAAAACGTCTATATCCACGGCTTTTTAGATGGCCGTGACGTCGGTCCACAAACGGCGCCGAAATATATTAAAGAATTACAAGAAAAAATAAAAGAGTATGGCGTCGGGGAAATCGCGACATTATCCGGCCGATATTACTCGATGGACCGCGACAAACGGTGGGAGCGCGTTGAAAAAGCGTACCGCGCGATGGTGTATGGGGAAGGCCCAACCTACCGCGATCCGCTTGAGTGCATTGAAGATTCTTATCAACATGGCATTTATGATGAATTCGTGCTTCCATCGGTCATCGTGCGTGAAG
The DNA here is from genome assembly GCA_048976805.1 of Ectobacillus sp. Classification (GTDB taxonomy): domain Bacteria; phylum Bacillota; class Bacilli; order Bacillales; family Bacillaceae_G; genus Ectobacillus. The sequence goes on along the minus strand of JBHGUR010000022.1, from coordinate 875 downwards.
ACGGATCGCCGGTGGCGACGATTAAAGACGAAGATGCGATCATTTTCTACAACTTCCGTCCAGTCCGGGCGATTCAAATTTCGAACACGTTTACGAACGAAGACTTCCGCGAGTTCGACCGTGGTCCGAAACATCCGAAAAACTTGTTCTTTGTCTGCCTGACACACTTTAGTGAAACGGTTAAAGGATATGTTGCGTTCAAACCGACAAATCTGGATAATACGATCGGGGAAGTCCTATCGCAACATGGATTGCGACAGCTTCGCATTGCGGAAACGGAAAAATACCCGCATGTGACGTACTTTATGAACGGCGGGCGGGAAGAGAAGTTTCCTGGCGAAGACCGCATTTTAATCAATTCGCCAAAAGTCGCCACATACGACTTAAAACCAGAAATGAGCGCTTACGAAGTAACCGATGCGCTTCTTAAAGAAATCGAAGCAGATAAATATGACGCGATCATTTTAAACTATGCGAACCCGGACATGGTCGGCCACTCAGGAAAATTAGAACCAACGATTAAAGCGATCGAAGCGGTGGATGAGTGCCTTGGCAAAGTTGTGGATGCGATTCTTGCAAAAGGCGGCATCGCCATTATTACCGCGGACCATGGAAATGCGGATGAAGTATTGACGCCGGATGGCAAACCGCAAACGGCGCATACGACAAATCCGGTTCCGGTGATCGTAACGAAAAAAGGCATCGAACTCCGCAAAGGTGGAATTTTAGGCGATTTAGCGCCAACCATGCTTGACTTGCTTGGCTTGCCACAGCCAAAAGAAATGACAGGAAAAACATTAATAATAAAAAAATAATCAAAGGAGTGTGTGAACATGTCTGCAATTTTAGATGTATACGCACGTGAAGTATTAGAC
>JBHGUR010000021.1:0-6155 GCA_048976805.1 Ectobacillus sp. | reverse complement strand
TACTCACCCGTCCGCCGCTGACCTCTAAAAGAGGCCCGCTCGACTTGCATGTATTAGGCACGCCGCCAGCGTTCATCCTGAGCCAGGATCAAACTCTCCATAAAAGTGTTTGTCTTGCTCATAAATAAAAATTGACGTTTTATGTTTTGTTTAGTTTTCAAAGAACCATCGCCGCCTTAATGCGACTTCCTTATAGTATCACTTCCAATCTTACCTGTCAACAACTTGTTTTTCAGTTGTTTTCGACTTGTTAGAAGCGACATTTAATATGTTACATAATCACTTATGATAAGTCAACACATTTATAAATTTTATATACAACCTTCTCTTTTTGCTAAATTCTCCTGCCTTCTCTTACTATGGATAAACGCCCATCCCTTCCCTTGTAACAAAGCCCCTCTATAGTCAAACACTATACCCAAGCCGATTGGAGCTTTTCTAAAAGCAAAGGCTGAAGCACGATTTTCTGCATCAGATTAACTTTTTTCTCTGTCAGCTTACTGCATTTGAACATATAAAAACGAATGATGACAGGAGGAAACTCTTTTGAAGTTTTATCTCAATTTAGTTGTCATTCTTCTTCTTTTCCACATCTTTGCAACAAAGATATATGCCAAAGAACAAACCATGGCACATCCTATAGGTACAGCTAATGTCGATTTGCAGCTTTTCTTTCCTTTTGCAGAAATACCTGTGAAAGACACAACTGTCTCCCGTCCTTCCACTGTCTTATTGGATGTTCCCCTCATTTCCCAAATGCCCGAGCTGCCAAGAGGATGCGAAGTAACAAGCCTGGCGATGCTATTGCGCTATAAAGGAATTGCCATTGATAAATTAACACTTGCCAAAGAAATAAAAAAGGATCCTACTCCATATAGGCGGAGTGGATCGGCTATTTACTTTGGAAACCCGCATTACGGCTTCGTCGGAAGCATGACTTCCTTTCGCGAGCCCGGGTTTGGCGTTTTCCATGGTCCCGTTTACGAATTGGCAAATCGCTATCTAAGCGGAAACGCCATCAACCTAACAGGAAGCTCTTTTGAAACAATATTAGAACACCTAGGACAGAACAAGCCGGTGTGGGTCATTTCCACAAGCACCTTTGACCGGGTGCCAGAGCAGTATTGGCAAACGTGGCAAACACCGCATGGGCCAATCTCCATTACCTACAAGGAACACAGCGTCCTTCTCACCGGATATGACAATCAGTTTGTATACTTTAATGACCCATTAGCTAATATTAAAAACCGAAAAGTTCCTATGGCTTCTTTTATTCGAGGCTGGGAACAATTTGGAAAGCAAGCGATTACGTATAAATAATCTCCTGCCATATATAAAAAGCCTGAATCCTTTTTTCGGATTCAGGCTTTGGCCGCCATTTTATTCACGAACGAAGATAAAATATAGTACGAAAATAACCGCCATCACATACATAATCGGATGAACTTCTTTCGAGCGTCCTTTAAATACCATTGTAATCGGGTAAAAGATAAAGCCAATCGCAATGCCTGTCGCAATGCTGTACGTAAGGGGCATCGCGATAATTGTTAAAAAGGCAGGAACCGCAACTTCGAACTTTTTCCAATCGATTTCCCCTAAAGAAGATACCATTAAAATCCCTACAATGATCAATGCCGGCGCCGTCACAGAAGGAGTTACCACACTGAGCAGCGGCGAGAAAAGCAAAGCAAGCAAGAAGAAACATGCTGTTACGACTGCCGTGAAGCCAGAACGTCCGCCCGCTGCCACGCCAGCGGAAGACTCGATATAAGAAGTTGTAGTTGATGTGCCGAAGATTGCGCCAATTACTGTAGCGACCGCATCCGCAGAAAGGGCTTTTCCCGCACGCGGCAATCTATTATCCTTCATTAGACCGGCCTGATTTGCCACTGCAACAAGCGTGCCTGCTGTATCAAAGAAATCAATAAAGAAAAACGTGAGGATAACGACAAGCATTTCTAGCGTAAAGATGTCACCCAAGTGCATAAACGCAACCCCAAATGTTGGTTCAAGACTTGGAACTGACCCGATAATCGTTTTTGGCGCTTCAATTAACCCTGCTGCTACTCCCGCTATCGCAGTGAGCACCATTCCGAAAAATACCGCGCCATTTACGCCTCTTGTCATTAAAATGACTGTTATTAATACCCCGAAAATCGCCAGCAATGTCGGACCCTTTGTTAAGTCGCCTAACCCAACAAGCACCGCATCATTTTTCACGATAATTCCAGCGTTTTGAAACCCGATAAAAGCAATGAATAATCCGATCCCCGCCGCTACTGCAAATTTCAATTCAGCCGGTATCGCATTAATAATCTTTTCGCGAATGCCGGATGCCGTTAAAACAATGAATAACAAACCAGACACTAGTGTACCTGCAATCGCTGTCTGCCACGGAATGCCCATCGTCAAAATAACTGTATAAGCAAAGAAAGCATTAATCCCCATGCCAGGCGCCAAAGCAATCGGATATTTCGCAAAAACGCCCATAATCAATGACCCAACCGCTGCCGCCAACGCTGTCGCTACAAATACAGCTCCCGCATCCATTCCTGTTCCTTTCGGCAAATCGGGCACTGTGCTTAAAGAGAGTGTAGCTGGATTAACGAACAAAATATAAGCCATGGATAAAAACGTCGTTAGGCCGGCAATAAACTCTTTACGATACGTTGTGCCGAGTTCCTCGAATTGAAAATAACGCTTCATGTAATTCCCCTCCGCTTTATGATGATTTGCCGCCTCCCCCTTTAGCCCCATAAAAAAAGACGCTTCCACTGAACACGGAAGCGCCGACAAATACAGTACACGAACAATTTGTCTTAACGCCTCGTAGTCCAGCTATTTACGGCAGCTAGGTAGAAACTTTCGGGCCATATCCCCGAGATTATACGACGGCTTTTCGTATTTATGAATAATTACAGTTTTATTATAATGAAATAACACGGATTAGTCAACACAAAAACGAACGTTCATTTAATAAACGTTCGTTTTTGTTCGTTTTTATTCCCATTCGATTGTTGCAGGCGGCTTGCTTGTAATGTCATACACAACACGGTTGACATGCTTCACTTCATTTACAATGCGCACTGAAATCTTCTCCAGCACATCCCACGGAAGGCGCGCCCAATCTGCTGTCATGCCGTCAATAGATGTTACCGCGCGAATGCCGACCGTATAATCATACGTACGTTCATCACCCATAACTCCCACGCTGCGCATATCCGGCAGCGCCGTAAAGTATTGCCATACTTCGCGGTCAAGGCCAGCCTTTTTAATTTCTTCACGTAAGATCGCGTCAGATTCACGAACAATCTCCAGCTTCTCCTCTGTTACCTCGCCTAATACACGAATGCCTAAGCCAGGGCCTGGGAACGGCTGGCGCCACACGATTTCATCTGGGATTCCAAGCTCGGAACCTAATACGCGCACTTCATCTTTAAATAATGTATTGAGAGGCTCAATCAATTTAAACTGCATATCTTCCGGAAGACCGCCAACGTTATGATGAGATTTAATTGTTTGGGCAGTCAATGTTCCGCTCTCAATAATATCTGTATACAATGTACCTTGCGCCAAGAACTCAATCCCCTCAAGTTTTGCTGCTTCATCATCAAAAACGTAAATAAATTCGTTGCCGATAATTTTACGTTTTTGCTCCGGATCGCTCACGCCTTTTAGCTTGTTCATAAATCGTTCTTTGGCATCTACTTTGATTACATTCATATGGAAGCCTTCGCTGAAGGTTTTCATTACACTTTCTGCCTCGCCTTTACGAAGCAAGCCATGGTCTACGAAGATACAAGTCAGCTGGTCTCCGATTGCTTTATGGATTAATACGGCGACCACAGAAGAATCCACACCGCCGCTAAGCGCGCATAGCACCTTTTTATCGCCGACTGTTTCGCGGATTTTTTCAATTTCCGCTTCAATGAAGTTTTCCATATTCCAACCTTCCGTGCAGCCGCACACGCCAAATACAAAGTTTTTCAACAAATCATTGCCGTATTCAGAATGGCGCACTTCTGGGTGGAACTGCACACCGTAAAACTTGCGGTCTTCATTGCTCATTGCCGCAATCGGGCAGGACTGGCTCGTCGCGTCTACAACAAACCCTTCCGGCAAGCCAGTTACTAAATCGCCGTGGCTCATCCATACTACTTGCTCTTTCGGAAGGCCGCTGTACAGCTTAGACTCATTTTCAACATTTACAACCGCTTTTCCATATTCGCGATGCTCGGCCCGTTCTACTTTCCCGCCGAAATGATGGGTCATAAGCTGCATGCCATAGCAAATCCCCAACACAGGCAATCCTAAGTCAAAAATAGCTGGATCGCAGCGAAAGGCGTTATCATCATATACGCTATTAGGCCCGCCCGAAAAAATGATTCCTTTTGGGTTCATTTTCTTTATTTCTTCAGCCGTAAGCGTATGCGGATGAAGCTCGCTATATACGCCAAACTCGCGAATACGGCGCGCAATCAACTGGTTATACTGGCTGCCAAAGTCTAAAACAATAATGAAATCGTGCTTTTTCAAACGAATCACCCCAACATTTAAGTATATGTGCAATTTGTGCGAAGCAAACAATAAGCTGACGGCTACTCTCTTACGCTCATCCAATGAGCGCAAAAGTATACAAAAAAAGCCAGAATTCCGCCTTTAATATAAAAAGGCAGAATTCTAGCTTTTAAAGATCCGTTCTTTAAATAGTAGAATTACTGCCTTCATAGTCGGGTTATGTTACGGCAACCCGGTAGAGACTCTCAACCCATATTGTCGAGGATATATGAAGGTTTTTTCATTTTCCTATTCGATTCTAACAACGAAATATGAACAAGGTCAAGAGATATATGACAAATTTCTACAGAAATTATTCCCTTTTACTGAACATTTTGGGCTTTTATAGGCAGAAACGTTTACCTTTCTTTTAACTAGGCTCTGTTAAACTTGATTGTTGATTTTCCATTACAGGCGGACGCTTTCCGCGGGCGGGGCCGAGCCGCCTTTCGTTCCAAATCAACAAATCAATCAAAATTAACATTAGCCTTTAACAGAGTCTATTTTTTTCAAACCATCCAAACGCTACCTCTGCCTGAATGCTTTCATTATTTGGCGAAACTAAAAAAATAATAAATGCCTCACCCGGCGGAAAGATAAATTTCCCATCTTCATCACTGACTAAAGTACTTTGCGGGGGTACAATCCGCCTAAATGCCATTACTCCTTTTCTTGGAAATCCTTCAACAAATTCAGCATATGCGATTTTCACTTCAGGCTTTGGAAGCGGGGAAAGGGCTGTGTTTGCGGGCGTCACATAATTCGAAACCAGCGCCTTCCCAGGAGGAATGGGATTAAACCAAATTTCAGCTTCAAAAGGTTGATTAGAATGATTGGTTATGGTAAACGCATTTACAAATAAATTGACATCGGATTTAGACGGGTTAACCAAGCCTCCCCACGCATTTTTCCCTTTTCCAAAACGAATGTGTTCCGTTTGTCCAACAAAATATCTCCCCTGCAAAGATTGATACAAGGGGTTAGGTATGTTAACAGCTTTACTAAATCGGCCATTATGAAACGATGACATAAGAAAACCTCACTCCTTTCTAAAGTTTATGTAAATTGAGAAAAAATGTTTGGACAAACATGTTAAAAAACACAAAACGTTAAACATTAGTGTTTTTTTAGAGGGGAAGAGTGCTCCCTGCTTTATCTAGTAACGGATAGAGCCTAATCACATGAGGGAGGGTTGCTATTGGTTCTGCATAGCCGCGATGCACAAGACATACGTTTTGACTGTCTTCGCTGCCAATTTTTAAGATAGGCACAAACTTTATTTGTTTTTCATACCATTATTATCAGGGCTTTCTACAGATGATAAGGAGATGAAATTGATGTCTCAAAACCCAATGATGGATGAATTTATTGATCCTAATGGCAATGTTAATAAATTTGTTTCAATATTAGAAGAGAGGGGGTTTATTGTACAGGAAGGTGAACTAAAGTATATAGACAGTAAGCCCGTATTCAAACAACGCCTATAAAAAGAGCTGCACCTCCGGTACTATAAATGTATCAATTAAAGGAGGTGCTTTCTATGCCGCAACAAAAACTGACGATTGTCCCCGTTACATTACATAGAGAAAATGAAAAAA
>JBHGUR010000020.1:0-107145 GCA_048976805.1 Ectobacillus sp. | reverse complement strand
TCGCAGCCTGCACTCATGTTCTCCCTCTGGTTTTCCTTTGGACGAGGCCAAACTAGGTCCTGACCGTTACTGCACACGGCTGGGAGCACTCTCCCCCTTTAAAAAAGGGTTATATATCAACACTAGCGTTTAACATAGCCTTCGTTTTATAAGGAAGATACATCTTGTATCGTACCAAATGCCTTATGTTCCCTCAATTTTTGAAAATTATGTTTTACTCAGCTATTTTCTTCAATAGAAAAGGAAAGGAGAACATGTACTCCTTTCCTTTTCTATACGTGTTTCATTCATTTTCCTTTGCAGAAAGGACGGATTCATAAGAGGCTAGGCCATCGAGCAAAAATTGCTGAAGCTTTGTAAATGTTTCCGGATTTGGCTTATCTTTATAACTCTTTAACGAATTATAAGCTAATGAAGTGTAAATAATGAGTTTCTTCACATCTTCCTGCTTCACTTGTTTTCCTTCCGCTTTTACAGTTTCGATTTCTTTTTTCACGCGCTCCCATTCCTTTACATCCCCTTTTGCGGAAGCGAACGAAGCGGAGGATTGTTGAAGCATCCCCGAAAGAAGGCCTCCTATTTTCACAAGCAATTCTTCCTGTTTTTCGTATTTTTTCGGAATTTCCCGTCCCTCAATGTTCCATGTTTTAACATACGGAGCTACACCATTCTTTTTATAAAGCTCTCCAATCGCTTTTACCGTCTTTTCATCGCTGGCAGCGGCCGCAAAGATGTAAAACTTGCCATCCGATATCCGAATGGAAACCGGAACTCCTTTTTTCTTAAGCTCTTCTCCCGCACCTTGCGCTCTATCCTTTGTAGAAAAAACGCCGCCTTGTATCACATATGCTTGAATTGGCTTTACGGAAAGGGCAGAATCTGGTGAAGCCGCCTTTTCTTGCTTAACGGCGGGTTCCGGCACATTCGTTGAAACTGGAGTATACTTCATTACCGACTGCGCTGGTTCGCCTTCTCCAAGCATTTGCAGCATTGCCGCCCCAAAGCCTGTCCCAAGCAAAATCGCTGTACCGACTGTAATGATTATTCTCTTTTGAACTCCTGCAGGCCGCTTTTTCTCGTACTGCACCTCATCGGGCGTTCCCCGAAACGGAACAACATTGCTATAAGAAGGCTCTATATGAGGGAATACAACTTCCTCCTCTTCTTGTGAAAGAATAGGAACCGGCTGCTGCTTGTCTTGCTTTTCCGTATAATTCGTTTCTGTACCATTCACCTTTATTGAGATTTTCGGAGAGTGCTTGTCCATGGCTTCGTCTCCTTTCTTTGCTTCTTAGAATGGTATCACAGCATTTCCGAAAAAAAACGGGAGATTTGTCATAAGGCATTCGTCAAATTGCTTCATGTTTTATATCTATTCTCCAAATTGCGTTTGTAGAACTTTGTATTTTAACTACTTGCCTACTGTTTCTGTTATATATTTACGAACCTCAGAAATAAAGTAGAGCGAGCCTGTAATTAATAGCACTTCATCATGCTGCAATAGCGGGATTGTTTCAGCAATGGCCTCTTTCCAATCTGCATACATCTGCTTTTGCTCGCTATGGCAATGTGCTGCCAAAAGCTGCGCAGAAACAGCGCGCGGAAACGAAAACGTCGTAAATATCATACGCGCCGCAACCGTTTGAAGCTTTTCAATCATTTCATCTATCTTTTTATCTCCAAGCGCGCTAAATAGAACGATCACTTTTTTATCCCCATAATGGGACTGGATTGTTTGCACTAAACTATCTATCCCTTCCGGATTGTGGGCGCCATCAATAATAACGGCCGGAGACTGGGAAAGCTCTTCGAAGCGGCCAAGCCAAAATGCTTCCTTAAGCCCCTCCCGCACGTGATTGTCTTCGATTAAAAATGACTGATACGTTTTTAAATACATAATCCCCATTAAAGAGAGCGCCGCATTATGAACTTGATGCATCCCTTTCATCGAAATGAGCAATTGGTCAAAGGAGCGGAACGGACAATCAAACGAAAATTCCTCCCCTTCCCGTTTGGAATGAAGCGGCTGGAAAGAAAAATCTGTTCCAAGCTGATATACTTTAGCGTTTTGCCGAGCGGCAGCTGCATAGATAACATCTTTTGCCTCAGGCTGCACCGCCCCGCTTATAACAGGAACCCCCGGTTTAATAATGCCTGCTTTTTCTGCGGCGATTTCCGCCAACGTTTCACCGAGAATATGCATATGGTCATGTCCAATTGTAGTTATAACACTTAATACGGGGTATATGACATTTGTCGAATCGTAACGGCCGCCTAAACCGGTTTCCAATAAAACAATGTCGCATATCTCCTCTTTGCCAAAGTAATAAAAAGCCATCGCGGTAAGAATTTCAAACTCAGTTGCCGCCCCGAGTTCCGTTTCATCAAGCTGCTCTACTACGGGTTTAACACTGTTTACAAGCTGAACGAGATCCTCATCAGGAATCGGAACACCATTTACGCTAATGCGTTCATTAAACGTTTCAATATAAGGAGACGTGAACGTACCGACCTTATAGCCTGCTTGTTGCAAAATAGAGCGCATATAGGTAACAGTAGATCCTTTTCCATTTGTACCGGCGAAATGCACACATTTGATGCGCCGCTCTGGGTTATCTAAGCGTCCAAGCATCCACTGCATTCTTTCCAGCCCCGGCTTCATGCCGAACTTCAGCCGGCTGTGAATCCATTTAATCGCTTCCTCATACGTATGAATCATTTTTAACATTCCCCCTTAAAAAAACGAACCCTGACAAAGCTTGTGCATAGTATGCGCCTTATCGGGTTCGTTGTATCAAACTATAAAATTCGTTTTATTTCTTTAAATCAGCTAGGCGAGTGCGTACCGCTTCGCGTTTTTCGAGGTAGTCTTGCTCCTTTTTGCGCTCCTCTTCAATAACGTGCGCTGGCGCTTTCTTTACGAAGCCTTCATTGCCGAGCTTCTTCTGCACGCGTTCCACTTCACTGTCAAGCTTTTTCAATTCCTTCTCTAGGCGGGTGATTTCTTCGTCTAAGTTAATGAGCCCTTCTAACGGAAGGAATAGCTCCACGCCTGTTACAATTGCCGCCATCGCTTTATCTGGCGCTTGTAAATCTGTTTCAATCACGAGCTCGCTCGGATTGCAGAAGCGCTCAATGTAAGAACTGTTCTTCTTCAGGCTTGCCAAAACAGCTTCATCCTTCGCTTTAATATAAAGCTGCACTTTTTTGCTTAGCGGTGTATTGACTTCAGCGCGGATATTGCGGACAGAGCGGATGATTTCCACAAGCAAACGCATATCTTCCGCCGCTTCTTTATCCGTTAAGTCTGCGCGAATCTCCGGCCATTTGGCTATAGTAATGGATTCGCCTTCATGCGGTAAATGCTGCCAAATTGTTTCTGTCACAAACGGCATAAACGGATGCAAGAGCCTCATCGTATTGTCGAGCACATATGCTAATACGGAGCGTGTCGTTTTCTTTGCCGCTTCATCTTCTCCATATAATGGAAGCTTAGCCATTTCAATATACCAATCGCACAAGTCATCCCAAACGAAGTTATACAGCGCCCGGCCTACTTCGCCAAGCTCATATTTATCAATATTTCTTGTTACATTTTCAATCGTTTCGTTCAAACGCGTTAAAATCCATTTATCCGCCACAGACATATCGCCGGATAAATCTAAATCCTCATACTTCATTCCGCCCATATTCATGAGCGCAAAACGGGAGGCATTCCAAATTTTATTAATGAAATTCCAAGTCGATTCCACTTTTTCAATACTAAAGCGCAAATCTTGGCCAGGGGCGCTTCCTGTAGATAAGAAGTAGCGCAGTGCGTCCGCACCGTATTTTTCGATAACATCCATCGGGTCTACGCCGTTGCCAAGGGATTTGCTCATCTTGCGCCCCTGCTCGTCGCGAACAAGACCGTGAATTAGTACATCCTTAAACGGACGCTGCCCTGTAAATTCCAAGCCTTGGAAAATCATGCGCGATACCCAGAAGAAAATAATATCATATCCGGTTACCAATACATCTGTAGAATAATAGCGTTTAAAATCCGCTGCCTCTTGATCCGGCCAGCCAAGCGTCGAGAATGGCCACAGCGCGGAGCTAAACCACGTATCCAACACGTCGGGATCTTGATTCCAATTCTCAATATCGCTAGGCGCTTCCATTCCTACATACACTTCGCCCGTTTCTTTATGATACCACGCTGGAATGCGGTGTCCCCACCAAAGCTGGCGGGAAATACACCAGTCCCGGATATTTTCCATCCAATGCAAATAGGTCTTCTCAAAGCGCTCCGGCACGAAGTTTACCTTTTCATCTTTCGTTTGCAGTTCAATTGCCGCATCGGCCAGCGGCTGCATTTTGACAAACCATTGTGTAGACAAATACGGCTCAACGACAGCGCCGCTGCGTTCGCTATGGCCAACGGAGTGCATATGCTCTTCAATTTTAATGAGAACACCTTGCTCTTGCAGGTCTTTTACAAGCTGCTTGCGGCATTCAAAACGGTCCATGCCTTCGTATTTGCCTGCTTTATCATTCATTGTGCCGTCTTCATTCATCACCAAAATGCGCGGCAAATTATGGCGGTTTCCGATTTCAAAATCGTTCGGGTCATGGGCCGGCGTAATTTTAACGGCTCCGGAACCGAATTCCATATCTACATAATCATCGCCGACAATCGGAATTTCCCGGCCGACAATCGGCAGAATCGCCGTTTTGCCAATTAAATGCTTATAGCGTTCATCTTCCGGATGCACCGCAATTGCCGTGTCGCCAAGCATGGTTTCCGGGCGTGTTGTCGCGATTTCAATATAGCCGGAACCGTCAGCAAGCGGATAGCGCATGTGGTAAAACGCGCCTTGTACGTCTTTGTAAATAACTTCGATATCGGATAGCGCCGTCTTAGTCGCCGGATCCCAGTTAATAATATATTCGCCGCGGTAAATCAAGCCTTTGTTATATAAGGAAACAAACACTTGCCGCACCGCTTTGGACAACCCTTCATCCAAAGTAAAGCGCTCGCGGGAATAATCCAGCCCTAAGCCAAGCTTCGCCCATTGCTGACGGATATGGGAAGCGTATTCCTCTTTCCATTCCCATGCTTTTTCTAAAAATTTCTCCCGCCCGAGGTCGTAGCGTGTAATTCCTTCCTCGCGCAGCTTCCCTTCTACCTTCGCTTGCGTGGCGATTCCCGCATGGTCCATGCCCGGAAGCCAGAGCACGTCATAGCCTTGCATGCGTTTGGCGCGCGTTAAAATATCTTGAAGCGTCGTATCCCACGCATGGCCTAAATGAAGCTTTCCGGTAACGTTTGGCGGCGGAATAACAATGGTATACGGCTGTTTTTCCTGCTCTCCCTTCGCTTCAAAATATTTTCCTTGCAGCCACCATTCATAGCGGCCTTCTTCTACGGATTTATGGTCATATTTTGTTGGCAAATTGTTTTCCATATGTTCCATATGAACCCCTCCTAATGACAGAAATAAAAAAACTCCATTATCCCAACAAAAGGACGAATGGAGTTATATTCGCGGTACCACCTTTTTTCACAGATTTACTATCTGTGCACTCAACTATGTAACGGGTTACAACCGGCTTCTTCTACTATGATTTCAAAGAAGCTGCTCAAGGGCGACCTTCTACCGCTGCCATCTGGGAAATCTCACAGCTATTGATTCCCCTCTCTGAAAGATACAAACACGATATACTCTTCCCTATCCAAGCATTTCATTATTTAATTTCAAAACAATGGTCGTTGGCCGATTATAGCTACAACCTATAGTCTAAAAAATAAAATCATAATCGTCAATAAGATTAGCCAAGTTTTTTATATTATATACAATGAATTGAAAAAAAGTTCGGATAGGCAGGCACAACGCCGTTTTCTTCTTCATAAAGTAAAGCAACAATCGCAATTTTCGGAGGATACACTATGCGGCGCTTTAAACGCACTTACAACTTTGCAGCTCCTTCTTGGCTGCGCAATATTCAATCTCTGCTTTACGATTTCATCATTCCATTTACAGTGTTTCAAGCAATACGTACTTTGCTGATTCCTACACTTCTCGATTTCATTTTGCTTATTATCTTTGTCGCACTTACAGTCCGCGTACACCTCCAGCAGCCATAAGCACGAGAAAAAGCAAAACGGCTTGCCTGGGTACAGACATAATATCCTTAATAGATTCCCAAAGCTTTCTATTTTCTTTCCTTTAGGCTCTGTTAAACTTGATTGTTGATTTTCCACTACAGGCGGACGCTTTCCGCGGGCGGGGCCGACTTTCGTTCCCAATCAGCAAATGAATCCAAATCAACATTAGCCTTTAACAGATCCTTCCTTTAAAAGCGAAGCTAGAGACGCAGCTACCCTTTCCCCTTCATTCCGAAGAGGAGTGCTGCGCCTCATCATCTTCGCTGCCATGCAGAACAAATAATCTCCTGCACTCTCTTTCTCTCTGGTTTACCCTGGTACGGGCCCCCATAAGTTTTTACTGATTCTGCTGCTGCGCTTGATACTCAGCTGCCTGAATTTGCGAGACAAAATACTCTGTATTGCTGACAAGCCAATGGGTTTGCTGCAGCCGCTTCACATCCTCCAGCTCATTTCTTTCCTCTGTTCGTCCAGAATGCTTCCTATACTGAACAACTTGCTTTACAAACTTCTGCGGATACGCAAGATATGCCAGCATAAGCTTTTTCTCTTCTTTCGTAAACGGAAGCGTTTTTTGATACTCCTGATACCATTCATAACGGTCATTTCTGGCGATTGGATATGTGTAAAAAGAGCGCGTGTAAAATTGCACAAGATCTTGAATAGGGGTAGAATACTGCGAATTCTCCAAACTAATAAAATATCCGTTTCGTTGATGGTCAAATAAAAAATGGCTTAACGATACATTTCCGTGAATGAGCGCAATGCGCGTTGTTTCCTTCTCCTTCATTGCCTCGTACCATTCCTCGAGCTGTTTAGAAGCAAACTCATGCGCGCGTATAATATGATGATAATACGTACAATATTGCAGCTCAAAAGGAGACATATACCACTTGGCTTCACATTCTGTTAAAAATTGCTCAAGTCTATTCCGGTCTTCTTCCCAACGCCCGGATACAACATTATAATGCTGTGCAACTGCCTCTTCTGCGATTTTCTCTTCGCGCAATGTTTTTTTATGCATCTGCGCCAATGTTTGAAATAGCTGGTGATACTCATCGTGCTCTTCGCTTTTGCTGGACAATCCTTCAAACCAAGGCATTAAATAATAATATTCTTCCCCGTTACCAAATATATATTGTCCGTCTCTCGTATGGTAAACAGGAGCGAAATTTGTAAACCCTTTTTCAGACAACAACTGCAAATGGTGCACAAAATTGCTGCGCTCCAGCTTCTTGGCGCGTATTTTTTTTAAAGCATACGCCCCTTGGCTTGTATACACCTTCACAACGCTTCCGTACTCTTCTAAATGTTCAGGCTGTAACTGATAGGATCGCAGAACGGATACGTAACGATCTCTTATTGCGGTTTCCATACAATGGACAATCCCTTCCTATTCTTGTTAGCTATGCCAAAGCATAGCTTAAAAGGCATGTCAAACGAAAGGTTGCAGGTCGTAATTTATATACATGAAGAAAAAAAGTGAGGAAGATTGCTCTTCACTCACATTTCTTGCTTTAGGAGGTGACCTTTGATTTTGGAACGGGAATATACAAAATTTGGCCTTCTGATACATACAATTCGTCAATGTTGTTAACGCGTGTTAGCTGCTGCACGCTAATGCCGTAACGCTCTGCAATCGACTCCGTCGTATCGCCTTGCTGCACAAAATACATGCGCACCTTCGTAAATTCCTCTTCCCGTTCCTTTGTAAACAGCTTCGTTAAATATAGCGCATTTTCATCGCGATTAGAATACTCGAACTCCTCTTCTTCCTGCTTTGTTTGCCCCTGCGGCTGTTGCTGATGGGCTTCCTCCACGCGGCCGAATAACTCTACCTGCGGAGCTGCGGGCTCTGGGAATGGCCCCTGCTGCTCCTCGTCTGGAATTTTTCTCGCTTCTAGTTGAAACGGCTCAAAAAGATCCTCTTCCTCCTCCTGCTCTCTCTCTTGCTCTTCTTCAAGAAAAACAGGGGGCCCCTCATCCCGTTTTGATTCAGGCTGTTCCTCTGGTTTTTCTTCCTCCGCTTCTCCTGCTTCCCGCTCTTGCTCGCATAACCCCCAGATTGAAACATCAGCTATTAATTGCAGGCAGTCTTTTTCTGGCATTTCGTAATCAAATGAATCAACCGTTACATATAACTCATCCACCGCCCTGACACGCGAACGAGGAATTGAAATCTCTAAAGGAAAAGAATGCGACAATTCATTGATTCCATCTTCCCTCGTATATACATTATCTATCGTCCGTACCGGAGACAGCTCCCGCAGCGAAAACGATGCTTCTTCGCTTTCTTCGGCAATATATTCTGCCGCTAGCTGCAATTCCCCCTTTACCACTACCTCATAATCACGTTCTTGTATAGCAATGTCAGGATCTAGCGAAATGGAAAGTAACTCAGCGACTTCCTGTCCTTTTTGAAACCAAACGGATTCTTTCAAGGAAAAGCGCAAAGATGTTTGATTGTCCGTTGCCACCTCGAATTCCCCCTCTCAAACATGTATGACATTACAGGTTTATGTACAAAATGATACTTTTATGAATAAAAAAAAAGCCGCCCCTTAAAAAGGAGCCGCTTTATTAGCCTTTTAGCTTGGAAAATGCAGTTTCCACCGCTTGAATTGTTTTTTCAATATCCTCATCCGTATGCGCCGTGGACAAGAACAATCCTTCAAACTGGGAAGGAGGCAAGAACACGCCTTGTTCAATCATTTCGCGATAATACACCGCAAAAAATTCTAAGTTTGATGTTTTCGCTGTCTCATAGTTAATCACCTTTTCATCGGTGAAGAAAATGCCAATCATAGAGCCGGCACGATTAATGCAATGCGGGATGCCGTGCTTTTGCGCCGCTGCTCTCAATCCTTCTTCCAGGCGCGCCGCTTTTCGCTCAAATTCTTGATAAGATTCCGGCTTAAGCTGTACTAGCGTTTCATATCCAGCTGTCATCGCCAATGGATTTCCAGATAATGTACCTGCTTGGTAAATCGGGCCGCTCGGAGCAATCTGGCGCATAATTTCCGCTTTGCCGCCGTATGCGCCGACCGGCAGGCCGCCGCCAATTACTTTGCCAAGGCACGTTAAATCCGGAGTTACGCCAAAATAGCCTTGGCCGCAGTTATAGCCGACACGGAATCCTGTCATCACTTCATCAAAAATCAACAGCGCACCGTACTCTGTGGTAATCTCGCGCAATCCCTCCAAAAAGCCTGGAAGCGGAGGGACAACGCCCATATTGCCGGCAACAGGCTCGACAATCACGGCAGCGATATCATCTCCGTACTGCTCAAACGCCAACTTTACACTTTCCATATCGTTATACGCGACTGTAATCGTGTTTTTCGCTACGCCTTCCGGAACGCCAGGGCTATCCGGCAATCCAAGCGTTGCTACACCAGAACCGGCTTTAATTAAAAGAGAATCGCCATGGCCGTGATAGCACCCTTCAAACTTTAAAATTTTATTGCGGCCTGTATATCCGCGCGCAAGGCGAAGCGCACTCATCGTTGCTTCTGTACCGGAATTCACCATGCGAATCACTTCCACAGAAGGAACACGCTCAATCACAAGCTTTGCCAGTTCATTTTCGATTTCTGTCGGGGCTCCAAAGCTTGTTCCTTTTTCCGCCACCTTTTTCAAAGCCTCTACTACCCGGTCATTCGCATGACCGTGAATGAGCGGTCCCCAGGAAAGCACATAATCGATATAATCATTTCCATCAATATCGTATACTTTTGAGCCCTTTCCGCGATCCATAAAAATCGGATTCATGCCGACGGATTTAAAGGCCCGCACCGGACTGTTTACACCGCCCGGCATTAACTGCTTCGCTTCTTCAAACGCCTGAATCGATTTCTCAAAGCTTCTCATTTCCCAGTACTCCCTTCGCTAAGCCATCTTGCCGCATCTTTTGCAAAATACGTTAAAATTAAGTCTGCTCCTGCGCGCTTCATACTGATTAATTGCTCAAGCACAATCTCTTTTTCATTAATCCAGCCGTTTTGCGCTGCCGCTTTTACCATAGAATACTCCCCGCTTACGTTGTAAGCAACGATCGGTAAGTTGAAGTTATTTTTCACATCGCGGATAATGTCAAGATACGAAAGCGCGGGCTTGACCATCAAGAAATCCGCGCCTTCCACTACATCGGATTCCGCTTCACGAAGCGCTTCTAACCGGTTTGCCGGATCCATTTGATACGCCTTGCGGTCGCCAAATTTTGGCGAGCTGTGCGCTGCATCGCGAAACGGTCCGTAGTGGGCAGATGAATACTTCACCGCATATGACATAATCGGCACATGGGAAAAGCCATTTTCATCAAGCGCACGGCGAATCGCCGCTACAAAGCCATCCATCATGTTGGAAGGAGCAATAATATCGGCTCCTGCTTTTGCTTGGCTTACTGCTGTTTTTGCAAGCAGCTCCAAAGATTCATCATTTAAAATCACGCCATTTTCGACAACGCCGCAATGTCCATGGCTCGTATATTGGCATAAGCATGTGTCAGCAATCACGACAAGCTCAGGAAAGTTTTCCTTAATTTGCGCAATCGCTTTTTGCACAATACCGTGGTCGCAATACGCCGAAGAACCGACTTCATCTTTTTCATGCGGAACGCCAAAAACAATAACAGACTTGATGCCTAAATCCACAGCTTCCTGCATATCAGCATTCAATAAATCAAGGGAGATTTGTTCCACACCCGGCATGGATTTTACCGAATTGCGCGTATGTTCCCCTTCTACAACAAAAATCGGATAAATCAAATCTTCTGTATGTAAATGTGTTTCACGCACAAGCGCTCGCATATTAGCCGTTTGTCTGAGACGACGATGCCTTTGAAATTGTAAATGCTTCATTGCCTTCCATCTCCAATTCTATTAGATATCTATCCCTTATTGTATCCTGATTGTACCATTGTCCTCAAAATATTTTGCAACGCTCTCGAGAAGCGCCTCAATTGTATATTGTTTAGGGACAATGAGAAAGTCGAAATATTTGCAAGCCTCCTGTTCTGTGACAGGTCCGATACATCCAATTGTACACCTTTTCACCCATTGTCTCCACTCTGTGCCCTCAAGAAGTACAACAAATGCCGTAACCGTCGACGGACTCGTAAAGGTAATCACATCAACTTTCTCCTCCTGCAAAGCGGCAATGAGCCGCGCCCTTGCTGCTTCATTATGCTTCGTTTCATAAGCAACCGCTTCATCAAGCATAACACCGCTCGCCCGCAGTCCGATCGGAATCACATCGCGGGCCAAGTCTCCTTTCGGAAATAAAACGCGCTCGCCCGCTTTTACCAAAGGCGTGAATTCCTTCACAAATACTTCTGCAACATAGGCACTCGGCACAAAAGCGACAGTATAACCGGCCTTTTCTAACATGCCTTTCGTTTTTTCCCCGACAGCAGCAATCTTTACAGACAGGGGGATTCTTTCTTTCCCAAGCCCCTCCAAAAAAAAACGCACTCCATTTTGGCTTGTAAAAATAATCCAATTATATATACTAAGATTTTTATATTTTTGCATACCCTCTGACGGCACAAGATGCAGCAGCGGAATTTCCACAGGAACCCCGCCGTATTTGCGAACGGCTTGTGCCATTGCGCCCGCCTGTTCCTTTGCCCGTGTAATCAAAATTCTTTTCCTAGAAAGAGGAGCAAGAGATGCCATCTTACTCCTGCTCCTTTACTTCATCAATTAATGTTTTTGCGCCGCGTTCTAGCAGCAACTTCGCCGCCATTTCCCCAACCTGCTGCGGATCTTGCCCTATTACGGCTTCTTTTAACAGCACTGAGCCATCCTTAGAGCCGACCAAAGCGGCCAGCTCGATATCACCTTGCCCGGTAATTGTTGCATAGCCGGCAATCGGAACTTGGCAGCCACCCTCAAGCTTATGAAGAAACACACGCTCCGCCGCTACCGCCCTTTCTGTCATTTCGTCATTGAAAAGCTGCAATGCTTCTAGCAATTCTTTGTCGTCCGCGCGGCATTCAATCGCCAGGGCACCTTGTCCTACCGCCGGAATGCACATATCAGGCTCTAAGTAACCGGTAATTACATCATCTGCCCAGCCCATGCGTTTTAAGCCGGCTGCTGCAAGCACAATCGCATCATAATCCTCTTCGCGCAGTTTGCGTAAACGTGTGTCAATATTGCCGCGAATCCACTTCACTTGCAAATCTGGACGCGCAAACAGCAATTGGCTGCTGCGGCGCAAGCTGCTTGTCCCAATAACCGCGCCTTGTGGGAGCTCTTCCAGCTTTGCGCCTGTTTTGGAAATGAACGCATCGCGCGGATCAACACGCTTAGGGACGCAGCCGATCGTTAAGCCTTCCGGCAATATAGCCGGCATATCTTTCATGCTATGAACTGCCATGTCGATTTCCCTATTTAACATCGCCTGTTCAATTTCCTTTACGAACAGCCCTTTGCCGCCTACCTTGGAAAGCGTTACATCTAAAATGACATCGCCCTTAGTTACGATTTCCTTTACTTCAAACTCATACGGCAAACCGAGCTTCTTTAACTGGTCAATTACCCAATTCGTTTGTGTTAATGCAAGTTTGCTTGTTCTAGAGCCTACAATAATTTTGCGCATAAGATTCTCTCCTACGTTTAGAAATACCATAAATGGAATGAAGATAAACTTGTAAATAAAAAGATATTAATTAGCATAACAAGAAATGCGCCTACATTCCAAGCTGCGACATTTTTTCCTTGCAGTATATCAGAAGCGTGCAAATATAAGCCGGTGCTATAAACGAGCAATACGACAAAAGACCCAATTACCTTCGGGTCGTACCAATGGAAGTTATCAATTTTTGCGTATGCCCAAATACACCCGAGCAATAGCGCAAAAAAGAAAAAAGGCACTGAAAATAAATTTAAGCCGTATGCCATGGCATCAAGATTTGATAAATTGCCAAGGCGCTGCAAGCGGGCATTCCACTTTTTCTGCTTTAGCAGGCGATATTGCAGCAAATACATAATCGAAAAAATAAACGATACTGTAAATGTCGCATACGCGATAAACGCCATTCCTACGTGAACATATACAAGCTCTGAAATTAATCGGTTAGCCAATATCGGCGTTGTTTTGCCAAATGGAGTAAAAATAGAGAACGCGCTTACACCAAAAGCAATCACATTTGTAAAAAACACGAGAAAATCTACCCGGAGCACCCGGTTCATGATAAGCGATAAAGCAATTAATAGCCATACATAAAAATATGTGCCTGATACCAATGTCAAAATAGGATTCACCGTTGCCTCTGCTGCCCGCATAAACATGAAAATCGTATGTAATACCCATACAATAGCAAGTAACCAAAAGGCAGTTCGATTTGCCTTTTGGTTACTTTGAAAATAATCTATAAAATAAAGACTGACGCTGCAAGCATACAACACAATGGCAACGTGATAAACAATGCTGTTGTCAAGGATTCCCATCTTGCAGCTCCTTCTATAAGGAACGGGCGGATGCAATCCAGCTTTGTTTTCGCTCCCGCTGTTCTGGCCTGCCTTCTGTTTCCTTTGCAAAATCCAAATTGAAGATTTTCGCAAACAGTTCTAGGTTTTCTTGAGCATTTGGCTCAGCAGCCAGTTCTTTGGCAACGAGAATCGGGTCTTTTAACATTTGATTAATAATGCTCTTTGTATGCTTACTAATCAACTTTCGCTCACGCTCTGTTAAAGTAGGAATTTTCCGTTCAATGCTTCGCATCGTTTCGCTTTGAATCGCCAACGCTTTTTCCCGCAGAGCTGAAATTAACGGCACAACCCCGAGCGTACTCATCCATGCTTTAAAAACGACGATCTCTTCCTCAATCATCAGGCCGATTTTTTCAGCTTCCCGCATACGTTCTTCTTTGTTCGCTTCGACAATTCCTTGTAAATCATCAATATCGTATAAAAAAACACTTTCTAGACCGTTAATATTCGGGTCAAGATCGCGCGGAACAGCAATATCAACCATAAAAATTGGGCGGCCGCGTCGCTGCTTTTCTACTATTTCCATCATCTCTTTAGTGATAACATAGTTTGTTGCACCTGTAGAACTGATTAAAATATCCGCCTCGGCAAGAGCGCTATGCAAATTCTCTAGCGGCTTCGCATGTCCCGTATATTTTTCAGCCATCGCTTCCGCCTTCTCAAGCGTGCGGTTCATAACAGTAACTTTCCCAACACCATTGCCGCGCAAATTTTGAAGCGCTAATTCGCCCATTTTTCCCGCCCCTAAAATTAATACGTGGCAATCCTGCAAATCTCCAAAAATCTTCTTTGCAAGCTCTACGGCCGCATAGCTGACAGATACGGCATTTGCACCGATTGTCGTCTCAGAATGAGCACGCTTGGCCAACGTAACTGCCTGCTTGAACAGCTCGTTAAAAATTGTCCCGGTCGTTTGCATTTGCTGCGCCTGCAAAAAGCTGGAGCGGATTTGCCCTAAGATTTGCGTCTCCCCAACTACCATAGAATCCAATCCGCACGTTACACGAAACAGATGCTCAACGGCGCCATCATCCTCCCAAATGGAGAGAAACGGAGAAAATTCCTCAATTGGCAATCCAAACCAACCAGCTAAAAACTGTTTAATATAATATCTGCCTGTATGCAGCTGGTCTACAACAGCATATACTTCCGTACGGTTGCATGTTGAGACAATCACATTCTCTAATATGCTTTTTTGCTGCTGGAGCTGCTGCATGGCGTGTTCTAGGTCTGTTGGCTGAAAGGACAGCTTTTCGCGAATTTCTACAGGGGCAGTTCGATAATTAACACCAACAACAACAATATGCACTTTGCGTGTCCCCCTTTACCCGATTTATTCATCTAATCACTATAATAATACAACTTGCATAGCTTAAATCTTACAAAACTGTGAACATCCGATTATTATATATAAAATGCACCATGAAAATCGCAAGTCTGATTCTACAAAAATCCCGAAACATCGACTTCATCTTGAACGTTATCAAAAAAATACGGTGGAATCAAGCTGTGGAATCTATTTCATAATAAGAAACTAAAAAACGTTTTAAACTCTTTTTTAGAGAGGAGCGCGCGTCCCGCTGCAACAGCCAAATGCTGTTCCTGCCCTATGCCGCAGAAAACCATAGAGAGAATGAGCCCCAATGCTATTTTGTCCTGCGTTGCGCGAGTTCTATGTTTGTATGGCAGATAGAGGGTATACAAATGCAAAATCTGCAAACTGTACATTCAATCCGCTTTTTCGTAACACTATCTATATTTTCATTATACCAATACCTGCAAGAACTTGACAGCAGATGCTTCTTCTAATAATTTCCACAAATCCTAAAGAATGATTCCTATATTTTCAATAAAAAAACGTGTAACTGTCCGTTACACGTTTTCGGTTTCCATTTTCACGAAATGCTGAATTGCTTTCCACGCTTCCTCTTTTCCAAGCCCGGTTTCAGAAGAAAACAATACAACACTGTCCCCTTTCTCGATCTGAAGCGTCTCTTTTACAATTTTGAGATGCTTTTGCCACTTTCCTCTTGGAATTTTGTCAGCTTTAGTTGCGACGACAATCACAGGGATTTCATAATGCTTTAGGAAATCATACATCATAACATCATCGTTTGTAGGCGGATGGCGCAAATCTACAATCAAAACAACGGCCTTAAGCTGTTCTCTCGTCGTAAAATATGTTTCAATCATCTTGCCCCATATTTCTTTTTCTTTTTTAGACACCTTCGCATAGCCGTAGCCGGGAACATCCACAAAATGCATCATATCGTTAATTATATAGAAATTCAGCGTTTGTGTTTTGCCCGGCTTTGAAGAAATGCGCGCCAACGCCTTTCGATTCAGCATCTTATTAATAAAAGACGATTTTCCGACGTTAGACCGGCCTGCCAACGCAATCTCTGGAATGTCGCTCTCCGGGTATTGCTCCGGCTTTACGGCACTGATGACAATTTCTGATTTTGTTACCTTCATTGTTTCACTCCTACTAACGCATGCTCCAGCACTTGGTCCAAGTGGGAAACAGGGACAAACATAATATTTTCCTTCACGCTATCCGGAATATCATCTAAGTCCTTCTCGTTCTCAGCTGGAATAATAACCTTTTTTAACCCTGCGCGGTGGGCGCTCAACGATTTTTCCTTTAATCCGCCAATCGGCAAGACGCGCCCTCGCAATGTAATTTCGCCGGTCATCCCCACATCTTTGCTCACAGGCTTGCCTGTCAATACCGAGATGAGGGCGGTCGCCATTGTAATTCCGGCAGATGGGCCGTCCTTTGGCACTGCTCCTTCCGGTACGTGAATGTGAATATCGTTTTTCTCATAAAAATCCGGATCAATATGCAGTTCTTCAGCGCGCGAACGAATATAGCTAAAAGCTGCCTGTGCCGATTCTTTCATTACGTCTCCAAGCTTTCCTGTCAAAATAAGCTTTCCTTTTCCTGGATATAAGGATACCTCAATAGCGAGCGTATCGCCGCCGGCAACCGTATAGGCCAATCCGGTCGCCACGCCGACCTGATCCTGAAGCTCCGCTTCGCCGTAGCGGAATTTCTTCTTTCCTAAAAATTCCTCTAAATTCTTTTCGGTTACAACGACACGTTTTCTATCCTCTGTCACAAGAATGCGCGCCGCTTTACGGCACACTGTAGCCAGCTGGCGCTCGAGCGTACGCACTCCCGCTTCCCGTGTATAATAACGAATAATATCAAGCAGGGCATCATCGCGGATTTGCATGTTTCCTTTCCCCAGTCCGTGTTCCTTCACTTGCTTGGGAAGAAGATGATCGCGGGCGATATGCAGCTTTTCAAGCTCTGTGTAGCCAGCGATAGAAATTACCTCCATCCGGTCAAGCAGCGGGCCCGGGATGGTTGAGAGCGTGTTGGCAGTTGCGATAAACATTACCTTGGATAAATCATACGGCTCTTCAATATAATGATCGCTAAAATTATGATTTTGCTCCGGATCTAATACTTCTAACAACGCCGCGGACGGGTCGCCGCGAAAGTCGCTGGACATTTTATCAATTTCATCTAGCAAAAATACAGGATTAATAGTTTTCGCCTTTTTCATGCCTTGAATAATACGCCCTGGCATCGCCCCGACATACGTTCTGCGATGGCCGCGAATTTCGGATTCATCCCGAACCCCGCCAAGCGATACGCGGACGAAGTTGCGGTTTAATGATTTTGCGATAGAACGGGCCAATGATGTTTTTCCGACTCCCGGAGGCCCGACTAAACAAAGAATCGGCCCTTTTAACGAACGGGTAAGCTTTTGTACCGCCAGATATTCAAGCACGCGTTCCTTCACCTGCTCTAAACCGAAGTGGTCTTCATTTAAAATTTTTTCGGCACGGTGAATGTCTAGAATGTCCTCTGTTGCATCTGTCCATGGCAAGGCAAGAAGCCAGTCAATATAGTTGCGGATAACGCCGCTTTCGGCAGAGCTTGCCGGCAGCTTTTCATACCGGTCCAACTCCCTTAGTGCCGCTTCTTGCGTTTCCTTTGGCATGCCGGAATTCTCGATCTTCTCGCGCAGTTCCTCTACTTCGCCGCCTTTTCCTTCCTTCTCGCCAAGCTCTTTTTGAATCGCCTTCATTTGTTCGCGCAAGAAATATTCCTTTTGCGTACGCTCCATCGAGCGTTTGACGCGCTGGCCAATTTTCTTCTCTAAATTCAACAATTCTTTCTCATCTTCAATAAAAGAAATTAGCTTATGTAGTCGCTCTTTAATATTAACGATTTCTAATACTTCCTGCTTTTCCTTCATTTTTAAAGGAAGGTGGGAAGCGATTAAGTCCGCTAAACGTCCGGGCTCTTCCACGTCCACTACCGTAGCGAAGGTTTCATTGGAGATCTTTTTAGATAGCTTGATATATTGCTCAAATAATTCTACAAGCTTGCGCATGAGCGCTTTTTCTTCCAAATCGCCTTCCGCTTCATCCTCTAGTATATGAATCGTGGCGTTCACCACATGTTCATCTTCTTGAAAATCGATAATTTCCGCTCTATGTAATCCTTCTACGAGCACACGAATGGTGCCGTTTGGCAATTTTAGCATTTGCTTTACCTTTGCCAATGTTCCCACCGGGTACAAATCTTCTTTTGTTGGGTTTTCCACGTTCACATCTTTTTGCGTAACCAAAAACACAAGATTTTCGTCTATTGCCGCATTTTCAAGCGCCTGTATAGATTTTTCACGTCCTACATCAAGATGCAGAACCATCGTTGGATACACAAGAATGCCTCTTAATGGCAGGAGGGGAACGATTGTTTCATTCTGCTTCATCGTCAACATAGCACCTCCAATTTGTAGTCTGTTCACCTATTGTATATTACAATAGAACATTTATGCAATTGCAGAGAATGGCAGAAAGAGTGAAAAAACAAAAAATGGACTTCGCTTAAGCAATTTTGCTTAAACGAAGCCGGGTATGTTACATCGACTGAACGTCGCCGTCATCAAGAGATAACGACGCTGGAAGAATATCTGTATAATCTTGGGAAATTTGTTCAACCAAAGTGCGGGAAAATACATCCTGCAAATGGCGTACCGGAACGATTTCAATTCCCTTAATAGAATATAAAATCGGCTGCATATTTTCCGCAGGAATGAGCACCGTTTTCGCACCCGCTTTTTTGGCAGCTTTTACCTTTGCATAGACGCCTCCCACAGGCTTCACTTCCCCGTGGATGCTAACTTCTCCTGTCATGGCCACATCATTACGAACATATACGCCATGAACAGCGGAATACACACCAGTCGCAATCGCAATTCCGGCAGATGGGCCATCTACAGGCACTCCTCCCGGAAAATTAATATGGATGTCGTATCCTGATGGCAGCATATTAAGAGAGCGCAAAACTGTTACGACATTCTCCACTGAGCCTTTTGCCATGCTTTTGCGGCGAATGGACTTCCCTTGCGTCCCAATACTTTCCTCTTCTACAATCCCCGTTATTGTAATATCGCCCTTTTCTGCAGCAGGAATCGCTGTTACTTCAATTTCCAATAAAGCTCCCATGTTTGGCCCATACACAGCGAGTCCGTTGACAAGGCCTATTTTCGGAATTGGATATACATGCTTTTCGTGCTTTGGCGTTAATTGGCTGGAATGAATCACCCATTCAATATGGTCATCTTGAATCATGGCGCGGTCTTCATTGATGGCCATCCCGGCTGCAATTTGTACAAGATTAATCGCTTCACGGCCGTTTCGGGCGTAATTGCCAATCATCGCAACTCCCTTTTCGCTAATTTGCAATCCGACTTTATTGGCCGCATTGCGCGCTACTGTTTGGATTTCCTCCGTATCCAATTCCCGGAAAAACACTTCTAAGCAGCGGGAACGGATTGCCGGAGGAATTTCCTCAGGAGAACGGGTGGTGGCCCCGACAAGCCGAAAATCGGCAGGAAGGCCATTCTTAAAAATGTCATGAATATATGTAGGAATAAAAGCATTTTCTTCGCTATAATAAGCGCTCTCCAAAAATACTTTCCGATCTTCCAATACCTTGAGCATTTTATTCATTTGAATCGGATGCAATTCGCCAATTTCATCAATAAACAAAATGCCTCCGTGCGCATCTGTTACAGCGCCCTTCTTCGGCTGCGGAATGCCGGCTTGTCCCATTGCTCCCGCCCCTTGATAAATTGGGTCATGAACAGAGCCAATCAACGGATCGGCGATGCCGCGCTCATCAAACCGGGCGGTTGTCGCATCCAGTTCCACAAATGCAGCATTGGGGCGAAACGGCGATTTCGTATTTTTCTTTGCTTCTTCTAAAACGAGACGGGCAGCGGCTGTTTTTCCGACTCCGGGCGGCCCATAAATAATGACATGCTGCGGATTCGGCCCGCAAAGAGCGGCTTTGAGCGCCTTAATACCATCCTCTTGCCCGACGATATCCCGAAAAGATGATGGGCGCACCCGTTCCGCCAGCGGCTCCGTTAAAGAAATAGAGCGCATTTTTTGAAGCTGCTCCATTTCCTTTTTCGATTCTTTATCAATTGAAATCTTTTGCGTACGCTGATTTCGGAGCAAATGCCAAAAATACAAACCGACAATTACGCCGAACGCCAGTTGAACGAGCAAAATGATGTTCGTCCAGCTCATGTAAATCCCTCCCAAACCCTTAATACCCTTTAGTATTTCCTGGTAAGGGAGCAGCTAAACGTAGAAAAAATGGACAACGAGCTTCAAATGAAAGTTTGAAGTAAATAAGCAACAATCGAGCTTTATCGACAATAGCGTTTCATACAGCCTATCCAATAAGAAGAAACAGCAATTTAACAATTGCTGTTTCTTCTTAAGATTACGCTGATGTTTTCGTACCGTGCTCCAATATTGTTCCGTCATGAAGAACAAGCTTCGGCGGTGCGCCGTCTGCGACTGTTTCTTTTGAAATAATGCATTTTTCAATATCATTGCGGGATGGAAGCTCAAACATCACATCAAGCATAATTCCCTCAATGATTGAACGCAACCCGCGCGCTCCTGTTTTACGTTCAATCGCCTTTTTGGCGATTTCGCGAAGCGCACCTGTCTCAAATTCAAGTTCAACATCATCGAGCTCCAGAAGCTTTTGATATTGCTTTACTAAAGCATTTTTCGGTTTTGTTAAAATCTCGACAAGCGCAGCTTCATCAAGCTGTTCAAGGTTGGCGATAACCGGAAGGCGCCCGATAAATTCCGGGATAAGCCCAAAGCGCAGCAAGTCTTCCGGAAGAACGTGCGAAAGCACCTTTTGATCGTCTATATTGTCCTTCTTCGGATCCGTTCCAAAGCCGATTACCTTTTTGCCTAAACGGCGTTTGATAATTTGCTCAATCCCGTCAAATGCACCGCCGCAAATAAATAAAATATTAGATGTGTCGATTTGAATAAATTCCTGGTGCGGATGCTTGCGTCCTCCCTGCGGCGGAACGCTCGCAACTGTCCCTTCCAAAATTTTCAAGAGCGCTTGCTGCACGCCTTCACCTGATACATCACGTGTAATGGATGGATTTTCAGATTTACGGGCTACCTTGTCAATTTCATCAATATAAATAATCCCTTTTTCCGCTTTTTCCACATCATAATCTGCTGCTTGAATGAGCTTTAACAAAATGTTTTCCACGTCTTCACCGACATAGCCGGCTTCTGTTAAAGAAGTTGCATCAGCGATAGCAAACGGAACATTTAAAATGCGCGCCAATGTTTGCGCCAATAATGTTTTACCGCTTCCAGTCGGCCCGATTAATACAATATTGCTTTTAGAAAGTTCTACATCATCGATTTTGCTGTTGGAATTAACTCGCTTATAGTGGTTGTATACTGCAACTGCCAATGCCTTCTTTGCCTTATCTTGCCCAATTACATATTCATCTAAAATTTCACGAATTTCCATTGGTTTTGGAACATCTTTGAATTCCACTTCATCGTCTTTTGCAAGCTCCTCATGCACAATTTCCGTACAAAGCTCGATACACTCATCACAAATGTATACGCCGGGACCGGCTACAAGCTTGCGTACTTGCGTTTGCGTTTTACCGCAAAAGGAACATTTCAACTGCCCTTTTTCATCATTAAATTTAAACATACTTTCACACCCCTTAAAAAGTGCTAGAAACAGTACCCACTATATGTAATGAAATTACTACCGTATGTAACTACATATTATGTCATTGTACTTTAATAAATACAAATTATATGACTGAACATAATATGCATGAAAATTCCTTTAATGCTTAAAATATGTATATTCGGCATTAGAACTTCATTTTCCTGCCGAGCTAACCCTCCTATTTTCACAATACAGAAAAATCAGTTAATTCCATCTGCTTTGGAGATGTGAAAATGCCCCGCGGCATTCATCGTATAAAACAAGGCACGATCGAACATCGCGCCCTGTTTGATTATAAACATGTATTACTTGCTGTTTTCCACTAGGAAATCAACCGCTTTGCGGATTTTAAGGTCTTCCTTTACAGCCTCAAGATTGCCAAGCGCTTGTCTTACCGCATCTGCAGGCATGTTATACATTTCAGCCATTTTTTCTACTTCCGCATTTACTTCCTCATCTGTTGCTTCGATGTTCTCAGCTTCGATGATTGCTTCAAGAACAAGATTCGTTTTCACGCGTACTTGCGCTTCTTCTTTCATTTGCTCTTTTAATTTTTCTTCATCTTGGCCTGTGAATTGGAAATAAAGGTCCAAGTTCATGCCTTGATATTGAAGGCGTTGTTCAAATTCGCGAACCATGCGGTCTAATTCAGTGTTAATCATTGCTTCTGGAATTTCTACTTCCGCATTTTCAGAAGCTTTTTCCACTACGTCATTGCGAAGCTTGTTTTCAGCTTCGTTTTTCTTTCTTTCTTCTAAATCAGCGCGAAGCTTTGCTTTTAATTCGTCAAGCGTTTCTACTTCCTCGTTTACGTCTTTTGCAAACTCATCATCTAAAGCTGAAAGCTCTTTCGCTTTGATTTCATGAACTTTCACTTTGAAAACAGCCGGTTGGCCTGCAAGCTCAGCTGCATGGTACTCTTCTGGGAATGTTACATTGATTTCTTTCTCTTCACCGGCTTTCATGCCTACCAATTGCTCTTCAAAGCCCGGGATAAAGCTGCCAGAACCAATTTCTAAAGAGTAGTTTTCGCCTTTGCCGCCCTCAAATGCTTCGCCGTTTAAAAAGCCTTCAAAGTCGATTACAGCTGTATTGCCGTTTTCTACAGCGCCATCTTCTTTCACAACAAGCTCAGCGTTGCGTTCTTGCAATGCTTTCAACTCATTTTCTACATCTTCATCAGTTACTGTAGAATCAAGCTTTTCTACTTCTAAACCTTTATATTCGCCTAATTTTACTTCAGGCTTTACTGTAACTTTCGCAGTGAAAATTAAGTTTTTGCCTTTTTCCATTTGCTCAATGTTAATTTCAGGATGAGCTACCGGGAAAATACCGGTTTCATCGATTGCTTTAGAATAAGCTTCCGGCAAGATAATATCCAATGCATCTTGGTATAAAGATTCTACACCGAAGCGTTGCTCGAATAACGGACGAGGAAGTTTCCCTTTACGGAATCCAGGCACGTTAAGATTTTTTACAACCTTTTTAAACGCGGCGTCTAATCCTTTATTTACTTCTTGGGCATCAACTTCTACAGTTAGAACGCCAACGCTACCTTCTAATTTTTCCCATTTTGCAGACATTTATTCTTTCCCTCCAACTATAAATATAAACTATAAACACTCGGTATGTATGGCCGAGAATCATACGAAGCTTACGGGAGTTTGCTTCCTCTTTGCACATAAAAAAGGCATAATCATATATTATGCAACCCTTATATTATATCATACAAATTCCGGGTTTCAACAACCGAAGCATTCTTTTTCATTATACGGTCAAATAGCCCTCTTTCTCAATACGCAAAAGCCAATCATAGACAGTCTGTAAATCGGACAGGGAAATGCTGTAACAGCCCGTGATTTGCCCATCCCCAACTTCCGTAAAAAAGCGCTCAGCACCAATCTTTTCTAGCGCTGCTGCTATGAGTCTCGCATCATTTGGAAGAGGCTGAACCGGAAAAAGCAGATCCGTTATAGCATACCAGTATTCCTCAAGGGCTTGGAACATCGTCGGATTTTCATTTCCAATCCTCCGCTCTAGTTCCTCTAGCACCTCTTGGGCAAAAGGAGACCGGCGCACAGAAGATAGCTCTTTCGGAACTACAGCCACTGTCTTTCCAAACTTCGTTACCTCCACTTGCTCAGCCGCATCATATTCCATCAACATATGCAAAATAGACGTCTTTATGTATGGATGCTTTGTTTCATCCCGCAAAAACGATTGCAAAAATGAAAATGCCCGAACTCTGCCCCGTTGTTTTAAAAGCTGCAGCGCTTGCAGCTGCTTGGACACATCGTTTCCTTGAAAGATGGCAGCAAATTCTTCCTCCTCACCTGAAAGAAAAGCTTGCTCCTCTCTTTTCATTTTTTGCGCAAACGAAAGCAAACTAGAAAGCTTTTGCTTTTGCTCTTCGGAAACCTTGTCTTTATGTAATACCATTTCTGCTGTTTCGGCAATGGCGGTATAATCATGAAGCTGCACTAAAATTGTAATGTACATCTCCAGTACATCCGCAAATAACGTTTCGGCGTTTTCCAGCAACGCATAGCAGCGCTGCTTCGCCTCTTGTAGTTCCTGCAATTCTAATAAGCTTACAACTGCCGCAAATTCAGAATGCTCATTTTGCAAGCCATACTCCTTGAGTTGGTCAAAGCAGGCAAGCGCCTCATGAAACTGCTCGTTGTTTAAGGCATCAAGCCCCTTTTCGCGCAAACGATGAGAGAGGTTCGGAAATAATACAACCGCATTCTCTTTTCTTTCCATACCTTCGCCTCTTTTTACACTATTCTACACTTATATGTAACTATACCAAACAGGAAGTTCAAATACAATGTTTGGTATATTTTACATCCTTTTTGCCTTTTCTACTTCTACCGTGCCCGAGAAAAATGTTGCCCCTCCCGCAAAATCGGCAAGCCGGTCCGGGGTCAGCTCGTTTACGGATGTATATCCGAGCTCCTGATCTTCCCACCACAATCCTTGTGTTACGGCAACACCCGGCAGCACTGTTGTCCCGACAGACGCGTATAAACGGCAAGAACCGCGGTCATTCCACACCTCCACTATATCGCCATCCATAATTCCCCGCTTGGCTGCATCATGCTCGTGCAAATATACAACGGGGCGCCCTTCTAGCTTTTGCAGCTTCTTTATATTCCCAAAAGTAGAATTTAAAAACTGATGATTCGGCGCCGGCACAAAGCGAAGCGGATACTTTTGGTCGGCTAACGGAATGTGCTCCGCTACAGGAGATAGCCCTTGCTGCTTTAGCGTTTCCGAAAACAATTCAATTTTCCCCGATGGTGTCGGGCATGCTTCATAAATCGGCTTCTTTCCTATTGTATTAACGCGCATCCATTTCTTTTTTTGCAACGCTTCGTACGTAATTCCCTCCAAATAAGGGTTATTTGGATTATCAAGCGCCTGCCGGATCATATCCTCTTCTGTATCATAAAAGCACGGCTCTTCAAATCCCATCACATAGGCCAATTCTTTAAATAAAGTAAAATTAGATTTCGCCTCGCCCTGCACGTCTAATACAGGCTCATTCAACATAACATACAAATGCCAATAAGACGTATACAAGTCCAAGTTTTCAAATGAGCTCGTCGCCGGCAAGATGAGATCGGCATACTTCGCCGTATCTGTTAAAAACAATTCATGAACGACGGTAAATAAATCGTCACGCAGCAGCCCCTTGCGAACCTTCGCCTGCTCCGGCGCTACCTGCGCCGGATTGCAATTATAGACGAACAGCGCTTTTACCGGCGGATCCGCTTCCAAAAGGGCTTGTCCTAATTGATTCATATTAATTGTCCGCGGCTTTTTCTCCGGCAGCAAATCCGGCCGCTCCAGCATAAAGCTGTTTAAGGCGCTGTAGGCGCCATTTCCTTTCACCGCCCCGCCGCCTCTATGCTGCCACTGCCCCGTCAGCGCAGGCAAACAGGAAATGGCGCGCACAGCCATCCCCCCGTTATCATGGTGCTGCAAGCCGTTGCCGATGCGGATGAAAGCAGGGAACACCGTTCCGTATAAACGGGCCAGCTTATAAATATCCGCCACGCTCACACCTGTCAGCATAGCTGTTTTTTCTGGCGTATACACGTCCGCCTGCACGCACAGCTCCTCATATCCTACCGTATACCTCGCCAAAAACTCGCGATCTACCAGCTCTTCCTTAATTAAAATATGCATAATGCCCAGCGCGAGCGCCGCATCGCTTCCTGGAAGAACCGGAATAAACCAATCGGCCCACTTTGCCGTGCGGTTTTCGTGCACATCAATTACAATAATCTTCGCCCCGTTTTTCCGGGCTTCATTTGCGTACACAGCTTGGTGCATATTCGTGCTCAACAAATTGCAGCCCCAAATGATAATCAGCTTGCTGTGCACCGTCTCCTCCGGGTCTGTTCCAAAGCTTTTTCCCATCGTATACGCATAGCCGGCCGCGCCGGCCGAATTGCAAATCGCCCGCTGCAATTGAGTAGCGCCAAGCTTATGGAAAAAGCGGCGGTCCATTCCTTCTGTATTAATAACTCCCATATTTCCATAAAAACTGTAAGGCAGAATAGCCTCCGCCCCGTATTCTTTTATAATGCCAGTAAATTTTTCTTTTATTTCCGCATACGCCTCGTCCCAACTAATGCGGGCAAACTTCCCTTCCCCTTTTGCGCCAATACGTCTAAGCGGATATAAAATCCGCTCAGGATGATGAACCTTATCCGGCGTATGGCGGACTTTATGGCAAATAGCGCCCTTTGTTACAGGGTGGTCCGGGTTCCCTGTTACCTTTGTAAGTTTCCCGTCCTGTTTTTCCACTAACAGGCTACATGTATCAGGGCAGTCCAAGGAACAAACGGAAATCAGCTGCTCAATCTGCTTCACAATCCTCACCCTTTTCGAAAATGAATTTTCCTTATATTATAACAATTATTTCCTTATAGCCGCATCGGCAGAATGAAATTTTTTTGCTAGAAGAAAAAGTACAGCCATTTACACACAAAGGACAAAAGATAAAGAATGCATTATAATGGAAATAGCTTAAAAATATGGACGCCTTGCCGCTTTTAAATACCGTTCAAGTGTATACATTAGATGATGCCGGCTAGTATCGGCAGATGAATGCAGGAAAAGATACAGGTTTGATTCATTTTGCTGTTTTAGAAGGCTTTCAAGTAGATTTAGAAAAATTATTTTCCTAAGATTGTGTCGACAAAACAAAGCAGGGCGAATTCGCATATAAATTGCCCTGCTTTGCTTCCGGTCATTTTATCGCTGCTTTTGCCGCGCATGCTGCTATAGAGAAAAGTTGTATGGTTCAAATTGTTCATCGTTTGTGTTGATTGTGATCGTCAATACGTTTGAAGAATTCACAACCACATTTTCCGCTACTCGCACAAATTTCCGATCCTCAAACAAAGACGTAATATTGCGCACTACATAATCGTATTCCCAGCTGGATGGAACTTCCGTTGTACAATATCTCTTTTCGCCATTTACCAATTCGACAATCACATCGTATTGCATTAATTCTTGGTCGACAAAGCCGCGATGTACAAGACTATTCATCATTACCATCCCCTTTCTAAAACAATTTTAACAGAAATATCCAAAAAGGGGCATGAGCATCTGTTAGAATTCATAAAAATGACATCTTTTTCCGAACGTACATTTCCTCATCAGCGCCTTGGACAATAACATCTAATTCAGGAAGGGAATTGGGTGTTACGCTGCATTGCCCCACTGAAATAGACACATGAAACCCGAGTTCCTTTGATAAGGATTGCAATTCCCCATCCCAACGTTCTATCAAGACAGCAGGATCGCATCCCCCAAAGGCTATAATGAGAAATTCATCCCCGCCCCAACGCACAACAAGATCCTCCTTTCGTACATGCCTCCGCAAAATGTAAGCCAGCGATTGAAGTACTTTATCTCCCATTCGATGTCCATATATATCATTAACATCTTTAAAATGGTCCACATCCACAAGGAAAACCGTAAATCCTTGCTGCAGCCGCTTTGGCTTCTTTGCAAACAACGAGTACACATAGCGCCGGTTGTAAACGCCGGTTAACATATCGCGCTCGGAAAGAAATTTCACTTTGTCAAACTGCAAGCCAATCCACCAGCCAATGCACAGTTCTAGCAGGGTAGGAACAACATTAAAAAGAAATTTTCCAGGAGTTCCCCAAACAGAGCCGTATTGTACAATCACGTAATACGTCCAAAATGAATATCCTAATAATATGATAATAAGAGATGTAATCCGCCCTTTATAACTCATAATGCGTCTCCTAATATAATCGAAATTTCAAATTGTCTAAGACTTTACTATACACTATATCATTATAGCACACGAATGCCTCAGCTACTTCCTGCTCTCGCATGGAATAATTTAGGAAATACTATTTAGATAAACCAAGAAACGACTCTCAAATCGAACCTTGAAAGATAAACAAAAGGCTGCCCCAGTTGGACAACCTTTCCTTTTTTCCTATACCGCCTCACTGCCCGCAGCCGCATCTTTTTCCTCATTAGATTGATTGTGGATAAAGAATGCAGTCAACAAAGCGATGATGCTTCCGACAAAGCCGAAGATAAACAAATTATGGATGCCTGCCATAAAGTCCGGCGCTTTTGTTAAAAAGGCACCCATGATCGTTACGCCGACCGCCGTTCCGATATTGCGGCAAAACATAAAGAACGATGTCGAGATTCCTTTTTGATGCGGTTCAACCAGTTGCTGCGAGGCAATTATCCCAACCGTCGACGTTAATCCGAAGGCGGCGCCTTGGATAACCATTACGAAAAACACGTACCAAAAGCCGTTCGTTTCCCGCAGCAAAACAAGCAGGGCTCCCGAAAGAAGCAAAAAAACATTGCCGATAATAAGCAGCTTGCGGTAGCCATATTTCATAATCCAATTTCCTGCCGGAACAGATACGGCCATCCAGCCGATTGATGTGCCTAGCAAGGCAACGCCGCTTAAAAACAGCGATTGCTTCGCGATGCTTTGCAGGAATAATGGAAGATAGCTTGCCGTTCCAAATAAGGCAGCGCAGCCGATAAAGCCGTTAATATTCATCCATTTAATCGTTTTGTTGTTGACCATGGATAACGGAACAAGCGGCGAGGCTTGTTTTTTCTCAAAGAAATAAAAGATAATAATCACCATAGCGCCAAGCAAGCCGTACAGCGCTTGATTGCGCTCCACCACCGTAACAAGCAGCAGCAAGCTGACGCCGGCCGCAAATAAAATCGCCCCGATGTAATCGACCTCCGCCTTTTTCGGCGTGTACACCTCTTTATAAGGAAGAAGTGTAACGAGGGACAGCAAACAAATTGGCAGGTTCACATAGAAAATCCATCTCCAGGACATATATTCTACGAAAAACGCGCCCAATAGCGGCGCAAGCACCGCGGAAAGCCCCCACATTGCCGTAAAGAACGCCTGGATTTTGCCGCGCTTTTCCACCGGAAACAAATCGCCGGCGATAATCGCCGGAAACGGCATCATAAACCCGGCCCCAATTCCTTGCACAGCGCGGAAAATGACGAGCTGCAGCATTGTTTCGGACAAGCCGCACAATAGAGAGCCAATTAAAAATAAAATCATGCCAAATCCAAATACTCTCTTGCGCCCGAATATATCAGATAAACGCCCCGCCACCGGCGCAAATACGGTCGTCGTAATCATATACGAAGCAAACGACCAAGCATACAGCTCGAATCCGCCCAATTCCTTGGCAATAATCGGCATCGTCGTATTCATAATCGTTGTATCCATCGATGCGACGAGCATCGCCAGGACAATACTGACCATGACAGAAGTTCTGCTTTTCATATATTCCTCTCCCTCTTTAAGCGCTAAGAAAATATTATACAGCGTTGCCGCAGTGTATGACAATGATTATGCCTTCTCGCTTAAGATCACTATCCGCCTGCGCGCCGTTTGTAAAAGTTATTCTTTCTCTTCACTTAGCATAACTTCCTGCTTGCTATCTTCTGTTTCATCCTCCGTTACTTCACCCGTAAAGTGAACCCAGCCGCACATCGAAAGCAGGCTATCTAGAAAAAAGGGAAATCGGTAAGACATATACAGCACACCATTCCTCAATAATGTCTTAAGTTTCCCTCTTGCGCAATTCATTATGCTAAGAAAAGCGCAAGGCCCCTGCTTAGCGACGCCTGGACTGGAGCACATCGACTGAGATAGAGGAAACACGAAGAGAGCGTCGATGTTGACTTATCGTAGGGAGTAGTCGCTGGGCGTTGGAGCTGGACACTGTTCTAGCTCCAAAAAGTTATGCTTTCTTATCTTTTGGCTCTGTTAAAGAGCAATGTTGATTTTTATATAACGTACGTCTGTGCATTACGGCTATGCAGAACCGATCGCAGCCTGCACTCATGTTCTCCCTCTGGTTTTCCTTTGGACGAAGTCAAACTAGACCCTGACCGTTACTGCACACGGCTGGGAGCACCCTCCCCCCTTAAAAAAGGGCTATATAATCAACACTAGCGTTTAACACAGCCTATTTTTTAAACAAAAAAACCTTTGCCATCACTGAATAAATCAGTTCTGGCAAAGGTTTTGCTGCATTAACGTCCCAGGAGAGATTCGAACTCCCGACCGACGGCTTAGAAGGCCGTTGCTCTATCCAGCTGAGCTACTGGGACATATATGGAGCGGGTGATGGGAATCGAACCCACGCTATCAGCTTGGAAGGCTGAAGTTCTACCATTAAACTACACCCGCGTCTTTTATTTAAGACGTTGTCGCCCTATCGACATTTTTTATTATATTCTCCAAACAATATAAAGTCAACATGTTTTTTAAAAAAGGTTAGAGAAAAATTCCCCTAACCTAATATAAACGTTTCTTGCGCGACTTGCTTGCCTGTTATTTCGTAAAAAATAACGGTCGCTTCTTTGCCCTTCACTTCCAAAACCGCATACGTTTTCTCTCTGCGCGAGCGCGGCAATAAAATGCTGCCGGGGTTAATGAGCAGCACGCCGTCTATGGCTTCCGCCCCCATAATATGCGAATGCCCAAAAACAGCGACATGGGCTCCGACTTCCTTCGCTTTATATAAAATATTTTGCAGCGTCATTTTTATGTTATATAAATGCCCGTGTGTCGCAAAAATGCGGATATCGCCAGCTTCATGAATAAGCTCATTTGGAAAAGAACTGCTGAAATCACAATTTCCCCGCACGACCTTATAGCCCGAAAGCTCCTGCTGCTGCGGCGAAAGCTCCGAATCGCCGCAATGAATCATCACGTCCACTTTCCCCTCATATTTTTGCTTCAATTGCCCAAGCTCCGCGGTCAAGCCGTGGCTGTCACTGACAATAAGCGCCTTCATCCGCTCACCCCTCCCTAATTATATGCCAAAGTCTACTTCCTGTTTATTTTCAGAAAACCACTCAGGAATTTTTTGCTCAAGCTTGCGCAGCGCACGGCCGCGATGGCTAGTTTTATTTTTTTCTTCAGGAGACATCTCGGCCATCGTCCGTTTCATTTCTTCCACATAAAAAATCGGATCGTATCCAAAGCCTTTATCGCCGCGCGGCTGCTCCACAATTTTCCCTTCGCACGTTCCGTTTACGACTACCGTTTTTTTGTCCTCATCCGGAAACGCAACCGCCAGCGCGCAATAAAATCGGGCTGTCCGCTTCTCTTCCGGGACATCTTGCAGTTCGTCCAGCACCTTTTGGAGGTTCGCCTTGTCATCCTTTTGGTCTCCGGCATAGCGCGCAGAACGGACACCCGGCTTGTTGCCTAATGCATCCACAAGCAATCCGGAATCATCTGCAATTACAATTTGCTCAAGCTGCTTGCATAAGCTTTCTGCTTTAATGATTGCATTTTCTTCAAATGTTTCGCCCGTCTCCTCCGCCTCTTCAATATACGAAAAGTCGTGAAGAGATTTCACCTCAAATCCAAATTTCGCAAACAATTCTTCAAAATCACGGACTTTTCCCATGTTTTTCGTCGCTATTACTACTTGTGCCATAACGCCCCTGCCTTTACTGTATTTTCTCGGCTAACTCGCCCAACGCTTCCTTCTGCATTTCAATTAGCTTTAAAATGCCTTGCTCAGCCGCCGCGAGCAGCTCCTGCAATTGCTCTTTGCTGAAAGTCGCTTCTTCCCCGGTTCCCTGCAGCTCTACAAACTGCCCTTTTCCGGTCATAACGACATTCATATCCACTTCAGCCTTTGAATCCTCGCCATAGTTCAAGTCAAGCACAACCCCGGCTTCCTCTACAATGCCGACAGAGATTGCAGCTAAATAATCCTTTACCGGAATACTTGGTAGCTTGCCTTTTTCAACAAGACTTTGAAAAGCCAGCACCATGGCAACATACGCTCCTGTAATGGAAGCTGTTCTCGTTCCCCCGTCCGCTTGGATGACATCGCAATCAATCCAGACCGTTTTCTCGCCAAGCGCTTCTAAATCTACCACAGCTCGCAATGCGCGGCCAATGAGACGCTGAATTTCCATTGTGCGGCCGGATACCTTTCCCTTGCTTGACTCGCGGATTGTGCGCTGCTCCGTTGCACGCGGCAGCATCGCATACTCGGCTGTAATCCAGCCCTTGCCTTCGCCTCTCATAAACGGCGGAACGCGGTCATCGATGCTTGCCGTACAAATAACCTTTGTATCTCCTACCTCAATTAGCACGGAACCTTCCGGATGCTTTAAATAATTCGTTTGAATATGTACTTGCCTGAGCTCGTCCTTTTGGCGCCCATCTGCTCTCATAACAAAAACCTCCTCGCACTTCCTAGTATAGCCAAATCAAAAACTTCATTATGTATGAAAAAAGAAGAAGGGGAGTATTCTCCCCTTTCGTAACAAGTATACCAAATTTTTTTCCCTAGAAACTACCTGTGTTCACATTTTGCGGCCGGGTAACAGGCTTCGTCAGTTTTTGCCCCTGCTCTGTTACAAGGTCAGCTTTGCCGTTTACTTCAATCGCAACGCTCTCGATTCCTTTTTGCTCCGTCAAGGATAAAACGAGAGAATTCAAAACATAATTGGAAATAATATTTTTTCCGGCGCTTCCATAAATGTCTTTGTTAAAGTTTAACGTCACTTGGCCATTTTCGTACTTCGGAGCTTCCACAAGCTTTACATCAGGGTTAAAATCGCTTGTCAAATGGGAGCTATGGGAAGGCCCCTTTACAAGCTCCTTCACTACAGCTGTCACTTCATCTTCTGTATTATTGGCAATGCGGCGCGTAACCGGCACGTAATACGTTTGTTTATTGTTTTGCGATAAGAAATATAAAGTTACAGGCTTTGTATTCCTTACGTCCACCACTTGTTCATCGTCAAAGTTAATGCCATTGGCGCGGCTAAATCCTTTGCCAATCGGCGTTTTATTGACTGGCATCACCGCCAAATCTTTCCCTTCGATCCGGAATTTTACTTGTTTGACCTCTTTAAACTGGGTTAATGTCCAAGTAACCGCCTCTACAATTCGGCGTTCTTCTTCCTTTTTATAATTCTTGAAGTCGGCCGAAAAATCTGCGACAGCTGTTCCGTCCTGCTGGATGTCCACCCCTTTTATTTGGGTATTGGCAGGAAGTACAGCTTGAAATCCATTTGGAAGCAAGTTTGTAACCGAGCCGTCTTTTACTAAATACTCCAGCGCCTGCTTAATTACCGCATTATCCTTGGCAACCGGCAAATCAATTACCTGCGGGACGACATAGCCGTTTTTATCAACTAAATACAGCTCTCGCTTGGCTGCCTCGGCTTTCTGTTCTGTTTTCGCTTTTTGTTCCGTCTGCGTTTTTTCCTTATCTGTATATGTCACGCTTTTAGGCGGATCAATTTGCTCCGACGTTTTCTCGCTTTCCAGCATACCGCAGCCCGTTAATAAAACAGAGCCGGCAACAGCACAGGCAACCCATTTAGACGTAGCTTTGCGCATAGCATTCCCCTCCTAAGGTGGTTTGTACTACTATGTATACGAGCCCGTTTTTTGTTTAGACCAGCTTGCCCCAAATTTTCATATTGAATTGCCCACTTGCACTCCTTGCATTAAGGCCTTCTCGCCTGAAATAAGAATCCGGCTGCAAATCTCTCAATATACAAATAATACCGGACAATAGTCCGGCATTATAACGAAATATGCTTCACATTTTCAATCGGCTGTTCAAACCACTTCGAAGCAATGCATTTAAACTTTTCAGCAGCACCTGTTGTCAAAAACAAATGATCGCTCTCTTCTTCCCCTGTATTGAGAAGGCTGCTGTGGTACAAAATCGTGCTCACCTCGCGCGCCGTTTCGTCACCGGAGCTGATTAGCTCCACGTTTTTGCCCATCACCATTTGAATGATAGGGCCTAAAATCGGATAATGTGTGCACCCGAGAATTAATGTATCAATATTTGTATCCTTTAACGGCTGCAGCGTTTCGCTTACGATACGATAAGCTCTTTCATCCTCAAATTCGCCGCTTTCGACAAGCGGAACAAACGGCGGGCAGGCGAGCCCTTCAACCTTAACCCGATTATTAATCGCTTTTAACGCCTGCTCATACGCCTTGCTTTCAATCGTGCCAATTGTCCCGATTACGCCAACATGATAGTTATTGGTCACCTTAAGCGCCGTGCGGGCTCCCGGATGAATAACGCCGATTACGGGAATCGGCAGCTCCGCTTGCATTTCTTCAAGCACAACTGACGTTGCCGTATTGCATGCAATCACTAGCATTTTAATATCTTGAGATAATAAATAATTCGTCATTTCCCACGTAAATTGCTTCACTTCTTCGCGCGGGCGCGGACCATACGGACAACGCGCCGTATCGCCTAAGTAAATGATACGCTCCTTCGGCAATTGCCGGATAATCTCTCTCGCCACAGTCAATCCGCCAACGCCGGAATCGATAACACCTATTGGTCTGTTCAAAAGATCGCCCCATTTTCTGTCTATACTATTGGCCGCAGGCGCAACCTTTCCCCTGCTTGAAAAACCAACCTTTATTGTGCTCCTTTTCTCTTGAAATTGCAAGAGTTTATATAGCCAAAAGAGCGCAGCCAAAAAAAACCGGCCTTCAAACAGAAAGCCGGCTGTACATTATAATTCAAGTTCTCCCATGCGGAGAAGCTCTACTACTGCTTGGGAGCGCCCCTTAACTCCAAGCTTTTGCATCGCATTGCTGATGTGATTGCGCACAGTCTTCTCGCTGATGAACAACTCGCCCGCGATTTCCTTCGTCGTCTTGTCTTGCACCAGCAGCTCGAACACTTCCCGCTCGCGTTTCGTAAGTAACGGTTTTGATCCAAAGTCTTTTTCCTTCAACGTTTATAACCCTCCTTGCCTGCGCCTGAGCCAAATTGGGATTTGGGTATTCATTTAGTCCCTGTATTGTATGAAAGCGTGTTACTTCTGGTGCATGGATTTAGGCGGGTTTTTTTTCAGGGAAGGCGGTATTTTTAAGGGGGAGCCTTCCTTTGCATAAAAGCGAGGCAGATTCCAAAATAATAAATAAAACATACGCAGAAAAGAACTGATAAAGAGGTATAATGCATGATTGAAGCTAACTATAATATACAGAAATCATATACAAAAAAGAGTGCATCACGCACTCTCTTCTTGTACATTTCGTTTTTCTTCTTTAAAAAATATTTTCATCATCGGCGGCGTCGCAATGGTAGTAATTAGCACGACAGCTACAATTACCGCAAACATATCCTGCTGCAATAGCTTCGCCTCCATGCCGATAGCGGCAATAATTAAAGCAACTTCACCTCTGGATACCATAGCAGCGCCGATTCCCATAGAGCTGTTCCAGTTAAAGCCAGCCAGCTTCGCACCGAGCCCGCAGCCGATTAATTTAGTTACGACAGCAAGTAAGCTCAGCAAAATCATAAATAGCCAGTTTTCGGAAATGCCATTAAATTGGGCCGTTACCCCAATAGAAGTAAAGAATACCGGTACGAAAATGGAATATCCAATTGTTTCAACCTTTTCAAATACTTCATGCTTATAGTTTGTAAGGCTGATAGCTACCCCGGCAATATAGGAGCCAATGATAGCCGCTACCCCTGTGTATTCCGCAAAATACGCAAAGCCAAAGCAAAGAATGAGAGCCGCGGAAATAACAGATTCCGATACGCTAAGCTTGGCAAAGCGCTGCAGCAGCCACGGCACAAGCTTCCAAGATAGCAAGATTGCAATAGCAAAGAAAGCAACTTTCTTTAAAATAACAAGAGATAAATTAATATCGCCACCCGCAAAGCTCATGACAAACGCCAATGCCACAATTACCAATACGTCGTCAATTACCGCAGCGCCAAGAATCGTCGCTCCTTCACGCGATTTTAAATGCCCTAGCTCCTTTAGCGCTTGCACTGAGATACTTACACTTGTTGCCGACAAAAGCAGCCCCAAGAAAATTGCCTCTGTTTGGGACATTCCCATAACAATGCCCGCTCCATATCCCAGCGCTAATGGGACAGCTACTCCCGCGGCACCCACGATGCTGGACGCTTTCCCTGTCCGTTTAAACTCATCAACATCTGTTTCTAAGCCGGCAATAAACATAAGAAGAATTACGCCAATTTGGCTGATTTCATGCAGAATCTCTGTATCATTGACGAGCCCGAGCACAGTCGGCCCAAGAACGATACCAATCAATAGCTTTCCTAAAACAGACGGCTGCCCAAGCTTCGCGCTAATTTCCCCTGCAACCTTAGAAGCCAATAAAATAATAGCTAATTCCATAATTAACATAATAGACTCCACCTTTCTCCAAAAAATACAAAAGGAGCCCGTCAACTGCAGGCCCCCTGTATTTTCCAGAAAAAAGCACGAAAGGAGCCTCCAGTGACAGACTCCTCCAAAGAACGCGTTTATTTTATTATCTTTCACTATACACTATGAAAGAAAAAAAGTAAATATGCTTCTATTTTCCAAATCGTGCTTATTGCTATTCTTCTCTTTTGGAGATACGATAAAAACAAGAACGCCAAGGGGGGAGTACAGTGAACGAAATTACTTACCATCTTGTATACATAATGCCGCCGGACCGGGCCGTCCCGAAAGTCAGCTCTATATCAAAAATAAAACGCCGCCAAAAGCAGATGCCCCTGTCGATCTCCTGCCAACCTAGCTATGAGGAGGCTTATTTTGCAAGCGCTCTATCGAAATCGGAAACTGAACAACCGCAGCATAGGCAAGACAATATGGCTTCCTATGCCGCCTCTGAGCAGATGCTGCATACGATGCTCTCCTCACAGCGAAACGCTTCTATCCAAACAAAGCTGCCTCGCGCCGTACAAAGGCAAGATCAAGAGCAGAAGGAAGCTTTAGCACAATCGACTATTTTGGCTTTCCATGAATTATATAAACAAACATATCCTTTTTCCAGATAAAAAACTGAGCATGGTTAAGCCCCATGCTCAGTTTTTTATTGTCCTTTTGTTAGCGGTAAAATAAATACTTCTACCCTTCTGTTTTTCGCACGGTTTTCCGCTGTATCGTTCGGGGCAACGGGACGATATTCCCCGTAGCCAACGGCGCTGAATTTTTCTGGCTTCAATTCAGGATTTTGCAGCAGCACCTGCATAAAATTCACGGCGCGCTGCGTACTCAAATCCCAATTGGAACCGTATTGCGGATTGGCAATCGGGACATTGTCCGTATGCCCCGATACCATAATCTCACGCGGAGCTGCCTTTACGAGAAGCTTGGAAATCTCTTTTGCAAGATTCAGGGATTCCACCTTTACAACAGCTTTTCCCGAGTCAAATAATGCGTTGTCCATGATTGTTACCATTAAGCCTCGCTCCGTCAGCTTCGTTTGCAAAGACAGCGATAAATTATTGCTTTTTATATAC
Organism: Ectobacillus sp.; assembly: GCA_048976805.1. GTDB lineage: Bacteria > Bacillota > Bacilli > Bacillales > Bacillaceae_G > Ectobacillus. The sequence continues at coordinate 69,528 of JBHGUR010000020.1, read as the reverse complement.
TGGTCAATCTGGTCTTGAAGCCCCTTCAACTCTTCCATTTCTTGGCGCTTCTTTAATTCTTCCAGCTCTTTTTGCAACTCTTCCTGAGATTTCCCGTCTTTTGTCTCAATCGCATTTTCGTTATCAGCTGGCTTTTGTTTACTGAGAAACTCCCTCGTTCCGGTACCGCCCTTTAATTCTTCATTAAAGGATAATGCCATTTGCCGGAATTTCTCCGCGTCCAGGCTACTCATCGCAAATAAAACGATAAATAAAGCCAGCAAAAGCGTCAGCATATCCGCATAAGGAATAAGCCATGTTTCATCGATATGTTCCTCATGCTTCTTCTTTTTTCGTGCCATTGTCCTTCGCTCCTGCTTCAAGCTTCTTTCGTTCTGTTTCGGAAAGAGCTCCGAGAATTCTGTTTTTTACTAAAAATGGGTACGTTCCGGCTTGCAGCATTAATAAGCATTGCAAAATAAGGCGTTTCTTCTCGATTTCCTCTGCCGATTTTTGCTTTAGCTTGTTGGCAAACGGATGCCATAAAACGTAACCGCTGAAAATACCAAAGATCGTAGCAATAAAAGCGCCGGAAATGGCATGTCCAAGTTTATTGATATCAGATAAGTTTCCGAGCGCAGCAACGAGGCCGATAACAGCGCCAAGCACTCCTAATGTCGGCGCATATGTTCCTGCCTGGGTGAAAATTCCCGCCCCTTTGGCATGCCGCTCTTCAATTGCTTCAATCTCAGCTTCCATAATATCTTGCAAATCTTCGGGGGAAATTCCGTCAATTACGAATTTCATCCCTCTCTTAATAAAATCATCTTCCACATCTTTCAACTGTTCTTCCAATGAAAGAATGCCATGCTTGCGGCTTTCGCCGGCCCAACGAACGAATAAGTCCAGAAGGTCCTGATAAGATAATTGCTTTTTGTCCGTTGTAAATAAAATTTTAAGCAGCTTCGGAACCTTTTTTAGATGGCTCCCGGGAAACGCAATTACAACCGCGGCTATCGTTCCTAAAAAGATAATCATAAAAGCGGCAGGGTTCATTAATGCAGCAACATTGGCCCCTTTGAGGAACATTCCGGCCACCACTGCAACGATAGCAAGAATAATTCCGATGATTGATGCAAAATCCATAAATTATTTACCCCCTATATCTATTAAACGGAATTTTTATATATTAAACTCTCAATAATATGAAAGGCTCTGTTAAACTTGATTGTTGATTTTCCACTACAGGCGGACACTTTCCGTGGGCGGGGCCGAGCCGCTTTTCCCCCTGAAGCCGCCGCCTTTCATTCCAAATCAACAAATGGATCCAAATCAATATTAGCCTTTAACAGAGCCATACGAAAAGCCGCTGCTGTACACCTTGACGGACAACCGCCCATACTCGCGCTTTTTTAAACATATCTATATAAATACAAGTTAAAAAAAGAACATAAAACCTTTCTTTTGAAAGGAAAGAGCATCCGGCTATGCATAGAAGCGGTCAAAACCTATTCCTGCCCCATGAGAGAGAAAGCAAGTACAAGTTGCTGTTTGTTCTACTTAGTCGCGATGTATATGTCCAAATCATAAATTGGATATATATTCTCAAAAAGCATATTTGTCTATATTCATAGTACAACAAAACATATAGGTATTAAAAAATAATTGTTTCAATTTATTAAACAATAACAATATATTATTTTTCAAAAAAATAATATGTACAAAACCATTTTACGAATGTTTTTGTGTTCTTTTTTATTATATCTTTTTATTCAAAGAAACAATAGTTGTTTTTTATATAGAAAAAAATCCCTCTTTTTTATGTATTGTTTTCCAATCTTCGCTTATGCTAGAAATGGGTGATTGTATGTTGCTTATAAAAAGAAGTCAGGAACAAAAAGCAATCTATACGGCTCTGTTCCTTATCACACTTTACGTTCTTCCTCTTTACGTGTTAGGGGAAGATGCCCATATTCGCGTCCATGATAATATGGATTCCAATATCGCCTGGTACAAGGTGCTTCGCGACAGCGGCGAACTATTTGGAGACATTGACGCTTCTATAAAACAAGTAATCAACGGCTTGCCGCGCAATGCTTACGGAACTGAATTCAGCTTGCTCGTATGGCTTCATTATTGGCTGCCTTCCATGACGGCTTACGCGATCAGCCAAACCATTGTACGCCTATTCGCTTTTTTAGGCATGTATCTTCTTTTAAAGGATTTCTTCATCCGTGAGCCTAACGCATATTGGATACGGGCCGGGGCAGCGCTTACCTTTGCTTTAACGCCGTTTTGGCCGTCCGGTATGTTAAGCACGCTTGGCCATCCGCTGGCTTTATGGGCGTTTTTGCATATTCGCCGCCATACTGATTCCGCAAAGCATTGGCTTACGATTATGTTGCTGCCGCTATACTCTAGCTTTGTACTGGGCTTTTTCTTCTTTCTTGCAGCTATGGGCATGCTTTGGTTAGCAGATTTGGTGCGGCAGCGAAGATTGAACCTCCCTTTTGCCGGAAGCATCGTGCTCATGCTTAGTATCTACATGCTTATTGATTACCGGTTTGTACATTCCTTGTTGTTCTCTAGTGAACCGACAAGCCGCAATGAATTTGTTTCATCCCGACTCGCATTGCCGCGTACAATCCGCCTTATTTTTAAAAACTTTGCGCTTGGCCATAACCATGTCATGACGGTGCATACGATTGTGATTCTTCCGGTGCAGCTGTTTGTACTTGCTTTACTCATTTATAAGAAGAAATGGCGGCAGGGACGCATATATTTTCTTTTGTTTTTGCTCAATTTCCTGCTGTCTGCTTGGTATGCCTTCTGGTTTTATAAAGGATGGCAGCCTTTAAAAGAGCGCTTCTCTGTTTTAAATACATTTAATTTTGCCCGTTTTCATTTTTTGCGCCCGACGATCATTTATGTTCTGTTCGCGCTCGCGCTCTATATATTATGGCAGCAAGGGAGCAAATGGCAGCAAGCGATAAAGGCGATAATTATAGCCCAAATTATAGTGCTCCTTACTTTTAATGAGGAAGTTCATTACCGCTATGTAGGCGCTCCTTCTTTTAAACAATTTTACGCGACATCCTTATTTGATGAAATTGACAGCTATATCGGAAAGCCTAAAGACAGCTACCGCGTTGTGAGCATCGGTTTTCATCCCGCGATTGCGCAATACAACGGATTTTATACGCTTGATACATACAATAACTTTTATCCGCTTTCGTACAAGCATTCCTTTCGCGTTATTATCGAAAAAGAACTGCAAAAAAATAAACAGCTGCGTACATATTTCGATACGTGGGGCGGACGCTGTTATATTTTTACCGATGAGCTTGGAAAATGGTATGACTTTCGAAAAACATCGCGTAAAACCATTAATCATTTACAGCTAAACTCCGATATGCTGTACCAAATGGGCGGACGTTACATTTTCTCTGCCGTGCCAATTACAAATGCAGCCGACAATGGATTAAAGTTGCTGCGTACATTTGAACACCGTGACACTGTTTGGAAAGTATATTTATACGAAGTAAACAAGCAAGGAGGATAACATCATGAAAGAACCGCTTTTAACAATTGTAATTCCTTGTTATAACGAAGAAGAAGTCATAAAAGAAACAATCGCTCAGCTCTCCCTTGTACTTATTAAAATGATACATGAGCAGCTCATTCATCAGCAAAGCAAGCTACTGTTTGTCGATGACGGCAGCAAAGATAGAACCTGGGAGATTATTTTGGAAGTTAGCGAGGCAAATCCGTTTGTGAGCGGCATTAAGCTTGCGCGCAACGCAGGGCATCAACACGCATTGCTCGCAGGGATGATGAAGGCGCGGGAATATTCCGATTGTGTTTTGACAATTGACGCCGATTTACAGGATGATATTTCTGTAATTCGCGACTTTGTGCAAAAATACCGGAACGGATATGAAATTGTATATGGCGTGCGCAGCAAGCGGCAAACGGACACACTATTTAAACGGACAACCGCTGTCTTGTTTTATCGTTTTATGAAAAAAATGGGAGTTAGCCTTGTTCATAACCATGCCGATTACCGTTTGCTCAGCAAATCGGCTTTAGATGAATTAAGCCGCTACGGGGAGCGAAATGTATTTTTACGTGGCCTCATTCCGCTGCTCGGCTTTCGGTCAACTACTGTTATGTATGAGCGGAAAGAACGATTAGCTGGTAAGTCAAAGTATCCTTTGAAAAAAATGCTCGCATTTGCATTTGACGGAATCACCTCATTCAGTGTGGCGCCTATTCGCTGGATTACTATGCTTGGTTTTTTATTCTTCTTTAGCAGCGGCATTTTCGGGGGCTATGCAGCCATACAGCGCCTAATCGGCTATACGACGCCAGGATGGACCTCCCTCATTATTTCTATTTGGCTAATCGGAGGGATTCAGCTGATGGGAATTGGATTAATCGGAGAATATATCGGAAAAATTTATAAAGAAGTAAAATGCCGGCCGCGTTATGCGATTGAAACAGATTTATATGCTTGCCGAATGAAGGCGCAGCAATTGCTCGCTTCCCCTCCCCGGCCTGAACCTGAGCAAAACCGGCGCAATGAGGCATAAAGCAAGGCGGACACTGTCCGCCTTGCAGCTTCTTAGTATCTTTTTTATTGCGCGAACTGCTGGTCGAGCATTCTCGCTTTCCACTCTTCCGGCCATGGCAAGCCTTTCCCCGTTTTTCTCGATACTTGCACCATCGTGCCGCGTCCGACAAGGCATAGTTCCCCATTTTCATTTTTCGCCATGTAGTGCAAATCAACGGAGGAATTGCCAATTGTCTGCGCCTTTACATACACCTTTAGTTTCTCGTCAAAAAACACTTGTTTGATATAATTGCACTGCAAATCCGCAACTACAACCATCGCTTCCACGCTGTTTTTTGTCCACTCCTGCATAAAGCCGAGCTTCTTAAAGAATTCAATACGCGCCTCCTCAAAATATGTAAACGGCACCGTATTATTTAAATGCCCAAACATATCCGTTTCCGAAAACCGGACCTTCGTTGTCATGTAAAACACAAATTCCTTCTCCCAAGCTTCAAAATCATCAATATAAGAAATCTTCTTCAATGCTCTCCCCCCAAATTAAATCCCGCCGCCTAATTGTTTCATACTGGCCCTGCATTTGTATGTAGCGGGCTGTTAATAGTTTTAATATTTCCATTTTCAAACAAAACAGCTGTCCGCAGTCCCCCTTGCAGGAAAAGAGAAGGGCCGCTTCGTATATATTATTAACAGATGGACAAAAATCGCCTCTTCATAATGAAGAGGCGAAACAGATTAATAATTTTCGTCGCTGCCAAAGAAATCTTTGAACGCTTGGAACGTTGTATCCCGGTTTAATGCAGCAATAGATGTCGTAAGCGGAATTCCTTTTGGACAAGATTGCACGCAGTTTTGCGAGTTTCCACAATTCGCAAGGCCGCCGTCTCCCATGATGGCACGCAAGCGCTCAGCTTTATGCATTGCACCTGTCGGATGTGCATTGAACAAGCGAACCTGTGAAAGCGGCGCCGGCCCGATAAAGTTAGATTTATCATTCACATTCGGGCATGCCTCTAAACAAACGCCGCATGTCATACATTTAGACAATTCATATGCCCATTGGCGTTTTTTCTCAGGCATTCTCGGTCCTGGCCCTAGGTCGTACGTGCCATCAATCGGAATCCACGCTTTAACGCGCTTTAGCGCGTTGAACATGCGGCTGCGGTCAATCTGCAGGTCGCGGACAACCGGAAATGTTTTCATCGGCTGCAGACGAACCGGCTGCTCCAGCTGGTCGATGAGTGCCGTACAGGACTGGCGCGGTTTGCCGTTAATGATCATAGAACAAGCTCCGCAAACTTCTTCAAGGCAGTTCATGTCCCACGAAACCGGCGTCGTTGGGTTGCCCTTCGCATCAACCGGATTGCGGCGAATTTCCATTAATGCTGAAATCACGTTCATATTCGGGCGGTACGGAATCTCGAATTCTTGTTCATATGGCCGAGAGTCTGGTGAATCTTGTCTAGTAATAATCAGGCGGATTGTTTTATTAGACATGTTGCTTATCCCCCTTTTTCTCTTCCGTTACAGGCTTTTTCTTCTTGTCCGTCGTATAGTCGCGCTTACGAGGAGCGATAAGAGATACATCTACATCTTTATAATGGAATGCAGGCGCCTTCGCATTTACATCGAATTGTGCCATTGTATGCTTCATAAAGTTTGCATCGTCACGCTCAGGGAATTCCGGCTTGTAATGCGCCCCGCGGCTTTCATTGCGTTTATAAGCCCCAAGCGTAATCACACGCGCCAAATCAAGCATGTTTTCTAGCTGGCGTGTGAAGGAAGCCCCTTGGTTGCTCCATTTTGCCGTATCATTAATGTTAATGCGCTTATAGCGCTCCATAAGCTCTTGAATTTTGTCATCCGTTTCCAACAGCTTTTTGTTATAGCGTACAACTGTAACATTATCTGTCATCCACTCGCCAAGCTCTTTATGAAGAACGTACGCGTTTTCTGTTCCATCCATAGATAGGATGTTGTTGAAGCGGTTGATTTCCGCAAGCTCATTTTGCTCGAACACAGAGACAGATACGTCATCAGCAGACTTGTCCAGCCCTTTAATGTATTCAATTGCTTTCGGTCCCGCAACCATGCCGCCATAAATTGCGGACAATAAGGAGTTTGCGCCTAAACGGTTTGCGCCGTGCATAGAATAATCGCACTCGCCGGCCGCAAACAATCCCGGAATATTCGTCATTTGATTATAATCGACCCATAGCCCGCCCATAGAATAGTGAACGGCAGGGAAAATTTTCATCGGAACTTTGCGAGGGTTATCACCTGTAAATTTCTCATAAATTTCAATAATGCCGCCAAGCTTAATATCAAGCTCTTTCGGATCTTTATGGGAAAGGTCCAGATATACCATGTTTTCGCCATTAATGCCAAGCTTTAAGTCTACACATACATGGAAAATTTCACGAGTCGCGATATCACGAGGAACAAGGTTTCCGTATGCCGGATATTTCTCCTCCAAGAAGTACCAAGGCTTGCCGTCCTTATATGTCCAAACGCGACCGCCTTCACCGCGCGCGGATTCGCTCATGAGGCGAAGCTTGTCATCCCCCGGAATTGCCGTCGGATGGATTTGGATAAACTCGCCGTTTGCGTAAATGGCGCCTTGTTTATATACTGCAGCTGCTGCCGTACCTGTATTGATAACGGAGTTTGTTGATTTTCCAAAAATAATGCCAGGCCCGCCAGTTGCTAAAATAACCGCATCAGCGGAAAAGCTCTTAATTTCCATGGACGTTAAGTTTTGCACGACAACGCCTCGGCATACGCCTTCATCGTCTATTACCGCGCGCAAAAACTCCCAACCCTCATATTTCGTAACAAGCCCAGCCACTTCATGGCGGCGCACTTGCTCATCTAATGCATATAACAGCTGCTGTCCTGTTGTTGCTCCCGCAAATGCCGTTCTATGATGCTTCGTTCCCCCAAAACGGCGGAAATCTAAAAGCCCTTCCGGCGTACGGTTAAACATAACGCCCATGCGGTCCATTAAATGGATAATGCCAGGAGCTGCTTCGCACATCGCTTTAACCGGGGGCTGATCAGCCAAGAAATCGCCGCCGTATACCGTATCGTCAAAGTGCTCCCACGGCGAGTCGCCTTCACCTTTTGTATTTACAGCACCGTTAATACCGCCTTGCGCGCACACCGAGTGAGAACGTTTTACCGGTACCAATGAAAACAAGTCAACTTTGACTCCTGCCTCCGCTGCCTTGATTGTTGCCATTAAGCCGGCCAAGCCGCCGCCGACTACAATAATTTTCCCTTTCATGCTCTCCCACTCCTTACATATTTGCTAGCTGTGGATCTACGAATGCCAATAACGCGCGAATTCCAACAACAGAAAGTGCGAAGAAAATGCCCATTGTTACATACGTAGCAATCTGTTGTGAACGAGGTGATACTGTAATGCCCCAGCTGATGAGGAATGACCATAATCCGTTCGCAAAGTGAAAGATGGCGGATACAACGCCCACTACATAAAATGCGAACATCGCTGGGTTATCGAGAATATTTTGCATCATTTCAAAATTAACTTCTTGTCCCATAGCAGCTTGAATGCGCGTTTCCCATACATGCCATGCAACGAAGATTAATGTAAGCACGCCAGTCAATCTTTGAATCATAAACATCCAGTTGCGGAAATACCCATAAGAAGTTACGTTGTTTTTGGCAGTAAAAGCAATATAAAGTCCATATACTGCATGGTACAACAATGGTAAAAAGATAATGAATGTTTCTAAAAAGATGCGAAATGGAAGACTTTCCATAAAATGGGCAGCTTTATTGAATGATTCTGCTCCCCCTGTTGCGAAGTGGTTCACAACTAGGTGCTGCGTCAAAAAGATACCGACGGGAATTACACCTAGTAAAGAATGCCATTTGCGATAAGTAAACTCACGGCCTTTCATCTCCCCATTACCCCCCTTAAATGTTTAGCTCTCATCATAAATTATCATTTTTGGAGAATAGCAAATTGATAACTCTGTTCTCCTAGTAAAAAACGAAAAAAGTATTCAAAATATTTAAGCATAATTTATGACAAGTTAATTTTACTCCTATTGTCACAAATGCGTCAAGAAAACGGATACACAATCTAATCATAAAATTTGAAAAAAATACATCCACATTTCTCTTTCTATGGTAACAGCTTTGCAATAATCCCAATAAATAGATGTGTTTCTTTAACCGAAATGTTATATAATAACTTCAGAAAAGAAAGAGGGGAAATCGAGTGAGTAACCAAGCAACGATTCAACAATTACATGATATGCCGATGAATGCATTTGCCTATGAGCTGATTCGCGAACAATTGCTTCCTGACTTAATTGGCAAGGATCTAGACCGAATACTATACTGGGCAGGAAAAAACTTGGCCCGCAAATATCCGCTGGAAACCTTTGAAGATACTGTTGTTTTCTTCGAACGGGCTGGATGGGGCACCCTAACCGTCATTGAACAAAAACGTCGCGAAATGTACCTTCAATTAACAAGTCCTCTTATTTCTGAGCGCTATCGCAGCAAAAGAGACTCCACCTATCAATTGGAAGCCGGATTTCTTGCTCAGCAACTGCAGCAGCAGCGCAATGTCATCGCGGAAACATATGAAGAGCAAAAAAAACGCGCTGACAAGGTGCTTTTCATCGTAAAGTGGGATCCAAAGGATATAATAGAGGAATAGGCACATGGGCATAGTATTTCACCAATCAGGCTGTTAATATACACAAGCCTGATTTTTTATTCCTCTTCCGCACTTTACCAGAAACGTTTTGCAGTCGCTAAACGAACGAACGCTCAATCAATACGCGTTCAACTTCTTCCAGCATAGCTGCCATATTCGTCCATAACACCTTCTTTCGCGTATAAAAATACACTTTTAATTTAAAGATTATTCTGTAATTACGAAAAATTATAACAAAAGACATTGTAAACTACAATGTCTTTTGCTGGAAAGATTCATATATCGCTTTAGCCACATTGTGCGGTACACCCGCCTTGGCAATCTCTTCTGCTGTGGCTTCTTTTAATTTTTTTAAAGAACCAAAATGCTTCAGCAGGGCTTTTTTCCGCTTTTCCCCTACTCCCGGAATATGATCTAATGCAGACTGGATAACCGATTTTCCATGCATTTGGCGATGGAACGCAATCGCAAATCGATGCACTTCATCCTGAATGCGCTGCAGCAAATAAAATTCCTGGCTATTGCGCTCCAACTCAACCGGCTCCGGCGGCTCTCCGATAATTAAATGGGAGGTTCGATGCTTCTCATCCTTCACAAGTCCGGCAATCGGAATCGATAAACCAAGCTCATTTTCCAAAACGTCGCTAACAGCAGCGAGATGCCCTTTTCCACCGTCAATGACAATTAAATCCGGAAGCGGCAATCCTTCCTTTAGAACGCGTGAATAGCGGCGGCGCACAACCTCGCGCATCGACTCATAATCATCCGGCCCCTGCACGGTTTTGATTTTATACTTGCGGTACTCCTTCTTTTCCGGCTTTCCATCAATGAACACAACCATTGCCGATACCGGGTTTATTCCTTGAATATTGGAATTATCAAACGCCTCAATGCGATGCGGTGTCGGAATGCCTGCTTTTAGCCCAAGGTTTTCCACAGCCTTAATCGTCCGTTCTTCGTCCCGCTCAATTAAGTAAAATTTTTCTTTTAAGGCGATTGCCGCGTTTTTTGAGGCTAGCTCAACCATTTCCTTCTTCTTGCCCCGCTTTGGCTGCGTCGCTTCTACCCCGAGGAATTTTTCCACAATCTCTCGATCAATGCTGCCCGGCAGCACAATTTCTTTTGGCTTAAAATGATGTGCCTGTGCATAAAATTGTCCGATAAACGTTAAAAACTCCTCTTCTGGCTCGTCATAAATCGGAAACATCGATACATCGCGTTCGATGAGCTTGCCTTGGCGTATGAAAAATACTTGCACGCACATCCAGCCTTTATCAACGGCATAGCCGAATACATCACGGTCAATCGAATCATTCATAATCATTTTTTGCTTTTCCATGAGGGCGTCCATGTGGGCGATTTGATCCCGCAGCTCCTTTGCCCGTTCAAATTCGAGTTTCTCGGACGCTTCGTACATTTTCTTCTCAAGCTCAGCGCGAATTTCTTTATGCCCCCCGTTTAGAAACCGGATAATTTGCTCGGCGATCTCCTTGTTTTGTTCATCTGTAATCTCCTTTACACACGGAGCCAAGCATTGCCCCATATGATAATACAAGCATACTTTGTCTGGAATGCTTGCGCATTTGCGAAGAGGATACATGCGGTCGAGCAGTTTCTTTGTTTCAGTTGCCGCCTGCGCGTTCGGATAAGGGCCGAAATATTTTCCTTTATCCTTTTTCACTGTTCTTGTAATAATCAAGCGCGGGTGCTTCTCGTTTGTAATTTTAAGAAACGGATAGCTTTTATCGTCTTTAAGCGCAATATTATATTTCGGGTCATATTTCTTAATTAACGTCATTTCCAAAATTAGCGCTTCAAGGTTGGATGACGTTACGATATACTCAAAATCAGCAATCTCGCTGACAAGGCGGTACGTTTTGCCGTCATGCGTTCCCGTAAAGTAGGAACGGACACGATTTTTTAAAACCTTTGCCTTTCCGACATAAATGACTGTTCCATGTTTATCCTTCATTAAATAACAGCCGGGCTGGTCAGGCAAAATGGCAAGCTTCTCGCGCAGATGCTCATACATGCTTCCTTTCCCCTCCCTTATGGAATCCATTTATATAAAATAATCTCACTATATATCGGGTCAAATAGCGGATTGGAGCGAAAGCGTTTCACTTCTTGAAGATGCGCCTCTACTTCAATTCCTTGGCTACGAAAGCCGTCAATCAAATGATTTGTAACGTATATTGTATCATCTGTTCGATATTTTTTATCTTGTAAAAAATAGTCATATTGATAAAAACGTTTATGCTCATATGGAACTTGCAAATAGCCCATCACTCTCGTTTCCTCCCATGTATATACAGTGAGCGGCTTCTCTTTTTCGGTCAGGAAGTTCGCAAGCTGATACGTAGCCGGCTCCGCTGTTGCCTGCTCCTTCGCTAAGAAAATGCCGAATGCAGCCTGGCAAACAGCAAATGCAAACACCAAAAACAAATAGCGCTGTTTGAGCTGCAGCATAACGAAAGAAAACGACAACAGCATTACAATAGGATAAGAATGGCGCGGCTTATCAATATTTTGGGCAAATAAATTCCATAGGAAATAAACAAGCGCCAGCAATAAGATGAGCCTGTTTTCATACAGCGTTTTCCTCAAACGGAGGTTCTTCCATTGTAAAACAAGAAAAGCAAGAAGCAAAATAAATATGCCCGCAAGTAAAGGCGACCTTGAAAATAAGCCGGTCCAAAATATATTCAAGGCTACAAGACGGTACAGCCGCGACGATAACGGCTCGCTTGTTTCGGTAACGGCACCGCCCCATTCCGTAAAATGGCCGCCGACAAAGCCGAATGCAAGCTTGAAAAAACCATCGATGCCGCCGACATTCCAAATAAGTGCCCCAACCCACACCAGTTGAAAAAATACCGCTAAGCTGATTAAGGGGATAACCCGGTTCTTTTTCCGCCTCCAATCGTACAACCAAAGAAGCGGCAAGGCGATTCCAAACGGAGCATATGACAACCGGATTCCCATAAGCAGGGCAAACAAGGCAAGCGGCAATATTTGCTCTAAAAGCCTGTTCATTTGAAATGCTCGATCTAAAGACCAAATATACCACCATAATACAGCAAGCGCCGCTCCTTCTGACATCGGCTGTGTAGCTAATATAGATAAATAGCTCCCGCTTTGTAAAAAGGCGGCCAACAGCAGCGCCTCCCCGCTGCTAACTCGCCTGCGGGCCAGCATATATACCGGAACAGCCGAGGAAGCTACAGCTATTGTATTGAACATTGAGAGCGCCTCTGCGGGGTTTTCTATCCAAATATGAGCTATCATTCCCCCAAGGATAAAAAATGGGTATCCTGGAAAATGCGGCTGCATGAATGAAATATCATAGTTATCAAGCGCGAGGGCAAAATCAACTTCATCCCAAGTAGCCGCAAACGGGCTTGGATACAAAAGCCGAAGCACAGTTATGGTGCATAATAGTATGATTGACGCCGTTATTAATATTCTCTCTCTCATAGGCTCTCCTTTTGATTGAAAAAAAGTACAAGGCTAGCCTTGTACTTTTAGCTTACTGATTTATTTGTTTTTAGCACGTTTTTTTCTTTTTGTTGAGCAGGCTGCTTTTTCACAGAAATCATCATATAAATGACGACAAAGTAGCCGATATATGCAAGCACTTCTTCCAGTGAAGGCATAGAGGAATAACCGAGAAATGCCTTTAAGAATATGCCGATATCACCAGACAGCAGCGGCGCTGTTCCCGTATCGCGCAAGTAATGCGCATAATCAATCGGATGCTCCGGCAATAGCCACGTAATATCGTACAAGTGCGGCATAACGCTTCCCAACACTTTAATATCCTGCAGCATCGAAATTCCCTGTACCAAAAGGCCGGCCGCAATGAGTACAATTAAAGCGCCTGTTGCTTTAAAGAATGTTTTCAGCGGTACGCGCATCGTTCCTTTAAAGAACATATAGCTTACTAATGCAGCAACAGCAAAGCCGGTAATTGCGCCCCATCCTTGCAGTGCCGCGCCAATATTGCCGCCGGTAATCGCTGCAAAGAAAAATACTGTTTCAACACCCTCGCGCAGCACAACCAAGAACGAGTGAATAACCATTCCGATAACGTTTCCTGTTGTTATATACTTGCTCATCTTGCCTTCTACGTTCGATTTTATATTTTTGCTATGCTCCGCCATCCAAAATACCATTTGCGTAAGCAAAATTGCAGAAATAAAAATGATGGAAATCTTTAAATACATCTCGCTGCCCATTGCTGCAAAGCCGGTAAAAACGACTTGGAACAAAAGCGCGATCAGGAAGCTGGCTGCAACTGCAAGCCCGGCACCCGTCCATATATATTTTACATACTTTTTATTATCAGTACGCTTTAAATAGGTTGTAATGATTCCTACAATCAATAACGCCTCGAGCACTTCGCGAAACGTTATGAGAAATGCTTGCAGCTGCATTCTTCTTCCCCCTTACCTTATCTTCGTTTTTTTATCGCATATACAATTACCGCAACCAGCACGCCAGCAATCACAAGAAGCGGCAGCCAATTTTTTATATTTTTTAAATCGGTCCATTCTGTTTTTTCCACGGCAGCAGTATCTTCTGTTGCACTTTCTTTAAAATGGCCAGCTTTGAAATCCTTAATATCAAACTCTTTTTTTAGATTATCTAAAATAAATGCTTTGCTTTGCCCAAATACTTCTTTATTTGCTTCCTTCTTTCCGACACCAAACAAGCCGGGATTGCCAAGAGCTTCAAGCGCCTTATTGAATTCATCCCGCATTTTTGCATCCAACTCTTTGTCTTTTGCCACTATTACAGGCGATAACGCTTCGTATGTCGCGAACGCCTTTGCCAATAGGCGCTTGCTTGTATCATATTCCTCGAATTGCTTATCTATGTTTACTAAGCGGCGATTAATATTTAACACCAGCACGCGCTGCATGTTTTTCACAATTTCCTCTTTTTCCTCTTTATCCAAACTGCTGAGCATCACTTCGGAGGGTTCGGGCCCCATGTGCATATCAATCTCTTCTTGCACCGTTTGATAAATTTTCTTCGCCTCTTTGTAATTCGGAGGATTTTTATCCAGCTGTATGACCATTTCTTTGTATGCTTCAGCAATCTTTTCTTCGTTTGGATCTCCATACGAATATGCAAAAGCACTTGTATGTATTGATAATAATGAAAATATGCCGAAAATTAGTGATAAAACAAATTTTTTCATAAAAATTCCCTCCTAGTGACAATGATAATGATTATCATTTTAAATGTCAAGATAAGAAATGCTTGTTACGAGCATTTCTTATCCTTTTCTAATACATGCGCATCATAATCAATTTCTGCTTTTCTAACAGGGCGCCGCATTTCTTTCCAAATCGCAGGAAGCACAGATGTCATATATTTGCGGAATTTAATGAAAGATTGTCCTGCAGTCCGCACTTTATAAGTAATCGGCACCTCAAGAACGCGGAAGCCTTTCCTGACAAGATTAAGCGTAATTACCTGCGCATAATTGTAGTTATGAATAATTTCCGCATGCTCCATTGCTTGGCGGGAAAAAGCGCGCATACCGGATTGTCCGTCATAAATCCATTTGCCTAGCAACAATGACTGCAGCAGCGTAAAGCAGTAGTTGCCGAGCCGGCGGTGGAGCTTCATGCCGCGAATTGTTCCCAAAAAACGCGATCCCATCGTGTAGTCGGCCTTTCCCTCAAAAATCGGCTGCAAAATATTCGGAATCTCCTCAGCCGGATATTCGTCATCGGCATCAATCATAACGCCAATATCCGCCCCGAGCCGAACGCACTCCTCTAAGCCGGCTCGGACCGCGGCGCCAAGGCCTTGGTTTTTGGCAAAAGATACAATATAGTTTGCCCCCGCCTCTTTGGCAACTTGCACCGTACGGTCTGTTGAACCATCATCAATGACAAGTACTTCAACAAGCACTTCATGATGGAAATGGCGTGGAATATTGCGAATCACATTTCCGATTGAAGCTTCTTCATTATGGGCAGGCAAAAATACAATCACATGCTGTTTCATTTTTATTCAGTCTCCTTAATGCCTTCAGTCAAAACAGGCCCGCGGCTATGGGACGGATACGGAGCTCCAAGCAAATAGGCGATTGTCGGCGCAACAGATACTAAGCTATGCCGTTCTTCAACGCGTACACCTTGCTTAATTTTCGGCCCGTACATAAAGAACGGCACGATGCGCTCGCCTTCATCAAGATGGCCATGGCCACCGATGCCATCCGCCTGGCCATGGTCAGCGCAAATAATGAAGGTTGTATTTTCAGCCTTGCCGCTTTTTTCTAAATGTCCAATAAAATCCTTTACATATTGATCCGCTTCGTATATTTTTTGGAGATATTCGTCATATAACACGCCGCGGCTATGGCCGGTTTGATCGGTAGAAATGAGCTGTACGATAAATAAATCCGGGTTCTGCCCATCCATAATTTGCTTTGCTTTCTTAATGATTTGCGAATCGACGATATCATTGTTCATCACGGCAGTATACGTTTCTACATCCTTGCCGAAAGCATCCACTAGGTGGGCGACAGCCAGCATTTTTCCCGTCTTGCCGATTTTGCGAAGAGAGTCAAAAATGCTTTCCACACGCACGCCAAGCCTCCACACCATATTTGACTGTATGCCGTGCTCAAACGGATACGTCCCCGTAAACATCGAGGAAAAGCAGACGACCGTTCTTGCTGGATAGACCGTTTCCATATTTGTAAATTCGGTCCCGTTTTTGCGAAGATAATCTAAATAAGGGGTATGCGCTGCCTCAAACCGGTCTTTACGCATCCCATCAATTACAATCACAACGACCTTTTCATTAATTGCTTTTTCCGGAACCTTTGCATTATTTGTATATGTTTCAATCGCTTTTGGTTTCCAGTCAAACAAATTGCGGTGCAAAATGATTGTATACAACGTTAGGCCGATATAAAACGAAAGCAGCTGCGGCGCGTTAATTTGCGAAAATGTGCCGCCATGTGCGAAAAATTGAAAATAAAAATACCAGATTGATAGCAGCAGCAAAAACTTTGGAAGCTGCTCCTGGGCATTTCCGCTTGTAGAGTCGCTGTTTTTTAAAACGAGCTTCCAAAAGCGCGTAAAATTCAACCAGGAGGTTCCAATACGTAAATGATAATAAAACGTTCCCCAAAAGAAAATGGTAAAAAAGAAATACAAGCCGGCTGCAAATAGCAGCAGCGGCAAATGAAACGTTTTAAAGATCATTAAATAAGCGACAAACGGCAGCCACAAATAATTGCGCAAAAACAATGGAAAGTCGAATACATAATATAAAACAAATAGCGGCAGCACAATAAGGAAGCTCGAGAAAAAGGAAAGCCAAAAAGCAGCTTCTGTCCATTGCCCTATAAAAAATAGCAGAAACGTTCCCGCCACAAAAATCGGTGTAAACGGCTTTCCCTCATTCAATAAATTCCAACAGCGCGCCGCTGTCTTCTCAAATTTTGACGCTTTTTTTACTTCTTCCACCAATCCTCTTCCCCTCTCAGTTTATCAGACAAAAGTGCTGTCAGCTTCATCGGATGTACAATAAGCAGCACAAGCCCTGCAGCATACGAAAATGCAAATTTAAAACTATGGCTAATAACTGCCCATTCATATGCAGAACTAGCAGGAACGGCTGCCGCTTGTAATGCAAAAGTCATCACCGTCTCATACGTCCCGATTCCCCCGGGTGTAAGCTGAAATACTTGACCGGCAATGGTTACGCTGTTTACCCATACCGCTTTGGAAAACGGAAGCGATGAGGCGATACCATAAATAACAAAGGCCTCTAATACCCAGCTTGCTGCAGTAAGAAATAAAATGGCAATTCCCCTGATTCCTTGCAGCGCTCCTTTTAATTGCAAAAGCTGTGTTTGCATAAAGCGCGGAGCTTTTTTCCATAAAAGTAAACAAATTAGGATTCCCCCTGTAATCCCACCGCATACAAATATCCAGTTGAGATCGATTTTTCCAAGCATCACCATCATTCCGGCCGCGCCGAAGCAGCCGAGCACCAGCAAATCCAGCAGGCGAAGCACAACAACGGATTGTGCCGCCTCCGCCACCGGAATTTTATCGTTTCCCGTTATAACCGCAACCCTCACCGCCTCGCCAATCTTCACCGGGGATATATGGTTGACAAATAAGCTGTATAGCAATCCATAGAGCGCTTCCCGGACTGTGATGCGTTCTCTTAAGTATAACCGCCATGCGTAAGCGCGCAGCACGAAGGCAAGGCTATAAGCGGCAACGATACTAACAAGCCGGCCCGGCCTCTCCATCAGTTCCCCGACCGTTGCAAACATAGATGCTGCTTCAAATGTTTGAAATGTTAATACGATAAAAACGAATAGCAATACAAAACCAATAGCTTTAAATAAGGTGCGCATGCTGTTTTGCCCACAAAATGGTCCGCTCCAGCCCTTCCTGGAACGTTACGCTTGGTTTATAGCCGAGCTTTGTTTGTGCCTTTGTAATATCTGCCCACGTAGAAGTGACATCTCCCATACGGTTTCCTTCCCAGTTTACTTTCATGTTAGGGAAATGTCTTTTTAGCTCTTTGAGAAAATCGGCCATCGCTACAGGTGCATGAGAGCCGAGATTATATATATCACTGTCATCCGAATCCAAAACAAGCGAAATGCCTTTTGTGATGTCATCAATGTACGTATAATCTCGGCCCGTCCCTTTACCATATATTGTAATCCCTTCACTATGAAGCAATTTGCGCACGAAGCCAGCCACCGCCATGTCCGGGCGCCCCCACGGTCCGTATACCGTAAAAAAGCGCAGTATATTCAGTTGAAAGCCATACATATACTGAAAGGCATGGCAAAGCGATTCAGCGCCGAATTTAGAAGCAGCATACGGAGAAAGCACCTTGCCGTCAGCCATTTCTTCTTTAAGCGGCACACCCGCCCGTTCGCCGTATACAGATGAAGAAGAACCGAAAATAACATGCTGTACTCCTTCTTTCCCAGCACAGGCAAGCACATTGCTAGTGCCCTTTATATTAATATCTATATAGGCTTCCGGCATTTTCAAAGACGGGCGCACCCCTGGCAGACCCGCCAAATGAACGATTGCTTCCGGCTTTTCCTTTCTCACAATCACTTGGAGTGCTTCCTTATCCAAAATATCACATTCATACAAGGCGACATCACCTTGCTTCTGTACTTGTTCAAGCTGATATCGCTTGCGGGCACTGCTGTAGTAGGGATGGAAATTATCAACCAGGACAAGCTCATAGCCTTCTTTAAGCAAACGAAGCGCCAAATGGCTGCCAATAAACCCAGCGCCTCCTGTAACCAAAACCTTCATAAACAAATACCTCCTTCACAGAAAAGCGGAGCCGGATTGCCCAGCTCCGGAAGGCAGAGGTTCTCCGCACGAAAAGCAGAGCCGGATTGCTTGACTCTCCCCTTCATAATCATATACAAAAAGAAGAAACCTTGTCCAAAACAAGGTTTACTCCTTTTCTTTACTATTTTGCTGCCGCCACTACTTTATTCAAGCCCGCTTCTAATTCTGCCATAAGCGATTCCGCCTGTGCTTTATCTTTCGCTTTAGCAGCTTCAAGGTAAGCTTGTGCTTTTGTTGTTAGCGCCTTTGTTTCTTGCTCGCCGATAAGCGCTTGCATATCCTTTTCAATCATGTTGATAAATAATGCACCTTCTAATGCTGTAATAACGCCTTTATCTTGATCAAAGTTTTCCTTGCTTTCCTCATACTCATGAAGCGCTACCTTCGCCAGACCGCGGATAAATGCTTTATTCACCGCTTGCGCATCCAATGTTTTTACATCCGTTTGCAAATCAAATTGCTTTAAGATGAAGTCTCCCTCTTCGCTCGCATGTTTTTTCACGTAAGGATATACCGATTGATAAAACGCCCAGCCTTCCGCTTGCTGCACCTTCGCTTCTTTTTCATTTGTTTTTGCAGTTTCCGCCGCTTTGTTTGCATAGCCATTCGTAGATGCTGTTGCTAAGTAGAATGTTTTCATTAACGTTTTATCCACAATTTGCTTGCCAAGCGCGAAGGAAAGCTTATCTCCTTTATCAATCGCCGCCTTGATTTCCCCAAAGCCTGCGTTGATAGTGTCTACCATGTTCGTTCCATTCGCTGTATCGCGTTTAACAACTGTTCCCTCAATCGCTTTATAGAAGTTCACCGCTTCTTCATACTCTTTTGTTGCTTCTTCTTTTTTGCCCCAGTTTTCATCAATTTCTACAAATTCGTGCTTCATCGTTTGATAAAATTCTTTTTGCAGTAATTTATCAAACACTTGTCTTGCAACAATTGGATCCATTTCGTTTTTCTTGCCTGCTTCTAAAGCAGCGACAAGCGTTTGGTCAATCTGTTCGCTAAATTCCGCATCACGCTTTTGTACAAGGGCTTGTAAATTTTCTTTATACAATTTTATAACTTTATCGAAGTCCACAGCTTGTCCTTGCTTTGCCTTATCCAATTCTGCCACGCCGTCTTTATACGCTTGGATAATTTGCGCTTCTGTAAGCTGTTTCTCTTCAGTTGATTCTTTTTTTGCTGTTTCCGCCGTATTTTTCGCTTCGGCATTCTGCTTCGTTGCGCTGTCGTTCGCACAACCGGCAAATAAAATCGATGCTGCTGCTGCTGCTGATAAGACTTTCCATTTTATTGACATACTAAGTTTCCCCCTAAACCACAAATGATAATGATTTTCATTTTAACTAAAGCAATTATAAAAGAGAACGATTCTCAATGTCAACAACTTTTTGAAACTGTAACTATATTGCTTATCAACATACACCTTAATAAAAGGCTCTGTTACACTTGATTGTTGATTTTCCACTACAGGCGGACGCTTTCCGCGGGCGGGGCCGAGCCGCTTTTCCTGCTAGAGTCGCCGCCTTTCGTTCTAAATCAACAAATAAACCAAAATCAACATTAGCCTTTAACAGAGCCTAACTATAAGAAAACCCTGCCACAGACTGTGTGGCAGGGTTTTCTTATCTTCAAGATATTATAGGTGCTTGGATACTAATGCTGCTAACGCTTCTTTTGGCTGGTAGCCCAATGTTTTGTCAACCACTTGGCCATCTTTCATTACGAATAAAGAAGGGATGCTCATCACACCAAATTTAGCGGCTGTTTCTTGGTTTTCATCTACGTCTACCTTTACAACCTTTACTTTATCGCCCATTTCAGCATCAATTTCTTCTAGTACCGGAGCAATCATTTTGCACGGTCCGCACCAAGGCGCCCAAAAGTCCACTAGCACAACGCCGCTTTCTGTCTCAGCAGCAAAAGTTTTGTCAGTTGCGTTTACAATAGCCATTGAAAATTCCTCCTTAATACTCAATCTACTGTTGAGTATATCATTCTCTTTTAACTATAGCGAATATTATGTACCAACACCCCGCTTAATTCCAAAACACAATAATGATGTACAAAGTTCGGCTGGATCGATTTATCGTTAAAACAGACCTGTACTGCATCGCTGCATTTCCGCGAGGACTCACTTGGCTCTGCTAACGTTCTCAGGGGAAAACATCCCAAAAACGGAGCTTCACCTTATGTATTATCTCAAATGTATAGGCATTTATACTATGGCAAAAAGCGAGAAATCCCCGACCTCTCGCTTTTCGTATAAAATAGCGGCAACGCCTCTTCTTGAATTAGGAATGCACTTTTAGCTTTTTGAATTCCTCTGTTAAAAGCGGAACAACCTCAAATAGATCGCCTACAATGCCGTAGTCCGCTACCTTGAAGATATTTGCTTCCGGATCCTTGTTAATTGCCACAATTACTTTCGAGTTAGACATACCAGCCAGGTGCTGAATTGCTCCGGAAATACCGCATGCAATGTAAAGATCTGGGGTAACAACTTTGCCTGTTTGGCCGATTTGCAAGGAATAGTCGCAGTAGTCCGCGTCGCAAGCGCCGCGGGAAGCTCCTACCGCCGCACCAAGCACATCCGCAAGCTCTTGAAGCGGCTTAAATCCCTCAGCGCTCTTAACACCGCGGCCCCCTGCCACAACAACCTTCGCTTCAGAAAGGTCTACACCTTCAGCCGCCTTGCGTACTACATCTTTAATAATTGTGCGCAAATCTTTAATTTCAACCGCTAATGATTTCACTTCTCCCGTGCGAGATTCGTCTTTTTCAAGCACAGGAATGTTATTAGGGCGAATTGTCGCAAATAAAA
The DNA here is from genome assembly GCA_048976805.1 of Ectobacillus sp. Taxonomy (GTDB): domain Bacteria; phylum Bacillota; class Bacilli; order Bacillales; family Bacillaceae_G; genus Ectobacillus. The sequence continues at coordinate 48,082 of JBHGUR010000020.1, read as the reverse complement.
GACCGTCTGTTACAATTTTCTTTTCGAACGCTTTTCCCGAGTAAATTGGGCGCGTAAATACAACATTTCCGCCCGCAACCTCCAATGCCGTTACGTCAGAAACAAGACCTGCATCCAGCTTCGCTGCAAGCTTTGGAGAAAGATCCTTTCCAAGCGCCGTGTGGCCAAATACGATGCCTTCCGGCTGCTCGGCGTCCACAACCGCAAGCACGGCCTGCGCATAACCGTCAGACGTATAAGATTTTAGCTTTGCATCTTCGACCGTTATAACCCGGTCTGCACCGTAAGCAATCAATTCATTTGCTAGGGAAGCTACGCTATCTCCCACTAAAAGACCTACTATTTCGCCGCCCTCTGCAATTGTTTTTGCTGCTGCAACCGCTTCAAAAGATACGTTTCTTAAAGAACCGTCACGCACTTCTCCCATTACTAATACTTTACGAGCCATCTGTTTCCCCTCCGATTTGTGCTGTTTCGAGTTTCATCCAAAAAATTAAATCACTTTCGCTTCTGTATGCAATAATGAAACAAGCTCTTTCACTTGATCTTGAAGCTCACCTTGCAAAATTTTTCCGGCATCCTTTTGAGGAGGCAAGTAAATTTCAATTGTTTTTGTTTTCGCTTCAACATCATCTTCATCTAAATCCAAATCATCTAATTCGAGCTCTTCAAGCGGCTTTTTCTTCGCTTTCATAATGCCCGGCAAAGATGGGTAACGCGGCTCATTCAAGCCTTGCTGTGCTGTTACAAGTACAGGAAGTGTAGTTTCGATTACCTCTGTATCACCTTCTACATCGCGTTCAATTGTAACGTTTTTCCCTTCAATTTCCAGCTTTGTAATCGTTGTTACATACGGAATGCCAAGCGCTTCAGCTACGCGAGGACCTACTTGGCCGGAAGCGCCGTCAATTGCAACGTTGCCTGCCAAAATCAAGTCTGCATTCTTATCCTTTAAGTATTCTGCCAAAACCTTAGCAGTTGTATATTGATCGCCGTTTTCCACGTCATCTTCAATGTTAATAAGCACAGCTTTGTCGCAGCCCATTGCAAGTGCGGTGCGCAGCTCCTTCTCGGAATCCTCTCCTCCTACCGTTACAACCGTTACCTCGCCGCCGTTTGCATCTCTTACTTGAATCGCTTCTTCAATTGCGTACTCATCGTAAGGGTTGATGATGAATTCTGCTTCACCGTCATAAATTGCGCCGTTTTTAATCACGATTTTTTCTTCTGTGTCGAATGTTCTTTTCATTAGTACGTAGATGTTCATTGTATTCCCTCCTAAAGGTTTAAAAACATTAAATTAATTCCGAGTTTTCAGTTAACTCAACCCAAAAAAATATTCGGGAATTACTTGCCGCTGAACACAGGCTTGCGTTTTTCCAAAAATGCCGCTACGCCTTCTCTTCCGTCCTCTGTCGTGAACACTTCTCCGAATAGCTGCGCTTCACGTTGCACCCCTTCATAATATTCGGAAGTTTTTACAGTTTGAACGAGTTCCAGTACAGCTCTTATGGAAGCAGGACTTTTAGCAGCCGCTTTCTTTGCAAGCTTAAGCGCTTCTTCTAAAAGGGTCTCTTCTGGATAAGCTTGGTTCGCAAGTCCCCACTGCACTGCTTGAACGCCTGTAATCGGCTCTCCGGTAAGCATCATTTCCAACGCTTTTGCTTTGCCGACATAACGTGGCAAACGCTGTGTTCCGGCAAAACCCGGGATGATGCCTAGGTTCAGCTCAGGAAGCCCCAGCTTTGCGTTTTCGCTTACGATACGCATATGGCAGGACATAGCAAATTCAAGCCCGCCGCCAAGTGCCGCACCGTGAATAGCTGCAATAACCGGCTTTGGAAACTTTTCAAGACGCTCGAATACAACTTGTCCATTTTGCGCTAATTTTGCTGCTTCATCTGCCTCTTTAATTCCTGTAAACTCGCGAATATCCGCCCCAGCTGAGAAGAAGCGACCTTCTCCATGCACAAGGACAGCCCTCACATTTTCATCCTTCTCCACTTGATCAAGAACAGCCGCAAGCTCTTGAATTACTTGAGAAGACATGGCATTTGCCGGCTGATGGTTAATTTTCACCACCGCTACATGCTCCTCTACTGCTACTGATAGGAAATTCACTAGCCTTCCCTCCCCTTTATTTTCCGCGTCTGCAGGCATTTGCCAACAGCTCATGAACGATCCGGGACATTTCGACTAAATCATATTTATAGTCGCTCATGACCCAGTTGGTCATCACTTCATCAATCGTTCCAAATATCATTTGGCGCGCCGCGCGAATATGTAAATCCTTCCGGAACTCTCCCTGTTCAATCCCCACTCTTAAAATTTCATCTATAACCTGCAAATACCCTTTTAGGACTTCGTTAATTTTTAGCCGAAGGTCTTTGTTGGATTGCCGAAGTTCCAATTGCGTGACGATAGCAAGATGATGATTTTGGGACAACAACGTGAAGTGCGTTTCAACCAACATTAATAACTTCTCTGTTGCGCTCTCGATTCCTGCTGTTTTTAGTCGGATTTTCTCAACAAATTCTCCCATCTTCTCCTGAAACAGTGATATTAAAATATCTTCTTTATTTTTAAAATATAAATAAATCGTACCGTCTGCGACTCCTGCCTGCTTAGCTATCTTAGAAACCTGGGCGTGGTGGTAACCGTTTTCAGCAATGACAACTACTGCCGCATCAATAATCTGGTTATATTTTGGTCTATGCTTTTTCACTTTGAATTTCCCCTTCAAGAACCTGAATGACTATTCATTCACATTTTAATATTACTGATAATTTTAAAAATTGTCAATAATATTGAAGGAGGCTACCCTGAAAAATAAAAATTTAAGGTAGCCCTTAATTGTACCACTTCTAAAAGCTTTTATCTATTGTGGTGCAGGACATCTATGTTAAACCTTATCATTGATATAACCAATTTGCAGCCCAGCCGCGCGGGAAGTGAGCCAAAATCGGTATTGTCCTTTAACATAGCCCCAAAATCAGCCCGTTTTTTCATCTCTATTTTTTTGAATTTCCTCATCCACAAGCACCCGGCGCAATATTTTTCCAATGGTTGTTTTCGGCAACTCCTTGCGAAATTCGTACAGCTTCGGCACCTTGTATGCCGCTAAATATTTACGGGCAAATTGGTCAAGCTCTTCCGCTGTACACTCCGCCCCGTCCTTCAATACAACAAACGCCTTCACCGTTTCGCCGCGGTATAAATCCGGTATACCAGCTACTACAACTTCTTTTACCTTTTCATGCTCATACAGCACTTCTTCAATTTCACGCGGATATATATTAAAGCCGCTGGCAACAATCATATCTTTCTTTCGATCTACCACATAGAAAAAGCCTTCTTCGTCCATATACCCGACATCACCTGTATACAGCCAACCGTCCTTTAATACTACTTCCGTTTCTTCCTCCATTTTCCAATATCCTTTCATAACCTGAGGGCCTTTTACGACAATCTCACCTACTTCACCCGGCGGAAGCGGTTCTCCCGTTTCAAGGGACAGCACGCGGGCATCTGTATCCGGCCATGGCACGCCGATGCTTCCGGCTACCCTCCTTCCCCATAAAAAATTGCCGTGGGTCACCGGCGAGGATTCCGTTAATCCGTAGCCTTCGACAAGCTTTCCGCCCGTTATCTGTTCGAATTGCTCCTGAACCTCCACAGGAAGCGGAGCCGAACCGCTAATGCAGGCTTCGATGGAGGAAAGATCATACTGCTCAAGTTTTGGGTGATTTAAAAGGGCAATATACATTGTCGGCGCTCCAGGAAATAGGGTAACGCGATGTTTTTTAATTGCTTTTAGTATTTCTTCTATCTCAAACTTTGGAACGAGAATCATTTTATACGCCTGCATAACCGATATATTCATTACTGCCGTCATGCCGTACACATGAAAAAACGGGAGTGCCCCTAACACAACTTCTTCCCCTTGTTTGCAGTTATACAGCCAATAAATGCCCATTACTGTATTAGAGACGAGGTTTTGGTGCGTAAGCATTACCCCTTTTGGAAAACCGGTTGTTCCCCCCGTATATTGCAGCAAGGCAAGATCTTCCTGCGGGTCGCATGGCACCTCAGCCGGATTAGGAGTTGCCTTTATAACCGATCTCCATAAGTGAATACCAGGGCTTTCTTTTATGTTAACAACAATATTGCTCTTCTTTTTTTGTACAAATGGATATAAAATGTTTTTTGGAAATGGAAGAAAATCTGAGATGCTTGTAAAAATGATGTGTTCTAAAGATGTAGAGGACCTCACGCTAGCTGCCTTTGGATACAGCAAATCGAGGCAAAAAAGAACTTTGGCACCGGAGTCCCGCATTTGATATTCCAGTTCCCTTTCTGTATACAGCGGGTTTGTTTGCACGACGATGGCGCCGGCCATCAACGCGCCGTAATACCCGATAACGGCCTGCGGACAGTTTGGCAGCATCAGCGCGACACGGTCGCCTTTTGTAATGCCGAGCGATTGCAAATAAGCGGCGAAGCGCTTGGCCATTGTATATAATTCCCGAAATGTAATATCTTTTCCTAAAAAATGGACAGCTTGCTTATGAGGATAACAAGAAGCTGTATGTTGCAAATACCAATGCAGCGGTTTTATGTCATAGGAAATTGTATGCGGAATTTCCTTCGGGTAACTGTTAAGCCAAGGTCTTTCCATTTCTTATCCCCCCTGCGCATAAATGTAAACGCTTTCTAAAACATTATACCATAAATCTATTGCCATAATTATACTATTCGAAATTTTTAACATTAAAGACTTTATTTACTAATAAAATAGGCCGCAGCAATGTTTGCGAAAACTGCCAAATAAAAAGGCATTAACTCTTCAGGAATTTAGATGTCCTCAAGGTTAATGCCATATGTTAAGATATAAAAAATTATTAAATCCTGCTTTGCTTTTAGTCCACAACCTCAAACATGCCAAACCCTTGCGAATTTCTGCCGCCAATTCCTGTGTCATAAGCAAAGGCAAGCTGCTCTGGGGATGACTCGATTTCAAACTTTCCGAGCCAGCCTGTAATAATATGCCCTTTAAACGTCGTAACCACCTTATACTTATCAAGCACTTGGATAGGGCGAATTACAAATGGATGCAGGGGTTTTTCTCCGTAATACGCCTCGTATTTATTCTCAAAATTGGATTCAATTAAAATAGGAAATACAGGGTCCTTGGGCTGAAAGTAATGTGTTTTTTTCTTCTCCTCTTTTTCATATGTACTGTACACTGTTACCGGGGAAAGCATCTCAATCTTCAATTTATTCTTTTGAAACTGCGGCTCGGACACCTCCACCTTTTCCACTGTCAACAGCTGCCTGTAAAGCTGAATCGTTTCCGAAAACATTAAATATTCCCCTAGCTGCTGAATCAATGTTTCAAGCACGCTGCTTACATGCCACGTAATTGTATCTCCAAAGATAATCTTTTTATACTTTATGTTAATTTTATGCGCCCCCGATAAGCGGCTAAACGTAAATAATTTAAAAGTTCGATTGCCTTTTTGAAAACCAACTTCATGAAGAAAATTCGCAAATTTCGCTTCCGTCAAAGAGCGGTATAAAAAGCCTTGCATAACGTATTGATAATTTAACGGCAGCTGTAAAACACCATTTACCGGCCTGAACGTTACAGTTAGTCTCACATTTCTATCTCCTTTTGCGGGTAATATCAGACAAAAAAGCCTTGCCTTTGTTCTTGAAAAAGAACGGCATTTCACAAAAGAACTGAATCGCTTTCATTAACATAATCAATGCTTTTGCTACTTAAATTTTCAATTTATAAGATAATGTTGCAATCACTTCGATTCACCTATCAGCATGCCGCTGCGGCAAAGCCGAGTTATACTCAAAGATTAACCGAAAGGCCGTTATAACGAACCTTTACCAAAACCGCTCGTACATCAAATAATTGTGCATACAACCGTTTTATGATTTCGATATTTCCATTTGCTATCTCGAGCAAAGCGGAAGCCGCGCTTACTTTCTAATCTATTGTTTCTCCCTTCCCTGCCGAAGCCTCAATGAGGATGCGACTGTTTCTACAATCCGCTCCCCTATAAAAAATTATTTTTATTCAGCTATATAAATCAATGGTATAATACAGAGTTTTACATAAACATAATATTCTCTTCCTGCTCTGCCAGATAATAATACGGCTTTACAAGCTTAACCGAAATTGGCCGTCCGCTTTCTTCGAATACATATGGCTTTACCTCTCCTAAATTGCGTTCGCTCACGAAATATTGCAGCATATTCTCCTTATGAATCGACAGCAAGTTTCCATGTATATCAGTAAAACGAATACCGTGCTGCTGTAAACTATCTAATGGCAATGCAGTCGAAATACATACATCCGTCTCAATTTTCCTTTTTTCAGCTTTACATACATTCACAAATTCAGCAGAAGCCAAAAATGATGCGCTACCCAAATAAGGAGGGTAGACAAATCGTTTCTCCCGCAGACGCCGGATGAGCTCTGTTTGCAGTTTTTTATCTTCATGAGAAAAATAAACTTGAAATACAACCGGCTCGTCCCAACTGCACAGCATTTCTATTGGAATTTGCGTTGGTCCGTTGCTGCCATTAAAGTGCTGTACAGATGTTATCTTCATATAGTTAACCGATTGCATCAGCTTTTTCGTCGAGTGCATTTTTCTTACCGTAATATAGGCGCGTTCTGGTGAAAACAAATCATAATATGTATCCTTTTCATATCCAAGCATGCCCGCAATACATCCGGCAAGTGCGGTTCGAGGCGGAATGCCATATGTTAAAGAAGATGAGTTTGTGTAGAATTTCCGATAATGAGCGAACTTCCCCTTTAGCTGAAAAATTACAACTTCCCTCATATTATCACCCGATTTCCTCCATAATTTCAGAAAACGCCCGCCCAAAAACCTCTATAAAACTTCCCTCTCTTTCGTCGTCGCGCACGTATAAAGACGGACTTGCCATATAATAGATAGATTGAATGCGCTCCTTGTAAAAATGCAGATGACTTATCAGCCTGCCTATATGCAAGGTACATTCCCTAATATCACGAATAGAGGCAGCCTTGGACTCCAGCTGCACAAAATCACGCATATCTCCTAAAACCGTTTCGTTATCCTTATATTCTACCCGGATATATAAACGGGGATATTGCCCTACTTTGCTTCGTGTTGCTGCAAGGGGAATTGCATACTTCATTGCACGATCCAATTTTTTTATATCATCCTCCTGCAAAAATGTATGCTTAGCGCGATGCCCGCTAATAACACCAGCAAAAGCAAGCAACGAATATTTTACACGATAGTCCTTTCCGATAGCGCCTTGTATTTTACTGCTGCCGGAAGCAAAGTTTGATGTAATGCTCGCTTCTAAAAGCTCGACCTGATTTAAGGAATAACCCCAATTAAATTGAACAGGCCCTGTAAACGCCATCGTATTTTTCTTAACCGGAATAGTAGCGCCGAACAATCTAACGTCGATGAGATGCTGCAAAATCTCAGACTTCGTCAAGTTTTCCCCAAGGCTTTTTACACGCTGTTCTGCCGTTATAGCTTCTTTTTCCAGCCTAGACACATAAACAGCTTCACCTTGCATGGCAAAATAATCTCTTATATAACGCTTTAAACGTAAATCTGAAACAAGATTAATCCCCCGTTCATAATCTATGCGCGGCCGGTTTTCTTCCTCCGGGTCTCCATTTGGGTTACAAAGTTTTGCATCATATAAGAACAAAATTTCACTATTGTTCATTCTGCTCATCCCCTTTTTTCACCATAAAGCTTTTTTGCACCGCAAAGGCATATCCGGACAGGACATAATATAAAGCTTCCTGCTTGCTCATGCTCCAAGTGCCAATATATTGATCTAACAGCCTTTTATGCTCCGCATATATCATTTCGTTAGCGGCCAGCATGTTATTTTCCTCTAAAAGAGAAACGATTATAGAGGAAAGAGAAAGAAGATTCATTTTATCCAGACCATGGAAATTCAGCTTTTGCAGCACAGGCTGCCTGCCGCCTTTTCCGCCATGCTGCTTTGCGCCAATACGTCCGACCAGTATGCCTAATAAAAATAAAGCGGTCTGCTCTTTTGTAAATTTCATTTCTATAGCATAATCATTGATTTCTTTTTCAATATACAATTTTTCAACAATCATTTTATTTTCCTCTTTCAAGCACCCTATTTCCCTTAGCCAGCTTATATACGCTTGATATTGCAAAAGCATTATATGAAGAACGGCTTGTTCCCCTATGTTATACTGATTCGTTTGTTTAAAATATACAACTCTTGCCATCTTCAAGGCCTGCTCAATGAAAAACTGTACCGGCAATGCCTCCCGTTTCAAAACGGCTTCATAAATCTCAAGCAATTTCCTATATTCAACCATTTGGCCGCCGCTCTCTCTCACCGGCGTTAAATAATATACCTTCTTTAAATCTATTCCCCACATATTCGCGGCAGTGAAATAAGACATGAATCGTTCTTCAACGCGAACAGCAGCCTGGATTAACTGTACGAATCTTGCCGGCGCTATCCCTTTGACGAGCTTTTGTACCTTCACCGCTTGCTGGGAATCTTTATAAAATAGCATATTAAAAAAGCAGTTCTCTGCAAATGCAGCGTCTAGAAGATATCGCCTGCTGCGGTTATAATAACAGGCTAAGTCATATATATTTGCAACATTTTCATATGTATCTTGCCACTGTTCATTCGTTAAGGAGTCTGCAAACAAGGCCTGGGGCAAAAGGTACACCGAACATTTACCGAGACGTTTCTTTAGATGCTGCTTAATGAATTTTTCGCCGACAACAAGTACGTTGAGGCAATCCTTGCATAGCAGCATATTTTTCGAATAATTTTTCGCCCTTAATCCGGAGGCAAAGCTTAACTGATTTGTCGTATAAAACTTAAATGCCAGCTTGCTCGTATCAAAAGAAAGCTCAGTTTTTGTTCTACATAAAGAACAAAACCCCATAACTGTTTGAGCTCGCTGGCTATTTCTCAGCTTTATCTCCTTTAGCAGCATCCGTTTGTAATCCTCCGATTGCGATAGCGGCTCACCGTCAATCATAATTACATATAAGCCGATTTGCGCTTTTGGAATGCCGCAAGCCTTCTCTATAAATTGTTCAAATTGCTCTGCCACAATTGTAGCTACTTCCTTCGGTGCAGCATACCGCGCCAATTGCTGCGGAACCCCTTCGCCTATACATGCTTTTTTAGGGCTAAATATGTAGCTGAATTTTCGTTCCGTTCCTTTTAGATGGGGAAGATAATCGAAATAATCTTCAATAATGCTGTCTATTTTTTTTTGCATCGCCATAGATAGCGGACGTTTGTTCCATTGATAGAACAATTGTGTTAATAATGGCTGTACAGATCCTTTTAATACAGGAACAAATTGCGGGGAGTTTGCTTTTGGGTTTCCGGTATATAAATACTTGGCGGCCGTTTGGTTCGTAATTTGCTCTTTACAATCAACATCGATTTTTTTCATCCGGGTGTCGAAGTTAAGTTTCGCAATAAACAGCGGCTGCCCTTTATAATCGGAGCAAGGCAATTCTTCTACTAAGTGCAACAAGAAGTCTTGCTTTTGATAGATAGCTTTCCCCAATTGGTAAATAGCCTCTTGCATGCTCATTCCACAGGACACGGCCAAAAGCCCTATCCTAACGGCGCACCCCCTCCTAAAAAATATTACTATAATACTCGTTTATGTTAGCAAATACATCCTTCATTGTAAATATACAAAATTCCACATAAAAAGCGCAGAGCGCCTAGAGCTAGAGACTCATTGGGATTGAGATCCTATATTTTAACTATAGGCTACCCTAAAAATAAAAATTTAAGGTAACCTTTAATTATACCACTTCTAAAAATTTTTATCTATCGTGGTGCAAGTTATATTCTTGCATGGATGTCTCTGTTAAAGGCTAATGTTGATTTGGAACGAAAGGCGGCGACTCCAGCGGGAAAAGCGGGATAGCCGAGACCCTGGACTGAGTGCAGCGAGAGAAGCAGCTCGGCCCTGCCCGCGGAAAGCGTTCGCCTGTAGTGGAAAATCAACAAATAAGAAAACCCTACCACAGACTAACACACTGTAATAGGGTCAAAAAAGTTATACTTTCTTATCTTAAAAAAACTGCTTAAATAGCAGGTTGTATATATCCTATTAGTTATGGTAAATTTCAGCAATATCCTAATTTCAATTCCTACCAGGTACGATAATAAAGTCCATTATATAACGCAGCGCTGTCTTTTTCAAGATAGACTCTGTTAAAGGCTAATGTTGATTTGGAACGAAAGGCGGCGACTCCAGCGGGAAAAGCGGGATAGCCGAAACCCTGGACTGAGCGCAGCGAGGGAAGCGGCTTGGCCCCGCCCGCTGAAAGCGTTCACCTGTAGTGGAAAATCAACAATCAAGTGTAACAGAGCCTCAAGATAAGACAATTCAAAAGCAAACTTGATATGGTAAAACCATTTTTATTTTCTGAAAATGCCCTGAAACATTCATGATTTCCGAAAAAAGGGATGTTCGTTTCATTTTATAATAAAAGCTATCGTATACAAAACTTCTTATGGGACAAGGGTGAAATGATGAAAAAAATAATGATTTTGCTGGCGAGCGCTGTAACTATCCAAGGCTGCAGTACGGCGGCAAGCACACAACAGCGAACAGAAGAGCAAACTTATAACAGCAGCTGCCTTAGCTGCCACGGCGAGCTGGCCGATTCCAAAAACGGCATTACATTATACAACATTGGCAAAACTAAGACGAATGAACAAATTTATGAATCTATTATACATCCGCCGCAAGGGATGCCTGCCAATACTGTAAGCAAAGAAGACGCAAAACGGCTGGCAAAATGGATACAGGTGCAAACAAAATAAAAACGGACATGCCAGTCCGTTTTTATTTCGTGAAAAATGCAAGATAAATCATTCCGATGATAAGAAAAGCGCCGCATAAGATAAGCAGCGCTTTCGCCAGCTTCTCCATGAACATATCCCATACCCCTTTTTATATGTCTACTTCAATTCTACCACAGTCACTCCCAGGCCGCCTTCCCCCATGTCTCCGTAGCGGAAGGCTTTAACAGCCCTGTGCTTTTTCAGTTTTTCCTGCACGCCTTGGCGAAGCGCGCCCGTTCCTTTTCCATGGATGATGGATACGCGCGGGTAGCCGGCAAGCAAGGCATCATCCAAATATTTGTCAACGCGAAGCATCGCATCCTCATAGCGTTCGCCGCGCAAATCAAGCTCTAGGCTAACGTGGTAGTCTTTCCCTTTGACGGTTGCAAGCGGGCGCTTTTCCACCTGCTTCGGACTGCTTACGTACTCCATATCAGATTCTTTTACCTTCATTTTTAAGATTCCGATTTGTACACTCCATTCCTTATCGCCCACTTTTTCAAGCAGCTGCCCTTTTTGGCCAAATGTTAATACCTTTACCTCATCGCCGGGACGAAGCGTGCGCTTTTGCGTTTCTTTTTTGATTGGCTGCTGCTTTTTCGTAACAAGCTTTGGAGCAGCTCCTTCCAATCGTTTTCTCGCTTCGATCAGCTCATGTTCTTTTATGTTGGCAAGCTGCTCTTTGCGAAGATGGCGCAGCTCCCGAATAATGCTTTCTGCTTCTTTTTTCGCTTCCTCCACCTTTTCAGCCGCTTCCTGCTGCGCCTTTAGAAGCAGCTGGTCGCGCTGCTCGTTAAATTCAATAATTTGCTGCTGCAACTGTTTATGAAGCTTTTCGGAAGCTTTGCGGAGTTCCTCTGCTTCTAGCCATTCGCGCTCCGCATTCTTTTTGCTTTCTTCAAGCTTGGCAATCATATTTTCTACCTTATTGGATTCTGTACTGATATGATTGCGCGCCCTGTCAATGACACGGTCGGACAAACCGAGGCGCTTGGAAATTTCAAACGCATTGCTTCGGCCCGGAACACCGATTAGCAGCTTATATGTCGGGCTTAGCGTGTCCACATCAAACTCTACACTTGCATTGATGACCTTTTCCCGGTTATAGCCGTAGGCCTTCAATTCTGGATAATGCGTTGTCGCTACGACACGCGCGCCGCGGTTATATACTTCATCCAAAATAGAAATCGCAAGCGCCGCTCCTTCTTGCGGATCCGTTCCTGCACCAAGCTCATCAAACAAAACGAGGCTTTCAAAATCCGCCTTCTCTAAAATGCTTACAATATTAACCATATGCGAGGAGAAAGTGCTCAAGCTTTGCTCAATCGACTGCTCATCCCCAATGTCTGCAAACACATGCCGGAAAATACAAATTTCCGAGCCGTCCAGCGCCGGAATTTGCAGGCCGGACTGTGCCATCAATACGCAAAGCCCGATTGTCTTTAACGTAACAGTTTTACCGCCCGTATTCGGTCCAGTAATAACAATTGTCGTAAAATCGCCGCCAAGTTCGATATCATTTGCTACTACTACATCCTGGGGAATGAGCGGATGGCGCGCTTTAAACAGCTTCATATAACGCTCATTGTTCATCTTCGGCTTTGTCGCCTTTAAACGTTTCGCATATACAGCTTTCGCGAAAATAAAATCAAGCTCCGCCAACACTTCAACGTTTTCTAAAACTGCGTCGGCTTCACCCGCGACTTCAGCGGAAAGCATCAATAAAATCCGCTCCACTTCCTGCTTTTCCTTCATTCGCGCTTCCTGCAGCGTATTGTTTAAATCGACAACAACTTGGGGCTCAACGAAAAGCGTTTGTCCGGACGCCGATTGGTCATGGACAATTCCCCCGTATACATTGCGGTACTCCTGCTTGACTGGAATAACATAGCGATCGTTGCGGATGGTAATAATCGCATCAGACAGCATTTTTGAAGCGTTAGAAGAACGGATCATGCTTTCCAGCTTTTCACGAATACGCGATTCCGCGCCGCGTACCTGCTGGCGAATGGCGCGCAGCTTATCGCTGGCACTATCCAATACCTCGCCGCCATCGCCGATGCAGCCGGTAATTTTCTTTTCTAAATCATACAGTGAAATAATACGCTCTACGTAAGAAGCTAGAATGGGCAGTTCTTGGCCATTTTCAACCATATCCTCAATAAAGCGCTTCATTTGCCGGCTCGCATATAATGTTGTCGCAATATCCAACAGCTCGTGCGGGCTTAACATGCTGCCGATTTTTGCCCGCTTTACATTCGGGCGGATATCGAATACGCCGCCAAGCGGCACATGCCCTTTCAAACGAAGCACAGTCGCCGCTTCATCTGTCGTTTCTTGCAGTTTTACTACTTCCTCAAAATCCGTACTCGGCATGAGTTTCTTTACTTTTTCTCTTCCAAGCGAAGAAGAAACATGCTCAAGCAGTTGTTCTTTTACCTTATCATATTCTAAAACGCGTAAAGTTCGTTCTAACACAGTTGTACCTCCTCATTTACTTATGGCGGCGGATGAACTCCAATAGCTTGTCCGTATCCCAAGTATTGAGGACCGTTTCCTTTTGAATCCAGCCTTTTTTCGCCGCGGCAACGCCAATCTCGATATCTTCTAGCATATCTAATGTGTGCGAATCAGTGTTAATCGCAATTTTCACGCCTGCATCCTGTGCCTTTTTCAACAGCTCCGCACTTAAATCAAGGCGGTTCGGGTTGGCGTTCAGCTCTAACACCGTATCCGTTTCCTTCGCCAATTCAATCAGCATGTCTGTATCAACATCATAGCCCTCCCGCCTGCCAATGAGGCGCCCTGTCGGATGGGCAATCATCGTAACATGGTTGTTCTCAATCGCCGTTCGCAACCGCCTCATAATGGTCTCGCGGTCCTGCGAGAAGCTGGAATGAATGGCGCCGATGACAAAATCAAGCCCTTGCAATACTTCGTCATCAAAGTCAAGCGTAGCATCAGGTAAAATATCCATTTCAATCCCCCGCAAAATCGTAATATCCGGGTATTTTTCATTTATCCTTCTAATTTCTTCCCCTTGCTGCAGCAGGCGCTCCTTCGTTAAACCGTTCGCAACCTTTAAATATTGGGAATGGTCTGTAATAGCCATATACTTATAGCCGCGAGCCCGGCATGCCTGTACCATCTCTTCAATTGAAAACGCGCCGTCGCTCCATGTCGTATGCATATGCAAATCGCCTTTTATATCACTTAGCTCAATTAAATTGCTATATCGCTCAATTAGCTCAATTTCCTTTCCGTCCTCCCGCACTTCGGGCGGAATAAATGGCAAACCAAAATGCGCAAAAAATTCCGCTTCCGTTTCAAACGTTGCCACTTCGCCTGTTTCCAAATTTTCTACGCCGTACTCGCTAATTTTTTTGTTTTGCGCTTTGGCAATTTGCCGCATTCTTACATTATGCTCCTTAGAACCGGTGAAATGATGAAGCGTTGTAATAAACTCATGCGGCTGCACAAGGCGAAAATCGACGGAAATGTCATACTCATATTGCAAACGCAATGATACCTTCGTATCGCCGCTTGCAATTACCTCTCTAATATGTTCAAGCCCAAGAAGCTGTTCGCGTACCTTTTCTGGATTTGTTGTCGCAATAATAAAATCCAAATCCTTCACTGTTTCGCGAACGCGGCGCAAACTGCCGGCACGCGAAAAACGCTCTGCCTCGGGAATCTCTGACAGCTTTCTTTCTATTTCCTCGGCAATGGGCAAGGCGATTGCAATTGGCAGCCGTTCCGGACGCGTTCCGAACTGGGCAATCGCCTCTAGGATTTTCTCCTCCGTTTTCTTGCCAAATCCGGCCAATGCCTGTACGCGCTTTTCTTCGCATGCTTGCTTTAGTGACGATAAATCGGTAATCCCTAGCTCTTTATACAGCTTAGCGACTTTCTTGCCGCCTAAGCCCGGCAGCTTCAAAAGTGGAATCAAGCTGCTTGGCACTTCTTTCTTCAATTCTTCTAGTACAACAGATGTTCCAGACTCGATGTATTCGATAATAACAGCGGCCGTTCCTTTGCCGATGCCAGCGATTTTCGTAAAGTCCTCCATTTCCGATAAGCTTCTGCCATCACCTTCAAGGGCAGCTGCCGCCTTGCGAAATGCTGATATTTTAAACGGATTATCTCCTTTTAATTCCATATATAGCGCAATTGTTTCCAACAGTTTAATAACTTGTTTTTTATTTACGCCCATACATCTCCCGCCTTTCTATATACATTTCAGTCTTTCCTGTTCATAGAAAAAAACTTCTCTTTTAAAAAGAGAAGTCACACTCTGTCGCTAAGCACCCATAGTTCCTTTACTTTATCGGAAAGCACCGGTGTATTATCAACAATCACTCGGCATAACACAGAATCATTCAAGGAAGCTTGTACTCCTTGAACAGGAAGCAAAGTACCGATTAAAATCAATACGAACAATACAATATATACTTCCACAAATCCTAAAATCCCGCCTCCAAGAGCATTCACTTGCTTTAATACCGGAATTTGCGCAAACATGTTTAGAAGATGGCCAAGCAGGGACAATGCGATTTTCGTCACAAAGAATAAAGCAGCAAATGCGATAGCCCGATAAAACACATCTTCAATATTGCCGGCGTTCAGCCAAGCCGGCGCTTGCTGCGCTGCCGCCCCAAACGGATACGGAATGATAGGCTTTAGGGATGGCGCCAAATCATTATAATAAAGATAAGCAACAAAATACGCGGCAATAAAACCTGCCAAGCGAACAACCTGCAGAATGAGCCCCCGTTTCAAACCGATAAGCACGCCCATAAGAAGCAATACGATGATGATAAGATCGATCATGATTCACCCATTCCTTTTTGTCTGACTCTTTCTTTCAATCGTTCATTTTCTGTTTTCAACTTTATGTAATCATGCACCACGTTTACCGCAGTTAGCACTGCCAGTTTATTTATGTCAAGGGAAGGATTCTTGGCATTGATTTCGCGCATTTTGTCATCGACAATGGCTGCTACCATGCGGATGTGACTTGAATCTTCATCTCCTACAATGGAATAATGCTGGCCGTAGATTTCCACGGTAATTTTGTTTCGATTTTGGTTTTGCTGTGACAACTCACTGTCCTCCAATCAACATACGGAATCCTAAACCTTATCATACCATGAATAAACATCTTATGGAAACAGAAAGGACAATTCGGTATGATAAAGATGCGCTTCATTCTGTTGATATATAATAAAGCCAAATTACATGCTTTTGAAAGAAGACGAGAGCATCCAGCTATGCATAGAAGCGGCCAAGCCCTGTTTCTGCTCCATGCAAAGGAAAACCGGAGGGAGGAAACGGGCGCAAGCTGCTGTTAGTTCTACATAGCCGCGCTATAGCAAATTTCTATGAATCAAACAGAGTGAAGATACTCCATAACGAAAAGGAGCAACGATTTTGTCAAACTATGCAGTTATTCAAGTTTCCATTTCTGTTATTGAACAGATGAAACATCATTACAATGCTTATCTTGCACCAAAAGTTCCGCCAGGAGGCGTGTTTTCTGCAAAAATAGCTTCTTGTACTATTACAGCCTACAAATCCGGAAAGGTGTTATTTCAAGGGACGGGTGCCGTTCAAGAAGCAGCTCGTTGGGGGCAACAAGCCCCTGCAACCGCGAAAAGCACGGTTCCAAAGAAAAAAGCGGTGACGATATACACGCCTCCTGATGAAATCGGGGCTATGTCCGCCATCGGTTCGGATGAAGTCGGAACCGGCGACTACTTCGGCCCGATGATTGTTGCTGCTGCATATGTAGAGAAAACGCAGCTGCCCCTTTTAAAGGAGCTTGGGGTACGCGACTCCAAAACTTTAACGGACGAACAAATCGCCGCGCTTGCCAAGCAGTTAATTTCTTTTCTTCCATACAGCTTGCTCACGCTGCATAACGAAAAATATAACGAGCTTCAAGGGAAGGGATTGAACCAAGGAGAGCTAAAGGCGCGCATGCATAACCAAGCAATCAATAAAGTATTAGAGCGGTTGCAGCCGCATAAGCCGGAAGCAATTGTGATCGACCAGTTTGTCCAGCCTGATACATATTATAAATATTTGGCAAAGCAAAAAAACGTGCAGCGGGAAAATGTATACTTCTCCACCAAAGGCGAAAGTGTCCACCTCGCTGTCGCCGCCGCTTCCATTATCGCGCGCTACGCGTTTGTAAAGCAGTTTGCCGAGTTAAGCAAACAAGCCGGATTCATCCTGCCAAAGGGAGCTGGCGCACAGGTTGATGCCGCAGCCGCCAAAATAATCAAAAAATACGGAGAAGGTTGCTTAAAAACTTATGCAAAACTTCACTTTGCCAATACGGAAAAAGCAAAGCAGTTAGCAAATAAATAAGCGGTTCCCCTGAGAGAACCGCTTATTTATTTTATTGTTTATCCATATACATAGCCCCGTACATGTTTTCCTTGTACGGGGAGCCTTGCGATTACATAATTAAACGCACAATCTCTTCATCTATTATCCGCAAATTTTCTTGCTTCCCGCTTTCCATCGTGTGCGCCGCTTTCTTCATGATAAGCTCCTCTGTCACATTCCGCACAAGCCGGGCGTTTCCATGCGTAGTTGGGTTCTCTAAAACTTTTCCAATGAAAATAGAGCGCATCATGCGTTTCGCTTCCTCCGTCATTTCGTACTCCCTTTGCCGAAGCATGCATTCTTGAATAGAAATAAGCTCATCCAATGTGTAGTCTGGAAACTGTATGTATTGATTAAAGCGGGAGCGCAAGCCCGGATTCGATTGAATAAAATGCTCCATCTCCTTTGGGTAGCCGGCAAGAATGACGATAAGGTCATCCCTTCTATCTTCCATCGCTTTAACAAGCGTATCAATGGCTTCCATGCCAAAATCATGCTGTTCATTTCTCGTTAATGAGTAGGCCTCATCAATGAATAAAATGCCGCCCATCGCTTCTTCGATTTTCGCCATTGTTTTCGGCGCTGTTTGTCCGACATAGGAAGCGACTAAATCAGCTCGGCTCGCCTCCACAAGCTGCCCTTTTGACAGCACGCCAATAGCTTTTAGCATATGCGCAACATGGCGCGCCATCATTGTTTTGCCTGTTCCCGGGTTGCCGGCAAACACCATATGCAGGCTTATAGGCTCTGTTTTCAACCCATTTTGCCGGCGCAGCTTATTAAATTCTACCAGATTAAAAATTTCATTTAATTTCTGCTTTACCACTTCCAAGCCGATTACATCTGTTAACGTTAGCTCGGCATGTTTGTATGGTCGATTAGAACAGGATTGTTCCACAGCTTGGAAAAGCAACTCTATCTTTCGCAACAGCCCAGATAATGATGCATCCTGCTTCGCTTTCTGCAGTACAAGCTTCGCCCGGCAAATTGCTCCTGCCATCTGGTGTCCATTTCCGTTTTCTAGCAGCTTCACATTTTCTTCTATACTCTTCCTTATATCTATCCCTTTTGTTCTTAAAATCGAACATGAATAGCCTTTGCGGCACTCCGTACTTGTCCGATTGTAAGAGAGCGCCTTTAGCCAAGACCTTTCCGCTTCCTCATACTCGCCTTTCCTCTCATATAAACAGGCAATTTCCTCATACCACTGCCCAATTTGCTTTCTTGCTTCCTGTACTGTACGCGCCGGAAAGTCCGGAAAAAGGCGAAACGTACGGGAAATAAGTTTAAAAGCCGCTTCTGTATCCCCTACTGTAAGCGCAAAGTGCATTTGCTTTTGAATATGTGAAAAAGCACTTGCCGCATAAGTATTTTCGTTCATGTGCATCCCTCCTTATATCATTGGCTCTGTTAAACTTGATTGTTGATTTTCCACTACAGGCCGGGCGAGGCCGAGCCGCTTTTCCCCCTGGAGCCGCCGCCTTTCGTTCCAAATCAACAAATAAATCAAAATCATATAATCCATCACTTAGGCTTGTACATCACGGCTATGCAGAACCTAGCGACACCCCCACTGAGCCTTCCTCTCTCTGTTTTTTCCTTCAGACGAGGCAAAACTAGGCCCTAAGCGTTGCTATATATATCCAATTTGCTATTTGGACATATACATCGCGGCTAAGTAGAACAAACAGCAACTTGTACTTGCTTCCTCTCTCTGGTTTTCCGTCGCATGGGGCAGGAATAGGTTTTGACCGCTTCTATGCATAGCCGAATGCTCTCTCCCCTTTCAAAAGAAAGGTTTTATGTTCTTTTTTTAATTTGTATTTATATATACGGCCAGGAGCACTCTCCCCCCTAAAAAAAGGATTTTTATATATCAACACTAACGTTTAACACAGCAATATCATTAAAGATAAAAGTATCATTTGTTCTTTAAATATCCTATAATCGTTCTTTATACAGAACAATTATTACCCATTATTTTATCAAACTTATAGCCGCTTGCCTATGAGAATTTTATACCATTTAACGCTTCTGTCAGTAGCTATACGCGTTTACTATTTCGATACATAAATTATTGCAATGCAAAGCAAAGTCGCCGAACTCGCTTTCTCTCTTTCGTTTTGCTGCTTCCTACGCTCTTTCCTATTTAAAAAACAGGTTTTATATCATAAATTTACTTGCATTTTTATAATCATTTGAAATCTTCAAAACTCTGTCAATCTATTTTTACGATATTGCGAATCTAACCCTATTGGTAACATGTATCACACTTATTGTGGTATTTTTATGTGTAATCCAGTTCACCCATCTATTTTAGAAAGGAAGCGATTTACATGTTCATCAAATGGTTACGGGAAAGTCAAGCAGCATCCGGTCTTTTAACGATTATTCGTTTTTACTTGGGTTATGAGTGGCTAATTGCCGGTTTTGGTAAGATAACAGGCGGTTTCGATACAACAGGATTTTTAAAAGGAGCTGTTGCAAAAGCGGGAGGTGAACACCCTGCCGTTCAAGGCTGGTGGGCGGATTTCCTAAGCGGCTTTGCCATTCCAAATGCCGAGCTTTTTAACTTCTTAATTCCTTGGGGAGAATTTCTTGTCGGTTTAGGATTGATTTTAGGCTGCTTAACTACAGCTGCTGCTTTCTTCGGTATCGTTATGAATTTTGCCTTCCTTTTCTCTGGAACAACAAGCACA
This sequence comes from Ectobacillus sp., assembly GCA_048976805.1. Classification (GTDB taxonomy): domain Bacteria; phylum Bacillota; class Bacilli; order Bacillales; family Bacillaceae_G; genus Ectobacillus. Next base: position 28,070 of record JBHGUR010000020.1, on the reverse strand, counting down.
AACCCGCAAATGGTATTGTTAACGATTTTCCTTCTTGTCGCTGGATACAATGCCGGCAAGTTTGGCCTTGACCGCTTTGTTATTCCTGTTATCCGTAAAAAATTTGGAAAACATAAAGATCAGAACCATCCATTTGCCGCATAAATCTACATAAAACAAAGAAGCTTTCCTTATTCGGAAAGCTTCTTTGTTTTATTATTTGCGCAGCTCTGCGCCAAATGTTGTTTCGAGCGTCTTTAGCACATGCTCATGCGCTTTTGCTACCTCGTCATCCGTCAGCGTGCGCTCCGGATTGTAGTAGCGGAGCGAGAACGCGAGCGATTTTTTGCCCGGCTCCATCTTTTCGCCTTCATACAAGTCAAACAATGTTACATCCTTTAACAGCTCTCCGCCTGCTGCAACAATTGCTTCGCGAACATCGCCAGCTAGCACTTCCTTCCCTACTACAAGCGCCATATCGCGCGTCATGGATGGGAAGCGCGGAATGCTTTCATAGCGGATTTCCGGAACTTCCGCTTGGAATAAGGCAACAAGCGACAGCTCAAACACATACGTTTCTTTTATATCAAGCTGTTTTTGCATTTCCGGATGAACTTGGCCGATAAAACCGATTTCTTCTCCGTTCAGCAAAATGCTTGCCGTGCGGCCCGGATGCATATCAGCGCGTTTTGCGGCTTTATAAGAAACATGCTCCGCCACCCCAAGCGTTTCAAATACCCCTTCTAATATGCCTTTTAGAACATAGAAGTCCACCGCTTTTTTCTCGCCTTGCCATGGGTGGTGCAAATATAATCCTGTCATGACGCCGGCAAGATGCTGTTCTTCTTTTGGCAGTTCATCATCACCTGGAATAAATACAGAACCGATTTCATACAACGCTACGTTTTCAATTTTACGAGCGTTGTTGTATGCGACCGCCTCGAGCAAATGCGGAAGCAAGCTTAAACGAAGCTGGCTGCGTTCTTCGCTCATTGGCAATGCCAGAGAAACCGGATTTGCAGCTGTTTCTTTCAGCGCGTATTGCTTCGCCTTTTCCGCACTTGTTAAAGAATATGTGATTGCCTCATACAAGCCCGCACCTTCTAAGAAACGGCGCACTTTGCGGCGCTTTGACTGCTTTTGCGATAACTTGCCGCGCGTTGTTTCTGCAACTGGCAGCGTTGCTGGAATATGGTCGTATCCGTATAAGCGGCCAACCTCTTCTACTAAATCTTCCTCAATCGTAATATCCGGTCTTCTTGTCGGAACGCTCACATGGAAAGTGCCCTCTGTTTCTGTAAACGGAAACTTCAGGTTTGTGAAAATGGACGCAACTTCTTGCGCTGTCACAGCTGTTCCAAGTACGCTATTAATTTTCTCAACCGTAACGGACACGATATGGTCTTCATGATTTAAATGATCAACCTCAACTACGCCCTCTAATACTTCACCGCCCGCGTATTTTGCCATTAAAGCCGCCGCGTGCTGCGCCGCTTCAAATGTGCGCGCCGGATCGATTCCTTTTTCAAAACGCGTGCTTGATTCACTGCGAAGTCCTAAGTCCTTGGAGGCTTGGCGAACCGTTGCACCCGTGAAATAAGCAGACTCGATCAATACATTTGTTGTATTTTCATCTACTTCTGTGTTGGCGCCGCCCATAACCCCAGCTACCGCAACCGGCTTTGTTCCATTTGTAATCACAAGATGATGCGCTTTTAAAATCCGCTCCGTATCATCAAGCGTTTCAATTTTCTCTCCTTCAGACGCAAGGCGAACGACGATTTCTTTTGAACCGAGCTTATCGTAATCAAACGCATGAAGCGGTTGGCCGTATTCCATTAAAATATAGTTTGTAATATCGACTACGTTGTTGATTGGGCGAACGCCTGCAGCCATCAAGCGCGTTTGCATCCAGATTGGAGATGGGCCGATTTTTACGTTTTTTACCATTTTGGCAATATATAATGGATTTTGCTCCGGCGCTTCTACTTTTACACTAATATAATCGGACGTTTTTTCGCTTACTTCAACAAGCTCCGCCTTTGGCAGCTTTACTTCGCGCCCTAAAATTGCCGCTACTTCGTACGCAACGCCGAGCATATTTAAGCAATCGGCGCGGTTTGGCGTTAACCCAAGCTCAAGCACTTCATCGTTTAAATTTAAAAGCTCAATTGCATCCGCCCCAACCTGTGCGTCGCTTGGGAATACAAAAATGCCCTCTGCGTATTCCTTTGGCACAAGCTTGGAGTCGACGCCAAGTTCTTGCAAGGAGCAAATCATCCCTTGCGATACTTCGCCGCGCAGCTTCGCCTTTTTAATTTTCAATCCGCCTGGAAGCCGCGCTCCTACTTTTGCAACCGCAACCTTCTGTCCCTGCGCCACGTTTTTCGCGCCGCAAATAATTTGCACCGGCTCTTCCTCGCCAATATCAACAAGGCATTTGCTTAATTTATCCGCTTCTGGGTGCTTCTCGCGCTCCCTTACATAACCGACTACGACATTGCTAATTCCTTTGTTTAATACTTCTACACCTTCTACTTCAATCCCGCTTTTTGTGATTTTATCAGCAAGCTCGGATGCTGTAATGCCATCCAAATCTACATATTCCTGTAACCAACGATATGATACGAACATGCTGCTTTCCCCTCCTTAAGCTTTTTTAAATTGCTGCAAGAAACGCACATCATTTGTATAGAAATGGCGAATGTCATCAATACCGTATTTTAGCATCGCAATCCGCTCCGGTCCCATGCCGAACGCAAAGCCTTGATATTCCTTAGGATCATAGCCCGCCATGCGCAATACGTTCGGATGTACCATCCCTGCGCCTAAAATCTCAATCCAGCCTGTTCCTTTGCACGTGCCGCAGCCTTTGCCGCCACACATCATGCAGGAAATATCCATTTCAACAGACGGCTCCGTAAACGGGAAGAAGCTTGGGCGCAAACGGATTTCGCGGTCTTCGCCAAACATTTTTTTCGCAAACGCCTGCAATGTTCCTTTCAGGTCGCTCATGCGGATATTTTTATCAACAACTAACCCTTCGATCTGCATGAATTGGTGGGAGTGTGTCGCATCATCATCGTCGCGGCGGTATACTTTGCCCGGGCAAATGATTTTAATCGGGCCTTTGCCTTCGTTCTTTTCCATCGTTCTCGCCTGTACGGGAGATGTATGGGTGCGAAGCAATGTTTCTTCCGTAATATAGAAGGAATCCTGCATATCACGCGCCGGATGGCCTTTTGGCAAATTCAGCGCCTCGAAGTTATAATAATCCTTCTCCACTTCCGGCCCTTCGGCAATTTCATATCCCATGCCGATAAATAAATCTTCAATTTCTTCAATCACTGCTGTTAAAGGATGATGATTGCCTGCATTGACCAGGCGCCCCGGCAAAGTAACATCAATTGTCTCAGCAACCAGCTGCTTTTCAATCGCCGCTTTCTCCAATGCTTCCATCTTCTCTTCCAAGCGCTGTTGGATTGCTTCGCGCACTTCGTTTACTAAAGCTCCCATGCGCGGGCGCTCTTCAGCCGACAGCTTGCCCATGCCGCGCAGCACTTCTGTAATCGGTCCTTTTTTACCTAAATACGCGACGCGCACATCATTTAATTCCTTTAGCTCGGCGGCAGCTTCAATTTTGCCGAGAGCTTCCTCTTGCAGTTCTTTCAAACGCGCTTCCATCGTAAAACCTCCTGATTTTTTTTCAAAATGGCTCTGTTAAACTTGATTGTTGATTTTCCACTACAGGCGGACGCTTTCCGCGGGCGGGGCCGAGCCGCTTTTCCCGCTGGAGTCGCCGCCAAATCAATAAATGAGTCCAAATCAACATTAGCCTTTAACAGAGCCTTCAAAATAAAAAACCCCGCCCCTATAAAAGGGACGAGGTTATCATCGCGGTACCACCCTAATTAACAGAAAAAACTGTTCACTTCATTGCCATAACGGTTTTTAACCGGCACGCCTTTGCATGTTGCCATGGTCCAAGCGCCAACTCCGGAGGTGAATTCACTTGCTTCTATCCATAAAAATGCTTTCAGTCTGCGGCATTTTCTCCCTGCATGGCGAATGGCAAGTTACTCTTCTCCATCATCGTTTTTTGCAGTATTTAACTTTCTACTATTATAGAAAGTTTTTCTTTACTTGGCAACCCGGCTTTGAAGATAATACATTAAAATTCCGGCAGCTACCGCCACATTAAGCGATTCTGCCTGCCCGTAAATCGGTATATATAAGTTTTGGTCGCATTGTTGCAGCAAATCCGGACGGACTCCGTTGCCCTCATTTCCAAGGATTAATGCAAAGCTATCTGCCGGCTCTACTTGTGTATAGCCAACAGAATTTTGCAGTGCAGTGCCATATACCGGAATATGGTGCGCCTTGAATTTTTCAACCCACTCTTCAAGCACGCCTTTTACAACAGGTAAATGAAAAAGGGAGCCTTGTGTAGAACGCACTGCTTTGCTGTTGTATACGTCGACAGTTCCCTCGCCGATAATAACAGCATCCCATCCGGCAGCATCGGCGGTTCGGATAATCGTCCCTAAATTTCCTGGATCTTGAATGCCATCAAGCAAAAGAAACTTCCCGTTTGCTATTTTTACCTCTTGCGCATGCTTTTCACAAACAGCAGCAATCCCTTGCGGCGTTTCCGTTTCGCTTAATGCTTTCATAATTGCATCAGAAACTATGTATACCTCAACATCGTCTACCTCCCATGTTGTAGGGATATCAATGCTTTCACTAACAATCAGTTCGCGTACGGTATCTTTTGCCTTTAGCGCTTCTTCCACAAGGTGAAATCCCTCTACTAGAAATGTACCTGATTTATCACGCTCTTTTTTCGTGTGCAGCTTTTTCCAATGCTTTACACGCGGATTTTGAAGTGAATCAATTTTTTTCATCGTTTTCCCTCTCTTCTCGCCTTTTCATTATAGGCTATTTTTTGTACATAATTACATAAAAACAACGGAAACTAATAGTAACTTTGCCAAAGAGGTGATGTATGATGAATTTTAATTTACGCGGAGCTGTTATTGCAAACGTATCTGGAAATTCCCAGCAGGAGTTAGAAGCAACGATTGTTGATGCGATTCAAAGCGGAGAAGAAAAAATGCTTCCAGGACTCGGTGTATTATTTGAAGTAATCTGGAAAAATGCTGATGCCCAGGAGAAAAAAGAAATGCTCACAACGTTAGAAAGCGGATTAAAGAAATAACAAATAATAAGCAACATAATTTATAGCCGCAGCTTTAACACTCCATTTTTCATGTAAAGAGCCGCCCGTTTTGGACGGCTCTTTTACTTACTCAAACGTAATCGTGTTCACTGTGTCCGCATCTAGACGCTTAATAACTTCTACAATCAATTTCACTGCATTTTCATAGTCATCGCGATGGAGCATTGCAGCATGCGAATGAATATAACGCGTCGCGATTGTAATTGATAGTGCCGGCACGCCGTTCATGGATACATGAATCGCGCCCGCATCTGTTCCTCCTCCGGCAATCGCATCAAATTGATATGGGATACTTAGCTCATCAGCTGTATTTACTACAAAATCACGTAATCCTTTATGGGATACGATGGAGGCATCATATAAAATAATTTGCGGCCCCGCCCCCATTTTGCTTTGCGCTTCCTTCTCGCTGATGCCAGGTGTATCGCCTGCGATTCCGACATCAACCGCAAACGCAATATCCGGCTGGATAAAGTTTGCTGATGTTTTCGCGCCGCGCAACCCCACTTCTTCTTGTACAGTTCCGACGCCATATACGATGTTTGGATGCTTCTCATTCTTTAATTGCTTTAATACATCGATGGCAATCGCGCAGCCAATCCGGTTGTCCCATGCTTTAGCCAACAGCATTTTTTCATTTTTCATCACTTGGAACTCGAAATACGGCACAACCATGTCGCCTGGGCGAACTCCCCATTCCATCGCCTCTTCCTTGCTGGATGCGCCGATATCAATGAACATATCTTTAATTTCAACCGGCTTTTTGCGCGCTTCCGGCGGCAAAATGTGCGGCGGCTTAGAACCGATTACACCTGTGATATCTCCGCTTTTCGTTACAATTGTTACGCGCTGGGCCAACATAACCTGCGACCACCAGCCGCCTACTGTTTGGAAGCGAAGAAAGCCTTTATCATCGATTTGTGTAATCATGAAGCCGACTTCATCAAGATGGCCGGCCACCATAATTTTCGGGCCGTTTTCTTCACCAATTTTTTTTGCGACTAAACTCCCTAAATTATCAGTTGTTACTTCATCCGCGTACGGCGCTATGTATTTCTTCATTACTTCGCGGGGCTCGCGTTCATTGCCCGCAATGCCTTTAGCATCGGTTAAATCCTTTAACATTGTTAAAGTATCGTCCCATTTCGCCATGCTTATGCCCTCCTCTTTTGTAGTATCTTCTCAATTATACAAAAGGGAGGGCCAATGTTCAAAATGTTCGTTTAATAGCCTTGCGTTTGCCGTTGATGGTTTACCTCGTTTTTATCTAGATATGCCCTTTCCATATCCTCTTGCGTAAACTCCAATGCTTGTCCTAAACGAAGATAGCCTGTAAACAATTCAATGTAATTTGTAATAGACGGCTGGTCATAAAAACGAATAACCTTGCCATACACATCAAGGAAAATTTGCACAACCGTCTTGTTAGACTGCGCACACTTGTAGAATAAGAAGTTTTTATCCACGCCAAGATCGATGCCGATTGACAAAATAAAATGCAAACCGTCTACATACTCTTCCAAAATAACTTGGCGCTCGGAAGCAGGCTTCGTGCTCCAATATTTAAAGCAGCGCGTTTCATTTGCCAGCTCGCCGATTTCAACAAGAAGCGCCAACACTTTTTCTTTTAACTGTTTTTTTGGTTCTAAATTGTGCTCCACTAAAATTCGTTCATCTAATTCCTTTTGCAGCTTAAATAAGTGCAGTAAATCCAATTTATACTCCCCCTAATGGCTTACTTATGGACATGGCGTTTTCTAAAAAGACAACTCTATTTTTTTATGTGTACTTAAGTATTGTATATGCTCAAACAAAAAAAACAAACAAAAAAACGGAGGAAAATCCCTCCGTTTTTGCCTATTTATTTTTCAACTGTCATATCAAGTACGATACGCCCGTTGATTTTTCCTTCTTCCATCTCTGCGAAGATTTCGTTAATTTCATCAAGATGGCGCGTTTCAATAATCGCTTTTACTTTTCCTTCCGCTGCAAATTGCAATGTTTCTTGCAAATCTTTGCGGGTGCCGACAATGGAGCCGATTACTTTTACACCATTTAAGACTGTATCAAAAATTGGAATTTCCATTTTTTCAGGCGGCAATCCAACCGCTACACAAGCGCCGCCGCGGCGTACGGAACGGTAAGCTTGGTCAAACGCCTTTTTGGAAACAGCGGTACAGATAGAAGCGTGTACGCCGCCGATTTCACGTTGAATCCAATCAGCCGCATCTTCTTTAAGCGGATTGATGACTAAATCAGCGCCCAGTTCCTTTGCAAGTTCCAGCTTTTCATCAAACGTATCGACAGCAACAACATTCATGCCCATCGCTTTTGCATATTGGAGCGCCAAATGCCCTAAACCGCCGATTCCGTAAATAGCTACCCATTCACCCGGTTTTGCTTCCGATACCTTTAATGCTTTATATGTAGTCACTCCCGCACAAAATAGCGGAGCAGCCTCAACAAATCCAATATTGTCAGGTATTTTCACAACATAGTCAGCCGCAGCAACACAATACTCTGCGTATCCACCATCAACGGAATAACCTGCGTTTTGTTGTTCCATGCAAAGGGTTTCGCGTCCTGTTAAGCAGTATTCACAATGGCCGCACGCTGAATATAACCAAGGAATCCCTACGCGATCTCCTACTTTTAAGTGCGTTACACCCTCGCCGACCTTCTCAATCACCCCAACGCCTTCATGCCCAGGAATGAGAGGAAGCTTCGGTTTTACCGGCCAGTCGCCATGTGCTGCGTGCAAATCCGTATGGCAAACGCCGCATGCGTGAATATGTACAAGTACCTCATTTAGGCCAACTTCAGGTACCGGGACCTCTTTTATTTCTAATTCTTTTTTAAACTCATTCACTACTGCTGCCTTCATTCATTTCACCCTCGCTTTTTTAGAAACGTTTTACATTTTTATCATAATACAGCAGGTAAGCGTTTGCGCAAGGGAGATTTGTCTATTCCGTTACCAATCGGTGAATGAACTGTGACACTTCGCACATTTTAAATCTAAGCTAAACATGGTTGTTGATACAGCACATTTTTGGTTCATTCGCGTCAAATGAAAGTTTGATAAGAATGAACCAAAAGCAATAATAAAAATAGGCTACCCTAAAAAATAATCTGTGTTAAACGTTAGTGTTGATGTAACCCCTTCTTTTTAGAGGGGGAGAGTGCTCCCGGCCGTATATCGTAACGGTCAGGGCCTAGTTCTGCCTCGTCCAAAGGAAAAACAGAGGGAGAAGATAAGTGCGGGTTGCAATGTCTGCATAGCCGTGATGTACAGACGTATAAAAATCAACATCGTCCTACCCTAAAAAATAAAAATTTTTTATCTATCGTGGTGCGAGTTATATTTTTGCATGGGTGTCTCTGTTAAAGGCTCATGTTGATTTGGAACGAAAGGCGGCTCGGCCCGCCCGCAGAAAGCGTCCGCCTGTAGTGGAAAATCAACAATCAAGTTTAACAGAGCCTAAAAAAAATCCTCAGGATGATCATCCTGAGGATTTTACAGACATTACTTGTTTAAGCCGTTTTTCGCAGCTGCCGCTAATTCAGCAAATGCTTTTGCATCAGTCACAGCGATGTCAGCAAGCATTTTGCGGTTCACTTCGATACCTGCAAGCTTTAAGCCGTGCATCATTTTGCTGTAAGAAAGGCCGTTCATGCGAGCCGCAGCGTTGATACGAGTGATCCAAAGCTTGCGGAAGTCGCGTTTCTTTTGGCGACGGTCACGGAATGCATACATTAAGGATTTCATTACTTGCTGATTTGCAACTTTGTATAATGTATGTTTAGAACCGTAGTAACCTTTAGCTAATTTTAAAACCTTTTTACGACGTTTACGAGTAACTGTACCACCTTTTACTCTTGGCATATTATTTACCTCCTAGATAATCTATGTTCATCCGAAATATTATTACATGTTGTCAAGCATTTGGCGAATGCGTTTGAAATCGCCTGCGCTTACTACGCCAGCTTTGCGCAATTTACGCTTTGCTTTTGTAGTTTTATTAGCAAATAAGTGGCTTGTATAAGCGTGGGAACGCTTAAGCTTACCAGTTCCAGTCTTTTTAAAACGCTTTGCAGCGCCGCGGTGAGTTTTTTGTTTTGGCATGAAGATTTCCTCCTCTATTTATTGCTTATCGTTTTTAGGTGCTAAAATTAAGAACATGCTCCGGCCTTCCATTTTCGGCGCAGACTCAACTGTACCAACTTCTTTGCACGCATCCGAGAAACGGTCCAATACACGTTGTCCAATTTCCTTATGCGTAATCGCACGTCCTTTAAAGCGGATTGATGCTTTTACTTTATCGCCTTTTTCCAAGAACTTAATTGCATTGCGAAGCTTTGTATTGAAGTCATGTTCATCAATTGTAGGGCTTAAACGAACCTCTTTTAGGCTGATAACTTTTTGGTTTTTGCGCATCTCTTTTTCTTTCTTTTGTTGCTCAAAACGGAATTTGCCGTAATCCATAATGCGGCATACCGGCGGTTTCGCAGTTGGTGCAACCATTACTAAATCGAGATTCACATTTGCAGCCATTTCCAATGCTTCTTGACGGGATTTGATTCCGAGCTGGTCTCCGTTTGCTCCAATGAGACGTACCTCACGGGCACGAATTTGCTCGTTGATCATCATGTCCTTGCTAATAGTAAGCCACCTCCAAGGTTTTATAAGAATACGTTTGCGGCGAGACCCGAACATAATAAAAAAGTGTGGGCATGCATACTACACCCACACTGTAACTGTTAACCTTCGTTACAAAATCACTGCCAACCTGCCAACAGCATATAGCGTCAATCAGGTGAGAAGCGGGTGCTCCTTCTTTCCACAAGTCCGTATTCAATTTATCCTTGAAAACTATACCATAGACTATGATAATCTGTCAAGAAGACGTTATGTTTAATTGACACAAAAGATATTCTAACAGATAAATTAGCAAATCGCAACATTTTTTTCAAAGGCAATGCAAAAGCTTGCCCGATTGGCGAGTTTTCTTTACCTCGTCCAAAAGAAAACGAGAGGAAGAAAGTAAGCGCGGGCTGCTGTCAGGTGCTACATAGCCGTAATATGCAGGCCTAAGGGATAGATCATGTGCTTGTAACGTAAAAATCACCATTGGCCGTTAACATGGCAAAAATGAAAAGCTGCGAAATCACAGCTTTTCATTTTCCATTATTTTTTCGCTTCCTTCACAATCATATCAACAAACGCAGCAAGCGGCATTGTTTCCGATTTTTGCTCGCCGTACTTGCGGACGTTCACGCCATTTTCGCTTACTTCGTTGTCGCCGACTACAAGCATATAAGGGATTTTTTGCATTTGCGCCTCACGGATTTTGTAGCCGATTTTCTCATCGCGTGTATCCACTTCTGCGCGGATGCCGGCTAATTGCAGCTCCTCCTGTACCTTCTTCGCATAATCTAAATGCACCTGCGGAGAAACCGGAATAACTTGCACTTGAACCGGTGCGAGCCAAGTTGGAAATGCTCCTTTGTACTCTTCAATCAAGAAAGCGACAAAACGCTCCATTGTAGATACGACGCCGCGGTGAATAACAACCGGGCGATGCGGCTTGCCATCCTCGCCGACATATGTTAAGTCAAAGCGTTCCGGAAGCAAGAAATCGAGCTGTACAGTCGATAATGTTTCATCTTTGCCAAGCGCTGTACGGACCTGTACATCAAGCTTTGGACCGTAAAACGCAGCTTCGCCTTCCGCTTCATAGTACTCAAGGCCCATGTCATCCATTGCTTCTTTTAACATGCTTTGTGCTTTGTTCCACATCTCGTCGTCATCATAATATTTCTCTTTATCTTCCGGATCCCGGTAAGAAAGGCGGAACGAATAGTTTTCCAAGCCAAAATCCTTGTACACTTCAAGAATCAAACGGACAACTCGAATAAATTCGTCTTTAATTTGATCCGGGCGAACGAAAACGTGAGCATCATTTAGCGTCATGCCGCGCACACGCTGTAAGCCGGACAAAGCGCCAGACATTTCGTAGCGATGCATTGTACCGAGCTCAGCAATCCGAATCGGCAATTCGCGGTAGCTGTGGATTTCGTTTTTATATACCATCATATGGTGCGGACAGTTCATGGGGCGGAGCACCAATTGTTCATTGTCCATCTCCATCGGTGGGAACATGCCATCACGGTAATGATCCCAGTGTCCAGATGTTTTATACAACTCCACACTTCCCATAATCGGTGTATATACATGCTCATAGCCTAAGCTTATTTCCTTATCGACAATATAACGCTCAATAATACGGCGGATTGTCGCGCCCTTTGGCAGCCAAAGCGGCAATCCTTGTCCTACCTTTTGCGAATTTGTGAATAACTTTAATTCCTTTCCGAGCTTGCGATGATCGCGCTCTTTTGCTTCTTGCAATAAACGAAGATGCTCATCCAGCTCCTCTTTCTTCGCAAAGGCTGTTCCATAAATGCGCTGCAGCATTTTATTGTTGCTGTCGCCGCGCCAATAAGCGCCAGCCACGCTCAATAGCTTGAATGCTTTAATTTTGCCTGTAGACGGAAGATGCACCCCGCGGCATAAGTCAAAGAATTCGCCCTGCTCATAAATAGAAATAGCTTCTCCTTCCGGCAGTTCGCGAATTAGCTCAAGCTTTAAATTATCCCCGATTTCTTCGTAACGGGCAAGCGCCTCTTCACGAGTTACTTCTTTGCGCACAATCTCTAGGTTTTCTTTAACGATGCGCTCCATTTCCTTCTCGATTTTCGGAAGATCTTCCGTTGTGATGGATTCTTCCATGTCAATATCATAATAGAAGCCGTTTTCAATAACAGGGCCGATGCCTAGCTTCACATCTTTGTACAATCTTTTTAATGCCTGTGCCAGCAAGTGCGCTGTCGAGTGGCGAAGAATATCTACACCTTCTTGTGAATCAAGTGTAATAATGGAAATATGGCCATCCTCTTCAATTGGCGTTCTTAAATCAAGCTGACGCTCATTCAATTTGCCGGCTACTGCTTTTTTCTTAAGGCCGGGGCTAATGGACGCAGCGATATCTTCTGTTGTCGTTCCCTTTGGAAACTCCTTCACAGCTCCGTCAGGAAAAGTAATTTTCACTAATTCTGCCATGTGTCTCACTCCTTTTTTGTAATGGCTCTGTTAAACTTGATTATTGATTTCCCACTACAGGCGGGCACTTTACGCGGGAGGGGCCGAGCCGCTTTTCCCGTTGGAGTCGCTGCCTTTCGTTCTAAATCAACAAATGAATCCAAATCAACATTAACCTTTAACAGAGCCTTTGTAATAAAAAATAAAAAACACCCGTCCTATAAAAAGGGACGAGTGCTGAATTCGTGGTTCCACCCTTGTTCCAAAGGATATATCATCCTTTGCTCAAGATGTCATAACGGTACGTGCCGTCAACAGCTACTGTTTGTTCACTGCTGATGTTCAGAGGCGGTAAGCAGCTTTTTCGTATTAGGAAGCTCGCAGCCAAAGGCCTCCCTCTCTGGAAATCGTAAAAAGAAGCTCATGTCCTCATCATAACATGTTCGATATGTGGCATTATGTAGGTAATTATAGTCCGAACAAACAAGAAAATCAAGAACCCCCTGTTTGTTTGTTTAAAAAGTTCACATTGATAACGAAAATACCGCTGCAATATAGCAGGAAACTTTAGGAATACGGCATAAAAGCAGCTATCCCTCTGCTTTCACTTTTACAAGCCATTAGTTGACAAGCTTTTTTCCTTATAAGTTCCTCATCCTTTTTTCAAACTCGCAAACAGAATAAAGCTTGACCCGCTCCTGAAACACATTTTGAATCGTTACAATCATGTTATGATCCCGTTGCATTGTATATAAATAAATCGTCTTGGGGGCAATAGACAGCAACGGCGCAATGACAGTTTCATCTACATACATGCCTCTGTTGCGCACCAAGCCTTCATCAATATACTGGACAAGTTTCTCCTGATTTAACCGCAAACCTTTGTCATCATAGAAAATAAAATTGCCGTTATACACAAGATGCAAACATGATAAACGGGCAGTCCTCTTGCTTACTTGCTGGCGCAGCGTTTCAATAAATGCCTGGTATTCCTGCTCCAATTTATATTCATCAATAGCCAGCTCTGAAACAGTATCTAAATAGGCCATGTACTCTTTTAAGCGAAATCGCACGTACGATTCAAAAGAAAACGAAACCGGATCCTGCAAAAAGCCTTCAAAAGAGCGGACAAGCAGTTTTCTCCCGTTCTTCTTCAGCCGTTTGCGCGGTATATCGCGCCGCCTCCCATTTAAAATAGACTGGGCAATATGCAAAATTTGATTTTGTTCTTCTCTATCGGTATAGTAAAACGAGTTTTCTAAAATAGAACGCAGCCATTTCATTTCCTTTACTTTTATAATAAATTGAACGAGTTTTGGAATTAACATTTGCTTTATATAATCCTGCTGTGTTTTTGGAATATGGATTATAACAGTTTGGTCAGTTAGAAAAACGCCCGTTTCCTTATATGCGTGCTTCGCTTCGTTTTTTAAACATTTATACAGCATTTTCGCATCATGTTCTGCATCGAAGTGGATTTCGATCACATTTGTCCCCCCTTTAAGGTGCTCATCTGTTCTTATGTATATTAGGGAGCTGTCCAAAAAATGATAGGGGGGCCTTGCCATTGCAACAAATCTTCATAAAAATCAAGTTTTTTTTGAAACTTTATTAAAATTGTTAAAATTAAATCTCCGCAATATCGTTCAATATTGCCGGCGATTGCCTCCCAGCAGCTCCACCGGCTTTGCCAAATATTTAATCCGTTCCATAATACGCGCTGCTTTCATCTTTTCTTCTTCTCCGCGCTGCGTATAGGTTAAATGATGCTCCAGCTGTTTAAAGTCGAAATTTGATGAAAAAAAGGTCGGCAGGTTTTCCAGCATCCGAAACTGCAGAATTGTCCCTAAAATATCATCGCGCACGAAGCTGGACATTGACTCCGCCCCAATATCATCGAGCATGAGTACAGGAACGCGCTTGACCGCATCGAGCTTGTCATTCAGCGAATTATCGTTAATGGATCCTTTTATTTCCCTTAAAAATTCCGGCAAATACACAAGCATAGACGAAATTTCCCGTTCGGCAAGCGCGTTGGCAATCGCCCCTAAAATATACGTTTTCCCTACGCCGAAAGAACCGTATAAATATAAGCCTTGCACCTTTTTACCCGGTTCATATTCATCCAAAAATTGCTTTGCCTCCAAAATGGCGCCAAACCGCTGCGGATCAGATAAATCTAAATCAGACAGAGTTGCTTGCAAAATTTCTCTCGGCACGTATAAGCTTTTAATCAAAGCTTCCTTTTTCTTGCGTTCATCATAAGCCACCTTGCTTGGGCAGCGGTCATATTGAATATCAATCATTCTCCCTTGGATGACGAGATGAGGATGATAGCCTTGCAGCATATTTTTGCATTCCTCTAAGCTTGGGCACTCCTTGCAATCCACACTTTGCCCGATATACTCATATAGCTTAATGAGGCTGCGCTCTAGCATCGATGTTGTAACCTCGCCTTTATGCTCTTCCACAAACTGTTTAATGCGCGGATGGCTCATCACTTCTTCCCGCATAGATTCATACCTTTTTTTGAAATCCTCATTTTGAATGAGCTTCTTAAATGCCCCTTGAATCGGCTCCATATTTTCACCTCAAACGAAACACTATTTCTCTTTTTTATATTGCTTTAACGCTTCTTCAAGCTTTCTTCGTTGCTCCTCAACATCCATCTGCTCTGTTTGCTCCGGCTTTTCTTCGTTTTTCTGCTCTTGCTCCAGCCACGCCGGCAGCATCTCTTTGCGGGACGTTCTCCTTCCTCTTTTCTTCCCTTCTGCCCACTGCTGGTATTGGCGATGCTCTTCCTTCGCCAACGCCATCGCTTCCGGGACAGTTTTCACTTTTTTCCGTGCCCAATGGCCTGCTATTTTTTCTATATATGTTTTAGACAGCTTCATATCCGTGCGCAGCATTACATAATAAATTAATACATTTACAACGCCCGGAAGCAGCTTCTGCTTGAGCATAACGTCCTCTATAACCTTCAAGTCGGCCGCCGTCGGTTCCACCCCACCGGAGATTTCCGCCAGCAGCTGCCGCGGCGACAGTTCTTCTAACTGTTTAATAAGCTGCTCTTCTTGGCTATTCGGTTCCTTGCTATGCATCGTAGAGGCTTCTAGCGGCTGGGTCCGCTCATAGAATACCGGCAGCGCCTGCCCATGCTCAAATTGATACCAATCGCGCGCGCTTTTTCGCAGCCGTTCAATATCAATTGTATTTTGCTCCGTAAGTGCACCGAGAATAATGTTTTGCATTACAAAAGGAGTAATGCCATACACATATGCAAGCTTCAGAATATATTCCTTCACCTGGGCTGTAATCGCTTTTTTCGGCACAAGCGATAGCCCTTCCAAAAATAGCTGAAAATCAAAAAAATCATTAAATACATCGGAAGCCTTTCCTGGTGCCCGCCCTGGCGCTGTAATGCCCGGCGGGTTTCTCACCTCTCCTTCCAGCTGTGCCATTTGCAAAGGCGAGGACGACTGAAAGATATCGTTAAATGAATGGGTAATTTCCTGGTAAGACGATACATCCGGTTCCCGCTCCAAAAAAAATTGTTTTACTTTGTTATAGTTTGTTTTTCCCAGGCGGTTATATAAAAAAATATTTAATACAATATCATCAAAAAATTGCTTCGGAGAAAGCGGAGTCTGCAATTCATAGAGAAACTTCCTCACGTCTGCTTCCTTTTTGACATATACCTTTAGCAATCCGATCGCCTCCAATTTTAGGCGCTCTTCATAAATTTCGGGCAAATTCATATACATGCCGACAATAAGGGTGTGGTGCGTGTTTTCTTGTCCGACAAGCCGATCTTGGTCAAGCTCGCCCCACAGCGTCATATATAATGCGAAGGCGCGGCTTCCGATTAACGGCTGGTATAGCATCGTTAATACCTTCCTGTCATAGTTATGCAGCAATCCTGCCGCGCATACCTTATAACGGTCAATAGGCAATAACTCCATCCACGATCGTCTTTCCATGCATGTAAATCCTTTCTCAAAGAAGATAATAAAGAAAACTCGCCGATTGGCAAGCCTATGAAAAAATAAAGAGATCGCGGCGCCTGTACTGCATTCCCGCAATAGGCCACCGCAGCAAACTATCACTTTAGCGCTTTTGAATGTGCCAAAAGCAAAACCGGTTCATTTCTATATTTCCCTATTGTGCAAAAAAGAGCTGGCAGCTTGCGCTTCTAGCTCTTTTACTTTTGCCCTTTTTGTAAAATATCTTTTAACTCATCGATAAATACATTCAAATCCTTGAATTGCCGATATACGGATGCAAAGCGCACGTACGCCACGTCATCAATATCGCGAAGCGCCTCCATGACCATTTCGCCGATCATTTCGCTTTTCACTTCCGATATTCCTAAATTGCGAAGCTCCCGTTCTACACCTAGCGTAATTTCTTCAAGCTGTTTAAGGGAAACCGGACGTTTTTCACACGCCTTAATAAGGCCGCGCAAAATCTTCTCTTTGCTAAATTCTTCACGCGTTCCTTCCTTTTTCACAACAATAAGCGGTGTTTCTTCTACCTTTTCGAATGTGGTAAAACGATTGAGACAGCTTTCGCACTCCCGCCGTCTTCGAATAGAGCGCCCTTCATCCACAGGACGTGAATCCAACACTCTTGTACCATTATGAAAACAAACCGGACAACGCATTCTCATCACTTCCCTATTATAGAGTCATTTTGCTGTTTCCCTACAGTTTCTCGCCTAAACCATTGCCCACAAATACGAGCTGCTTGTCCAGCCGCTCATACATATCTTTTATGATACGTTTACTAAAGCCAAAGTCGGTCGGCAGCACTGTTTCTGTGGAGACTGTAAAGTCAATGGCTGTTTCAAACGGACGGATTGTAATAATCGTGACAATAAGAAACGCTTTCTTTGGCCCCATAATGGTCGCGCTTATTTCTCCGCGTTCATCGGAAACCGATGTAACGTTAACTTCTTTCATGCCGCGCAGCATATCTTGTACAGCTTTTAACGCATTCTTTTGATTCGTTTTATAGTAGCGGCTTTTTAGCGCTTCATCCATGTGGCTGTCCGCCGTCTCTGCCTGTGTGCTAAAAAACTGCTTCACTTTTTGAATTAAACTCATCTGTAAATCCTCCTGCAGTATAAGAAGATTAAGAAAAACGGACGCAATGTCCCTGCTCCTTTAAAAGAATGGCTCTGTTAAACTTGATTGTTGATTTTCCACTACAGGCGGATGCTTTCCGCGGGCGGGGCCGAGCCGCTTTTCCCGCTGGAGTCGCCGCCTTTCGTTCCAAATCAACAAATGAATCCAAATCAAGATTAGCCTTTAACAGAGCCAAAAGAATAAGGCAACAGCTCTTAGCGGGAGCTCCCCCCCTCAAGAGGCTTTCTTACTATATAGCAAAACTAAGCAAGCGTTTCATCCCGAAATAAATTAAAAAGAGGTGTATACTACACCTCTTTACATTTTAAAGCAAATATGCTGTTTTTTAAAGTGCTTTTGCAGTTCTTTGTTTAATTTCAAAGCTTCCTGTACCGCGCGGAAACTCAATGCTTTCTCTTGTTTTCGCACCGAGGCCTTCTGCGATATAATCAGCCGCTACATTCGGATCAATGCGATCTCCGCAAGTATAAACGTCGATGCTCGCATAACCGTGCTCCGGGAAGCTGTGGATTGTTAAATGAGATTCTGAAATGATTACTACTCCGCTTACTCCTTGCGGCGCAAATTTGTGAAACGCTACCTCGCGCACTTCAGCGCCTGATTTCAATGCAGCATCCACAAACAGTTGTTCAATAAAAGGCATATCATTCAATTTGTCAAAATCGCAGCCCCATAGCTCAGCAATAACATGGCGGCCCATAGTATCCATAGTATGCATTGCATATTTCCCCCTTTAACAAATTTTAACTGGTCTATTCCAAACTGGATCGCAATTTGGCACGTTTGGCTACCACGGGGGAAAGTTAGTCCGAAGAGGTCCTAACCCTTTAAGTAGCTACTTTACCGACGCTTTTCAGTTCACGAAAGATAGTATACTTGGTTTGTTTCTATTTTGCAATATGTCTTTTTAAATTTTTTATAAATGTTAAAGGAGTGTTATGTTGTTTCACTTGTTACTCTTCCCTTGTCAATGCCCCTCCTTACCCTTTGGCTGCGCCCTTGACAGGCTTGAAGAAGGGGAATTCTTTCTGAAATCTATACGAGGGAATAAGAAGTAAACATGGCGCTGCAGTCCCACAAATTCGTTTTTTCGGAATAGGCTAAAACGCCCCCATGCTAAAGGACAATCAAACTCCTTAAGACAATTTGCAAAAACGTCACGGCATCGCGCGATACAGCATATCCACAATTAGTACAGCACAATAGAAACTGCCTAAATGCTCTCCCGGGCATTTAGGCAGTTTTCCTCATCTTTAAATATGCTGAACATTTTCTTCGTTTGCAAATTTCTCGGCCACGAGCTTCACTAAATCAACAACGCGGGAAGAATAGCCCCACTCATTATCGTACCATGCAAGCACTTTCACTTTGCGCGTTCCCATTACAATAGTTGATAAGCCATCTATAATAGCGGAATGTGTATTCGTATTAAAGTCTACAGATACAAGCGGTTCGTCGCAGAACTCGATGATTCCTTTCATTGAGCCTCGTGATGCCGCGATGAACGCTTCGTTAATTTGCTCTGCTGTTACGTCGCGCTTCAAATCGACGACCAGGTCAACAAGCGACACATTTGGTGTCGGAACGCGAAGCGCCATGCCGTGCAGCTTTCCGGATAAATGCGGAAGCACTTTTGATAACGCTTTCGCCGCACCTGTTGTAGTTGGAATAATGGACTGTGCGCAAGCGCGAGCTCTGCGCAAATCCTTGTGCGGATTATCAATATTTTTTTGGTCGTTTGTATATGCATGAACGGTTGTCATTAAACCGTTTTCAATTCCGAATTGCTCATCTAACACTTTCACTACCGGAGCAAGGCAGTTTGTTGTACAAGAAGCGTTGGAAATTACGTCATGCTTAGCGATATCCAATTGTTTATCATTTACGCCGACAACAATCGTTACATCCTCATTTTTTCCAGGTGCCGTTAAAATAACTTTCTTCGCTCCTGCTTCTAAATGGAGGCTTGCTTTTTCTTTGGAGTTGAATTTTCCTGTCGCTTCAATCACAACATCAACTCCCATGGCCTTCCAAGGCAATTCTTTTGGATCGCGATTATTTAAGAGGCGAATCATTTTTCCGTCAACCAATAAGTGATCTTCAAATGCCTCTACTGTACCGTCAAACTTGCCGTGAACTGTATCATATTTAATAAGATGCGCTAAAGTTTCTGCTGGATAGCTTGCGTTAATCGCTGCGATTTCGAATGCGCTTTCTTTCACCGCTTGACGAAATACCATTCTCCCGATACGTCCAAAGCCGTTAATTGCCACACGAATCATATAAGTTAATCCCCCTTGATTGCGTTATACTATTTCATCTCCAATCCCATTAATAGTATAGCACAAAAAGAGAATAAGTCACTAAACAATTTCATCAATTTTAAAAATTTCTTATTTTATAAGAGACCAACGCCTTAAAATGCGCATTAATTGGACTTTTGTCTCCTCAATTGTGCCGTTATTATTAATCGTTTCATCCGCGAGCGCAATTTTTTCAGAAAGAGGCATTTGCGAAGCAATCCGCGCCTTCGCTTCTTCTTCTGTAAGTGTGTTCCGTTTCATTAAACGGATAAGTTGCGTTTTTTCATCTACATACACAAGCAGGATTTTATCGACAAGCGAGGCAAGCTTGCTTTCAAATAAAAGCGGTATATCGAGCACAACCGCTTCCTTGCCCGCTTTTAACTGCAATTCCTTTTGCCTGTTCATTTCCGCCCGTACTGCTGGATGGACAATGTTATTGAGAAGCAGCCTCTTTTCCTCATCATGAAAAATAATATTGCCAAGCCTAGCACGGTCAAAAGCGCCGTTTTTCAGCAAAATCTCCGTGCCGAACTTTTCAACGATTTGCCGATAAGCCTCCCGCCCCGGTTCTACTACTTCACGCGCAATAATATCAGCATCAATCACGGGAATATCCAGTTCCTTGAACATTGCAGAAACCGTGCTTTTTCCGCTCGCAATTCCCCCTGTTAACCCAATTACGACAGCCATACAATTCCTCCATTCTTTTTTTCGTATACATACTTTATACCATGTTGTTGTTTTCTCCTAAAGAAAAAGACGTGAAACGGCCGTTTCACGTCTTTTTCTTTACATTTTCCAAATTCCAATTACAATGAGCAGTACGCCGGGCAAAAAGGTGAGCTTTTGAATCCACATTATCCGCGAGCACCATGAGCCTAGCAGCATTCCAATCGTTAAAAAAAGCGGACTCATTACCGCAACAAGCGCAGCCATCACAAACGGGGAATATCCAAGCAGCGAGGCGCCAATTCCCGCGCCAAATGAATCAAGCGACAGCGCGAGCCCGAGCATCAACGCTTCTACCCCTGAAATCGTACCCGACTTATCGAAGTCGGCTACTGTCGGCTTTCGCAAGATTTGGATAACAAGACCGAGCGATTGAATTTCCAAATTCCAAACTGTCGTTTCTTCCGGCTGCTGCTCTTCCTTTTTGTTATGATGAAAAAATTGATATAATACCCAGCCTCCGATGCCAATTAGAACAATGCCGCCAATTTTCTTCGCCAAGTCCGGTGAAAAAATTTGCGTAATCCATTGCCCAATCTCCATAGAAAGAATGATCACGGCAGCTGAACAGAGAGAAATGACGAAAATTGACTTTAGCGGAATATGCACTTTTCTTAATCCATATGTTAAGCCCACGCTGCAGCTGTCCAAGCTAAGCGTAAATGCTAAAAGGATAAGGGGAAAATAGTGGTACATCTTCAGGCTCCTTTCTATACACTCTGCTGTATGTATATGATAGAAGCCTATCCGATGTTATTGTCCTTTTTTCGGTTGGCAAATAGGACAGTAATGCGTACCGCGTCCGCCGATGACTGTTTTTTCAATTGCCGTGCCGCAATTTACACAGCCTTCTCCCTTTCGTCCATATACGAATAAGCTCTCCTGAAAAGTTCCTATCTGCCCTTGGGAATTGATATACGTGCGGATTGTACTGCCGCCTCTTTCCACCGCTTCAGCCAGCGTTGCCGCAATTTCAGCCTGCAGCTTTTCGATTTCCTCTAAAAGCAACGAAGATGCTTCCCGTTCCGGATGGATACCGGAACGAAACAGCACTTCATCGACATATATATTTCCAAGTCCGACAAGAACACGCTGATCCAATAAAGCAACCTTTATCTTCCGATTTGTTTTTTGCAGTTTTTCTTGTAAATAAAATGCTGTCAGCTCTTTAGAAAACGGCTCGGGCCCTAAATCGGACAGCGGAAGCTGCAGCTCTTCCTCGCCCCTTTTAAATACATGCATCGTTCCGAATTTGCGGACATCGTTATAACGCAGTTCAGTGCCATCCGTAAAACAAAACCGGACATGCGTGTGCTTATCTACCGGGTCCTCTGCATCATGCAATCTATATTTCCCTTCCATCCGCAAATGTGAAACAAGCGTATAGCGCGTTACATATATAAGAAGAAACTTGCCTCTCCGCCCGACCGCTTCAATTGTTTCGCCGCGCAGCATATCTTTGAACAGCTCAATATCATCCGGCTTTTTCACTAGCTTCGGATACGTAACGATTACATCTTCAATTTCTTTTCCCTTTACTAACAGGTCCAACGTTCGTCTAACCGTTTCAACTTCTGGCAATTCCGGCATGCGTTCACTTCCTTACTTCGCGTCATACCAAGTCGGTCCGTATGAACAGTCTGCCTTAAGCGGAACAGACAGCTCAATAGCGTTCTCCATAACCTCCCGGACAAGCTGTTCCATTTTGGCAACTTCCTCTTTTGGCACTTCAAAAATCAGCTCATCATGCACCTGCAAAAGCAAACGCGCCTGCAGCTTTTCTTCCTGCAACCGCGCAAACATCACAATCATCGCTTTTTTAATAATATCCGCGGCGCTTCCTTGAATCGGCGTATTCATCGCCGTCCGCTCGGCAAAGCTGCGCAAATTGAAATTGCGGCTCGTAATTTCCGGAATATAGCGTCGGCGATTGAGCAATGTCTTCACATATCCGTTTTGCTTCGCTTCTTGAATAATGGAATCCATATATTCCTTTACACCTGGGAAGCTATCTAAATATTTTTGGATAAACTCGGCTGCAGCCTTTCGCGTAATTCCCAGATTTTGCGACAATCCATAATCGCTAATACCGTAAACAATTCCAAAGTTAACTGCTTTTGCCTGTCTTCTCATATTCGCGGTTACCTCATCTCTCGAAACGCCAAATACGTCCATCGCCGTTTTCGTATGAATGTCCATATCATGGCGAAAGGCATCAATTAGGCCGGCATCATTTGCGATATGTGCCAAAACGCGCAGCTCAATTTGCGAATAATCAGCAGCTAAAATGACCCAATCGCTCTCAGACGGGATAAATGCTTGGCGAATTTTCCGGCCTTCTTCAAGCCGAATCGGAATATTTTGCAAGTTCGGCTCCGTTGAACTCAACCTTCCCGTTTGCGTCAGCACTTGATTGAAACGTGTATGAATTTTGGATGTATCATGATGTACCACTTTTAATAATCCTTCAATATAAGTGGAATACAGCTTCCCCAATTGGCGGTAATGAAGAATTTTTGGAATGATTTCATGGCGGTCCATCAGCTTCTCAAGCACATCCGCCGATGTTGAGTAGCCTGTTTTCGTTTTCTTTATAGGCGGCAGGTTTAATTTTTCGAACAATACAATACCGAGCTGCTTTGGAGAATTGATATTAAACGCCCCGCCGGCAAGCTCATGTATTTCCGCCTCGACCTCCGTAAGCTGCGCCGCCAGCTCGTCCCCCATGCCGCGCAAACGATCCGTATCTACCTTCACTCCCGCATATTCCATTTCCGCGAGCACACGAGCAAGCGGCATTTCAAGCTCTGTAAACAACTCATACTGCTCATTCTTTTTTAGCTCATCAATGAAGGATTGCTTCACATGGTACAGCACGCTTGCCTTGCGTGCGATATGTTCCGCCACTACATCCGCAGCCGGCACGGCCCGCTTTGCGCCTTTTCCGTACACCTCTTCATCGGATTTCACCGCATGGGCGCCCTTCATTTTCGCAACGGATCGGAAGTCTTTATCCGTATCAGCCGGATCCAATAAATATGCGGCAATTAATAAATCGAAGTCAATCCCCCGAAGCTCAAGTCCCTTCCACTTCAAAGCGACAATCGCGCGCTTGGCGTCAAAAATGGACTTTGCCGCTGTGTCATCGGCCAGCCAGCGTTTAAACTCTTCTGACCGAAACGCGGCATCGGCAGGTACAACATAACAGCCTGTCTCATTCATAATGCCGAAGCCTTGAACATCAGCGCCGTGGTAATTGTCTTCCTGCACTTCGACAATGAGCGAGCTGCCGCTTTGCAATACATCGTCGTTAAACTCCTCCACCAGCTCAAACGAAATCTCGTCCAGCTCTGTTTGCTGTATATCTTGCTCGACTTCAAGCCTATCTAGCAGCGAGCTGAATCCTAAATTTTGAAAAATAGGCAGCACGTTCGCCGCTTCATAGCCCGAATACGCAATATCATTTAGGCGAATCCCAATCGGTGCCTCTGTAAAAATGGTCGCCAGCTCCTTGCTCATAAACGCTTGATCCTTATGTGTTTCCAGCTTTTCCTTCAGCTTTTTGCCGCTGACGCTATCTAAATGCTCATATAGTTTTTCAATGGTTTCAAATTCCTTCAACAGCTTGATTGCTGTTTTTTCGCCGATGCCCGGCACACCGGGAATATTATCCGATGTATCGCCCATTAAGCCCTTCATGTCGATAATTTGCTTCGCTGTCAGGCCGTATTTTTCAAGCAGCGTATCCGGTGTATATTCATCCATTTCCGTAATTCCTTTGCGGGTAATAGCAACTCTCGTATGGCTGGAAACGAGCTGCAGCAAATCACGGTCTCCGGAAATGACCTTCACCTCCGCGTTTGCGGCGTCCGCTTCCTTTACGAGTGTTCCGATAATATCATCCGCTTCATAATTTTCCAGCTCATAACGCGGGATGCGAAATGCATCCAACAATTCACGGATGAACGGAAACTGTTCAGACAGCTCCGGCGGCGTTTTTTGCCGCCCGCCTTTATACTCTTCAAATGTTTTGTGGCGGAATGTTGTTTTGCCGGCATCAAAAGCGACAAGCATATGTGTCGGCTTTTCTTCCTCAAGTATTTTCATCAGCATCATCGTAAAGCCGTATATGGCGTTTGTATGTATTCCTTTATCATTATTCAAAAGCGGCAGCGCAAAAAAAGCGCGATACGCAATGCTGTTCCCATCAATTAAGACGACTTTTTGTTTCAATTTACATAACCTCCCCGTTTTCTTTGGATAAAGCTCTGTTAAACTTGAGTGTTAATTTACCGCTACAGGCGGACGCTTTCCGCGGGCGGGGCCGAGCCGCTTTTCCCGCTGGAGTCGCCGCCTTTCGTTTCAAATCAACAAATGAACCAAAATCAACATTAGCCTTTAACAGAGCCTTGGATAAATAAAAAGAAAAACCGCTATTTCCCTCTCTATAATAGCATGACCTGATTAAAGAGGGAAAATAACGGTTTTTCATATGTATAAGCGTATATAAGCAGAGAGTTAATAAAAAGGAAGGGATGAGAAAAGAACTCGTTCTATTCCCATCCTAAACTACTCCTTGGATGAAGGGGTTTTCGATAATTATCATAACAAGCCTTTATTAATGTAAAATGAACACACTGTTAATATAATGTAAATCCATCTTTTATGCAGTTACGCCATATCACTTTCGCAGCTTTACTGTAAATACCGTACCTTTTCCTACTTCACTCTCTACTGTAATCATGCCGCGGTGCGCTTCTACAAGATGCTTGACAATCGACAAACCTAGGCCTGTTCCCCCGGTATTGCGGCTGCGCGCCTTATCAACCCGGTAAAACCTTTCAAAAATACGCGGTATTTCTTCCTTGCTGATGCCGATTCCTGTATCAGACACCTTCACACACACCCAGCCATTTTGTTCCTCCGCCTCTACTGTAACCCGGCCCCCAGCGGGAGTATACGAAATAGCATTGCTCATCAAATTAATAAAAATTTGCTTTAGGCGGTGCGGATCTCCCAAAACAAACACACGCTCGCCCACTTGCACATCCAGTGCAATTTGCTTATCCCGGGCTCTGCTTTGCAGCAATGCCTTAATTTCCTCAAGCATTATCTTTACATCCACGGAGACCATATTTAGTTTGAATCCTTGCTTTTCAATTTTCGATAAATCCAACAGGTCTTCAATCAACGTTTGCATACGGTCGCTTTCTTTTAAAATAATGGACAAGAAATATTCCCGAAGCTTGCGGTCTTCCATCGCCCCGTCAAGCAATGTTTCGGAAAAACCTTTAATAGAAGTAATCGGCGTTTTCAGTTCGTGCGACACATTGGCAAGGAAATCTTTGCGCATTTGCTCAAGCTTCTTCAGTTCCGTTATATCATGGAACACAAGGACAATTCCCTTCCACTCATGATTCGTTCCGATAATCGGAGCCCCGTACACCTCAAAATGCCGCCTCTCAATATGAAGCGGCAGCATCATCTGCTTGCGTACCTTTACTTCTGTCATAAAAATTTCTTCTACAAGCTCAATTACCTCTTTATGCGCAAAAGCCTCATAGTACAGGCGATACAAAAACGATTCTTCCGTTACGCCAAAGATTTCCTTATAAGAGCGGTTTACAAGATTAATGAAGCCCCTGCTGTCAATAAGAATCATGCCGCTTCCCATATTCTCAATTAACGTGTGCAAACGGTCTTGCTGCATTTCGTGCGCAGAAATCATCTCCTGCAGATTGCGGGCTAAAATATTGATTGCCTGGCTAAGCATGCCCGCCTCGCCAGTATAATTTTCATAGGCTCTCGCTTTGTAATTGCCTTTTGCCAATTCAATCGCCACTTTCGTAACTGTCTCAATCGGCTTCGTATATTGCGCGGTAATTTTAATGCCTAAAAACACAATTACAACAAAAGCAATTAAGAAATTGGTAATTAACAAGCCCCAAATTTTTTGATGAACCTCATCAAGCGAACTCGCAGATACATTTACGATTAAATACGCCCAGTCGTTATGCTTGTCCTGAAGCAAAATGCCGTAATAATATTTTTCAGAAGCTCCGCTTTTTGCTTCTACTACATTTACATTTTTATTCAATTTGCCAATCAGGGCACCTACCGCCTCATCATCTGCGGCCTTTCGGTGGGAGTCTTTTGATTCATATAACGTCTGTCCTTGCTCATCAATCAAGATAAGACGTACTCCTAGATTTTTTTCCACTCTTTCCAATGTTTGGGGATAGGATAAAGAATACCGAATTCCTTCCCATTCCATTACGGATGCCACATAGCGAAGCTCCCTTTCCATCCGCTTATCGAAGTTATCGACATAAAAGCCCTTAAATAGCTGGCCCAACAGTACACCAAGGCCGATAAGCACAGCAATAATAAGCGAAATCAAAGCAAAGAGAAGCCGCGAGCGAAATTTATTCATCGACCTTTGGCTCCTCCAATTTATACCCTAACCCACGGATTGTTTTAATATAAGCTGGCTTTTTCGTATTCTTTTCGATTTTGTCGCGCAAATGGCTAATGTGTACATCAACAATCCGCGTATCGCCGGCAAAATCGTAATTCCACACAGCGCTTAACAACTGGTCTCGCGTTAACACGCGACCTTTATGCTTCGCGAGATAAACGAGCAGCTCAAATTCCTTCGGTGTCAACTCTAATTTTTCTTCCTTAAAATAAGCTTCATAATATTCTGGAAGAATTCTCAATTCTCCAATCGCCAATTTTCCGTCTTCTTTTTCCTCTTGGACGTTGTCCTCATGAAGTTTCGTCCGCCGCATGATCGCCTTCACCCTCGCTACAACCTCGCGCGGGCTAAATGGCTTTGTCATATAATCGTCGGCGCCAAGCTCAAGCCCCAGCACTTTATCAAATTCATCATCCTTGGCCGTCAGCATTAAAATCGGCGTCATCACGCGCTGCAGCCGCAGCTCCTTGCACACTTCCATGCCATCCATTTTTGGAAGCATCAAATCCAATATAATCAAATCAGGACGGTCTTCCACCGCCTTTTTCAAACCCGTTTCCCCATCCATTGCCGTGATGACTTCAAAGCCTGCCTGCTGCAAATTGAACTCGATTAAGGTTAAAATCGATTCCTCATCGTCTACCACTAAAATTCGATTGCTCATTCTTTTCCTCCAGGATATTAAAGTAAAACCCGTTTCATCCAAATAGTTTATGTATATTTAGTTTTATGATACTAGAAAATGGGAGCTTGCTCAATTGAAAATGGAAAGATTGTGGAGGGGAATGAAAAAAGCCGGGGGAAAATTAGGCTTCTGCTGGCGTTGCGTTTGCGGCAAGACACACCCCCAAAACTTATGCTTTCTTAATTAAAAGGCTACCCTAAAAAATAATCTGTGTTAAACGTTAGTGTTGATGCAACCCCTTATTTTTAGAGGGGGAGAGTGCTCCCGGCCGTATATCGTAACGGTCAGGGCCTAGTTCTGCCTCGTCCAAAGGAAAACCAGAGGGAGAAGATAAGTGCGGGTTGCAATGTCTGCATAGCCGTGATGTACAGACGTATAAAAATCAACATCGGCCTACCCTAAACAATA
>JBHGUR010000019.1:0-7120 GCA_048976805.1 Ectobacillus sp. | reverse complement strand
TTTACATAATGTTCAAGGGGCAAATCAACATTATAATAACCTAAAGTTTCTTTATAAGCCTCAAACCAGGGAGTCTCTGTGTCTATAATTAAACCGTCGAAATCAAAAATAATTGCTTTTATCAAAGCTTTTTCTCCTTTCGACTCATGAGGATAAAATAAATACACCTTCATAAACTATATGCATTGAACTACCACTAGGCTAAAGCCGTAGTGGATTCTTAGGTAGAAGGTTCTAATGAACCTTAATTTACTAAGCTATCCCCGTAGTCCCTACGGTTAGAAGCCTTATGGCTTCATTTTTGATATTGATACTTGCGTTAATATCTCGGTCATGATGGGTATGACAATTAGGACACTCCCATTCACGCAACGCAAGATTTTTAACGTCTTTGTTTTGGTAGCCACAACACGAACAAAGCTGACTAGATGCAAAATTTTTCGCCACCGTTACAACTTGCTTTCCGTACCATTTCGCTTTGTACTCTAACATCGTTCTAAATTGTGACCATGATACTTCACTAATCGCTTTGGCTAATTTATGGTTTTTCAACATATTAGATACCTGCAAATCTTCAATACCAATTGCATCGTGGTTTTTGATGATTTCGGTAGAGATTTTATGCAAGTAATCATTTCTAGTGTTTGTGATTTTTTCATGAATACGAGCCACTTTAATACGCTGCTTATTCCAATTTGAACCACCTTTCTTACGTCTTGAAAGAATACGTTGTGCTTTCGCTAGCTTATCTTCTAATTTACGAAACCATTTGGGATTGGTATATGTTATTCCGTCTGAAAGAATAGCAAAGTCCTTTAAACCAACATCTATGCCAACTGCCGAGTCAGTTTTAGGCAACTCTTGTACTTCTGTTTCAGTAAGGATTGAAACAAAATATTTACCAGTTGGATTACGTCTAACAGTCGCACTAAGAATACGACCTTCTACTTCTCGACTTTTGGCAAACTTAACAAGACCAAGTTTAGGTAGCTTAATTTTGTTATCTATAATGGCAATGTTTCCGTTTGTATATTTAGTCGTGTAAGATTGAACCTTATTCTTTTTGGACTTGAAGCGAGGTGCATCGTTTTGCTTCTTAAAGAAGCGAGAATAAGCATCAGCAAGGTTTTTGAGTGAAGATTGAATTGCAATACTGTCGACTTCTTTTAACCACACTAATTCCTTTTTTATTTGTGTTAATTGAGAAGAACAAGCGTTATAAGTCAATCCTTTACCTGTTTCTTTGTAAGCATCATTCCATTTTGCTAAAAAATGATTAAATACAAATCGACAGCAACCAAATGTTTTATTAATTAATATTTCTTGTTCTTTGTTTGGATAGATTCTAAATTTATATGCCTTATTTACCATCATTGATTTTCACCTCCTTTTAATATATACTATAAGTATATATGTAGTATTAGTATATGTCAATAGTATATACTTAAAAGGAGTGAAACCAATGGAACGTATAGCAAAGTTGATTAAATTTCCTGTCGATTTAGTAGTGCGGATTGAAGAATACAGGGAAAAACGCAATATCCCAACCTTTGCAGGTGCTGTTTATGAGCTAATACGCAAAGGCTTGGATAAGGAATGAAATATGTTTCCGAAATTAGGGCTTACATCCCCTAGCCTAAAGGCATAGGGGTTTTACGCCCTCCTTATAAAAAAGGGCGCTCCCGTTGTTCCCGCATCCATCTTAACCGGTAGCAATTCATCGTAATCTCTCCAAGTCGGTCAAGCAAGTTATAGTTTGCATACGCTCCGACAGCAGCGCCAATAACAGGAACGAGCTGCAGCATTTTTACAAAGTCAATATAATCTCTATACTCCTGCTGGAACTTGCGCCAATCAATGTTTTGTTCTCTTTCCTTATATACATCCCAATGCTCAATAATTTGAAATACGTCGCGGCGATGCTCGTCGCTTGAGAAAGCCAATTGGAAAACATGGAGCAAAAATAGCCGCTCTTCTTCTTTGCTCGTATCATGTCCGTATAAGGTCGCAGCATCGAATAAAAATTTGATTTTAATCGTTAACAACAACGGAAATTCGGCGAGCCCGAGCAAAATGCCGCCGGCCCCCGTTCCCGCCCCCTCGACTGCCGCAATCTTTTTATAATCCGCGATTTTCTTTAAAACACGTTCATCCCGTTCCTGCAGCGTCAACGTTCTATCCTTTAGAGGCGGCTGAATGAAATCAGTGCCAACTACAATAGCCCGCACCATTTTTTTAATCGTTTCCGTCAAAACTGTATGCACCTTCTCGGGAATCAATTGTTGCATTTTTGTTTGCACTTTTTTGGAAACACGATTTACGAACGAAGAGTTTTTCACCAGTTCTTTTTTCCATTTTTCCAGTTCCTTCATTACTTGCTCTTCATACTTCATCATTGCCTTCACCTCTTTACAAAACCCTCTTGCATCTACAAGAGGGCTTCTATTTTTCTGCTGCAATATCCGTATGTAAAAACATAGCTAAACACGATGTTCCCTCCAGCCAGAAGCAAAGCCATGCCCCATGCCATCGTGGCAAATAAGAAAGTTATACAAAATACAAGTCCGCCTGCAAACAGGAAACGAAAATGAAGCGACAAGAAAGAACGTTTCTTTTCCTCTTCCGCTATTGGATATAAATTCATCCATAACTTTAGACGATGATGCTTCCATAAGCTCAATAACTGATATCCAATAAAATATAAAAACACGCTGCTGATAAACAGCCGGCCGTACAGAAACGGAATCACATAAATCAAAACTCCCCCTAGCGCCAAAAGGCGTACATATACACCGAAGTAGCCGCCGGAGCGAAGAAATGTTCTTATGTAAAGGAAGGAATATGTATTTTTTTGCGCAAACGGCACAAGCGAAGCGAAACCATCCAGCCATTTTCTCCGCTTAACCCGTTCTTTTAAAACCGGTACATCAGTAAACAAATTGGCGATACGGTAAAACAGCAGCATTTTCTTGCCTTCCTCGGCAATCAGCTGCTCCCAGTTCAACCCCCTTTTTCCTTCCCTTTTTTGCAGAAGAAACCAATATAACGCCATAGCAACTACAACACCGGCTGTATATATAATTGAATAACGGCCAGCTAAAAAGTATACGAGCAAGAAATTGAGGCCAAAACGCACAATCCGGTCGTAGACGCGTTTTTTATCGTCCATGCTATAGATAATTTCCCAAGCTGCCAACAAATTCCACACCTTCACAATCGCAAGCATAACAAAAATCCATATATACACCGACACCGGCTGCTGCAGCTGCTGCAAATATAAAGGCGCAAGAGCCGCTCCCATCATGCCGAGCACATAGAGCTGGATAATATAAGTAAAGCGAAACGCCCTGAAAAAATACGGCTTCATCTTTTCCTCAAGCGGCAGCAAAAAGACAAGATCGGCCGGCTTTAATAACGTGTGAATAGATCCTGCCGTTAAAACGAGGGAGAACAACACCGCGATGACAAAAACGGCCGGAAAGGACGGCGTCAATGTTGCAAGCCACTGCTGATAATAATAAGCTCCGACGCCGATCGCAAAAATAACAGCAAATTTCAAATGATCGTTAAAAACATATTTCCCGTATGTACGAAGTTCTTTTAGAAAAAGCTGAAAACGCTGCTTCCATAATTCAACTGTGTTCATGTTCATCTTCTTCCTTCGTAAGCTCAATATAAATATCATCTAGAGTCGCGCCCGGCATCGAAAACTGCTCCTGAAGCTCCAGAAGCGTCCCTCGCGCCCGAACCCGCCCATGATGCAAAATAACGAAAGAATCACAATATCGTTCCGCCGTCGCTAAAATATGCGTGCTCATTAAAATCCCGGCTCCTTGCCGCTTCATATAATCCATTAATTGCAGCAATGATTGAATGCCAAGCGGATCAAGCCCGACAAACGGCTCATCGACAATATATAAAGAAGGCTGCACTAAAAAAGCGCACATAATCATAACTTTCTGTTTCATTCCTTTAGAAAAATGAGCCGGAAACCATTTTAGCCTGTTTTTCATGCGAAACTCGCTTAAAAGCGCAGCAATCCTTTCCTCATAAATAGACTCATCAAGGCCGTATGCCATCGCCGTAAGCTTTAAATGTTCCTCCAACGTCAGCTCTTCATATAAAACGGGTGTTTCAGGAATAAACGTAAAGCTTCCACGATACGCTGTCGGATCTTCTTGGAATGACTTTCCGGAAATCGTAATTTGCCCTTGCTTTGGTTCCATTAAACCGATAATGTGCTTAATGGTTGTACTCTTTCCTGCCCCGTTTAAGCCGATTAATCCGACAAGCTCGCCGGCCTTAACCGAAAAAGAAACGTCTTGCAGAACCGGCCGCTTCGTGTAGCCGCCTGTTAAGTTTTGAACTTGCAATAGTGTTTCCATATGCCAACCCTTTCCTACTACAGACTGTATAATTCCATCTTACCAAAAAAATAACCGAACTACATAGCAGCGTTGTTTTTTAGCATAATCTTTATATAAAGTTTGTATAAAGCGGCGATTATGGGACATCATAATGATTGAAGGAGGAAGTGGTTGAAAACAGCCAAGTCCCTAGAAATGATGGATGTTCATAATGTGGTTTTTCATCATTGAAATGGGGTGTCGATTAAAGACCAAGTAAGAGAAACTACAGATTTTGTTTGAAATGAGGTGTCTCGAGGAGAGTAGATATTCGTTTAGAAACGATATAAACACTCTTAGAAATGGGGTGTCTCCTAAAGACAGTGTACTCTGGCAAAATCAGCAAGGAAAAGGATTTCTACTTTACCTGCAAATGGGGTGTCACGAGCAGAGTAGATAAGCGGCAATGCGCAAATTTTCCTAGCAAATGAGGTGTCTCCTAAAGGTACAATAAAATAAGCTGTTTCAACCCGCCTTCTTCATGCGACAGGAAGCTGTATCGGCTTCCTGTTTTTCTATTTTGTCTATTGTGCAAATATGGTAAAATACGGATAAGTATATGTGAAAGGATGAAAAATATGAACCATACAGCCGAAGATTGTATTTTTTGTAAAATTATTGAGGGGCGTATCCCATGTGCCAAGGTGTACGAAGATGAACACGTATTTGCTTTTCTTGATATTAGCCAGGTCACAAAAGGACATACGCTCGTCATTCCTAAAATACATAAGCAAGATGTATTCGCATTAACCTCTGATATCGCCGCACACGTATTTGCAGCCGTTCCAAAAATTGCAAACGCCATCAAAAAGCAATACAATCCAATTGGCTTTAATATCTTAAATAATAATGGAGAAAAAGCGGGCCAAACCGTTTTCCATTTTCATATGCATTTAATTCCGCGCTACGGGGAGAAGGACGGCTTTGGGGCAGTTTGGAAATCTAATCAAAGCAGCTATACGTTCGAAGAGCTGCAGGACATTTCCGGAGCGATCGCCCGCAATATTGAATAAGCTACATAAACAAACGAAGGATTATGGCGCCCAAAAATAGAGCTGCACTTAAACTGCCGTAACAAACAGCTTGCTGCTTAACAACTATAGGGGGAGGATATGCCCGCTTTTGTTTCATGGATAATAGCAAAAAGGCAGCGCGAAGCAAACAGACAAAACTGCAAAGCAGCAGCAAAAGACGAAATGTATTCATTGCTTATCCCTCCTTCTTTATGCTTATGCCTATTGTCCGCCGTTGATGAGCGGAGCCAAAAAACAAATTAAAGGGGGCCTTTATATGTCAAAAACAAAAGCTTTCGTGACGGGACTTCTGTGCGGAGGGGCAGTCGCAGGGATTGCCGCATTGCTTGCTGCCCCTTCCTCAGGCAAGGATTTACGGAAAAAAATGAAAGAAAAAACAAACGACTGGAAACAATCTCTTGCCGAATTAAAAAATGATACGCAGCTTTTAAAGGAACAGGTTGTTCAAACTTCCGCCGAAGGAAAAGATGTATTTATTGAGCTAAAGCAAGATATGCAAACGGCCTTTTCCTCCTGGAGCAAAGAAACAAAATCACATAGGGAAAGTATCGAACAAGAACTTAAAGAAATCCAGCAATCCATTGAAAACTTGCAAAAGTCTGTTCCCGCAAAAGAGTAATTTGTATAAGCCAAGATTGGAAACTCTTGGCTTATACAAAAAATTTTTACAATTCTTACAAAAAGACTTTATTAATTTTTATTTTACTGGCATAATAGATACTAACATATTAGATTTGGAGAAAAGTAGGTGAGTCGATGAAAAACGGGGAGAAAAATTATTCAGTAAAAGAAGCGATGATTTTCAGCCAACGTATTGCGCAATTGTCAAAAGCATTATGGAAATGCGTAGAAAAAGATTGGCAGCAATGGATTAAACCTTACGATTTAAACATCAATGAACATCATATCCTTTGGATTGCTTATCATTTAAAAGGAGCTTCCATTTCGGAAATCGCTAAATTTGGCGTGATGCATGTATCTACAGCCTTCAATTTTTCGAAGAAGCTGGAAGAACGCGGCCTTCTTGTATTCTCGAAAAAAGAAGATGATAAACGGAATACTTATATTGAGATAACAGAAAAAGGGGAAGAGCTTCTTTTGAAATTAATGGAAGATTACGACCCAGAAAAAAATGCAGTATTCAACGGTGCGCTCGCCCTGCGCGATTTTTACGGCAAGTTCCCGGAAAACATTGAATTAATGGCAATTTTAAGAAATATATACGGCCAGGATTTTATCGATATCTTTGAAAAATCATTAGATAATATTGAAGAAAACTTTATCGAGAAAGATAAAAAGCTAGTCAAAAATGTTAACGAATAAAATATATATCCAATTTATGATTTGGACATATACATCGCGGCTAAGTAGAACAAACAGCAACTTATACTTGCTTCCTCTCTCTGGTTTTCCGTCGCATGGGGCAGGAATAGGTTTTGACCGCTTCTATGCATAGCCGGATGCTCTCTCCCCTTTCAAAAGAAAGGTTTTATGTTCTCTGTCTATATATATCCAATTTGCTATTTGGACATATACATCGCGGCTAAGTAGAACAAACAGCAACTTGTACTTGCTTTCTCTCTCTGGTTTTCCGTCGCATGGGGCAGGAATAGGTTTTGACCGCTTCTATGCATAGCCGGATGCTCTCTCCCCTTTCAAAAGAAAGGTTTTATGTTCTTT
>JBHGUR010000018.1:0-36586 GCA_048976805.1 Ectobacillus sp. | reverse complement strand
AAATTTGTAGCTGTTGCGGACATAAAAAAGAAACACTGCTTTTGTCCGAAAGGACGTATCACTGTACCGAATGTGGTGCAAAAACCGATAGAGATTATAATGCCGCTTGTAATTTGAAGCAATACGGGTTTGCAGCATTACCTCAGCACTCTTTAGCTGTGTAATCTCTATCGGTTTCAGTAGCGGTAGGAACACCGCGAATGTAAGGCTCTGGACATGAACTCTTACGTTTGTGAGCGAAGGAGCAATAAAAGAAGAAGGCGATCTTTCGGTCTTTGGAAGCCCCCACTTCAAGCGGCGTCAGTCGCTAAGTGGTGGGTAGTTCACAAAGAAACGGTTAAACTAACGGTAAACTTTTTAGTTGAAAAGCATCCATAGCTTGTATACAATGATTTATGCTTAGAATTCTTATCAGAATATGGAGGATTGTCGCGTGAAAAAGTTAGTTTCATTTTTATTGGTAGCAATGCTTGCAGTTGGTATGTTAGCCGGCTGTGCACAGAAGGAAGAAAAGAAAGAAACCAAACCGGCTGCAGGAGATGATGTTTTAGCAAGCATTAAGAAAAAAGGCGAGTTTTTAATCGGTACGGAGGGAACATATCCGCCGTTTACCTTCCATGACGAAAGCGGAAAGCTTACCGGCTTTGATGTGGAAATAGCTGAGGAAGTAGCAAAGCGCATGGGCGTAAAGCCGGTATTCAAAGAGACGCAATGGGACGCAATGTTTGCGGGATTGGATGCAAAGCGTTTTGACATGATTGCAAATGAGGTCGGCATTCGCCCGGACCGTGAAAAGAAATATGATTTTTCTAAACCGTATATTTCATCTTCAGCAGTGCTTGTTATTCCAAAAGATAAGGACAAGCCCGCAACATTTGAAGAAATCAAAGGGTTGAAAGCAGCCCAATCGTTAACGAGCAATTATAGTGATATGGCAAAGAAATATGGGGCAGAAATTGTTGGTGTTGAAGGATTCAACCAAGCTGTAGAACTGTTGAGCTCCGGCCGCGTCGATTTAACAATTAACGACCGTTTATCGGTATTAAATTATTTGGCGACAAAGAAAGATGCAAAAATTAAAATTGTTGATACAGAAGAAGAAGCGGCAGAGAGCGGCTTCATGTTCCGTAAAGGAAGCGACAAGCTTGTAGCGGAAGTAAACAAAGCGTTAGATGACATGATGAAAGATGGCACGTACGATAAAATTGCGATGAAATGGTTTGGTGAAAATGTACTTAAGTAATGCGATTTTAGACGCAGATAGATTGTCTGTTTGGATTGATATTATGAAAGCATCCTTCATGCCTATGCTGAAGGGTGCTCTTTTCAATACAATCCCTTTAACATTGATTAGCTTTATCGCAGGGCTTTTTTTAGCCACTGCTACAGCACTATTTCGCATTTCCGGAAATCGTGTGCTGGAATGGATTGCCCGCGTATATGTTTCGATTATTCGCGGGACACCGCTGCTTGTGCAGCTTTTTATTATTTTTTACGGCTTGCCGACAATTGGAGTGGTCATCAATCCATTCCCGGCAGCTATTCTTGGATTTTCCTTAAATGTTGGGGCGTATGCTTCCGAAATTATTCGTGCATCTATTTTGGCAATTCCAAAAGGGCAATGGGAGGCGGCGTATACGATTGGAATGTCGTACCGCCAAGCTTTGCAGCGGGTTATTTTGCCGCAGGCCAGCCGAATTTCTGTTCCGCCGCTGTCTAATACGTTCATTAGCCTTGTGAAGGATACTTCATTGGCGTCCTTGATTTTAGTAACCGAAATGTTCCGAAAAGCGCAAGAAATCGCATCAACGAATTATGAATTTTTAATTGTGTACACGTTGGCTGCAATTATTTATTGGATTATTTGTTTTTTCTTGTCTATTGTACAGCAATGGCTGGAAAAACGTATGGAGCGCTACGTTTCAAAATAATGCTAAGGAGTTTAGGCTTGTATGATATCAATTCAACAACTGCAAAAAAGCTTTGGGGACAATACAGTTATCCGCAGCGTGGACATGGAAGTAGCAAAAGGGGAGGTAGTTGTTATTATCGGCCCTTCTGGCTCTGGAAAAACGACATTGCTGCGCTGCTTAAATGTGCTGGAAACCCCTGATGCCGGTATGATTCGAATTGGAGAGGAGCAGCTGGACTTCTCTAAAAAGGTAACAAAGCGTGACATTGCCAAGCTGCGCAGCCAAACGGGGATGGTATTTCAGCATCATAATTTGTTTCCCCATTTTACAGCTATTGAAAATGTAATGGAAGGGCTTGTGACAGTAAAAAAAGAGGGAAAAGAAAAAGCGCGCCAAAAGGCTGAGTATTATTTAACGAAAGTAGGCCTTGCTGATAAAATGAATCTATATCCGTTTCAGCTTTCTGGAGGGCAGCAGCAGCGTGTCGGTATTGCCCGCGCGCTTGCAATGGAGCCGCAGGTTATTTTATTCGATGAACCGACATCAGCTTTGGATCCTGAACTGGTGCAAGAAGTATTGAAGGTTATGAAGGGGCTTGCGCAAGAAGGTATGACGATGGTTGTTGTTACGCATGAAATGCGGTTTGCACGCGACATTGCCAACCGGGTTATTTTCATGGATGGCGGCGTAATTGTTGAACAAGGAACACCGGAAGAAGTGCTTTTGCACCCAACAGAAGAGCGTACGAAACGTTTTTTACAACTTATTCAATAGAAAGAAAAGGTCCCGGGATGCCCGGGACCTTTTTAGCCATTTATTATTTATTTTTGGAAACCGCCTAATTGTTGTTCAGCCATTGCCACTAAACGCTTTGTAATCTCTCCGCCTACGGAACCGTTAGCGCGCGCAGTTGCGTCAGCACCTAGGCTTACCCCAAATTCTTGGGCGATTTCATATTTCATTTGGTCTAATGCAGATTCAGCTCCTGGTACTGCTAGTTTGTTTCTAGAACTTTGGTTTGCCATGTGAATTCCTCCTTAGAGAATAGTATTGGTTGGATTAGCTGGATTCGAACCAGTGCAGCCGCCGTTTCGGCTCTAATCCATCGGTTTGTGGATTTGTGGAGCTGTTGTAATCATAGTATGGGTGAGAAACAGATATATATACTGCTAGTTTTTTGGTAAATTTTGTGAAGAAGGAGAGGCTGTATATAAATACAAGTTGAAAAAAGAACATAAAACCTTTCTTTTAAAAGGGGAGAGCATCCGACTATGCATAGAAGCGGTCAAAACCTATCCTTTCCCCATGCGACGGAAAATCAGAGGGAGAGGAAGCAAGTACAAGGCGCTGTTTGTTCTACCTAGTCGCGATGCATATGTCCAAATAATAATTTGGATATATATACAAATTAAAAAGCAACTTAAAGGCTATTTTTTAGATGGGAGAGAGCAGTCGACTATATGCATAGAAACAGCCAAAGCCTGTTTCTGCTCCATACAGAAGAAGGAAGCGAGGGCAAGCAGCTCCTAGTTCTATATAGCCCTGTGATATAGATTCCTGAATAAGAACTTAGCATATACAGCTGAAAATAATAGATGTTTTACTTGCCGCGCATTAGATAGGTTGGACCGGAAATTATATCATTTTCAGATAAAAAAGTCAATGGTTTCCATAAATTTCATTATGGCTATAGTGCATATGAAAAACAGTTCATCACATACTATCAGTACATCATACAAGGAGGTGAAACAGTATGACAAGAAACACAAATAAACTAGCAGTGCCTGGCGCTGAATCTGCGTTAGAGCAAATGAAGTATGAAATCGCTCAGGAGTTTGGTGTGCAACTTGGACCAGAAGCAACATCCCGCGCTAACGGATCTGTAGGCGGTGAAATCACAAAGCGTTTAGTAGCGATGGCTGAGCAACATTTAGGCGGCTTTCAGCGATAAATAATAAATAATGGCTATAGGGTGGGACATTCCCACCCTTTTTTGGAGGAACTGCTATGGGAATGTGTCCGATATGCAATGGGTTGAGCAATGAAGCATACATTTGTCCATCCTGCTCAGGGCAACTGCGGGACTGCGGAAAAACAGTTGACTATTTAGATGATTACAGCGCTTATATGGATCAACAGTTGCTTGAAAAAGTAGATGGCTTGTCTCATGAAGAGTCAAATACATATTGCTTGCATCTATTTTATTGTGCGCAGTGCCAAAAAGAATATGAGATGAAAATTGATTTTATATGAAAGGGGCGTCAAACATTTTTTGACGCGAATGAGCCATGTGTTATGCTGACAATCATGTTTAACGTAACTATATAAAAAAAACTCCGTTGCAGTTATGCAAGCGGAGTTTTTTTATTATTTTTCATTTGCGCTGCGAATGCGGCTTTCTGTTTCGACATCAAAGAAGTGGACTTTGTTCATATCAAATCCAAGCACTAGGTTTTGGCCTGGTTTGAAATCTGTACGGGAATCAACGCGGGCTACGAAGTCTTGTCCGCCGACTTGGGAGTAAAGCATGGACTCTGCTCCAAGCAATTCGGCTACTTCGATTTTCGCGTTTACAGTCGCGCCTTCTGCGGAGTTAATAAATACAGGCTCATCATGAATGTCTTCCGGACGGATACCCATGATTACTTCTTTGCCGGTATAGTTTTGTTCACGCAAGTATTTTAATTTGCCTTCTGGCACTTTTAGTTTCACTTCGCCTGCGACAAAGGAGTCGTTTTCCAGCGTACCGCGGAAGAAGTTCATTGCAGGAGAGCCGATAAAGCCGCCTACGAACACGTTTTCAGGTTTTTCGTATACTTCCTTCGGAGAACCAACCTGTTGAATGATGCCATCTTTCATAACAACAAGTCTAGTTGCCATCGTCATCGCTTCAGTTTGGTCATGCGTTACGTAAATTGTTGTTGTGCCTAGACGTTGGTGAAGCTTGGAAATTTCAGCGCGCATCGATACGCGAAGCTTAGCGTCAAGGTTGGATAACGGCTCGTCCATCAAGAATACCTTTGCATCGCGCACGATTGCGCGTCCTAACGCTACACGTTGGCGCTGGCCGCCGGAAAGAGCCTTTGGTTTGCGATCTAAATATTGCTCTAAGCCAAGAATGCGAGCTGCTTCTTTTACGCGTTTGTCAATTTCTTCTTTTGAAAATTTGCGAAGCTTTAATCCGAACGCCATATTATCATATACGCTCATGTGCGGGTATAAAGCGTAGTTTTGGAATACCATCGCGATGTCGCGATCCTTTGGCGCTACATCATTTACACGCTTGCCGTCGATGTAGAAATCGCCTTTTGAAATATCCTCTAGACCTGCAATCATACGAAGCGTTGTAGATTTGCCGCAACCGGACGGACCTACGAATACGATAAATTCTTTATCTTCAATATGAAGGTTAAAATCTTTAACTGCTGTTACGTTGTTATCGTAAATTTTGTAAATGTGGTCTAATTTTAATTGAGCCATGCCTGCGCCTCCTGTTTGTCGTGAAATCGTTTTCCTATAGCTTAAGTCTACTTAAATCAACCAAGTTGGTAAATGGATAATATGAATAAAAAAAACGCTTTCATTTGTGCAATATGTACAAAAATTATGAAGAAGGCGAATCTAACAGAAGGAGAGCTAGATAAACAGCGACCGCGCCTTTAAAGTCCTTAATATCAATTCCTGTCTTTTCAATGAATTTGTCGACACGATACTGTACGCTATTTCGATGCATATATTGCTTTTTAGCCGCCAATGATACATTCATATTGCATTCCAAAAATGTCCGTACAGTTTTTAGCACTTCTTCATCCTTTCTTACTTCATTTAGCAGGGGAGTTAAGGAAACCGTTTTCTCTAAAAAAAGATACGGAAGAATGTCCTCGATTTGGTAAATATGCTGCGTTTTCAAATAATCCTTGGCCGCCTGAAAGCATGCTTGTTCCCACTGAAACCATGAAACGAGGAGGGCATCAAGGGCGCGAAGCTTTCCGACCAACACTTTTGGAGTAACAAAAAAATCTGTAGTTAATGTTTGAAAAATTGCTGTATCCAATGTTGTATCTGCATCTGTGTATGTGTATGTTTCAATAATTACCCCGTTTTTATCATCTTTCCATATAATGAGAAACGAAGAGGATAATAACCCGCTTAGCGCTTCCTCCCATGCCCTTTTTTCAAAGAAAGGTTCTTTCAAGGAAAAATGGAGAAAGCGGACCAGTTTTATACTTTTTTGCAGCAGGATGTCTATGTTCTCCAATTGTTCATTATATAATAGCTCTTTCCATGTTTGTTGTTCAGCAGATAAATAAGTATCCTCAATCGAGAGAGGGGTTAAGAAGACAGAAAGCAATTCTTCTTCTTTTTTTGTTAATTTCTTTTTTGCAATACCAACTATTCGGTTAGCATGATCTGTATACCATTTATAATCTTCACGGTGCTCCGGAAATTCATCAACGATAATGTGACCGTCATAGTATTGGCGCAGCTTTTCCAGCATTCAAGCCTCTCCTTACTTTATATTATTATAGCTATTTTAACATAAATAATTTTTAAAGCTAAGGCTACCCTAAAAGTTACTCGTTTTTGGTAACCTTTAATTATGCCATAAAATGTAACGTTTATCCATCGTGGTGCTATTCGCAATAGCATGGGTGTCTCTGTTAAACTTGATTGTTGATTTTCCACTACAGGCGGACGCTTTTTGCGGGCGGGGCCGAGCCGCTTCCCTCGCTGCGCTCAGTCCAGGGTCTTGGCTGTTCCGCTTTTCCCGTTGGAGTCGCCGCCTTTCGTTCCAGATCAACAAATAAATCCAAATCAACATTAGCCTTTAACAGAGCCAAAGCTAAATGAACCGATGTATATAAATACAAGTTCAAAAAGAACATAAAATCTTTCTTTTGAAAGGGGAAGAGAGTATCCGGCTATGCATAGAAGCGGTTAAAAACTATTCCTGCCCTATGCGGCGGAAAACTAGA
Source organism: Ectobacillus sp. (assembly GCA_048976805.1). Lineage (GTDB taxonomy): Bacteria > Bacillota > Bacilli > Bacillales > Bacillaceae_G > Ectobacillus. The sequence continues at coordinate 29,697 of JBHGUR010000018.1, read as the reverse complement.
GAAAGGAAGCAAGTACAAGGTGCTGTTTGTTCTACTTAGCCACGATGTATATGTCCAAATAATAAATTGGATATAGATAGCAATAATGTTCGTACGGCAATCTTAGCCTTTTGCATATACCGCATTTGAAGCGAGAGGATAGTTTTTTCCTGCATTATAAAAGCCCCCTCTTTCTATTCCGGCCGCAGAAAGAGGGGGCAAAAGCAATGCATCAATCGTATACGTGAAAGAGCATCAGCTCATGGATTTGTGAAATAATTTGCTTTTCATGTTGCTCGGGCGGCTGCAGCGATGTCCATTCGAGCGAGCCGTCTTTATGGTAGATTGCTTTATAAAAGGCTCCTTGAAAGAAAAACGAGATGGACCAGCCGGGAAGCGCATCTGAAGCAAACAGCGGCTTCCATTGAAAATGCGTGAACATAAGTGATCCCCCTTTGATGAGTAATACGAACATATTACGTCATCAAAGGGGAAAATCCTGCTTCTTCGGCAAAAACAGCGGTTAAATTGCGCATGACCGCTCGTTCAATTGCAGTTTCATCAAATACCATTGGTTTAGCATTTGCTTCAAAAATATAATAGTGCCCCGTTTGGTCTACGCCGATATCCAATGAAAATTCCCTAACGCGGCCGAAATGATCGCATAAGCTTTTCCCGCATTGCCGGACTAAAGTTTTAAGTATTTCATAGCGGATGGGCCGGGACAAATTTTCAACGTGGAGAATCTCGCCTCCATTAGGTACATGTGTAACAATGCTTCCCTTTGCGCCGAGGCGAACGCCGATGCCGCTAATATGAAATGCTCCGCCAAGAAAGTGCGCTACAATGCGCAAATCATATTTTCTTCCATTTTGTTCATCATGTATGAGGGTGTTTTGCGCAATATATAATTTGTTTGAGTGTGCGATTCGTGCCCACATGTCTTCAAAAGGCACGAAATCGCGCTTTCCGCTTGAATCCTTTACCAACAGCTTTGCGCCATGCTGTGCAGCTTGAAAGATATGCTTTCCTTTTGTCGACTCCGACTGCTTAATATAAATGGTTTTGTGCATTGCAAGAGAGGCGGCTAAATCATCCTTTATATAAAGCGGCACTGTATCCAATAGATGCTTTTGTAAATTCGGATTTTCCCGAAAAGCTTTATATATCTCCCATTTTGAAAAAAAGGAAGGATTAAAGACAGGAATTCCCTTATGCGAGAGAAGGGTAAAGGTGTGTTGAACCTCTTGTTTTTGTTCGTGGGACCGATAAGGAATGCGATTATATACGACATCAGGGTATGGAAACATACACTTTCTCCATTTTCCATTTTCTAATCGTACATACCCTTCAATAGTTTGCTCGCTTAGCCCGAACGGAGTAAATATAAAGCTAATGCCGCCTTGTTTTTGTAATTCCCGTTGAATAGCAGAAAACCGTTTAAAATCACCATACACCTTTCCTGAAGCGGTCCCGCTTGTAAAAATGCCGACAAGCGGTCCAAGGCGATTCTGCTTCTGTTGAACAACAAAGCGATAGGAGTCGGAAGTGTTGCCTATAACCACTGCTCCGTCGCCAAAGCGCCATTGTTGATTGGGGTGCTGCCAGTTATTTGTGTTTTTGTTATAAAACACTTCATTCATTGAAATAAGTCCTCAGGAGCGTACAATGCCCGTTCTGTTAGGTGAAAAGCATACTCGAGAAATAATTCTCTTGTCAGCCGGTCGCTTTCCCTTAATTTTGGATGCTCAAAGATGGCGCGCCCTGGCTTGGAGTTTGCTTCAAATAGCCAAACCTTCCCGTGTTTATCCATCCCCATGTCAAAGCCGATTTCGCCGATATAGCCATCTATTTGCTCATCAATACAAGCGCTTAGGAGCAATGTTGCAGAAGACAGCTTTTGTTGTATTTCTTGGCGCTGCATACTGTCTGGGAACATTTCTTCTAATGTTTTTACATCGCCGCCGTTATTGATGTGCGTTGTCATGCTCCCTTGCCCGGCGATTTTGGCGGCGACGGCGCTGAGCCGCCATTGGCCGAGCCGATCCTTATTTGTATGCACGCGGAAATCAACGGGATTTCCATTCATGCGAAATAGGGAAATGCCTTGCTGTACGATGAAGTCCTGCAAGTCATAATTGCCGAGCAAGTGATTGATTAAATATTCAAGGGAGGAATATTTCCTCAGTTTATTGCCGTTTTCATCGCGGTAGCGGCAGTAATACATATTTTCTTCAAATGCGTAACGGATTTGATAAATGCTCTTTCCTAAGCTTCCGTTCATAGGTTTGATATACACATGCCCGTATTTGGATAATATACGTTCGATTTGTTCAAAATTAGAAAAAATATGTGTTTCCGGCAAATATGGCTGGGCCAATGGGTTGCGCTCCAGCTGCTTATAAATGTCCCATTTATTAAAAAAGCCGGGATTAAACCAAGGAATGGTATATTCATTTTGCAGCCGTGATTTCACCCGGGCAATTGCGCGGTGGTTTTCCGTTTTCCGGTTCGGCAAACGGTCGTACACGACGTTTGGAAACGGCACTTCATGCTGTACCCAACGCTGTTCATTGTAGAAATAAGCATGAATCGTGCCCTCTTTCCAATTGATTTGATGGGAGCCGAATACAAAAATATACGCTTTGTTTGTATCATTTGCGCTTAGCATGTTAGCGAAAAATAAGGAACGCTCGCCGATAGGGCGCAAATGCGAGTCTGTAAATCCCGCGGTAAAAATCCCGATAAGAGGGCCGATTACGGCTGTATCATCTTGGATAAATATATGCACGGGTGCCGCAAATGGAAGCTGCAGCTCCATAGCAAGCGCCGCTCCAATCGTAATTGTGCTGTCAGATAAATAATCAGTTTTTATTTCACATTCCACTACACGCGTTCCAAAGGAAACAGCCTTTAGTCTTTGGACATCTGAAACAGTATAGGGGAGAAATAAGGAATTTGGTTCCCGTTCACTAATGTGCATAGAAAAGGCTTTTGTTTTCATGTGATATCAGCCTCCTTTTGTGCATGCGCTAAATGTTTACAATAGGCCAAGGGAGCGTGAAACAGCTTTTCTGAGCACGATGGTGTGCTTTGGAGAATTGTTTTTCGGCCAGGCTTGGAATTGATATCTAAAAGCCAGACAGCCTTATTGCGGTCGAATGAGACATCTAGCCCTAATTCAAATAAAGGCGGCAATGCCTCTTCTAAAGCGTTAGGAATGGCTAATAGAAATGTATTCATTTCATTTTCCAAAAAGCTAATCTCCTGTTTGCGGTATGTTTGCTTCCAATCTTTAAAGGAAAGAACGGAACTGCCATGGCGCAAATTAGAAACGATGGAATGATTGGAGGCAAGGCGCACGCCGCGGCCGGTTTCCTTCCATGTGCCATGTTCATTTTTTTGCAGCAGCACCCGAATATCAAAGGAGCGCCCGTAACGGTCTTGAATGGAGAGAAACGGCTGCATCAGATACGCTTGGCTATCCAATAATTTTTTTAGCCAGATGGAAAATTCATCCTTTGTCCGAAATGCTTCTGTAACAGTTTGTGTTGTTTGTCTAGAAACCTTTATTCCGCCCCTTATATAGGAAATACGGCAGAAACCGTTTCCCCCGGAGCCGTTAACCGGTTTAATAACAATGTCTTTATACGCTGCCAGCCCGCGCAGCACGGAATCGATTGTTGCTTGTTCTGTAACGGGAATGTATGGAGAAATGTTTTTATGCTGAGAGAGGATATGGTATGTGTGCAATTTATCTGGAAGCCCATACCCGAGAAACGTTGTTTGCGGCCTTTTTTTCAGCCATTCCACGATAGGCTTTCCTTTGTTTGCTGCTTCGGAGCCGTTATAAAAACAGCGGTCATAAATAAAGGGAGGAATTGGGAACGCTTCTTGTACCCATTCCTGCTTTTGTTCATGAAAAATGAAGCCGTGTACGAGTTCAGTTGCAGGATTAATGTTAGCGGGAGTAAAGCGCGCAACTTTTATATTGTATAGGTGTGCTCGTTTGGCGATTTCTGTAAAGTATTCCGGCTCTTGTGCGGGACGGATGGTCAATAAGCCAAGCATCATGTTATTTCCTCCTTACAGGTTGTTGGGCTACAAGATCGCAACATTGCAAAATAGAACGGACGGATGGGCGAATGGACGAGCTGGCCGGGTTTTGCTGGATACTTTTGGAGGGTTTTGTGTTTACTTCAATAAGCCATAGATTGCCCTCTTTGTCAAATGCTAAATCCATCCCGAATTCTCCATACAGTCCATCGTACGATTGGCTTATGCATTTTGCCGTTTCTACAGCGAGTTCAGCGAGCAGTTTTTTCATATGCTTTACTTGTTTCGCTTCAAAGGATGAGAGGAGTACCTCTTCGGGCTTATACAAATTTCCCCCCATGGCTATATTAGAGACAAATTGATTTTTTGATGAGACGCGTGCTACCGCCGAGGTCGCTTTCCATGTTGCGGCATCCGTTTTATGGCACAGGATGCGAAAGTCAACCGGGCTGTTGCAATACGTATAGAGGGCAAGGCCTTGCTGAATAATGTACGGCCTTTGTTTTATATGATTCTTTAAAGTGGCAAATAACTTGTCGAGCGACGAATATGTCCGGTGGATATCACCTTGAAATGTTGTGTAATCGAGCAGGAAGCCCCCGTCTGCTTTGGTTACTTTGAATATATGGCGGCCTTGGCTTCCGTATACAGGTTTTAAGAATACACATGCATATTGCGAAAGTGCCTGTTCTAATACTTCTTTGCTTGTGAACAAAAAGGTGTGCGGAATATATGGATTCAGGTAGGGAAACTGCTGAAGTGTTTCATATACTTCCCATTTGTTTAAAAATCGGTCATTAAAATGGGGAATGCCGCAGTTCTTTAAAATTTGCAGCCACTCCTGAAACTTACTGCTCTGCTCTGTTTTGCGGGAATGAATGCGGTTGTGAACGACACTCGGAAAAGGCATTTCTTCTTTTACCCATTCACCATGATTATAAAAGTATCCATATATCGTTTGCTCTGTCCAAAGAGAAAGGGAAGTTACATAAAAAAAAGAGCCGCTTTGTTCGCACAGCATAGCCAGTTCCCCGCAAAATTCAGAAATTGTACCAAAGGAAGGGGGATTGCAATCTTTAATCTCAGTGATGACGGCGATAACCGGCCCAAGGAAAAGCTCCTGCCGTGAAGCGAGCCAACTGTAGCGTAATGTACAATCGCCCGGAAGCTTGAGGCGGGAAAGGAGAACCGGGCTGCATTTGATGGCGGCGCCTTTTTCTTCTATTGAAGTAATATTCACGTGAACGCTTGTTAGACCAAAAAAGATGGTAAACGTGCCATCTTTCTTTATGTTCCACTGCCCGGCAAGTTGCTTTGATATTTTTATCTCTTCAGCTGTGGGGCATGAGTTGTCGCAAATAATTTTTACAGTTGCTGTAGAAAACATGGCAAATCCCTCATTTGTTTTTATCTATCATGAAGCGCAAGTATGTATTGCATTGTATGACTAAAGGAAATAACTGGTGAAATGGCCGGGGAGGCGAGCTGTTTGCCGCTGATCGAAAAGAAGAAGGCATAATATAAAAACATTCCACATATGATACATAGTCTGGTATAGTTAAAAGGGTGCTTCAAGCACGATACATAAGGAGGAAAACAAAAATGGCTACGAATATGTATGACGCAGCATATGCATTGCAAAAAGCAATTATGGAAAATCCTGATTATCAAGCTTTGCAGCAGAGCTTTCGAGCGGTACAGGCTGATTTGCAAGCGAAGCAATTATTTGACCAATTCCGCGCGGTTCAAATGGAATTGCAGCAAAAGATGATGCAAGGACAGGAAATTACAGAGCAAGATAACATGAAGGCGCAGCAAATTGTAGCACAGGTACAGCAAAACCAGAAAATTGCGCAGCTGATGCAGGCTGAACAACGCATGAATATGTTAATCGGCGATTTAAATAAAATTATTTTAAAGCCGCTTGAGGATTTATACGGCCCAATCATGCCGGCATAAAAACGAGGGTGTGCCAAAAGGCAACGCGTAGCGCTGTGTTTTTGGCACACCCTCTTCTGGTTCATCGGCATCCGGCCAACTGCCCAATCAGTTCAATTATTTGGACACGTACGGATGATTTTCAAAATAGAAGCGCCACGGATAATGTACCGCTTCTTCTGCGTAGTCAATATTGATGCGAGGCCCGGCGGCAATATTATACGTGCGTGCCAAGTGGTGATTTGGCTCCACTTTTTCGACATGCAGTTCATCGCTCAAAAGAGATAATCCTTTTTGCCTCATCGTAATATTCATCGCGCGGCATAGCTTGCCGGGCCCGTTCGTTAAATTGCACATCTGCTGCTTCGTTATATCTGTTTTGCCGTAGCGGGACAGCTTCATTTCCTCAATTCCTTCTGCCGGCTCCAAAGCGCGGATGAGAACACCTTGGGGGATGCCGGCCGGAGCCGTAATAATATTGAAGCAATGATACATTCCGTAAATAAAATAAACGTAAGCATGGCCGGGGGGCCCGTACATGATTTCCGTCCGTTCGGTGCGGCGCCCCCCATAACTGTGTGCCGCCTTATCATCAGGGCCTTTATATGCTTCCACTTCCACGATAAAGCCGCTTCGTTTTTTTCCAGCTACGATATGAACAAGCTTGTGCCCTAAAAGGCGTTTGGCCACATCAAGCGTGTCTCCTTCATACCATGATAGAGGCCACTTCATACACATCTCTCCTTAAACGGTATTTTTTCATCTAAAAATCGACAAGGATACCCCTACTTCAATTGTGTGAAGGGCGAAGCCCAACGATAAGTGGCGGGTTGTTGACTAACGCTAAGAGAAGGGCATCTTCATAAAGAATGTTAGCTTAGCTTTTTCCCTGTTAAAGCAAATTATTAAGATGATTACAAAGAAAGTGGATTTCTAAAGCGTTTTTTCCCTGATTAGGAAAATATGTAACAGTTATGAAACCATCGGCCCGCAAATATGTAAAAAGGCCTAATCGTTACTGTACACGGCAAATTCCCATAGACTTGAACACCTTCACTCATCAGCTGTTCTAATTAAAGACCTCGTTTCATAGGCTAATTGTAGAATGCAACACCTAAGAAAAGGAGGTCTTTCACCATGATTTATCGTTTACTTGCCATTAATATAGATGGAACGTTGCTTCGCACAAGCGGCAGAATACAAAAGGGGGCGAAAGAAGCCCTTGATTTTGTCAGGGAAAAAGGTGTTTATGTAACGCTGTATACAAGCAGGAATTTCCAATCTGCGCAAAAGGTCGCCAAGGCGTTAAAGCTCGATTCTATCATTGTTACGCATAGCGGAGCATTTATTTCTTCTTCTCTTGATGCGCCGCTCGTACAAAAGAAGCTATCGGAAGAAAAAACATTTAATCTTGTGCAGGTATTGGAGCATTTCGACTGCAACATCCGTATTTCCCATGAACGTTTTTCTGTAGGAAACCGCCGCAATCTTTCCTCCAATTTAATTGCCAGAGCCGTGCTTTCCAACGCTGACCCTGTATTTTACCCGATTCAATTCGTAGAATCGCTGGGAGAAACATTGCGCGACCAGCCAGTGGCAGCCCCGAAAATAGATGTGTTCTTTTCAAAAGAGAGTGAAAAAGAACATGCTTTGCAAACAATTAAGGAAGCATTTGACGATATCCACATCATTGAGTGTGAAGGAGGAAAAATTGAAATCCTTCCGCCTGGCATATCTAAGCTAAGAGGGCTGCAGCTTCTTGGCAATCATCTTGGCATCGATTTGAGGGAGATGGTCGCAATCGGCGACAGCATGGATGATTTGGAAGTGATTGAAAACACCGGATTAGGCGTAGCGATGGGCAATGCGCCAATCGCGCTAAAAAAGGCTGCCGATTGGGTTACGCGCTCCAACAATGAAAACGGAGTAACGTACATGATTAAAGAGCACTTCCGCAAGCAATTTCCGCTTAACTTCCTGAAAGAGCATATTAAAATAAAAAAATGGTAACGATATTCCTCAGACATTTGTCTGAGGTTTTTTAAGTTGACCTCCATTTATCCATTCAAGTAAACTAAAGGAAGTCTAAAAATGAAAAGGTGATGATTGTTGCGAATTACGATCCAAACTTTAAAAGATGATCGCTTTCTTCGGCCGCTCCAATTAATTAGCGGTTTGTTTTTTGAAGAGCCTACAGTAGCATTTGAACAGGAAGAAGCTAACCTTGTTGTAGATATCCAGGTTAAAGGAGAAGACGCAGTAACCGCTTCTGCAGCTTTAACTGATATTATGACAGGGCAAACATATACGATGCAATTTTCAAAAGATACGACAGCATGTACAAGCGAGAAGGAACGCTTTAAGCAAGTAAAGAATGCTGTTTCATATGTGTATTTATCCGTGCTGCAGCAGCTGACGGGAGTGGAGCAAAAGTGGGGGATTTTAACGGGCGTACGCCCAACGAAGCTGCTTCATAAAAAGCTGCAAAGCGGCATGACGAAGGAACAGGCCCATAAAGAGCTGCACGAGGACTATTTAATCCATGAGGAAAAAATCGATTTAATGCAGCGGATTGTAGACCGCCAGCTTGCGGTTGTGCCTGATTTATATGACTTGAAAAAAGAAGTGAGCATTTATATCGGCATTCCGTTTTGCCCGACGAAATGCGCGTATTGTACATTTCCTGCTTACGCTATCAACGGAAGACAAGGCTCTGTTGATTCGTTTTTAGGCGGATTGCATTATGAAATGCGCGAAATTGGAAGGTTTTTGAAGGAAAAGGGCATTCGTATTACAACGGTGTATTACGGCGGCGGTACGCCGACGAGCATTACCGCTGAAGAAATGGATATGCTGTATGAAGAAATGTACGAGTCCTTCCCGGATGTACAACATATTCGCGAATTGACAGTGGAGGCGGGCCGTCCGGATACGATTACGCCGGAAAAGCTTAATGTGCTGAAAAAATGGAATATCGACCGTATCAGCATTAATCCACAGTCTTATCATGAAGAGACGCTAAAAGCGATCGGCCGCCACCATACGGTAGCAGAAACGGTTGAAAAGTACTATTTAGCCCGCGCCATGGGGATGAACAATATCAACATGGACTTAATTATTGGCCTTCCGGGAGAAGGAATCGATATTTTCAAGCATACATTGGCGGAAACAGAAAAGCTAATGCCGGAATCGCTAACGGTTCATACGCTTTCGTTCAAGCGGGCGTCGGAAATGACACAAAATAAACGAAAATATAAAGTTGCAGGCCGTGAAGAAATTACGGAAATGATGCAAGCCGCTGAAAGCTGGACAAAGGAGCATGGTTACGTTCCGTACTATTTATATCGCCAAAAAAATATTTTAGGAAATTTGGAAAATGTCGGCTATTCTATTCCGGGGCAAGAAAGTATTTATAATATTGTCATTATGGAAGAGGTGCAATCTATTATTGGCCTTGGCTGCGGCGCATCTAGCAAATTCGTGGACCCGAAAACAGGCGCCATTACGCATTTTGCTAACCCGAAGGATCCGAAATCCTATAATGATGGGTATTTAAAGTATACAGAAGATAAACTAAAGATTTTGGAGGATCTGTTCTCCTAGAAAAAAGCTGTCACCCTTCGACAGCTTTTTGATTTTGTCTTTGTTGATAAAAACCTTTGTATGTTAGGCTGTCTTCTTTCATCATAGAGAAATAAAGAAAAAACAACAATAATAGACTGAATTTTCATGAAATATGTCGAGAAATACAGGAAAAAATTAGGTGTTTTCGCCAAAATTTGAGAAGGAGCGTGTCTGTTTATAGACGAACTAATAGAATTGTGAAATTTAATAGGAGGAGGAAAAGAATTATATGTATATGACAATAGGAAGAATTTTTGATTTAGCAGTGCAGGGATATCCGAACAAAGAAGCGTTGGTGGAGCCGGATAAAGGCATTCGCTGGACGTATAAAGAGTGGGGCGAGCAAGTAAACAAAGCGGCGAACGCGCTGTTAGAAGCCGGTGTCAGAAAAGGGGACCGCGTTTCTACATACTTATATAATTCGAGTGAATTTGCAACCGCTTACTTTGCTTGCATGAAAATCGGGGCAGTATTCAATCCAATTAACTTCCGCCTAAAAGCAAAGGAAGTTGCTTATATTTTAACGGACGCCGCCCCGAAGGTTGTATTGTTTGAAAAAGCAGTAGAACCAGTGATTTCCAGCATCGCAGGCGATTTCTCCTCCATTTCATTTTGGTATATTGAAAACGACGTTCCTTCCTATGCAGCCTCCTATCACGAAAAAGTTGCAGCAGCTTCTTCTTATCTTGAGACAATTGAAGTGGATGAAAATGATCTTTGCTCGATGATGTACACAAGCGGAACGACCGGGCATCCAAAAGGCGTGTTGCATCGCCACCGCGACATGGCAGAGCATAGCCTGCTTTGTATGTATTATTTAAAATATACGCGCGATAGCGTCGGGCTTGTTACAGCACCGCTGTACCATTGCGGCGAGCTGCATGCTGGCATTTTGCCGCGGGTGCATGCCGGTGCCAAAAATGTAATCTTGCATCAGTTTGATACGAAAAAAGTGCTGGAAACGATCGAAGCGGAAGGAATTACGACCTTCTTTGCAGCGCCGACGATGTGGAATATGATGCTTCAGGAGAATTTGGACAACTATAAGCTGGATTCTATGAAAATTGGCGTTTACGGAGGAGCAGCAATGGCGCCTTCTCTTGTAAAAGAATGCAAAGATCGCCTTCATATCGATCTTGTCCAAATTTACGGCATGACGGAAATGGGACCGGTTGTGTCCTTCTTGGTAGAAGAAGACCAGCTGACAAAAGCGGGTTCTGCCGGCAAAATGTGTTTCAATCACGAAATCCGCATTGTAAAACCAAACGAAGATGGCCCGTCTGAACCGGATGATGTTCTTCCGCCTTATGAAGTAGGTGAAATTATTATGAGGGGCCCTTGCATGATGGTCGGCTACCATAACCGTGAAGAAGCAACGCAAAAGTCTACATATAAAGGCTGGTACCATTCCGGCGACCTTGGCTACATGGATAAGGATGGCTATTTGTATGTGGCAGACCGTGTAGACGATATGATTATTAGCGGGGGAGTGAACATCTACCCGCGTGAAATCGAGGATTTCCTGCACGGGCATGAAGGCATTCTTGACGTCGCGGTTCTCGGCGAGCCGGATGAATTGTGGGGCGAGCGCGTTGTCGCTGTTGTTGTAAAGAAGGATGAAAGCTTAACGGCAGAAGAGCTTGATGAATATTGCAAAAACAGCGACGCATTAGCGGACTACAAACGCCCGCGCCACTACGTATTTTTAGATGAACTGCCGCGCAATGCCAGCGGCAAGCTGCAAAAGTTTGTGCTGCGCCAAATGTTTGAGCAATCCGTAAAGCAATAAAGAAGAAAGACGGGGAGTTGGTCGATAAGTTCGCTACGGGCGGATTTTTCGGTTCAGCTCCCTTTTAACATATTCCGAAAGAAGCACCCACTTCAAGCAAAGCTAAGTGGCGGGTAATTCACCGTACTAGCTGAAAATTCCATTCTTAGAGGGCATTGGACGGCGTTGATTATATTAAAAAAGCTGTGTGAAAGACCAATGTTGATTTTTGTGTCAAAAGCGTATGATATGAATCATTTATGATGTAGGCATATATCCCACGCCTATGTAGAACAAACCGAATCCGCACTTATTTCCTCCCTCTGGTTTTCCATCGCGCGGGGCAGACATAAGTTTTAACCGTTTCTATGCATGGCTAGATACTCTCTCCCCTCTAAAAGAAATGTTTGATTCCCTTCCTTTCTGCATTAATAATAACGTTTAACATAGCCATCAAAAAAAGAAGGAGTTTTCGTATGCCTTCTCAAATTGTATATAGGAAAACGATATGGGGAGGCTGCCGCAATGACTGTATCAAGCTCTACAGATTGTGTAATTGTTAAATATGAAGGACGGATCGCAACCGTTATGCTTAATCGCCCGCAAGTTTTAAATGCACTGGACGTGCCGACGCTAAAGGAATTGCTTCATAAACTGAAAGAAGTATCCGAAAGCGCTGCGGATGTGGTAGTGCTGTGCGGCAATGGCAGAGGCTTTTCTGCTGGAGGAGATATTAAATCGATGCTGTCTGACAGTGATGAAAGCAAGTTCCAAGTGATTATGGATATTATTTCCGATCTTGTTGTTACACTGTATACGATGCCTAAGCTTGTGATTAGCGCCATTCACGGCCCGACTGCAGGTTTAGGCTTAAGCTTGGCCCTTGCTGCCGATTATATCATGGCCGACAGTTCCTCTGTTGTAGCCATGAATTTTATCGGCATCGCTTTAATTCCTGACGGGGGCGGGCATTTCTTCCTGCAAAACCGCGTAGGGGAAAGCATGGCAAAGCATATTATTTGGGAAGGCAAACGGATGCCGGCCGAAGAAGCGCTGGAGCTTGGCCTCATCGATGAAATAGTTGCGAAGGACTTCCCGCAGGCAGTAAAGCAAAAGGCGGAGCAATGGCTGCAAAAGCCGGTCAAAGCGATGATCGAAACGAAGCAAGTATTGTGTGAACGCAACAAAGCCGCGTTGCTGCAAGTATTGGAAGCTGAAAAAGCGGGACAAGGCTGCATGCGCGCAACAGCGGACCATCAAGAGGGAATTCAAGCTTTCTTAGAGAAACGTCCGCCGGTATTCCGCGGAAAGTAAGAGGAACATCCCTTTCAGGTAGATAGGCAAGATGCTATCTGGAAGGGATGTTTTAATCGGCTATAGAAAACAGTTCTTTCAAATGGCGATGCTTGCTTTAGCCAACACGCACGGCTGCCTTAAAATGGTCTTCAATTTTTCTGGGGCAGTGCGTCTCGGATCGCTTAAATATATCTCATGGTGGGGGCTGCTAAGACTATATCCGTTTTCATAAATGAATTGGTGAAGCCCCATAATAGCTGTATGCTCTTTCGCATATGGGCCAATATATAAAACTTGCGCAGCAAGCCCTTCATCGTAGCTGTCAAAGCGAATATTCGGAAGTGAAGCCAGATTTTTTTTATTCATTTTCTTAACGCTGAAATAATACAAGCTTGCCGCTTGAGCTTGTGCAGCGGTGCGTATGCTCGTATAAGTTTTTCTCGCGCAGCAATTGCTCCCCTTTTTGTTTTGCTTCGGCTTCGTTTGCCGCTTCAAATGTCTCATCCAATAATTTCGTGCCGTCTTTTTCAAACGCGGTTAACGTATACATTCCCATCGAAAATCCCCCTTTTTTATTAATCAGAATGTTACTATTATTTTGACATAAAGCGAGTGATTGTGCAAAAGAAAATCGGCGCCGAACGTGCTACAATAAGAAGCAGTCAGAAAGAGGTGAAGATTGTTTCATGAAATCATTGACATTTATTCATGCGGCGGATTTGCATCTTGACAGTCCGTTTAAGGGAATGGAAGCAAGCGTGCCTTCTGCGCTGTTTGAAAGAATGAAAGAGAGCACATTTCGTTCCTTTGCGAGAATTATAGATAAAGCGATTCAGGAACGGGTGGATTTTGTTGTTATATCCGGAGATTTGTATGACGCTGAGATGAGAAGCTTGCGCGCGCAAGTTTTTGTGCGGGAGCAGATGCGCCGCCTTCATGCATACAACATCCCGGCGTATATCATTCACGGCAATCATGACCATGTAGGCGGAAGCTGGGCGGCCATTGAGTTTCCCGATAATGTGCATGCTTTTTTGCAGCCTTATGTGGAAGCGAAGCCGTATTACAGGGACGGCGAGCTGCTTGCGTATTTGTATGGATTTAGCTATCACCAAAAAGCGGTTATGGATAATATGACATCTCAATATAACAAAGCGGGAGACGCCCCGTTTCATATCGGTTTGCTTCATGGAAGCATGGACGGAAGCAACGAGCATAGCCGTTACGCGCCGTTTCAGCTAAAAGAGCTGCAAGAGAAAGGATTTGACTATTGGGCGCTTGGCCATATTCATAAACGAAGCGTGCTAAGCGAGAATCCTCCGATTATTTATCCAGGCAATATACAGGGCAGGCACCGGAAGGAAACGGGGGAAAAGGGCTGTTATTTGGTGGAGCTCGGTACAGGGAAGCAGGTTTGTACATTTGTTCCGACAATGGATATTGTCTGGGAAGAAGCCGAAATTTCGATCGAAGGCTTGCAGTCTATTGATGACATATTAACATGCTGCTATGAAGCAATTCGGCAAGTCCGGCGGGAACGGGAAGGCGTGTTGCTTACGCTGGCGTTTTCGGGGCAGGGCGCAGCTTCTTCTTTGCTGCAGGATGCAAGACAGCTGGAGGATATCATGCACATTTTAAATGACGGAGAGATACAAGAGAATTTCGTATATATTGTAAAATGCTATAATTATACATTTTCTCATGAGGCTTGGGAGCGGCTGAAAAGCGAAAATGATTTTTTCGCGGATTTATTGAAGGAAACAGAAGCGTTTACCGATATGGATACGGTGCTGCGGCCGCTTTGGAACAGCGCGGCTCGAAAGGTGTTGGAGCCATTTTCAGATGAGGAAAAAGAAGAAATCCGCAAAGAGGCTGAGCGGATTGTAATAGAAGGATTGCTTGCCGAGGGAGGTGTGAGGGAATGAAGCTGGAAAAGCTCCATATATACGGCTACGGAAAATTTGAAAATAAAGAGTTTGATTTGTCTTCTTTTACTGTGCTATATGGTGAAAATGAAGCCGGAAAATCAACGATTCGTTCCTTTATAAAAGCGATTTTATTCGGTTTTCCAACGAGAGGGCAGCAGCGTTACGAACCAAAAACAGGCGGAAAATATGGCGGTGCGATTACGGTGCAGACAGAGCGGTACGGGCGGATCAAAATAGAGCGGCTTCCGAAAAATGCAGCCGGCGGAGTCACGGTGTACCGGGAAGACGGCACTTTAGGCGGCGAAGAGATATTGCTGGAGCTGCTTACAGGTATGGACGCTTCATTGTTTGAATCGATTTTTTCCTTTGATATACATGGCCTTCAAAATATTCATAGCGTAAAACAGGAGGAACTCGGAAACTACTTGTTTTCCGCCGGAGCTGTCGGAACGGATGCTTTGCTGCAGCTAGAGAAAAAGCTGGACCGTGAAATGGAATCGCTTTTTAAGCCGAATGGACGCAAGCCGATCATTAATAGTGCGCTTTTGGAAATGGGAAAGCTTCATGGGGCGCTGCAAAAATGGCAGCAAAAAATAGATACATATGAGAAGTGGCAGATAAAGAAAAAGAACTGTGAACAGCGTTTAAAGGAGATACAAGTGGAAAAAGAGCAGCTGGCACAGCGTATAAAAGATTTTGAGACAATGCAAACACTGCAGCCATTGCTTATCGAACAGCAAAAATACGAGCAATTTTTAAAGTCTTTGAACGTTTTTTCTTTCCCGCCGGACGGAATTGCCCGTTATGATAAGCTGCAGGCAGAGCGAAGGCCGATAGAGCAGCAGCTTGAGGTGCTGAACAAAAAAATAGAGGAAGCGCAAAGGCATGTAAGCGAATTAAATCTTTCGCTGTTGCAGCAGGAGCCGTTTGTCGAGGAATGCAGGCTGCAGCAGGTATCCTATGAAGCGGCCAAGCAGGAGCTGCAGCTAGTAACGGCAAGCCTGGGACATTTGCGGGAAGACATCGAGGAGCTGCAAAGCAGGCTGGGGCTTGCGGGAGACCTCTCTTTTGTGCTGCAGCTGGACACAAGCTTAGCAAGAAAAGAGGCTGTAACTGAATCAGTGCAAAAGGCGCAGCGCTTGGCGGAACAAAAGCGTGAGCTTGACGAGCGTTTTATAGATGTGAAGGAAATGCTGGAGGAGCATGAGGAGCAAGTCCGGCATTTGCAGGCGCAGCTGCTTTCGGAAGAAGAACGAAGCCGGTATAAGCAGATGCAAAAAGCGGAGGGATTGCAGGCGCGGCAAAACCATCGCAAAACAGATAAAGCAAAAACCTGGAATATGGGCATCCTCCTTGCGCTTATTATTAGTACAGCGATATTAACGGTGAGCTTGCTGCTGCACGAAACATTTTTTGCTTTGTTAAGCCTCTTTTTATTTGTTTCTGTTGTAATCGTATTTGTTGTAAGGCGGCAAAAGCAGCCGGCATTAAGCAAAGAGGCACAGCCGGAATATATCGAAGCGCGCTACCAGCTTGAGAAAGATGCACAAATGCTTCAGCTCCTAGAACGGGAGCAGTTTAAGCTAGAGCAGGCGGAAAAAGCTTATGAGCGCATTGTTGCGCAATATGAGGAGTGGGAGCAAGCCTTATTTGCCTCACAGCGGGAATTAACGTTGTATAAAGAAGCGTGCTCTTTGCCGGAGGGCCTCGCACATACGCAGCTTTTAGCAGCATGGGAAGGGCTGGAAAAGCTAAAGCAGCTGTTAAAGGAGGAAAAAAAACAGGCGAAGCGGAAAGCGGAGCTGCATGCAGAAATATATGCGTTCGAATTAAGAGTGAAGCATTTATGCGAGATGTTTCAAGTTCCATATAGCAGTATCTCTATAGCTCTTCATCGTATACATGAGAAGGTAAAAGAGGAGCGCCAAAAGGAACAGGCGCAGCGGGAGCTTAAACAAAAGCTTGCGGAGTGGTCGGAAGAGTTGAATGACTTACGGCAAAGAGGCAGTAAGCTAGAAGCAGAATGCAAGAAGCTATGGGAAGGAGCGCAAGCGCAAACAGAGGATGAATTTTTCAAAAAAGGAAAGGAATACGAAGAAGTGCAAAAGGCGAAGAAAGAGATTTCTTTTCTAACAACGCAAATATCAATATTGACAGAACGTCTTGTTCATATAGACAAGGAAGATAGGAGTGCATGGACCGAGGAATATGAAACGCTTTTGCAGGCGGAACATAAGAAGGCGCAAAGCTTGAATGAAGAGGAAGGGCAATTGCAAACGCTGCTGGCCCAATGTAATGTGGAAATCGCGAACTTGGAAGAGGGCAGCACATATGCCGAATTGCTTCATGAATGGGAAGCGAAAAAGTCGCAACTGCGCGAATATATGAAAAAATGGGCAGCTTATGCAACGGCAAAAGCGGTGTTAACGAAAACAAAAGCGCATTATCATGAAGTGCGTCTGCCGCGCATTTTGGAAACAGCCGAACAATATTTTTGTTACTTAACGAACGGTGAGTACAGCCGGCTGTTTTCGCCAACAGCGGAGCAGTCATTTGTTGCCGAGAGAAAGGATGGCGTGCGCTTTTATGGCTATGAGCTGAGCCAGGCTACGGCCGAGCAGCTGTATTTATCGTTGCGCTTTGCTTTGGCAGACATGTTTGAAGCGCAATGCCCGCTTATTGTTGACGATAGCTTTGTGCATTTTGATACGGAACGCACCGTTCGGGCGATGGCTTTGTTAAAAAAGAGAGCAGCCAACAGGCAGGTGCTGTTTTTTACATGCCACGCGCACATATTGCCGCTGTTTGCCGGGGAAGAGATTGTGAAGCTCGAAGGACAGCGGGAAGCCGTTTAATGGGAGTTTTTTCTATGGTATACTAGAAATAATCGTTCATGCTGGAGGAAAATACATGAAAAGGAAAATTACGCAATATGAGGTTGGCGAGCAGGTTGATGTGCTTTTGCTCATCAAATCGGCAAGCCGTGGCATCGCAAGCAATGGAAAGCCGTTCCTTACGTTAATTCTTCAAGACAGAAGCGGTGAAATCGAAGCAAAGCTTTGGGATATCTCAAAAGAGGATGAACAGCAATATGCAGCGGAGAAGATCGTCAAGGTTGTCGGCGATATTCAAAATTACAAAGGGCGCATCCAGCTCAAGCTTAAGCAAATTCGGCTGGCGCAGCCGCATGAGGCCCCTGATATATCAGATTTCGTAGAGCGGGCTCCTCTTGCAAAAGAAACCATGATGGAAAAAATTACACAGTATATATTTGAAATGCGCAATCCGAATATACAGCGCATTACCCGGCATTTGCTGAAAAAATACCAAGGCGATTTTTTGGAATATCCGGCTGCGACGAAAAATCACCATGAATTTGTATCGGGGCTTGCGTATCATGTCGTCTCCATGCTGGACTTGGCGAAGGCAATCGCGCAGCTTTACCCTTCGCTTGATAAGGATTTGCTGTATGCGGGAGTTATTTTGCATGACCTTGGCAAGGTTATCGAGCTCTCGGGCCCGATTTCCACCTCATATACAATTGAAGGGAATTTAATCGGCCACATTTCCATTATGGTCAGCGAAATAGCAAAAGCGGCGGATGAACTGCGCATTAACGGCGAAGAAGTCGTGATTTTGCAGCATATCGTTTTGAGCCATCACGGCAAGGCGGAATGGGGCAGCCCGAAGCCGCCGATGGTTAAGGAAGCGGAGATTCTCCATTATATTGATAATTTAGATGCGAAAATGAACATGATGGACCGTGCGCTTAGCCGTGTCAAGCCGGGCGAATTTACAGAGCGCGTGTTTGCGTTGGATAATCGGACTTTTTATAAACCGACTTTTCATAACTAAGTTCTAAATCCATCTCTTTCTTCATATAGTAACAATAAAAAGCTTGTCTACAGAAGGAAGGGAGAAATAATGGAATTATTGCCTTGGTGGGTCTACCTTGTCATTTTAGGAATTATTGTGAGCGGTTATATGGTGCTGTACACTTCTAAGAAAGAACAAGAAATCGATCGAGAATTTATCGAGCGGGAAGGAGAAGTGTATCTAAAGCGGATACAGGAGGAGAGAGAGCGCCGCGCCCAAAAGAAAGACGATAACTCCGTATTATTATGAAAAGCCGGTAGGGATAACTCTGCCGGTTTTTCCTTTTGAAAACATATGCGGTCGAAAAAGGAGAATCATATGGAATTTCATGAACAGAAAATTTTGCCGGCTGTTCGGCAGTTAAAAGATTTAGAAAAGCTTTTGCATAGTTCCTACCAATATATCGTGCTGTTGGATATACACGTCGCACAGCTAAAAAGCGTGGTTGCATTAGCAAAAAAGCATAACAAGCATATATTTTTGCATGTGGATTTAATACACGGCCTGCAAAGTGACGTGTATGCGACAGAGTATATATGCCAGGAGTTTAAGCCATTTGGTTTAGTGTCGACAAAAGCGAATGTCATCATAAAGGCGAAGCAAAAAGGTGTCGCGGCCATTCAGCGCGTATTTTTAATTGACTCAAGCGGGCTGGAAAAAAGCTATGCGCTGCTTGAGAAAACAAAGCCGGATTATATTGAAGTGCTGCCGGGGGCGTTAACGGAAATTATTGCGGAGGTAAAAGAGCAAACTGGCATTCCGATTTTGGCAGGCGGCTTTATTCGAACGGTTGAAGATGTAGAAAAAGCGTTAAAAGCGGGGGCGACCGCTATTACTACATCTAATCGCGAGCTTTGGAAGTATTACGAAAAAAAGTAGCTAAAGTCAATTTAGTAGGGGCGTAAGATTTTGGATAACGAAACGAGCGCGGGACACTCCCGCGCTCGTTTTTTCTGGAAGGATAAAGCTTTTCTTACTGCTGCGCTTCTTTTGCAGGCTTGAATGCGTCTTTTAAGTCTTTATCTTCTACTTCTACATCAGCCTTCTTTAGCTCTTTCTCAACAAGCTTATCCATAAAGGCTGTATCTTGCAGTTTCTCTTCAACAAGCTGATCCTTGAGTTTCTCTTTCTCTTCCTTGAAAGGCTTCAACTCTTTTATATCCGTTACTTTAATAATATGATAGCCGTATTGGGATTTAACCGGCTCGCTGATTTCGCCTTTTTTCAGCTTATAAGCGGCTTGTTCAAATTCCGGCATCATTTTGCCAGGGCCGAAGTAATCCAAATCCCCACCTTTTTCAGCTGACCCTTTATCTTCAGAGTATTCCTTTGCCAAATCTTCAAATGATTTTCCTTGATTTAACAGCTCTTTTACTTTTTTCGCTGTTTCTTCATCTTTCACAAGAATGTGGCTGGCGCGGATTTCCGGCTTATGCTTTTCCTTTAGCTCTTTATCTGTAATTGTAGCGGCAACTGCCTCTTTTAACGCGAGCTGCGCGCGCAGCTGCTGCTTTAGCGTTTTTTCATCTAGGGCATTTTGTTTTAAAGCAGCTTCAAATTGGTCGCCATATTGTTCTTTTATTTTATCGAATTCTTTATCTACATCTTTATCGCTGACTTTATAATTTTTTGTAAACACTTTTTCCATAACGAGCTGCCTTAGCACATTTTGGCCGCCGCGATCCTTCATGGCTTCATAAAATTCCTCTTTTGTAATATTTCCTGCACTGCTTTTTACGACAGTTTCAGAGTTGCCGCAGGCAGAGAGAGCGAGAACGCTTGTTGCGGCCAATGCAATAATTGCTTTTTTCATCCGGTAACACTCCTACATATGTATTTTAGTAACAGTATGGTCAAATGATACAACAACTAATATAACATATTTTTAATGGTTTTCCTATTATGAACGGGGAAAACGCCCAATTCTTTACAAAAAGCTAAAAAACAGGATATTTGCATAGGCAAAAATTCCTTTTCTTAATACTATATAGGGAAGCTTGAAAAGGGGGTAAAAGCGATGGGTCACAATTATCATAATGGCTTTGTGTTAATCGTCGTACTATTTATTTTGCTAATTATTGTCGGCTGTGCTTACGGCTATTAATGTCTCTGATTAGGATAAACGCCTACTCCTTTCATTCGTGAAATGCATACTATATCTTACACAGCGTGAAGGAGGTGTCGGGAATGAGCGGCGGATACGGATACTATGGCGGCTTTGCGCTAATCGTTGTCCTCTTTATCTTGTTAATCATTGTAGGGGCAGCTTGGGTATGCTAATAGTGTAAACAAAAAAACTATAAAAATTCGGCCGGCTAAGCTAGTGCTGGCCGGATTTTTATTTATACAACACGAAAAGAGCCTATAAAAAAAAGCGATGAAGGGAACTTCCCTCATCACTTTATCGTGTGATACATAACCTCCACATAACTGGAAATGAGAAGAATGGTTATGCATACATTAATAGTTCGGAATACACGTGCGCTATGAGAGTCAGCGAGGTCTTTTTGCTGGCAAAGTGTATTCGTCATAAGATTTGCATACAGCAAGACAATAAGTGCGAAAATAATGAACGCAATATTCACTAGGAGCTTCCTCCTCCTTTAAGCTATCCTTCATATTGTATCATAGGTTGTTTCGTTCATGTGCGAAAAGAATGGAAAAGAGGAATGCTGCAATGAAAGGGGGGAAGGAAATGAGAAGATTATATAGTGATATTTTCACGCTTTCGGATAACGGACAGAGTATGAATCGCAAAAAGCGGAAGGTTCTTTACAGCATCCGCTTCTTACGGAATTTAAAAAAAACGCTTCCATCATAATTATGTTTGCAGAAGCAATTCGTTTTAGTTTCATATTTTTCAAGTGATATGTGAAACATACATAAATACAAGTTAGACAAAGAACATAAAACCTTTCTTTTGAAAGGGGAGAGAGCATCCGGCTATGCATAGAAGCGGTCAAAACCTATTCCTGCCCCATGCGACGGAAAACCAGAGAGAGAAAGCAAGTACAAGTTGCTGTTTGTTCTATTTAGCCGCGATGTATATGTCCAAATCATAAATTGGATATATATAAAAAGAACCTTGTAGAATAGCTATTTGGCAATCTACAAGGTCCTTTTTTAAGTTATTCCGGCATATTTGAAACACTTGGATTCGGTTTATAATTCCCTTGGTAATCTGTATAATCCACCGTTGTTACCATTCCCGCAGACGCATGGTGCAAATCATGGCAGTGGAACATCCACTCGCCTGGATTATCGGCAACGAATGCTACCTCATACTCTTCCCCCGGCTTCACATTGAGTGTATCCTTCACAATTGGAGATCCTTCTATCGGCTGGCCGTTTTTGCTTAATACTTGGAAAAAGTGGCCATGCAAGTGCATTGGATGATCGCCCGTCATCGAGCCGTTTTTCAGCTTCACTTTGACAAGATCTCCTTTTTTCACCTCAATCGGTTCTGTATTTGGGAATGTTTTACCGTTAATCGTGTACACCATGTTGTTTCCATCCATCCCCATGTTTAAATCCATTGTATAATTTACATCATACTTCTGGTTTAATGTGAACGTTCCTGCTTTTTTCGTTCCGTAGTTTGTCAAATCAATTTGCGGAAGCTGTTCCTTCTCGTTTGCCTTGTCTGTCATGTTTTCGCTTCCTTCGTATTCAATTACAGCCTTCATTCCTTTTGCGCCTTCCATATCACTGTGACATTCAATATACCACTTGCCGGGATTGTTTGCCGTAAACTCTACGTCATACCGTTCTCCTGGCGCAATCGCTAAAATTTGATCTTTTACTGTCTTTGGATCGTTTATCAGCTGGCCGTCTGTCGCAATCACCTTTATATCCTGGCCATGAATATGGATGTTATGGGACAGGTAGCCGGCATTTACAAACCGAAGGCGAACCTTATCGCCTTGCTTAACCTTCAGCGGCTTTATTAGATCCCCGCTTTTTCCATTAATGGTAAACAAATCGTAATTGCTCATATCGTGTCCTTGCATGTTCATTCCGGAGTGGTCCATACCTTCCATATCCCCGTCCGTCATCCCCTCCATGTTCATTCCGGAGTGATCCATCCCCTCCATGTTCATACTTGTCTCTTTGCTGCCCGTGTCACTTTCTTTATCTTTTTCGTTCTTTGTCATTTCCTCTATTTGCTTATCAATCTCCTTTTGATACGTCACCCATTCATCTAACATTAAGGTATAGTCTTTATCATATTCTTCTGCAGGATCTTCCACCACAAGCGAGCCATATAGGCCGCGGTCCAGTTGATTTACAGAATCCTGGTGGGAGTGATACCAGTATGTTCCCGGTATATCAGCAGTAAATTCATACGTAAAGCTTTTTCCTGGCATAACCGCGTCTTGCGTGACTCCCGGAATGCCATCCATATTATTTGGAACGGGATATCCGTGCCAATGAATGGAAACAGGAGCTGGAAGTTCATTTTTCAATGTAACTTTTACCTTTTCACCTTTCTTAACACGAATTTCAGGTCCTGGTGCGGAACCGTTAAAAGTCCATACAGGGACAACGACCCCGTTATCTAATTTTTGTTTTTCTTCCTTCGCCACCAAAGTGACTTCAGAGCCTTTCAAAACCTTTAAAGGCTGCGCAGCTACTTCATTCTTGACCCTCTTCTGATTATTTATATTATCCGCCGTTCCATTAGTAGCTGCAGAGCAGGCTGTAATCAAAGCTATCGCAGAAGCTGCAGTCGCAGCCAGAAATAATCTTTTCATGGTTTTCCCCCTTTTTTAAATTTATACTGATTATACAAAAACATTTTCGAGAAATTATGCAGATGAAAGCTCTAAAAACAACAGCAAAACTGCATAATTTCTGCACATTTTTTCAGTACACTATGCAATAAGAACTGCAATGTTGTTAGCCGATGATAAAAAATACTGGATTTATTGTTGTATCTGACGCTAACAAGCTACTATATATGTATAAGAACAACATTCGGGCACAAGCTCTATCTCTCCTTGAAGAGAAAACACTCTAAACCTAATAAAATAACAATATAAGGCTGTGAAAGTGAATGAGACGCATTTCTATGAAATTGGGTTTTTACTTCCTCACCGTTACTTTGCTGCTCGAATTGCTGTTATTTCTTTTGTTATACTACAGCTTAGTAAATAACCGGATCGATGAGGAAATCGCTTCATTATTGGCAAGGGGAAATAGCCATCGCGATGTGCTTGAAAAGTATTTTGATGACGAAACCATTAAGCATGTAGCCTTAATGGAATCCGAAGCGGAAACAAAGGTTGTCATTACATCCAAAGATAGAAAAATTCTTGCCAAATCCAATAACCTGGACGCTGCTATGAAGAAGCATTTGCATCTAGATATGAAGGATATATCCCCAAAAGGAACTGTCATCGAGGATCATTGGAAAACTTCTAATTACATTTGTACAGTCAGCCCTATCCGCATACAGGATGAAGTAAAGGGCTATGTATATATGTTCTTGGGAACTGACTCTATTCGGGAAATGATTAACCGATTAACCTATCAGTTTATGGTAGTCGAAGTTGTTACATTTATCCTTACTGTTATCACTATTTTCCTGTTGTCGCAAATTTTAACAAAGCCGCTGGTGCGCATGAAGCAAGCAACAGAAACGATGAGCAAAGGCGATTTGTCTGTATCTCTCAATATCTCCAGCAACGATGAGATTGGCGAACTGGCCAACTCCATTCAAAAGCTGGCAAGTGACTTAGACTATATGAAAACAGAACGAAGCGAGTTTTTGGCTAGTGTAGCGCACGAACTCCGCACGCCGCTAACCTATGTAAGGGGCTACGCGGACGTTGCGATGAGAGATACGTTGTCCCAAGAAGAACGAAACACATATTTGGCTATTATTAAAGAAGAAGCGGACCACGTAGCGGGATTGGTTCAAGATTTATTTCAGCTCGCGCAGATGGAAAAGCATAATTTTATTATCGAAAAGCAAGAAACTAACATCCATGATTTTTTACAGAAAATTGTCGCAAAGGTCGAGCCTGCCTACAAGGATAAACAAATGCAAATCATTTTATCATGTCCGAAAAACCTTATGATTGCTCTGGATCAAAAACGGTTTGAACAAGTTATTATGAATTTGCTGAACAACGCTTATTTTCATTCCGGCACAAGCTCTGCCACATTCGTGACCGTTACGGATAACGAGGCGAATATACAAATCGCGATTCAGGATGAGGGAGAAGGCATTCCCGAAGCGGACCTCCCCCATATCTTTGAGCGGTTTTATCGGGTAGATAAATCCCGTACACGGGCGACTGGCGGCAGCGGATTAGGGCTGGCCATTGTGAAAGAAATCGTCGAGCTCCATAACGGAACGATAACTGCGGAAAGCCGGCCAGGAAAAGGATCCACTTTTATTATTACATTGAAAAAACAGTAAAGTCCCATTTTAAAAACTCGCTGTGTAAACAGCGTTTTTTTTAACAGCATCCCTGCAAAAAATATTTGTCTTATTTCAGATAGCTTGTACATATGTATGTATGGAAAGGGGTGAGGACATTGAACCACCGCCATGCACGTAAAAAGATAAATATAAAACGGGCTCTGCTGCTTTGTGTTATTCTGGCCCAGCTGTCATTTGCGCTTTCTGCCATCTTTGTATCTTTCTTCTCAAATATAAAAGCCTCATCCTTGTACAAGTGGTCAGAAAATCAAGCGCTTAATAGCTTTATGTATGCTTTACAAATGGAAAATCGCTATTTTACACAAGAATTCCAAAAGCAAGGCAACTCGCCTCGCTTTTCATCCATCTTTTTTTCCCTTATCACAAATATTCATCTCAATGATATTCGTACGCTTATGCGTGATCAATTGCCTGGTTTTTCTAATTACTATTCACAAATCATCGTAGCCGGTGAAGGTACCGATGAAACAAATATTCCTTATGAATCAAATATTCCGCTAAAAGAGCTGCTAAAGCAAAGGCAAGTCGATACCAGCTCCTTGCCGCCTGAGAGCCCTTCCCCTCCCGTAAACGAAAATAAACAGAAAATTGCTTTTATCTACCACTCGCATAACCGCGAATCTTTTCTTCCTCTGCTTCCGGGTACAACTGACCCTAATGCCGCTTCAAGCGATAAGGTCAATGTGTCTGTATTGGGGGAGCGGCTCGCAGCTAAACTTGAAGAACAAGGCATCGGCGCCACCAACAACAAAACTGATATAGTAAAAATGCTGCTGGCGCGAGGCTTAAACTACGTAAGCTCATACAATGTATCTAGAGAAGTAGTAACAGAAGCGTTGAACCAAAACCGGGACATCAAATATCTCATTGACATACACCGGGATTCGTCCCGCAAACCGGCAACTACAAAAATTATTAATGGCAAAGCTTACGGAAGGCTTTATTTCGTTGTAGGGCGGGAAAACAAGCATTATGAAGAAAACCTTAAATTCATAAAAGCAATTAACGCCTATCTAGATAAGCATTATTACGGAATCAGCCGCGGCATCTTTTTAAAGGATCGCCGCGAAGGAAACGGCGTTTACAATCAGGACCTTTCCCCTACCTCTATGCTTGTAGAAATAGGGGGCGTTGATAATACTCTAGATGAATTGTATCGAACGGTCGATATTTTAGCAGAAGCAATTAGCGACTATCATAAACAAGCGGAAAAGGTAAGTAACCCTCAATAAAAAGGGGCTAGCTGGGCTAGTCCCTTTTGCAATTTTCACTATAACACTGTATCCTTAGTAATATTTCGCTTTTGATTTGCTTATAATTAATCCTTTCTCCTTGCCCCTTCCCCTCTACTATTGAATTTTCTTTTAAATAAGGCTCTGTTAAACTTGATTGTTGATGTTCCACTACAGGCGGACGCTTTCCACAGGCGGGGCTGAGCCGCTTTTCCCTCTGGAGTCGCCGCCTTTCGTTTCAAATCAACAAATGAATCAAAATCAACATTAGCCTTTAACAGAGACATCCATGTAAGAATATAACTCGCACCACGATAGATAAAAAATTGTTATTTTATAGGCTTTGTTAAAGCTTGTTGTTGATTTTTGTGCTAACAGTGCGCTCATGTGCATCAAGGTTAGGTAGAACAGACAGCAGCCTGCTCTCGCTTCTTGCTTCCGGTTTTGCTTTGGACGAGGCAAAGTTAGGCCCTAAGCGTTCCTACACACGGCTGGGAGCACTCACCCCTCTAAAAAAGGGTTTTTAACACAGCCATTTTTTAAGGTAGCCTTAAATAAAAAACATGATAACCTTTAATCCCTACCGACCATTCTTCATTTATTTATCATTACCGATTTATTTTTACAAAATACTACATCATCTACAAAGAGATATGCAGAAAATTTGCAGAATTAACGACAAGAATCCCCTTATTTTTTAAAGGTATTTTACATTTGTGTTACAACCCTAAAAAGCCCTTTCCGACATGTTATAACATTACTGGAGAACATGAGGAGGGTTATGGTTAATGAAAAGGAAAGCTGCTCGTATTGTATTATTGTCAAGCCTTATTATGGGCGCTTCAGTACTGCCTACATACGCTGAAACCACTTCAGGGGACTTAAGCGGCCTTCAAAATAGATTGCGCGAAAGTGAAAGCGTACTGAGCCAAAAAGAAGAAGAAAAGCAACAGCTTCAAAAAGAGATTGACCAATTTAAACAGCAAATACAACAATTCGACGAGGAAATGAAAAAAACACAAGAAGAGCTCGATACAATTCAAAAGCAAATTGAGGAGACAAAAGAACTAATCGTCTTAAAGAGCCAGAATATTGATGAACTTCAGACGAAAATTCAACAAAGACAAGAAGTCATAAAAAAGAGATTAATAGCATTACAGTCGCAACCGAAATCAAATCTCGTCGCAGATGTTTTAATTCAAACGAAAAGCATCGCTAATTTGCTGGATAATGTGTATTCCCTCAGCCTCATTTTTCAGTCGGACGAGTCAATTATAAAAACCCAACAAGCTGACCAAGAGAAGCTGGAAAAGGAAAAAATCAGCATCGCAAATAAAGAAGCCGCGTTACGTTCATACGAAGCTTCCCTGCAAGAGAAACAACAGCAATTGGAGAACAGCCAGCAAGAAAAAGTAGCTGCCATTAAGGAACTCGAACAAAAACTAAATCAAACCCTTGCCGATATCATGGACAAGGAGGAAGAGCAGAAGTTATTGGAATCACAAGCTGCTGCCCTTTCAACTCCTCCAGAACAAAAAACATCTAAAGAAACGGTTGCAAGTAGCGAAAGCAGCACACCAGCCCCTGCAACTTCACCGGCAGCCGGTTCAAAAATCTTTATATGGCCATCTGCTGGTACAGTCACTTCAGGCTTTGGAATGAGAGGCAGCGAAAATCATAAAGGTATTGACATAGCAGCTTCCGGAACCGTCCCGGTAGTCGCTTCAGCAGCGGGAACCGTTATCCGTTCAGAGTATTCATCCAGCTATGGAAACGTCGTGTATATTTCCCATAGTATTAACGGAAAAACATACACCACTCTTTATGCCCATCTACGTAGCCGTTCCGTACAGGCAGGACAAGCTGTACAACAAGGGCAGCAAATCGGAATTATGGGCAACACGGGCATATCTTTTGGCCAGCATGTACACTTTGAGGTTCACGCTGGAAGCTGGAATGCAGCAAAATCAAATGCGGTAGATCCTATGTCATTTTTGAAATAACAGTTAAGAAGAAATTTTGATTAACTTTCGATAAACTAAGGTATATTACTAATTATCACATTGTTTCAGATTGTGCGGTTTAAATTAATCTAGCTTCTGAGATAATGTGATAATTTTTTATGCTTTATTTTAGATTTTCACAATATTCCAGATTGCCCTATCACATTATTTCCGCATTGCTTCACTACAATCCACTCTTTCTTCTCTCCCCTTCTCTAGAACATTCACCCATCTCAGCCCCCGCCCATATCCTATATCACATTACCCAAAAGGATGTGATTGTTATGGGCGTTGAGCTAGTCGCTATCCATTGGATGTACGTCGTTTTTTTACTTCTCATTATCGGCTTCTTTTTGCTGCGCAAGGATACAACGTTAATTTCTATTGTGATGATTTTCTTACTAGGCCTTATCGCAACCGGTTCCATCATAAAAGGCGTCAGCACCATCTTTACAAGCTTTATTTACGCCATTATCAAGTTGCTGCCTACCATTCTCATTATCTCTGTAATTGTTCCAATGAGTAATTTGCTCATTCGCACCGGAATTAACGATGTGATGATTTCTCCGCTTGCGGGCCTGATCTGCACCCCAACCTTAGCCTACTGGGTTACGGGGATTGTGATGATGGTCATTTCCTTCTTCTTCTGGCCTTCCCCTGCGGTTGCCTTAATGGGTGCGGTACTCCTTCCTGTCTCCACGCGCGTAGGTCTCCCAGCCATTGGAGTAGCGAATGACAGCAAAAGAACCTTTTTTTACACTGGAGAGCTAAGTAGATAAAAAAACCTACAATATGGTAAAATGCTGATAAAGGCAAAAAAGTAACAAGCGAATTTGGGAATATGTTGTGCTTTCCGCGAAAAAAGCGAGGGATCCTGCTTTGGCAATTTGCTATGGTTGGGTTGAGTTTTACTTAAATCAGCAAAGTATGGAACTTTAAAATATAAATCTGTAGGGGGAGAAGAATTTGGACAATCCACAGAAATCTGTAAATAGGTTGGAGGATGAAAATATGGAAGATGTAACAAAATGGGACTTGTTTAAAGAAATCGATGCAATGCCTTCTAAGGAATACAAAAAAATTAAAGAGTTCTTGGAGCGAATTCGTAAGGGACAAGAGGTTGAATTGGAAGAAACAGATAAGCAGGAGTTTGAAAAAGCTATGCGGCAATATGCTGATGGAGAATATATGAGCTTTGATGAGGTATTTGGGGAAGGTGAATAGGATGTATGACCTTCGATTTTCTAAAGAGGCGGGGAAATACTTACAAAAGACAGATCGGCCGACAAGAGAGCGAATTAAGCGCTCCCTTCTGGAACTGGCTGAAAATCCATATGATACAGCTCATTTAGATGTGAAAAAACTTGCCGGATACGAAGATGCCTACCGAATAAGAATTGGGAAGTGGAATGTCAACACTAAACTAGACAATTTTTTTAAGGTCTTTGTTCTTGTATTCTACGGGCTTAAATAATCAAGGGTGCTGTGAATTCTGATATGATTAAACCAATGTACATAATCAGCTAATGCAACTTGTAGTTGTTCT
>JBHGUR010000017.1:0-13270 GCA_048976805.1 Ectobacillus sp. | reverse complement strand
GCTTAGACCAGTAGGAACGTTTAGAGCGGCGGGAGTGCTTAGACCAGTAGGAACGTTTAGAGCGGCGGGAGTGCTTAGACCAGTAGGAACGTTTAGAGCGGCGGGAGTGCTTAGACCAGTAGGAACGTTTAGAGCGGCGGGAGTGCTTAGACCAGTAGGAGCGTTTAGAGCGGCGGGAATGTTTAGACCAGTAGGAACGTTTAGAGCGGCGGGAGTGCTTAGACCAGTAGGAACGTTTAGAGCGGCGGGAATGTTTAGACCAATAGGAACGTTTAGAGCGGCGGGAATGTTTAGACCAATAGGAACGTTTAGAGCGGCGGGAGTGCTTAGAATAACGCTTATGAGAACGGTGTCCGGAAGAATGTCCGTACGGTTCTTGTTTTAGAAAACCTCCCATACCAGCTGCTTGTATCTCATTTACAGCTTTCCGAATCTGTTTTTTGTCATAGTTCTTCATCAAAAAACCTCCATAAATACGTAATTCAAAAAAGAAACGGCATTTGTTTCTTCTATAGAAATCTTCTATATAAGATATGTAGGAAAAAGACAGGTTGTTTACGCTTTCTATGAAAATAGTTGTTTACCTACTATATATCCAATTTATTATTTGGACATATACATCGCGACTAAGTAGAACAAACAGTAACTTGTACTTGTTTCCTCTCTCTAGTTTTCCGTCGCACGGGGCAGGAGTGGGTTTTGACTGCTTCTATGTATAGCCGGATGCTCTCTCCCCTTTCAAAAGAAAGGTTTTAAGTTCTTTTTTAACTTGTATTTATATAAGAAACAGACCGCTTATATAGCGGTCTATTTCACTACCAAGAGTGTTTACGGTATTTAGAACCTTTTGAGCATTTAGAGTGTCTATAGTCCTTGGAACCTTTAGAACCTTTAGAGCCTTTAGAGCCTTTGGAGCCTTTGGAGCGCTTGGAGTAATGGTCGTAGCGGTAAGATTTCTTGGACCAGTAATGTTTGTGGTAAGAGCGTTTTGGATAGTAAGAGCGCTTTGTGCAGTAGGAACGTTTTGTCCAGTAGTATTTTTTAGAATAACGGGTGCATTTCGTAATGTAAGTGCATTTTTTTACATGAGTGCATTTTGTTTTTGGACATTTATCAGATTTGTGATGATAGTAGTAAGCACTTGGCTCTTGGTATAAAAACTCTTCCATACCAGCAGCTTTAACTTCTTCTACAGCTTTTCGAATATCGCGTTTCATGTGAATCCCCCTTTGAGCAGTTTTTTGAAAGAGAACTTGTCTCTTCTTTTCGTTATTAACATATGAAGGCGGCGTCTTTAAGGTTTCGGACAAGCGTTGATGTTGAAATAAATATACGAATGTCCAATGTGTCAATAAGAGCGGGAAAAGCATACATTACAAAGAGAGGCTGTAAAGAAGGGAAGA
The DNA here is from genome assembly GCA_048976805.1 of Ectobacillus sp. Taxonomy (GTDB): domain Bacteria; phylum Bacillota; class Bacilli; order Bacillales; family Bacillaceae_G; genus Ectobacillus. The sequence goes on along the minus strand of JBHGUR010000017.1, from coordinate 11,867 downwards.
GGTAGAATGCTGCCTTCTTATGAATTATTCATTCATCCTATGTATCTAGTAGAATTGCGAAGAGATGTTTGGAATGACGATCCGGTCCCTGCGAAACTAACTTTTCAAAAGAGAAAATATGATATTGATATTGTGTATCGGGGCTCTCACATCCGCAAATTTGAAAAAAAATCGTATCATGTTATGTTTTATAAGCCAAAGCTTTTCTATGGAGAAAAGGAAATGCATTTAAACTCGGAGTTTAAAGACCCGTCCTTAATGCGCAATAAGCTATCTCTTGATTTCTTTTATGAGCTTGGCACGTTATCTCCGAAATCGCAACATGTTCTTGTAAAGATTAATGGCAGAACACAAGGCGTTTATTTACAGTTAGAATCTGTTGATGAACAATTTTTGCAAAACCGCGGTTTAGCTAACGGTTCTATTTATTATGCAGTAGATGATGATGCGAATTTTTCGCTCGTTAGCGAATTGGATAATGATGTAAAATCCTCTCTTATTTCCGGCTATGAGCTAAAATATGGAGATGAAAATAGCGAAGAATATTTAAGTGATTTGATTTATCAAATTAATACGATTTCAAGAGCAGCCTATGAAAAGGAAATTGTAAAATTTGTTGATGTTGATAAGTATTTACGGTGGCTGGCAGGCATCGTGTGCACATCGAATTTTGACGGCTTTGTTCACAACTATGCCCTTTATCGCAATGGTGAATCCGGCTTATTTGAAATAATTCCATGGGACTATGATGCGACTTGGGGCAGAGACGTACATGGCAGACTGTTGGAACACGATTATATCCGGATTCAAGGTTATAATACACTCAGTGCACGTCTGCTGGATGTTGCGAGTTTTCGGAAGCAGTATATGAGAATTCTAAAAAACGCATTGGAAGAGCAATTTACAGAAGCATATATAAGACCTAAAGTAGAGGCTATGCATGCAACCCTTCGTCCGTATATTCTACAGGATCCCTATATTAAGGATAACATTGATACATTTGATAAGGAGCCATACATTATTTTTCAATATATTGAAAAGCGCAGCCGTTATTTGCGCGATCATTTAAATGAATTATTATGAGCACAGTTTAATCCAACTGTGCTTTTGTGTAATTTTTATATTTTTTTGACTTTTTTCACTTTTCTAAATATAATTTCCCAATATATAATAAACGTATGAAAAAAGAAGAGAAGTTATAAAGGAGAGGGGGAACAGTGCATGGATTTTAATGTTCAAATTATTACAGAATACATACCGTTTTTTATGAAAGGAATTTTTTATACTCTTCTCATTTCGGTTGTCAGCATTTTATTTGGAACGATTCTTGGGCTTGCTGTCGGCTTGGGGCGTTTGGCAACAAGCCGCTGGTTGCGCCTGCCGTTTGTTTGGTATATTAATTTTTTTCGGGGGACACCTTTATTAGTGCAGCTTTTATTGATCCATTTTGGAGTAATGCCTCTATTCATGCAGCCGGCAAGTCCAGTCATTTCCGCAACGGTAGGTCTCTCTTTAAACGCAGCTGCTTATATCGGAGAAATCTTCCGAGCCGGTATTCAATCTATTGATAAAGGACAAACGGAAGCTGCCCGTTCTCTTGGGATGACACATATTCAAACGATGCGCTATATTATTATCCCGCAGGCATTTCGGCGCATGATTCCGCCACTTGGAAATGAATTTATTGTACTATTGAAGGATTCTTCTCTGGCAAGTGTGTTTGCCGCACCTGAGCTTTTATATTGGGGAAAAGCGGCTGTTGCCGAGTATATGCGCGTTTGGGAGCCATATTTAACAGTTTCCCTCATTTATTTAGTTTTAACGTTATCGCTTACACAACTGCTAAATTATGTTGAAAAGAGGTTGAATCCGCATGATAAAAGTAAAGCAACTCAAAAAGAGCTTCGGGTCGCTGGAGGTGTTGAAAGAGATTTCAATTGATATTGCCCCGCAGGAAGTTGTCGTTGTTATTGGACCGTCCGGATCTGGGAAATCTACATTTTTGCGCTGCTTGAATCTGCTTGAAGATGTTACAGGCGGAGAGATTACGATTGACGGTGTTAGCGTACTGGATAAACAAACGGATATTAACTCGCTTCGCGCAGATGTAGGGATGGTATTTCAGCATTTTCATTTGTTTCCGCATAAAACAGTATTAGAAAATATTATGCTTGCGCCGATGATTGTACGTAAATGTCCAAAAGAAAAAGCAAAACAAAAAGCTATAGAGCTTTTAGAAAAAGTAGGTCTCGTTGATAAGCATGATACATATCCCGATTCGTTGTCGGGAGGACAAAAGCAGCGCGTTGCAATTGCCAGGGCACTGGCGATGGAGCCGAAGGTGATGCTGTTTGATGAACCGACATCCGCTCTTGATCCGGAGGTAGTCGGAGAAGTGTTGGAGGTAATGAAGCAGCTCGCAAAGGATGGCATGACAATGGTTGTCGTAACTCATGAAATGGGATTTGCCAAGGAAGTGGGGGATCGTGTCATTTTTATGGACGGCGGCTATATCGTAGAGGAAAATACGCCAAAAGAGCTGTTTGAGCATCCGCAACAGGAGCGAACAAGGCTGTTTTTAAGCAAAGTTTTATAAGAAATAACAAAGAAACCTGCCATTGTGGCAGTTTTTTTGTTGGTACGGTAAAAACATCCCTCTTAAAAAGCAGCGAATATGAAAAAGGATTGGCTGCCATATTGGAGGATATACTAAAAAGCTGCAATAAATTCTTGTATAAAACATAAAGGATGTTGCACTTTTTTTCCTCTTTCGATAGAATGTCTTTTTGAGTATACTCGCTCATTCTATTACATACTCTTGTTACAGGACAGCCAAGACTTGGCAAGAACATGATTTCGTGGAATAATGGTATGTATTGAAAAGAATGAAAGATTGAGGGGAAAAATATGCTTTCGAATTTTATTGAACAAGCACTAGAGTTTTTTATGGGCTTGGGGTACTTTGGTATTGCATTAGGGTTAATGATTGAAGTCATTCCGAGCGAAATCGTTCTTGCTTATGCCGGCTATTTAGTGGCAAAGGGACAAGTTAACTTCGTTGAAGCTGTTATCGCAGGAACAATCGGCGGAACGCTGGCGCAAATATTTTTATATTGGCTTGGCTATTACGGAGGACGCCCGATCGTCGAAAAATATGGAAAATATTTGCTTATTAATAAGCATCATTTAGATGTAGCAGAATCTTGGTTTAATAAATATGGGGTTGGGGTCATTTTCTCTGCGCGCTTTATCCCGGTCGTCCGCCACGCCATTTCTATCCCCGCCGGCCTGGCGAAAATGCCGCTCGGCAAATTTACGATGTATACTGTACTCGCTGTTATTCCGTGGTCCATTTTCTTTATTTATTTAGGACAAAAATTGGGCTCTAATTGGCGTTACATAAAAGAATACGCCGCACCTTATATGCCGTACTTTATTACCGGTGCATTAGTGTTTATTGCGCTATACATCGGCTATACAATGTTGAAAAAGCGCAAGACAGTTCGTTAAAACCGTTGGATTTCCAACGGTTTTTTTAATACTTGGCTCTGTTAAACTTGATTGTTGATTTTCCGCTACAGGCGGATGCTTTCCGCGGGCGGGGCCGAGCCGCTTCCCTCAGTCTAGGGTCTCGGCTATCCTGCTTTTCCCGCTGGAGTCGCCGCCTTTCGTTCCAAATCAACAAATGAATCCAAATCAACATTAGCCTTTAACAGAGCCTAATACTTAGGATATCCTAAAAAATTTTACCTATCTATCATGGTGCAAGTTGTATTCTTGCATGGATATCTATGTTAAGCGTTATTGTTGATAAAGCGCGATGTTTGTTTAGGGGATGAGTCAAAATCAACACCGTTGTTTCATATTGCCTTGTTCTAAAAACGAGTGTTTGTCCATACTCTGTATTAAAAACAGTAGCGGAGGGGCAAATGAGAGGATCGCCGTTTTTGAGAGGGACTTTGTTTCTAACGTTAGCTACAATGATTTCGAAAATGCTCGGGTTCGTGTATGTCATTCCATTTACCGCTATGGTCGGTACAAGCGGATACGTACTATATACATATGCATATCGGCCTTATACAATTATGCTCAGCATTGCCACGATGGGTTTGCCGCTGGCAGTGTCAAAAATGGTATCCAAATATAATCAATTAAATGATTATCACACTGTAAAGCGTGTGTTGCGCAGCGGCCTCATATGCATGGTTTTTATGGGATTATTATCATTTTTGCTTCTTTATGTATCGGCGCCAAAGCTGGCGGCGCTTGTTATTGATAGGCGCGATCAAACAGGCAATAGCGTGCAAGCAGTTACGTATAATATTCAAATTGTAAGCTTTGCGCTGTTAATCGTACCGGCAATGAGCTTACTGCGCGGGTTTTTTCAAGGCTTTCAATCGATGGGGCCATCGGCGGCAAGCGTCGTGATTGAGCAGCTGTTTCGGGTATTGACAATCTTAATTGGAAGTTTTGTAATGTTAAAGGTATATAACGGGGGAATTAACCTCGCTGTTGGAGTGGCAACGTTTGGAGCCTTTATCGGTGCAGTTGCCGGAATTTTTGTACTAATGATATTTTATATTAAAAGAAGGAAGCATCTTAAGAAAAAAGAGCAAGAAAGTGTTCCTCTTACAAACCGCTCATTTTTTTCGTTATATAAAGAGTTATTTACATACTCTATCCCCTTTGTTATTGTAGGGCTATGTATTCCGATGTACCAAACAGTTGATACATTTACAATTAATCAATTGCTGATGAATATCGGATATGAGCAGAGGGAAGCGGAAAAAGTCAACGCGATTATCGGTCTTGTACAGATGATTGTTTTAATTCCCGTTTCTTTGGCAACCGCTTTTAGTATGTCGTTAGTTCCGGAAATGACAAAAGCGTTTACTGCCAAAAATTATGAGCTATTATATAAGCATTTCACACGTACAAATTTATTGGTTGTAACAGTGACCCTTCCTGCTGCGCTCGGAATGATTTGGCTGGCGGAGCCAATTTATAGTATTTTGTTCGGTGCGAAAAATGACCCGGTTTTAGGTAAAGAAATTTTGCGTTATTATGCTTCCGCATGCATTTTGTTTTCATTATTTTCAGTGACAGCGGCTATGCTGCAGGGAATTAACAAACAGCGCAAAACGATTGTTGGCTTGCTCATTGGAGTTGCTTTAAAAGTAGCTTTGAATTGGCTGCTAATTCCACATTTTGATTATGTCGGCTCTATTATTGCGACATACACGGGATATACGTTTTCTGTCATATTTAATATATGGCTATTGTATAAATATGTGGGGAAATCTATAAGTAAAAGATTATTGTAAAAGGCAGAGAAGAAGGCTCTGCCTTTTTAAATGTGAAGATACCGTTAAAAACATGATTGATTCCGTTTTCAACATCATTTTTCTATTGAAATCTCAACCTTTGTTGCATATGCTTGAAATATCGGTTTAAAACCGTTTACTAAAAAAGAGAGGTAGGTTCCTACATGTAGAAGGATCGCGGGGTGAAAGTATGTTAAACATCTATTTAACGGACGAAAATGGAAAATTGCAAGAAATTGATGAAATTCAAAAAGGCTGTTGGATTAATGCGCTGCACCCAACGGAAGAGGAGATTCAGTTTTTAATTGAAACCTTGAATTTAGAGCTCGATTTTATTAAAGACCCATTGGATGACGAAGAGCGGTCACGTATTGAAAAGGAAGATGATAATACCCTTATCATCGTTGATATTCCAACTGTCCGTCACGATGATGATGGCAACTCTATTTATGATACGATTCCGATCGGTATGATTGTCATGCCGGAATGCTTTGTAACCATTTGCCTAGAAGAAAATCCTATTTTTGAACGATTTATTAACCAGCGTATCAAAGGGTTTTATACATTCAAAAAAACGCGCTTTGCGCTACAGCTTTTATATATTATTTCTACTTATTATCTGCGTTATTTAAAGCAAATCAATCGAAAAACCGTCGATTTAGAGCATGAATTAAACAAATCGATGAAGAATAAAGAAATTTTCACATTGCTTGCCTTAGAAAAAAGCTTAGTCTATTTCACTACTTCTCTAAAAGCAAATAAGATTGTCATTCAAAAATTGATGCGAAACGAATATTTGCGCATGTATGAGGACGATCAAGATTTACTTGAAGATGTGTTAATCGAAAATAAGCAGGCCATTGAGATGGCGGAAATTTATAGCGTTATCCTTAATGGCATGATGAATACATTCGGCTCTGTTATTTCTAATAACTTGAATAGCGTTATGAAATTGCTCACGTCAATTACAATTATTTTATCTTTGCCAACGATGGTAGCGAGCTTTTTTGGAATGAATGTTTCCATTCCGTTTGAAGGATATCCGCATGCTTTTACTATTATTATGATTATTGCAGCCGCCTTGTCCTGCACAACAGCGTTTATTTTTTGGAAGAAACGGTATTTTTAAGAAAATCCGCTGCTTTTAGGCGGATTTTCTTTATATACATGCGCGATATCATATAAAATGAATATGCGGAATTTTCTATTTTCCCTGTACATATGAAAACATGGGAGCCTAGGGGGGAGGAAGAAAATGATTGTCAGCAAACCAATAGAAACGTCTCAGGAAGTAACGAATAAAGAAGCATTTATCAATGGAGTGAAGGCATGTTTGCCTACTGTTCTTGGGTATTTAAGCATTGGATTTGCGGCGGGAGTGCTGGAAAAAGCTGCGGGTTTTACAGTGTTGGAAATTGCATTATTATCGCTGCTTTTATATGCTGGCTCTGCACAATTTATCGCCGCGGGCATGTTTGCGGCAGGAGCGCCGGCAATTGCCATCATTATTACGGTGTTCTTTGTGAATATTCGTCATTTATTAATGAGCGCTGCTTTATCGCCGTATTTTCGTCATCTATCATCCTTAAAAAATATAGCAACCGGCCTTTTGCTTACAGATGAAACATTTGGGGTAGCTATCAGTGAGTTGGCAAAGAAAAAACGCGCTAACTTTTACTGGATGCTTGGTTTAAATATGACGGCGCATGCAAATTGGATTTTCGCCAATATTGCCGGCGCTTTGCTCGGGCAATGGATTAGCAATCCGGAGGCATTTGGCCTAGACTTTGCCCTGACTGCTATGTTTATTGGGTTATTTGTTCTCCAAACGATTACGCGGCGCAAGTTTAAAAGTGATATGATTGTAACTATTGCAGCCGTTGCGATTACAGTCACGGCGGGACAAATCATTTCTGGAAATGTGGCCGTATTGTTTGCTATTATCGGGGCGGCGACAGTGGGGGTGCTTGTAGAGAGATGGAAATGAGATGGGGCGTCTTATTGTTAATTTTAGGGACAGCGGTTGTTACAATGATTCCGCGGGTTGTACCGCTTGTCTTTCTAAGCCGTATTTCCTTGCCAAAGCGGATACAGAGCTGGTTGCAGTTTATTCCAACTTCCGTATTTGCGGCGTTGCTTGCCCAAGAATTGTTTTTGCAAGAACATGTAAGCTATACAGAGTGGATTGCGGCTTCTATTGCATTCGGAGTCGCAATCTTGTTTCGCAGCTTGATGGCAACAGTATTGGCAGGGGTTCTTGGTGTAATGCTGCTTCGGTATATATCGCTTTAGCTTATTTTCCCCTTCTTCAGTTGTTTGGCAAATGTTGGTAGTAAGAAGGGGAAGCAGTGTTTTCTTCTTAAATTTCTATAACTGCTGAAATTTTGGCAATTAACGTATGAAGCAGTTTCTGGGCCGCTTCAGTTGACGTAAACGCAGCTTTTAGGCTGAATTCAATTTGTTCTCCCTTATCCTCGTCTATAAAAGTAAAGTCCACCTCAATCTGTGATAATGCCATGTTCGGTATGAAAGAACAATAAAGTGCTGCGCTTTAGGGCATACGATGTTTGAAGCAATGTACATAGGAAGGAGCGCTTTAAAAGCCGGCTTGATTTTGTTCCCTAAAAACATGCGGCAGGGACTCCATTTTATTTTGGCTGTGTTAAACGTTAGTGTTGATATATAAACCCTTCTTTTTAGAGGGGGGGAAAGTGCTCCCAGCCGTGTGTAGTAACGGTCAGGGCCTAATTTTGCCTCGTCCAAAGGAAAACCAGAAGGAACAAATGAGTGCAGGTTGCAATTGGTTCTGTATAGCCGTGATGTGCAGACGTACGTTATATAAAAATCAACATTGGCCTTTAACAGAGCCTTTATTTTAAATCAAAGAGAATTCCGTTATGTATCAAAAAGCAAGGTGCCTGTGCCTTAGCGGATAAAAGCTGCTCCTGTGATAATCCGCAAAATGAAAACGACGACAATTGCTGCAAAGCGCAATTCTTTATTCTGGCGATATTATAAATTAAGTTTTGATAGATATAAAAAGCAGCAGATGAATACCGATTCCATGAAGAGGTCGGTACAGCCTAACAGCATGCCGTTTCTTTATTACAAGATTATGAAAGCGTTTGTATAGAAAGGCATTTCACAGGGGAAAGTAGAAATAAAATAAGAGGAAGAAATTAACTTCTATTTGTATACGCAAGCTAGAAAGGACATAGTAATGAAAAAGGTGTTGTTTATTTTAACAGCAATGCTCTTGATAGTCGGTTTTATGATATGGGATATGGAAGCGGGTAGAAAAAATATAAAAAAACAGGAAGATAGCCTTATGCGATACGGTAACTTTCAGTTGCTTACAAGTGGGCATCAGTTTTACACTTCACTATTTTCTGATATTTTGAATGCGAAATCATATGTACATCTGCATTTTTTCATTATTAGGAACGACAAAGCGAGCAAGGAGTTTCTTTCTATATTAAAAGAAAAAGCAAAAAGCGGAGTAGAGGTAAAGCTATCTGTCGATCGAATTGGAAGCTACAAGCTCAAAACAAGGGTAATAAGTGATTTACGGGCATCTGGTGTGGAATTTACATTTAGTCGCAACCCTCAGCTAAAGCATCTTTTTTATACTCTGCAAAACCGCAATCATCGGCGCATCGCAGTTATAGACGGGAAAATTGCTTATACGGGAGGATTTAACATTGGTAAAGAATATTTAGGGGAGAATAAAAAATTTGGTTATTGGAGAGATTATCAAGTCCGTGTAAGCGGTGACGGTGTGCAGGATATGGAACGTCAGTTTTTGCAAGATTGGGAACGGGATACGGGAGAAGGCATCACTCCGCATCCAATTGTGACTGAAAAGGGGGATACAAAATATGAATATGTCTTTACGGACGGTATAGGATTGGCAAGTCGGTACAAGGATTTGTTTCAGCAAGCAGAGAAATCTATTATAATTGCGACACCATATTTTGTACCGGGAAAAGAGATGATGAACGAATTGCTTGCAGTCAGAAAGAGGGGAGTTGCGCTAACAATCCTCGTTCCTATTGAAAGTGACGTCTTGTTTGCGAGGCAAGCAGCATATCCTTATTTGCGAAAATTGATGAAAGCAGGAGCGGCTATTTATCAATACCGCAATGGTTTTTTTCACGGGAAAGTAACAATGGTTGATGGAAAGTTTGCGGATATTGGAACGGCAAATTTTGACAATCGCAGCTTTTATATTAATGATGAATCAAACTGCTTTATATATGGAGGGCCGGTAATATCTGATATTCAGAAAGCGTTAGAACAAGATTTTCGTAACTCCAAGCGCCTGACAGATTCGTATTTTCAAAACCTTGGCCTTTGGGAACGCTTCATGGAAAAAGGTGCTTTAATCATTTCTTATTATTTATAGTATATAGAAGAGAAATAGGGGGAATGGTGTATATGTATTCATTAAATGATATTACAGAAAAGAGCTACGAAACGATTTGTGCGCTGAGTGCATTTTTGCAGCGGGCACAAGAACAGAGCCTAAAGGATATGCTAGAACAGCATTTACGCTTTATGCTAGAGCAGTATAACAAAATGGTCGGTTTTTATGAAGGAGAAAATATAGACCATGTACAGCGAAAAGGTTCGCATTCATTACCACAGTTAATGAAACAAGAAGAAGTAAATGGAGATGGAGAAATGGTTATGCAATATATGGCCGCGTTAAAGAATGCAGCAATTATGTATGCGCAGGCGGCAGTAGAAGTAGCAAATCCGGAGTTGCGCACGTTTTTAGAGAAAAGCTTTGTATGCACAAACCAATGTGTATATGAGATTTGGAAATATGTAACAAAACGAAATTGTTCGATTTCATTTTGGGAAGAATATAAAGAGGTGAACTAAAAAATCCCCGGCTGGGGATTTTTTAGTTGCATTTAATATAGCAACGTTAAATGTTATTAACAAAAAGCTGCATTATAAACTTTTTATCATTCCGCCATCGACTAAGAAGGAATTGCCGGTCATATATGTATTTGCGCCTGAAAGAAGAAATGTTGCGACATTCGCAAATTCCATTGGTGTACCATATCTGCCAAGCGGGATGGTGCGCTCAAATTCCGCTTTTACTTCTTCGGCAGTGATACCGCGCTTTTCGGCGTTCATTTGGTCAAGAGAAGCAACGCGGTCGGTAGCGATGCGTCCAGGCGCAATCGTATTAATTAAAATGCCGTATGGGGCAAGCTCAGACGCCAACGTTTTTGTAAGGCCTGTAATGCCGACGCGGAACGTGTTGGATAAAAGCAATCCCGGAATTGGTTCTTTAATGGAAGAAGAGGCAATATTAACAATTTTTCCGCCGCTTTTTTTCATGTATGGAAGCACTTGGCGAATCATGCGAATATAGCTTAGTAAATTTAATTGAAAAGCGTTTTCCCAATCTTCATCTGTTAATTGTTCAAAAGTGCCCATTTTTGGTCCGCCTGCGTTATTAACAAGGAGATCGATTGTTCCGAATTGTTCAACAATTACTTGTACGAGATTATCAATATCCGCTTTATTTGTAACATCACATACTTGATAACCAACTTTTCCTGTACCCATTTTCTGCAGTTCTTTTTGAGCTGCGGCCAGTTTTTCTTCGCTGCGGCTTGTAATCATGACATTTGCTCCCTCACGAACGAGCTGCTCTGCAATTGCTTTTCCAAGCCCTTGGCTTGAGGCAGCGACAAGCGCAGTTTTTCCTTGAAGCTGATAGTCCATTATACTTCCCCTTTCTTATGTATGTAATCCTTTTCATTATAAAGCAAGAAGGAGGAATTAGGAAAAGGAATGCTCAAGTTTTTCGATAAATTGCGGCTTTCCTTGTTAGAACTGCTTAAAGCGGTGTCCATTTGCGCCAGACGGATGGGGGAAGCCAAATAAGCACCGCTTTTCATCAATTGTAGGGTTTTTCTGTATCCTTAACTTTTCCAATTCCGGGCGAAAAACTTTTATATCATAGATTTGAGTCATGTGAGCCACCTTTTTCTTGGGATATTTTGTATGAATTTACCATATCTTTACCTGTTTCTCATAATTCCTTTATAAAAGTACAGTAAGATGAGACTGTACATATTTTATCCAAAGGAGAGGGTAAGAATGAACAAGTTAATGAAAGCATTAACAGCAGTAACTCTTGCAAGTTCTTTATTCGTAGTAGGATGCAGCAGCGAAGAAGAGAAGAAAGACGACACGAAGCAAGAACAAGATGTAGAAACTAACGCTGATACTCAAGATGATGACACTAAAGATGATCAAGAAAAAGAAGAAAATGAGGATAAAAAAGAATAGCACCTTTTCAAGCTCTCTCTCGATATTATGGGAGGGCTTTTTAACAGATTTTCCGGAAAGAAGTCCCCTACCTCAAGGAGCGAGAAGGTGGAATGTCAACACTAAACTAGACAATTTTTTTAAGGTCTTTGTTCTTGTATTCTACGGGGCTTAAATAATCAAGGGTGCTGTGAATTCTGATATGATTAAACCAATGTACATAATCAGCTAATGCAACTTGTAGTTGTT
>JBHGUR010000016.1:0-9981 GCA_048976805.1 Ectobacillus sp. | reverse complement strand
GATATATAACCCTTTTTTTAGAGGGGGAGAGTGCTCCCAGTCGTGTGCAGTAACGGTCAGGGCCTAGTTTGGCCTCGTCCAAAGGAAAACCAGAGAGAGAACATGAGTGCTGGCTGCGATTGGTTCTGCATAGCCGTAATGTACAGACGTACGTGATATAAAAATCAACATTGCTCTTTAACAGAGCCTATAGTTAAAGAAAGCATAAGATCTCAAATCTGGATGAGTGCCTAACTCTAGGCGCCCTGCGCTTTTCTTATCCTGGGAAAATTAAGAGGGAACCCCTAATAGAAGATAATAACATTTACCCTATTCTAATAATAAAAAGTTCATAATTTTATCACAAAATGTGAATTTATTCACAAATATATGTGGTAAAATCTAACTATAGAAAAGCTCATAAAAGTAATACATATAGGAAATAAAATAATAGATAAGGTTTTTTCAAAGGAGAGAATTACAATGAAAGAAAGAATTAATCGTGTTGTACTTGTAGGAACAGGAGCGGTCGGCTGCAGCTATGCCTATGCAATGATTAATCAAGGCGTGGCTGAAGAATTTGTATTAATTGACGTAAATGAAGCAAAAGCAGAAGGAGAAGCAATGGACTTAAATCACGGTATCCCATTTGCTCCATCTCCAACAAGAATTTGGAGTGGGACCTATACTGATTGCAAGGATGCAGACCTCGTTGTTATTACTGCAGGCCTTGCACAGAAACCTGGTGAAACGCGTCTGGATTTGGTCGAAAAGAATACAAAAATCTTTAGGCAAATTGTCCGCAATATTATGGATAACGGCTTTGACGGCATTTTTCTAGTTGCTACAAATCCTGTAGACATTTTAACTTATGTAACTTGGAAGGAATCGGGACTTCCGAAAGAGCGTGTAATTGGTTCCGGGACGACGTTGGATACAGCCCGTGTAAGATATATGCTGAGCCACTACTTTGAAGTAGACGCACGCAACGTTCATGCTTATATTATTGGAGAGCATGGCGATACAGAACTTCCGGTATGGAGTCATGCTTCAATTGGTGTACAAAAGCTGGAGCAATTCATGCAGACTCATAAAGAGTACACACAGGAGCATTTAGATGCGATTTTTGTGAATGTTCGGGATGCCGCTTATCATATTATTGAACGCAAAGGAGCAACGTATTATGGAATTGGAATGGCTCTTACGCGTGTGACTAAAGCAATCTTGAATAATGAAAATAGCATTTTAACAGTATCTGCTTATCTGGATGGACAATACGGGCATAAAGATGTATATGTAGGAATTCCGGCAATTATCAACCGCCAAGGTGTGCGGGAAGTTCTTGAGATTGAATTAAATGAAGAAGAAAAGAAAAAATTTGATCATTCCGTAAAAGTATTGAAAGAAACAATGACATCTATTTTATAATGTTAAAGGCTAATGTTGATTTGGAACGAAAGGTGGCTCGGCCCCGCCCGCGGAAAGCGTCCGCCTGTAGTGGAAAATCAACAATCAAGTTTAACAGAAGCATTTTATAAAAACTAATGGATCATATTAAATCCTTCTTTAGACATTTTTCATTGTCTGGAGAAGGATTTTTTTGTGGATATTTTGTGACATTGTATATATTTTTTGTTCTTGGGCATAGCTTTTTTGTATGCTTTCGTTATGATAAATTTTCCATTTTCTTTTTAAAAATATAACCTTTATTTTAAATAGGTTATGCTAATCTTTCTTTATTTTAAAAATTATAACGTTATTCTGAAATAAAAATGCTTTCAAAATAATATTCGTCAAAATTCGATATTTAACGGTAGAATCACTTATATAATGGGAAATTTCACTGAAAATCCGTATATTTTTTGTTTTATTAAAAGGAATTTTTAATTTTTCGCAGAATAATAATAAGGTATTTTAAAATGCGAGGTGAAAGTTGTGATTGTGATTCATCCTACAGAGTATGAGCTGCACCTATTCCATGAGGGCACCTTATATGAAAGCTATAAAACATTCGGTGCCCATTTAACAACAGAAAATGGAATAGAAGGCACTAGATTTTCTGTGTGGGCTCCTCATGCTGTGCAGGTTTGTGTAGCAGGAGATTTCAATAATTGGAATGGCCAGGAGTACCCCATGACTAAGCTGAATGAAGAAGGAGTCTGGTCGCTATTTATCCCAAACATCAGAGAAAATACGCTGTATAAGTATGAAATTCAAACAGCTGACGGAGAGCAGTTGCTGAAGGCTGATCCGTATGCATATTATGCAGAGGTGCGCCCAAATACAGCTTCCGTTGTTTATGATATAGAGGGCTATAAATGGAATGATCAAAAATGGTTTCGCAGCAAAAAGCGGAAAACTCTTTATGAGGAGCCTTTGGCAATATATGAACTGCATTTTGGTTCATGGAAGAAGAAAGAAGACGGTTCTTTTTATTCTTATCGGGAAATGGCGGAGGAATTAATACCGTATGTATTAGAACACAATTTTACGCATATTGAAATTATGCCGCTTGTTGAGCACCCGTATGACCGTTCTTGGGGCTATCAAGGAACTGGTTATTATGCTGCGACGAGCCGATATGGAAAGCCGGAGGATTTAATGTATTTTATTGACCAGTGCCACCAGCATGGCATTGGTGTATTGCTTGATTGGGTCCCGGGACATTACTGCAAGGATGCCCATGGGCTATACATGTTTGACGGACAGCCGACATACGAATATGAAGATATATACGCGCGGGAAAATCCAGTATGGGGAACGGCAAACTTTGATTTAGGAAAGCCGGAAGTGCGAAGCTTTCTTATTTCGAATGCCCTGTTTTGGATGAAATATTATCACGTTGACGGCTTTCGTGTTGACGCGGTAGCTAACATGCTGTATTGGAATGCCGGGGGGCATTTTGGCAAAAACGGATATGCAGTATCATTTTTGCAGCAGTTGAACGAAGCGGTATTCAAGGCTGACCCCCATATATTGATGGTTGCAGAGGATTCAACAGATTGGCCGCTCGTTACTGCCCCAACGTATGAAGGCGGTCTTGGATTTAACTATAAATGGAACATGGGCTGGATGAATGACATTCTAAAATATATGGAATGTGCCCCAGAATATCGCAGCCATCTTCATGATAAAGTCACGTTTTCGTTACTTTATGCGTATTCAGAAAACTTTGTTTTGCCGCTTTCCCACGATGAAGTGGTACATGGGAAGAAGTCGCTTTTAAATAAAATGCCTGGGGACTACTGGCGTAAATTTGCGCAGCTCCGTTTATTATATGGATATTTCATGTCACATCCCGGAAAAAAACTATTGTTTATGGGAGGAGAATTCGGGCAATTCGACGAATGGAAAGACCTGGAGGATTTGGATTGGGAGCTAGAAGACTTCGAAATGCATAGCCTTATGCAGGATTACTTCCAGGAACTTATGGCGCTATATAAACGTTCTAAGCCGCTTTGGCAGCAGGATCATACACATGAGGGATTTCAATGGATTGATGCCGATAATCGAGATCAAAGTATTTTTTCCTTCATTCGCAAAGGCAAGAAAGAGGATGACCTTTTAGTAGTAGTATGCAACTTTACAGAAAAGGTATATCACAATTACAAGGTTGGTGTTCCTCTATTTCCGAGCTACAGTGAAATTTTAAACAGCGATGGAACACAGTACGGCGGCTCAGGACAAATCAATAAGAAAAGATTGAAAGCCGTTGCTAAACCGTATCATAATCAACCGGCATACGTTGAAATGACGATACCGCCTTTTGGCATTTCTATATTACGACCAGTGAAAACAAGAAAGGGGAATAAGAGCAATGGCAATCAAAAAGAAGTGCGTAGCAATGTTGTTAGCAGGGGGAAAAGGTAGCCGTTTAAGCTCCCTTACAAAAAATTTAGCGAAGCCGGCTGTATCGTTCGGCGGGAAATATCGTATCATTGATTTTGCTCTAAGCAACTGCACAAATTCCGGAATTGAGACAGTAGGGGTATTAACGCAGTACCAGCCGCTTGTATTAAATTCTTATATCGGAATCGGCAGCGCTTGGGATTTAGACCGGACAAACGGGGGTGTAACAGTATTGCCGCCATATTCAGAATCTTCAGGCGTTAAATGGTATACCGGAACGGCAAGCGCGATTTATCAAAATATGAATTATTTAAAGCAATATGATCCGGAATACGTTCTCATTCTTTCAGGGGATCACATTTACAAAATGGATTACTCCGAAATGCTGGAATATCATATTGAAAAAGACGCGGACGTATCGATTTCCGTTATTGAAGTACCGTGGGAAGAAACGAGCCGCTTTGGCATCATGAACACAAATGAAAAAATGGAAATTGTCGAATTTGAGGAAAAGCCGCAATTTGCTAAAAGCAATCTTGCTTCCATGGGGATTTATATTTTTAAGTGGTCAATATTAAAGGAATTTTTAGAAATGGATGCGCGTAATCCTGAATCAAGCAATGATTTCGGCAAAGATGTTATTCCGCTTTTGCTTGAAGAAAACAAAAAGCTTATAGCATATCCGTTTAAAGGGTACTGGAAGGATGTTGGTACTGTAAAAAGCTTATGGGAAGCTAATATGGATTTATTAAATGAGGATTCCGCCTTGGATTTATATGACCGGGATTGGCGCATTTACTCTGTCAATCCAAATCAACCGCCGCAATACATTGCGCCAGAAGCAATTGTAGAAGAATCGCTCTTAAATGAAGGGTGTGTAGTAGAGGGCAATGTAAAACATTCTGTTCTGTTTCAAGGGGTAGCGGTAGGCGAAGGCAGTTTTATTATAGACTCTGTCATTATGCCGGGAGCCCGTATTGGAAAGAATGTAACGATTGAACGAGCTATCGTTGCACCGGGAATGGAAATTGAAGATAATGCGGTGATTAGGCCGTTAAAAAATGCTGACGACGTCGTGTTAGTCGCTGACGAAAATTAAAATAAAGGGGACTGAGTGGAATGAGTGAATCTATGCTAGGAATTATTAATGCAACAAATGAATTTGCTTCTTTAGAGGAACTAACGATGCGCCGTTCATTAGCGGCCCTTCCGTTTGGCGGAAGATATCGTCTAATTGATTTCATGCTGTCAAATATGGTGAACTCCGGTATTACGAGCGTTGCCATTTTTACAGGACATGAAAACCGTTCACTTATGGACCATCTCGGTTCCGGCAAGCAATGGGATTTAGACAGAAAACGCGACGGGTTATTTGTTTTTACGCCAAATTGCTATTGTGAAAAAGAGGAGTTCGGGTCGTTTACACATTTTAGACGGCATATCGATTATTTTCTGCGCAGCAAACAAACGCATGTTGTTGTTACAAATGCGCATATTGTAGCAGCAATAGATTTTAAGCCAATTTTAGAGCGCCATATTGGGACAGGAGCAGACATTACGGAAGTGTACCATGACGGGCGCTCGCTGCAAACATATATTTTAAAGAAGGATTTGCTGTTAAATTTATTTGAACAATATAAGGATGCGGGATATTACAGTATTATAGATTTAGTGTGCAATAATCGCCAAAACTTGCACATTCAAACATACGAGTATACGGGATATGCCGCTGTTATTAATTCCGCCCAAAGATATTATCAGCACAGTATGGATATCCTGAAGCCGGAAGTATGGAAGGAATTATTTAAACAAGAAGCTCCTGTCTTTACAAAGGTAAAGGATGAACCGCCAACCCGCTATGCAAAAGGCGCGAAGGTAACGAATTCTATGATTGCCAATGGCAGCGTTATTGAGGGCGAAGTAGAAAACAGCATTATTTTCCGTGCTGTAAAGGTTGGAAAAGGTTCGGTTATTCGCAACTCCATCATTATGCAGAAGACGCAAATTGGGGAAAATTGTATACTGGATGGAGTTATCCTTGACAAGGATGTAAAGATTGAGGACGGCACAGTATTAACGGGGGCGACAGCAGGGAACAGCCCGTATATCGTAAGAAAAGGTACAGTACAAGGAGCGTTGATGAATTCGTGAATATTTTATTTGCAGTATCGGAGTGCGTCCCGTTTATTAAATCGGGAGGTCTTGCCGATGTAGCGGGCGCACTTCCAAAAGAACTGAAAAAGCTTGGGATGGATGTAAGGGTGATGCTGCCGAACTACAGCTTAATCCCCCAGAAGCTGCGTGAGAAAACCAGGCTGAAAAAAGTAATTACAGTGCGCCTTGGATGGCGCAATCAGTATTGCGGAATCCTAGAGGCAGAACATGAAGGGATTACGTATTATTTAATCGACAATGAGTATTACTTTAAAAGAGACACATTATACGGCCATTATGATGATGGCGAGCGCTTTTCATTTTTTTCCAAGGCAGTATTGGAGAGCATTCCTTATCTAGATTTTGTGCCGGATGTTCTTCATTGCCATGACTGGCACACTGCGATGGTTAATTATTTGCTTAATGCGCAGTACCGTACAAGCCCGTTATATGAACGTATTAAAACGGCTTTTACCATTCACAATCTGCAATTTCAAGGAATTTTCCCGCGTCAAGTGATGCATGAATTGCTTGAGCTTGGAGATGAGCATTTCAATAGTGAACAGCTTGAGTTTTACGGCAATATCAATTTCATGAAGGGCGGCATTGTCGCCTCTGATGTGATTACAGCCGTAAGCCCGACTTATAAGGAAGAAATTCAGTACCCGTTCTTTGGGGAACGGCTCGAGGGCTTGCTTCGCAAGTACCATGATAAGCTTGTTGGAATTGTAAACGGAATTGACGATGTCTTCTATAACCCAAAAACGGATAAGGACATTGCTGCTAATTATGATGCTAATACATTGCATTTAAAGAAGAAAAATAAACGCGCTTTGCAGCGTTATTTCGGATTGCCGGAGAACGAAAATACACCAATTTTTGCAATGGTAACGAGATTGACAAAACAAAAGGGGCTTGATTTAGTCAGACATGTCTTTCATGAAATCATGCAAGAGGACGTTCAATTTATCGTAATCGGTTCAGGCATAACAGAATATGAAGACTTTTTCCGGCATATGGCCTACGCATACCCTGAGAAGGTACGGGCGTATATAGGGTTTAATGAAGAAATTGCCCATCACGTCTACGCGGGTTCTGATTTGTTTTTAATGCCGTCCTTATTTGAACCGTGCGGTTTAGGACAATTAATTGCGCTGCGGTATGGCACCTTGCCGATCGTAAGAGAAACAGGCGGCTTAAATGATACAGTGCAATCCTATAACGAAACCACGGGAGAAGGAAATGGCTTTAGCTTTGCCAACTTCAATGCCCATGATATGTTATATACAATTCGCAGGGCTGTTGCGTATTATGACAAAAAGGATATATGGAATATGTTAGTGAAAAGAGCGATGGGTCAGGATTACAGTTGGAAGCATTCCGCGCAGGAATATAAAGAGCTGTATGAAGGGCTTTTGAAGGGGTGAGAGGAGCATGTTCTCAAGTAAAGAGAGCTTTAAGGCCGCTTTCTTGGAGAAGCTGGAAACCACGTACGGAAAGAGCTTCAAGGACTCCACACTACGTGACCAATACAATACGCTTGGGCATATGGTGCGCGAATATATTAGCTCGCGCTGGATTGCTACAAATGAAAAAAACCGTACAGAAAATAATAAACAAATGTACTACTTGTCTATCGAGTTTTTGCTCGGCAGGCTGCTTGGCAGCAATTTATTGAATTTGGATATTTTGCATGTATGCAAAGAAGGTCTGGAAGAACTTGGGATTAACCTGAATGATTTAGAGGAACAGGAAGCAGATGCGGGGCTTGGAAACGGCGGACTCGGCCGTTTGGCCGCTTGCTTTCTTGATTCTCTCGCTTCTTTGGACTTGCCGGGCTATGGTTGTGGTATTCGCTACAAGCACGGCTTGTTTGATCAAAAAATTGTTGACGGCTATCAAGTCGAGCTTCCGGAGCAATGGCTGCGCCATGGAAACGTATGGGAATTGCGGCGCCATGACCAAGCGGTGGAGGTTGGTTTTTGGGGACATGTAGAGACATTATTCATAAACGGCCGGACCGAATTTCGCCATGCAGGTGCAGAAACGATTATGGCCGTGCCGTATGATATTCCGGTCGTTGGTTATAAAACCAATACGGTTAATACGTTGCGGCTATGGAATGCAGAGCCGGTCCCTTTTCCGCCGAACAATAAAAACGTTCTTGTCTATAAACGGGAGACAGAGGCGGTTTCAGAGTTCCTTTACCCGGACGATACACATGATGAGGGGAAAATATTGCGTTTAAAGCAGCAATATTTTCTCGTCTCAGCGAGCCTGCAAAATATTGTAAAGCTGCATCGCGACCAAGATGGCAGCTTGAAAAACTTGCATGAGCGTGTCGCCATCCATATTAATGATACACACCCGGTTTTAGCCATTCCGGAGCTGATGCGCATTTTGCTTGATCAAGAGAAGATGGAATGGGATGAAGCTTGGAATATTACAGTTAACACAATTTCGTATACGAACCATACAACGCTGTCAGAGGCGTTGGAAAAGTGGCCGATTCATATTTTTCAGCCGCTTCTGCCGCGCATTTATATGATCGTCCAAGAAATTAACGAAAGATTTTGCCGCAGCCTGTGGAACCGTTATCCGGGTGATTGGAAACGGATAGAGAATATGGCAATTATTGCACATGATTTGGTGAAAATGGCCCATCTTGCGATTGTTGGCAGCCATAGTGTAAACGGAGTGGCCCATATTCATACTGAGATTTTAAAACAAAGAGAAATGCAGTTGTTTTATGAGTTCTATCCTGAGAAATTTAATAATAAAACAAATGGCATTACCCACAGAAGATGGCTGCTAAAAGCAAATCCGCAGCTTTCCGGATTAATTTGCGATACAATTGGTTCAGATTGGATTACAAAGCCCACAGAACTGCAAGAGCTTTTAAACTATAAACGTGATGCTGCGTTTCAAGAGAAATTCTATGGGATAAAGCAGTTGAGAAAGGAAATACTCGCTAAGCGCATCGAAGAGCAGACAGGAATCCGCGTAGATACAAGCTCTATTTTTGATGTGCAGGTAAAACGCTTGCATGCTTATAAACGGCAGTTGCTAAATGTACTGCATATCATGTATTTGTATAACCGTTTGAAAGAGGATGCGAGCTTTACAATGTATCCGCGCACGTTCATCTTCGGCGCCAAGGCATCGCCAGGATACTACTATGCGAAGAAAATTATTAAACTTATTAATGAGCTGGCGGAAAAGGTGAATCACGACCCGCAGACAAATGATCGGCTAAAGGTTATTTTCTTGGAAAACTACCGTGTTTCACTTGCCGAGGATATCTTCCCGGCAGCAGATGTGAGCGAGCAAATTTCAACGGCAAGCAAGGAAGCTTCTGGGACCGGCAATATGAAATTTATGATGAATGGAGCTGTCACGGTAGGAACGCTAGATGGGGCCAACGTCGAGATAAAAGAAGAGGTCGGGGCGGAAAATATTTTTATTTTTGGCTTAACGGCTGAAGAGGTATTGAATTATTATCGAAACGGCGGATATCGTTCCAGCGATTATTACCATCATGACGGACGGATTAAAAAAGTTGTCGACCAGTTAATGAATGGCTTCTTCCCAAATATGGGCGATGAGTTTGAACCAATCTATGATTCTCTTATTATACAAAATGACGAATATTTTGTGTTAAGGGATTTCGCGCCATATGCCCGGGTGC
The DNA here is from genome assembly GCA_048976805.1 of Ectobacillus sp. Taxonomy (GTDB): domain Bacteria; phylum Bacillota; class Bacilli; order Bacillales; family Bacillaceae_G; genus Ectobacillus. Next base: position 311 of record JBHGUR010000016.1, on the reverse strand, counting down.
AGGAACAGATTGGCAAAGCATATGAGAATCGAAAGCGTTGGTTGGAAATGGGCATTGCTAACGTAGCCAAGTCAGGCTTTTTTACTAGTGATCGTACAATTTGCCAATACGCAAGCGATATATGGAAAATTAAGCCTGTTCAGGTTGTAAGATGAGAAAAAGCCTTGGTTGTGAACTGCACCCCAATTGTTAGACACATCTAACAATTGGAGGTGCAGTTTTTATTTATGACTAAATATACAAGTGATATAAAATTAAATATTATTCAAGGCTATAACCCGAAAGTAATTTCTCAAAATGAATACGCAAAA
>JBHGUR010000015.1:0-6733 GCA_048976805.1 Ectobacillus sp. | reverse complement strand
AGGATCAAACTCTCCATAAAAGTGTTTGTCTTGCTCACAAATAAAAATTGACGTTTTGTGTTTTGTTTAGTTTTCAAAGAACTTGTTCAATCACAAGAAATAATATTACATCATCTATTTCGTTTTGTAAAGAACTTTTTTATATCAACCGCTTTGCAAGCAACAAATTAGCGGCTGAAATATAATATAGCATGTACATGATGATTATACAATAACTATTAATCAGGTATTTTTTGGAATAACAAAACCCGTCTTCTTACTATACCTTTAATGTTTTCTGTTGATGAGCGGCAATTCTATAACCATAAGCTTAAATGGTGGTCTCGACTATCTTTCTTTTGATAAGGATTTGTTAACTGATACTATTGATATATGAGGAGAGAGCATCTAGCCGTGCAGACGGCCAAAACCCATATCTGCCCCATACAGCTAAAAAATCAAGGGGAAGAAGCGAGTGCAAGCTGCTGTTTATTCTATCTGGCCGTGATACGCATAAACGCTCTTTTGGCACAAAAATCACCAACCGGCTTTAGCATAGGACACAGGAACATCGCCCGCGTTCAATCCTTTTTAGGCAAACAACTAGCTGCCTCCTGCTTTTGCTAAATTGTATATTATATTGCTCCAGCCAAAAACACAGAAAAGGGCGTAAGCAGCAGTGGCCCAGCATTCTCTTCCCCTGAATTGAAAAGACATTATGCATCTTACTGCGCTGTATAGCCGCCATCCACTAAAAGGTTGGCCCCAGTGATAAAGCTTGCATCATCTGAAGCAAGGAACACAACAGCTTTCGCCACTTCCTCGGACTTGCCAAGGCGTCCGATTGGATGAAGGGAAATCAAGTGTTTTTTCATGTCTTCGTCAAGCTGGCCAAGAAGCGGCGTGTCGATGTAACCTGGGCATACAGCATTCACCCGAATGTTTTGGCTTGCATACTCTACAGCCAAAGCCCTTGTCATATTAACAACCCCGCCTTTTGAAGCTGTATACGGTGCAGTTTGCGCCTGGCCGACATGGCCTAAAATAGATTTGGAAAAATCTCAGCCGAAACAAATGGAGCACGTCTTCCTTACCATTATTATACACCTTTTTTCAGAAAAAAGGGACTATTTACACCCGTGTAATTTGTTTTGAGTCGTTTGACTTAATAGCCGCCAAAATGACCGCCAATGATTTCAAGCCTTCTTCACCGCTAACTGGCGGCTCTTTATCCTGCATAATACAATCGACAAAGCGTTCTATAACATGTGAGTTATTTTGGCCGCCTTCTTCATTAGATTGAATTTTGCCAAGCTGATAGTTTACCACTTCGCCATTCGCATATTGCACTATTAGTGAATATGTTGGATCATCCTCTAAGCGAAGAATCGCTTTCTCGCCGTAAATAACTGTTGAGTTGTCTTCCTTGCCCACATAAGACCAGCTTGCCGCAAGCGTGCCGATCATGCCGCTTTCTGTTTTTAGCACACAAACCGCATTATCATCTACATCTGCGAAATCCTTTGCGCTTGTTTCCACAAATGCGCCGACTTCTGTAATTTCTTCTCCAAGAATGTAACGAAGCAAATCTGTTTTATGGACGCCGAGGTCGCCCATCGCGCCAATGAACGCTTTTTCCTTTTGGAAGAACCAGCCTTCTTTTCCTTCTACACTCCACGTTTCCGGCCCGCCATGGCCAAACGCAGTGCGGAAGCTGTAAATTTTGCCAATTTCGCCGCCTGCAATAAGCTGCCGTGCCTTTTGGTGAGACGGAACAAAACGCTGATTGTGGGCAATCATTAGCTTTTTGCCGCTTTGCTTTGCCGCTTCAATCATTGCCTGCGCTTCTTCTGCTGAAGTCGCCATTGGCTTCTCGCATAAAACATGTACACCCGCTTTTAAGGCAGCAATAGAGATTGGCGCATGAAGATAGTTTGGCGTACAAACACTCACTGCATCCACTTCGCCGCTTTCTAGCAGTTCTTCATAACTTATATATGCTTTTGCCCCGTACTTTTTAGCCGCTTTTGCTGCGCGTTCCTTATTAATATCACAAACTGCCACAAGCTCTACATGCGGATTGAATGCATATTCCGGTAAATGGCGATGCTGGGCAATGCTGCCGCATCCAATTACGCCAACCTTTAATGTTCCCATTTTCTTTTCCCCCTTACGTTATCTATTAGTTCACTTTTACCGTAATTTTTTCTAATGGCTTCGCGTTTCCATAGACTGGACGATTGCGCTTTACAGGCTGGGCCCATTTCACGGCATTTATGATGACACGTTGAATTTCTTTATTGCGGTACGTTGGATATGTTTCGTGTCCTGGCCTGAAATAAAACACTTTTCCGTTTCCGCGCGTATACGTGCAGCCGCTGCGGAACACTTCTCCGCCTTCAAACCAGCTTGTAAAAATAAGCTCATCCGGCGCGGGGATATCAAAATGCTCTCCGTACATTTCTTCCTTTTCCAATTCGATATACTCCCCGATTCCTTCTGCAATTGGGTGGCTTGGCGCTACAACCCAAAGGCGCTCTTTCTCATCGGCTTCGCGCCATTTTAAATCACAGCTTGTCCCCATTAATGTTTTAAAAATTTTTGAGAAATGGCCGGAATGAAGAACAATAAGCCCCATACCATCTAGTACACGCTGCTGTACCTTTTGGACAATTTCATCCTTCACTTCTCCGTGTGCAAGATGCCCCCACCAAATTAACACGTCTGTGTTGTTTAATATGCCATCTGTTAAACCATGTTCCGGCTCGTCTAGCGTAGCCGTTTTTACTGCAAAGCCCTCTTCCTTCAAAAAGCCGGCAATTGCGCCATGAATGCCGCTCGGATAGATTTCCCTCACAACCGGATTTTTTTGTTCATGGCGATTTTCATTCCAAACCGTGACCTTCAACATAATAAAAACCTCCTTCTCATTTTGGGACGCAGCACCCTGCTGCCTATTTATACAGGATAGCTTTTCGTTTTATCGAAATCCTTGATTATTTCATTCGTTTCTGCCGCCTTAAAAATGGTTTCAATCAATCGCATGACGCGCAGCACTTCTTCATTTTTGACGATAGGCTCTGCATTTTCTCCCACCATTGCAATCACGTTGTCATAAAAGCTCTCCATTGTTGTTTCTAACTCTGGCAAGATAGATGTGCTGACAGCTTTTTCTGACGGCGGCGCCATCGTTTTTGTTAAGCCTTGCCCAGCTTGAATCGGTTTTGGAGCTTCAACATCCACGCCAAAATTTTGTGTAACAATTTTGCCGTTTACGCTCCAGTCGACAACAAGCGCTGTTCCTGCCGTTCCTTTTACATACCATCTTGGCAATTGAATGAAGTTCGTTGTACCGACTTCCACTAAAGCAGTGCAACCGTTTTCGAAAGTGATAAACGCTTGAAAGCCATCATCTACTTCGTCCCCTAAAATAAAGCTTAAATTTGCAGAGACACTTGCTATTTTGCTGTTAACCATAAACAGCAATTGATCAAGCAAATGGACACCCCAGTCGAGCAGCATTCCACCGCCTTGCGCTTTTAGATGGCGCCAGTCTCCCGGAATCCCGTTTGCGCCTTGCACACGTGATTCAATATGAAATACGTGGCCGATGATGTTTTCATCATAGATTTTTTTCACTGTCAAAAAGTCTTTATCCCATCTGCGGTTTTGATGGACAACAAATTTACAGCCATTCGCTTTGGCAACCTGCATAATTTTTTCTAGGTCTTCGCTGTAAATCGTAACCGGCTTTTCGCAAATTACATGCTTCTTGGCGTTTAAAGCAGCAATTGCGATTTCTTTATGCACATCGTTAGGCGTTGCGATAAGAACAAAATCAACTGTTTCATCGGATAAAACGGCGGATAAACTTTCATATGCTTTATATCCATCAGCAATGGCAGCCTCTCTTCTCTCTTCCCGAATGTCAAATGTCCCAACGACGTTTATATTTTGATTTTCTTTAAGCAGCTTCGCATGATAGCTTCCCATACCGCCATAACCAACAATAACTAAATTATAGCTTCTCTTCTTCATGCTCCTGTCTCCTTATGCTATGCCCACCACATGTCTGAAGGCTTTTCTTTAATTAACACAGATTGTAAATTCGCAACAGCCCGCTTGAAGCCTTCGTCAATGGACATTAACGGGTCTTCGTGTTCGATGCTGACTACATAGTCATAATCATACATGCGGAGCGCGCTCATCATATCGGACCACTCTTGCATGCTGTGGCCGCAGCCGACACTTCGGAACGTCCACGCGCGTGACTGTACATTGCCGTACGGCTGCATATCTGTCAATCCGTACATATTCACATTGTCCTGGTCAATATATGTATCCTTTGCGTGGAAATGGTGAATCGCGCCGGCTCTACCGAGAATTTTAATCGCTGCCACCGGGTCGATTCCTTGCCACCACATATGGCTCGGGTCAAGGTTTGCGCCAATCGCATCGCATGTCGCTTCGCGCAATTTTAGCAGCGTATACGGCGTATGAACGAGGAACCCGCCATGCAACTCCAGGCCGATTTTCACGTTGTGCTGCTGTGCGAGCTCGCCGATTTCTTTCCAATACGGAATCAATTTATTTTCCCATTGCCATTTCAATATATCGCCGTATTCCAGCGGCCATGGCACGACCGGCCAGTTCGGCTGCTTTGCCTCTTCGCTGTCGCCTGCTGTGCCGGAAAATGCATTCACAACTGGTACGCCTAGAAGAGATGCTAGTTTAATTGTTTTGCGCAAAACAGTATCCGATTCCTCCGCAAAAGCCTTGTCCGGTGTAAGCGGGTTGCCGTGGCAGCTGAAGGCGCTAATCGTCAAACCGCGCGACGTCACGGCCTCTAAATAAGCTTTTCGTTTTTGTCCATCTTCTAACAGCTCATCAAGCGTGCAATGTGCATTGCCCGGATAGCATCCAGTGCCAATTTCAACCGCATCAAGCCCTGAAGCTTTCACACGGTCAAGCATCTCTTCAAATGGTTGATTCGCAAATAAAACGGTAAAGACCCCTAATTTCATTTCACAGCTACCTCCTATTTTGCTACATTAATTCCAGCATTCCTCATGCAACGTATACATTTTTCGAATTTCCGCCTCCTGATGTAATCGGTTACATAACTGTAAAATACGAATAGCTTTTTGCATCAGCTTATGATGAATTCGCCAATTCTCTTAAATTCATGAACGAATCCGCCCAGGTTTCAAGCGATTGTATTCCGGGAAACGTTTTGATAGCGAAAGGCTGTCCTCTGAAGAAAACGTTTGCACCAACTGTTGTAACAATGCATTTCGCCATTCGCTAACATCTCTCATTTCTTTGAGCTTGTAATAAACTGTTAAGCGAACTCCCGCACCTCAGCGCGTTTCCTATAGCCTTGCAGCAGTTTCGCCTGCAGCTTAACTTTCCCCTAATCGAATTGTTACGTTGCTGATTTGATTCCATCATATATTACATACCTGAAAATGAACATAAACGATATAATTAAAACATCTACTATTTTGCTATTTTGATAGGATAGGGGAAGCTTATGACAACGAACATTTTCTTTTGTGGCTATTCGTATCACACACAACGCTTCTACTCCCAGCATAAATCCGGGTTTCCCGCGTATCTTTTCCGCCTGCAAACGGAAGGATTCTGTGAAGTAATTGCTAAGGGGAGCAAAATGGCTCTGGAAAAAGGGGACCTTCTGCTTCTTGAGCCTGGAGAATATTATGAATTGCTGATTGGCGAGAGACAAAACAATTCAAAAGACTCCCACGTATTCAGCGGGGATTATCACTTAGCCTGCGAGGGAGCCTGGATTGATCAATGGTGGAGCAGTTCCGCCAAGCCGGTTGTCTCCCGGATTGACCTTGATGAAAAATTGTTATCCTTATGGCGCCATATTATTAGTGAGGAGCGCCGGCCAGCTTTTGAAAAAAACAAAGAACTCACCGGCTATTTACTGCGGGCGCTCTGTTTATCCCTAGAGCGGGCTGTTAACGAAACAGCTTCCGCCTTCAGCCGCCCCCATGCGGTGACGCGAATGATGCGCTACATTGAAGAGCATGCCACAACAGCACTTAAGGTGGAGGATGTGGCGCGCCATGCCGCTCTCAGCGTCTCCCGGGCTGTCCATCTATTTAAAAACAGCGTGGGAAAAACGATGGTAGAATATGCACAGGAAGTCCGGCTATCCGCTGCAATCGACCGGATGAAATATACCACGATGACGCTTGAGCAAATTGCCGAAGATTGCGGTTTCGGAGCTTATCCTTATTTCCATAAAGTATTTAAAAAGAAGTACGGAGTAGCTCCCGGTGCATACAGGCGCCTTAAATAAATGCTGCAACATAAAACAAGACCTGTACACATTTGCGCTATCACAGGTTTTGTTTTATAAGTTTTTTTTGCTCTGTTAAAGGCTAATTTTGATTTTTATATAACGTACGTCTGTACATCACAGCTATGCAAAAGCAATAGCAACCTGCACTCATGTTCTCCCTCTGGTTTTCCTTTGGACGAGGCAAAACTAGGCCCTGACCGTTACTACACACAGCTGGGAGCACTCTCTCCCTCTAAAAAGGATTTATATATCAACACTAACGTTTAACACAGACAAGCTTGTGAACTACCCACCACTTAGCGACTGACGCCGCTTGAAGTGGGGGCTTCCAAAGACCGAAAGATCGTCTTCTTCTTTTATTGCTCTTTCGCTCACAAACCCAATGGTTCATGTCCAGAGCCTTACATTCGCGGCGTCCCT
>JBHGUR010000014.1:0-25386 GCA_048976805.1 Ectobacillus sp. | reverse complement strand
ATATAAATACAAGTTAAAAAAAGAACATAAAACCTTTCTTTTGAAAGGGGGAGAGAGCATCCGGCTATGCATAGAAGCGGTCAAAACCTATTCCTGCCCCATACGACGGAAAACCAGAGAGAGGAAGCAAGTACAAGGTGTTATTTGTTCTACTTAGCCGCGATGTATATGTCCAAATAATAAATTGGATATATATTTTATGGGGAAAGAATGTGTTCTTCGACAATAAAATTTGAATTTGATAAAATAGAAAAAAATTAATAAAGGAATGTGTTTTTATGATTTTAGTAGGCTTAACAGGCTGGGGAGATCACGATTCCTTGTATCCGGATAAGCAAGCAAAGAAAAACAAGCTATTAACATATAGCCGTCATTTTCCGATTGTTGAGATAGACAGTTCCTTTTACGCGATTCAGCCAATTCGTAATTACAATAAATGGATTGCAGAAACGCCTGATCATTTTTCATTTGTAGTAAAAGCGTATCAAGGGATGACAGGCCATATGCGCGGCAATCTTCCTTTTGAAAGCCCAGAAGAAATGTTTGCGGCATTTCAGGCATCGATTGCACCACTTTTAGAAGCGGGCAAGCTAAAGGCAATATTGTTTCAATATCCGCCGTGGTTTGACTGTCAAAAAAAGCATGTGGATATGCTGCGATTTACGAAAGAGAAGATGAGGGAGGTTCCGTGTGCGGTTGAGTTTCGAAATCAAACATGGTTTCTCCCGGAATTTCGGGAGAAGACATTGGCATTTTTGGAGAAAGAAAAGTGGATTCATACAATCTGTGATGAACCGCAGGCTGGAATTGGTTCTGTCCCTATCGTTGCCCATCCGACACATCCGGATTTGACTCTTATTCGTTTTCACGGCCGCAACGTTCATGGTTGGGTTAACAATGGGCATGAAAATTGGCGGGCTGTCCGCTGTTTGTACCGTTATAATGAGCAGGAGTTAACGGAGTGGGTAAGCTGGGTTAAGAAAATGTTAACAAAAACGCGGGAAATTTGCCTTCTGTTCAACAATAATTCAGGCGGCGATGCGGCCGATAATGCGAAGCAGATGATGCGGCTTTTAAATATGCAACATAGCGAACCTGAGCCGGAGCAGTTAGACCTTTTCTAAAAAACAAGGAACAGCGTTAAAGCTGTTCCTTGTCTAACATATATTCCCCTAAATCAAATGGTGTAATTTTCTGGATGAATTCCTTGGCAATGAGGGACTCAATCAGTGCGCTTTCTGATAAGATAGCCCCACTTCTTCTTTCATAGCATTGTTTCAGCAACGCCAATTTCTCCATTGAATCAGTTGACAATTCAATCGTTAAAGCCGCATTTTTCATATTCATCCCCCCATTTACATTATATCATTATAAATGTGGGAAGCAGCAATGAAATTTATTAAGCGATGCCGATATACTTCAAGGTTTTAGCAGGCGTGCTATGCTCAAAGAAGTGCTGTAAAAAAGCAATATCGACGCCTGCTTTATATGCACAATAGCCCCATGTTTTTCGCAACGTATGGGAGCTTACACCTTCTAGCCCTGCCTCTTTCGCCGCTTTATTTAAAATAAACCAAGCATGTTGCCTTGTAATAGAACCTGTTCCTTTTTGTGATTTAAGCAAATATTCATCTTGTTTATATGAGCCTCTTTCTTTCATATATGCAGAAATTGCCTTGTGCAATTCTTGATTGACGGCAAACCACTTTTGTTTTTTTGTTTTTTTATTATGATATAAAATAGATTGTCTTATCTGCCCATCTTCGGTGAGTACATCTTTCACCTTCAATTGGAGAATTTCACTTACTTTTAATCCGGAATTGATGGCTAAAGCGAACAACAATGCATCGCGTTTTGATGTTTGCCATAAGATGCGTTTTATTTGCTGCAGCTGCTGTATGCTTTGAATTGGTTGCCCCATTTGTTTCATTGCATTTACACTCTCCTCTTAATAACAGGTCTATCAGCAAGGAAAGAATTAACACTTTTCACTATACTGATGTTCTGTGAATTTCATGTGAACTTCCTGTGAAATCACAAGAAATTATGCTGAAGGAGAGAAAGTGTATTTGCTGCAAGCATGCTTGTAATGCATTTGGAAGCTATAAATTGCAGTGAAGAACGGCCTATTTTAGAGGCGCTGCTTCGCCTGTGTCTTTAGTCGGCGGCAGGGGAGCTTTTTTTAAGGAAAAATAAAACAGTACGCCGTCTGCTTCGTTGTTTACTCCGTACGATGCACCGTGCAGTTCTAATATATTTTTAACGATCGACAGCCCTAAACCAGTTCCCCCAGTATGCCGGCTGCGCGAAGCATCTAAACGGTAAAAACGGTCCCAAATTTTATCGAGGCTGTCCTCCGGAATTGGATTGCCGCTATTTTTGATGCGAATGTTTACCATTTCCCCTTCATCCGCTACAGAAATGAAAATCTCCCTTCCTGCCGGGGTGTAGCGAATCGCGTTGCTTAGCAAGTTTACGATAACTTGCTCAATTCGGTTGCGGCTTGCTTCCACGAAAATGTGCATATCGATGTCAAAGTGGACGCGAAGCTGTTTCTCTTCTATGCCAAACAGCAATTTGTTATACACTTGCTGAAGCAGCTCGCCGATTGAAAAGACGTTCATTTCTAATTTGTACGTTCCCGACTCCAGTTTTGCCAGTTCTAGCATATCAACAATGAGAGTATTCATTTTATCGACTTCTTCTAAAATGACATCTGTATAATAGTCGGTGTTTTGGCTGACGCCGTCTTTGATGCCTTCGGCAAAGCTGCGAATCACGCTAAGAGGCGTTTTTAATTCGTGGGACACCCCAGAAATGAAATCCTTTCGGGTGCGCTCTAATTGCCGCTCTCTTTCTACATCTTTTTTTAGCTTTTCGTTGGCGATATGCAACTGGTCGATGCGGTCTTTCAAATTGACAGATAGCGCATTAATACTGTTGGACAAACTGCCGATTTCATCTTCGGAGGAGGACGCAAGCTTCTGGGAAAAGTCGAAGTTGGCCATTTTTTTCGTAACCTCATTCATTTTGATAAGGGGCTTTGCAATGATTTTCGAATAGTAAAACGACAGCAAAATGATAACAGCGAATACAATCATAAAAGCATATACATAATAATCTTTTAATACGAGCATCGCTTCGTCAACAGGCTGTAAGGAGGTCATGGCAAACGCGAACTCCGTGATTTCGCCGTTTTGAAAAATAGGCTGTACAAACATTTGGTTTTTTGCCTTTTGTTCATCGCCGAACGTGTAGGTTGTCAATTCGGTAGGGTTCGTTTCACCAAGAAGGACGGAAAGCTCCCAGCGCTGCACGCCTTGAATTAACGTATCCATGTTTGTAGCAATTTGCAAATCTGCTTTAGTAGGAAGGTGAAGCTTTGTGATTGTACCCTCAAGCAGCACTAAAAAGCTTTTTGAAGTCGCCTCATCTTTTATATCCTCCCACTTAATTCCGTATGTTTTTAAATCTTCTACAATATTGTCATTTGTCCAAACGCCATGGGATGTATTAATAGAAATCGGAATAATAATTTCCTTTTTGCGAATGCCTTTTACAAAAACGTGCTCATTTCTTTGAATAGCAAGCTTCATGAAGGAGGAATATTCTTCACCGGATAGGATATTGTTTAACGGAATATAAAATGTTTTTTTTTGGCTTGCTTCCTCAAGCTCCATGTAGTAATAGTTTTCATCTTTCACAACGCCGTTTCGGTCAAGAAGAATGAGCTGTGCGTTCGTTTTATCGTAAAACCGCTGCCGCAGCTTGTTTACTGTATCGAAGCTGCGGTCGCTTCTTGCATAGCTGGAAACAAACCGTTCAAATTCTTGATGCACATTATAGGTTTTTTTATGAATATAAAATTTTTCTAAAAACAAAGATTGTCCAATGAAAAATAGTAAAAAGGTAACGGTAAAAAGGCCTGTTGTTGCCAAAAATAGTTTAAAAACAATACTTTTGCTTTTCACGGCTACACCTCGAGTAGATTAGATTGTAATTATTATAGCAGAGAAAGCGCAGAAAGCTTTTATATAAATACAAGTTAAAAAAGAACATAAAACCTTTCTTTTGAAAGGGGGAGAGAGCATCCGGCTATGCATAGAAGCGGTCAAAGCTTATTTCTGCCCATGCGACGGAAAGCCAGAGAGAGGAAGCAAGTACAAGTTGCTGTTTGTTCTACTTAGCCGCGATGTACATGTCCAAATAATCAATTGGATATATAAATACAAATTGAAAAACTTTTTACAAGGAGAGAGTATGTATGAGTGAAAGCGTCATCCCCTTGTCCATGAAAGTCTAAGGGAAATAGCTGAGTGGCTGATGACAGCCGAAAACTTGTTTTCGGTCATTCAGACGAAGGTTGAATGAGAGTACCTTGGAATCTCGTGACTTTAGTCATAAGAGGTTCAGTATTTTAAGGAAGGAGATCCCGCCTCAAGGAGCGTAAGCGCATAGTTTTAAATATAATGATACACGCTATATAATGTTCTCTTGAAAAAAGCTTACACTTTTTCAACAATTATGTTATTACATGTTGTATAATGAGGCGTGGAAAGCTATCATATATAATGTTATACCTTTACTAATATGAACGAAGGGAAGAATCATATGTCACATTCCATCGAGCAACTTTCTATTAATACGATTCGTACACTTTCGATTGATGCGATTGAAAAGGCAAATTCGGGACATCCAGGTATGCCAATGGGGGCAGCGCCTATGGCTTACACCTTATGGACTAAGTTTATGAACCATAATCCGAGCAATCCGCAGTGGTTCAATCGTGATCGCTTCGTATTATCAGCAGGCCATGGCTCTATGTTGTTATATAGCTTGCTTCATCTTTGCGGTTATGACGTAACAATGGAAGATTTAAAAAGCTTTCGCCAATGGGGCAGCAAAACGCCAGGACACCCGGAATACGGCCATACGCCTGGTGTAGATGCAACGACGGGCCCGTTAGGCCAGGGGATTGCCACAGCTGTAGGCATGGCCATGGCAGAGCGCCATTTAGCAGCAAAATACAATCGTGACTCTTACAATGTAGTCGATCATTATACATATGCGATTTGCGGTGACGGAGATTTAATGGAAGGGGTATCGGCCGAAGCATCGTCTTTAGCAGCTCATTTACAATTAGGCCGCCTTATCGTTCTTTATGATTCCAATGATATTTCTCTTGACGGCGACTTGCACCGTTCTTTCTCTGAAAGTGTGGAAGACCGCTATAAAGCATACGGCTGGCAAGTGATTCGAGTAGAAGATGGAAACGATATCGAAGCAATAGCAGCAGCAATTGAAGAAGCGAAGGCCGAAGAAAAACGGCCAACTCTAATTGAAATTAAAACGACAATCGGTTATGGATCGCCGAATAAATCCGGTAAATCTGCCTCCCACGGTTCCCCTCTTGGCAGCGAGGAGACGAAATTGACAAAAGAGGCTTATAAGTGGGTATTTGAGGAAGACTTTTACGTACCGGCAGAGGTAGCGGAGCATTTCCGTACAGTTGTCAAGGAAGCAGGCGAACGGAAAGAGGCCGAGTGGCGCGAAATGTATAAACAGTATGAAAAGGCGTATCCTGAGCTTGCTAAAGAATTAACAATGGCGATTGAAAATCGTCTTCCAGAAGGATGGGAACAAAATCTTCCTGTATACGAACTCGGAACATCAATTGCAACCCGTTCTTCTTCCGGCGAAGCAATTAACGCGATTGCGGGAGTTGTTCCTAACTTCTTCGGCGGTTCTGCAGACCTTGCAGGCTCCAACATGACATACATGAAGAAGGAAGAGGACTTTACGCGTGAAAATTACAGCGGCAAAAATATTTGGTATGGCGTTCGCGAATTTGCGATGGGTGCGGCCATGAACGGCATCGCGATTCATGGTGGTTTAAAAACATACGGCGGCACATTCTTCGTATTTTCGGATTATTTGCGTCCGGCAATCCGTCTTGCGGCTTTAATGCAGGTGCCTGTAACGTATGTGTTTACACACGACAGCATCGCGGTCGGAGAAGATGGACCGACGCATGAACCGGTTGAACAATTGGCATCTCTGCGCGCAATGCCAGGCCTTTCAGTTATTCGTCCTGCTGACGGAAATGAGTCTTCCGCAGCTTGGAGGCTAGCGCTTGAATCTACAAACAAGCCGACTGCGCTTGTTTTAACCCGCCAAGGCTTGCCGACCTTAGAAGGTGCGAAAGAAAACACATATGAAAAAGTATCCAAAGGCGCTTATGTCATTTCAGCGAGCAAAAAGGAAACGGCAGATGCCCTTCTGCTTGCGACAGGATCGGAAGTAAGTCTTGCGGTAAAAGCACAAGAAGCGTTAGCGCAAGAAGGCATTGACGTTGCGGTTGTAAGCATTCCATCTTTTGACCTATTTGAAGCGCAATCTAAAGAATATAAAGAATCGGTATTGCCAAAAGCAGTAACAAAGCGCCTTGCAATTGAAATGGGCTCTTCTTTTGGCTGGCATCGTTATGTTGGCTGTGAAGGTGATGTACTGGGAATTGATACATTTGGAGCTTCTGCGCCAGGAGGAAAAATTATGGAAGAGTACGGCTTTACAGTAGAAAATGTTGTCGCAAAAGTAAAAGCAATGCTTTCATAATTAAAAATCTCTCCCTTTTTTGGGGGAGATTTTTCTGTGAAAATGACGTTTTCGACAGGAAAAGTTATTTCTTTCTCCGCAGTCAGACAATCATTTTGCGATTTTTCTTTTATAATGAAGGAAGGATTGTCTAAGGCGAGGGGGAAAGAGAATGAAAACGTATTACCTGTATTTAATTGACGATGATATCGCAAAGAAGTATTATGGTCGGGGTTTTATGTTATTTGATTTATTTTCTCGGTTTGTAAACTCTCATTCGCTTACGGAGAAAAAGATTTTATATAAGCAAATTCAGTATGTGACAAAGCCGCTGCAAACGCTAAGGCTGCATCACCGTATCGGGTATGGGCTAGCGTGCCGAGGCGATTATAAGAGGGAAAAAGATATGCATTTCTTGCGGCTTGAGAGCGGTGAAACAGGAAAACTCACAATAAAGAAACGATATGTGAAAATCGAAACGGACGGCAGTTTCGAAGTGGAAACAACGTTTTTTGAAATATTGAGAAAGAATGAACTGACGTTTTTGGCTATGAACTATGAATCGAATCAGTGCGGCTGGCTTAACCCATTAAAAAAGGAAAGAAGATACGTATAGGTCAATTGGTCGCTACTTATAAGTACATCTCAAAGAGTTAAAATTTTTATGCTACCAATAATAACTGGCAATATATTCAGGTGCTTTAGACTGCGCCTAACCGCAATTCCTCTCCCGTCTTCCCTTCGTTTAGAAGCGGGAGACTTCTTTTGGAAAAACGTTAAAAAATGTCGAATACAACCTTGTCTTATTGAAAAGGTTTTAGTACACTTTAATGTAGACAACATGAAGGAGGAAAAAGTATGTCAGTTTGGGTAGTAATTCTAGTGGGTGTGCTTGCTTTAGCAGCAGGTGTGGCGCTAGGATTTTTCATCGCTCGCAAATATATGATGGACTATTTGAAAAAGAATCCGCCGATTAATGAGCAAATGCTGAAAATGATGATGATGCAAATGGGACAAAAACCATCTCAAAAGAAAATCAACCAAATGCTTCAAGCAATGAATAAGCAGATGAAATAACAAAAAAATGGAACTCATTTAGTCAACTTTTGGCAGAAGAGGCAAGCCAATAGGGTTAGATATGTTCCGAAAATCTACAATTTCTTAGCTAAAAAGGCACTCAATTCCGAGTGCCTTTTTATTTGCTTGGCTCTGTTAAAGAGAAATGTTGATTTTTATATAACGTACGTCTGTGCATTATGGCTATACAGAAATTGCAACCTGCACTCATGTTCTCCCTCTGGTTTTCCTTTGGACGAGGCCAAACTAGGCCCTGACCGTTACTGCACACGGCTGGGAGCATTCTCCCCTTTAAAAAAGAGTTATATATCAACACTAGCGTTTAACACAGCCATTTGCTTAAAGGCGCATATTCTTTACCAAGGTTTCTTTTCGTTAGGCTCTGTTAAACTTGATTGTTGATTTTCCACCACAGGCGGACGCTTTCCGCGGGCGGGGCCGAGCCGCTTCCCTCGATACGCTCAGTCCAGGGTCTCGGCTGTCCCGTTTTTTTCGCTGGAGTCGCCGCCTTTCGTTCCCAATCAACAAATGAATCCAAATCAACATTAGCCTTTAACGGAGCCTTTCATTAAAATATTTCAAATAATAAGAAAATTTGTTACACTGAAATCACGTCTTCATTTGCGATAGGGGGGGATAAGATGAAGGTGTTTTTACAATTGGCATGGTTTTTTAAGCAAGAGAGGCGATCGTACATTACAGGAGTTATTTTGTTGCTGCTCGTAGCTGCGCTGGAGCTTGTACCACCTAAGGTCATTGGAATTATTGTTGATGAGATTAGCAATAACTCCATTACAGCGGGCAGCCTTTGGCGCTGGCTTGCGATTTTGGCTGCGTCAGGCTTGTTAATGTACGGCTTGCGTTATTTATGGCGCATTATGATTTTTGGATCGTCGCTTAGATTGGCACGGCAATTGCGTGCACGGCTATATGAGCATTTTACAAATATGAGCCCATCTTTTTACCAAAAATACCGTACTGGGGATTTAATGGCACATGCAACAAATGATATTCAAGCGATTCAACAAACCGCTGGTTCAGGCGTGCTGACACTTGTCGATTCTCTTGCAGTTGGCGGTTTTGTTTTAATTACAATGGCGGCAACAATTAGCTGGAAGCTTACACTTGTCAGCTTATTACCAATGCCGATTATGGCTATTAGCACAAGCTACTATGGAACTTTGCTTCATAAACGGTTTCAGCGCGCGCAACAAGCGTTTTCTGAAATTAATGATAAAGTGCAAGAAAGCATGAGCGGCATGAAGGTGATTCGCTCCTTTGGGCAGGAACGGGAGGATTTGCAATCTTTTAAAGAAAAGTCAGAAGAAGTTGTGCAAAAAAATGTTTTGGTTGCCCGCGTTGATTCGCTATTTGATCCAACAATTTCTTTAATTGTCGGGTTCTCGTTTTTAATTGCCGTTTGTTACGGTTCGGTGTTAGTGGTGAATAAAGAATTGACAATTGGAGAATTGGTAACGTTTACGACTTATTTAGGAACATTGATTTGGCCGATGTTAGCGTTTGGATGGCTGTTTAATATTATGGAACGCGGTCGTGCTTCTTATGATCGCGTCAATAAGCTGCTCGCCCAAAAAGCCGATGTCATCGATAAAGCGGGTGTGACAGAAGATGTGCCAAGCGGCGATCTCGTTTTTTCGTTGCATTCCTTCTCCTATAAACAAAATGAAGTTATAAACTTAGAGAATATTCAATTTACAGTAAGAAAAGGAGAAACGCTCGGAATTGTCGGGCGTACCGGCGCAGGGAAAACGACGCTGCTTAAATGTTTAATTCGCGAGTATGACCATTTTAACGGAACGATAGCGATTGGCGGGAAGGATATCCGGGAGATGTCGCTGCAGGCGGTACGTTCTGCCATTTCATATGTACCGCAGGATCACTTCTTATTTTCTGCGACGTTAGCCGATAATATTGCATTTGGAAAGCCGGATGCAGGCTATAAAGAGATTAGCCGGGCAGCGGACATTGCCTGTGTTCATAATGATATTATTAAATTTCCGGACGGCTATGAGACGATTGTTGGAGAACGCGGTGTATCTTTATCAGGAGGACAAAAGCAACGTATTTCCATTGCCCGCGCTATTTTAATGGATGCGGAAATTCTCATTCTTGATGATTGCCTATCTGCAGTCGATGCGAAAACGGAAGAAAAAATTTTATTAGCTTTAAAGAAAGAGCGGGAACAAAAAACGACGATTATTACAGCGCACCGTTTAAGCGCCATTGAGCATGCTAATTTAATATTGGTAATAGAAGAAGGGAAAATCGTACAGCGCGGCACACATGAACAATTAATGAACGATGATGGCTGGTACAAGGAGATGTATGAACGGCAGCAGCTTGAATCGCTCGTAGAACGAGGGGGAGTGTCATGAAGGGGGAACAAGTAAATTTACTGCGCCTTTTATCTTATATGCTTCCTTATAAAGGGCTTCTCGCTAAAGCATTTTTATTTCTAATTGGAGCAACAGCCGCAGAGATGGCAGGGCCATTTCTAATCAAGCTATTTATTGATGAACATCTCGTTCCGCGCAGTTTCGATAAGCAAGCATTACTAATGTTGTTTACTGCATATTTTATCATTCATATTGTAAAGGTTATTTTAGGGTATTTAAATTCGGTTTATTTTCAAAATATCGCATTTAAAATTGTGCAAGATATCCGCTTGGAGGTGTATAAAAACGTACAGAAGCTATCGCTTAGTTTTTTTGACCGCACGCCGATTGGTACGATTGTTTCTAGGATTACAAATGATACGGAAGCCATTAAGGATTTTTTCGTCAGCGTATTATCGACATTTGTAAAAAATATCGTTTTTTTAATCGGCATTATGGTTGCCATGCTGTTGCTGAATGTAAAATTGGCGCTTTTTTGCTTCATCCTGTTGCCGGTCATTATGACGATTATGACAGCGTACCGGCGAAAAAGTTCTATTTTCTATGCTGATATTCGCAATCAGCTCAGTCAATTGAACGCAAAGCTGAATGAATCCATCCAAGGAATGAACATCATTCAAGTATTTCGCCAAGAAAGGCGCTTGCGCCGGGAATTCGAAGAAGTAAACAATCGCCATTACAGTGCGGGGCGAAAAAATTTAAAGCTTGATGCCCTGTTTTTACGTCCTGCTACCGATCTTGTGTATATTTTTTCGCTTGTGTTAATATTAGGTTTTTTTGGCGTCGATGCTTTAAACAGCCCCGTTGAAGTTGGTGTACTGTATGCTTTTGTAAATTATATCGACCGTTTTTTTGAGCCGGTAAACGAAATGATGATGAAGCTATCTTTGTTCCAACAGGCGCTCGTTTCATCAACGCGCGTATTTGAATTAATGGACGAAGATGACCTAGCGCCAGTGCAAGAAGGGGCTAGCACACCAGTTATAAATAAAGGGGCTATTGAATTTAAAAATGTCACTTTTTCTTATGACGGAAAGCGTGCTGTTCTTAAAAATGTTTCGTTTCATGTAAAGGAAGGCCAAACCGTAGCATTTGTCGGCCATACCGGCAGCGGGAAGAGCACAATTATGAATTTGCTTTTGCGGTTTTACGATATTCAACAGGGAGAAATATTAATTGACGGCGTGAACTTGAAAAAGTTTACGGAAAAAGAAATCCGAAAGCACATCGGATTGGTTTTGCAGGACGCGTTTTTATTTGCGGGTACAGTGAGACAAAATATTCGGATGTATGATGAAAGTATTAGCGATAAGGAAGCGGAAGAAGCGGCAAGGTTTGTGCAGGCAGATGCTTTCATTAAGCAGTTAGAAAATGGATATGAGACGGAGGTAATAGAGCGCGGAGGCGCGTTTTCAAGCGGACAGCGCCAGCTCATTGCGTTTGCCCGAACAATTGCAGCCAATCCGAAAATACTCGTTCTTGATGAGGCGACCGCGAATATTGATACTGAAACAGAGGAAGCGATTCAAATAGCATTGAAGCGCATAAGAGAAGGGCGAACGACCATTGCCATCGCGCACCGCTTGTCCACAATTCAAGATGCAGACCAAATTTTTGTCATGCATGATGGGCGCATTGTCGAGCGCGGCAACCATCAAGAGTTGCTTGCTAAACAAGGGCAGTATTACAAGATGTATTTGCTCCAAAATAAAGGAAGCCTTTCAAAAGCCTTGCAATGACCAAGTTTTTGGTCGTTAAATTTTCTAAAGGAAAAGCCCTTGCACAAGGGCTTTCCTATAGTTTTTTTGCTATTCTAGTAGCCACCGTAGCCGCCGCTCCAGCTAGCGCCGATAATGATTAAAAGAATGAATAATACTACTAACAAAGCAAATCCGCCATAACCGAAGAAGTGTCCATGCTCTGGACCAACATTACCTGGATTGCCCATTCTAATTCCTCCTTGACGTATAAAATAGGGGTTAAAACTTTATGGGAAATTGAAACAGCTGCACAATGTAACATATGATTTTTCGGATGAAATGAAGGTCGTCCTTGCAAAAAGGGGCTTGTTTCTTTTTTTTGGGGGGCTAATAAACACGGCGGACATAAAAAGGCCGGAGCAGCAAGGCTACTCCGGCAAAAGCGGCAGGGTAACATAAAAGGTTGTTCCAAAGTTTTTTGCGCTCTCAACTGTTAGCGTGCCGCTATGCAGTTCAACAATCTTTTTACATACAGATAAACCTATTCCATTGCCATGCTCTTTTGTTGTAAAGAAAGGAGAAAAAATCTGCTGCAATGTCGTTTCGTCCATTCCTTTTCCATTATCGGAAATGGAGATAATGCAATGTTTTTTTGTCGTGCTGCAGGAAATGGAGATTTTCCCCTGCTTTGCGTTGGCGCTTTCCTGTATGGCTTCAAAAGCATTTTTCAGTATATTGAGCAACACTTGTTTCAATTGTTTTTCATCTGCAAATACTATAGCATCTTCTACAGGGCAGACAAAGGCAATGTTGCAATTGTGGAGCAGACCGTGGCTTTGGTAAAGCAATACAATATCTTTTAACACTTTACGAATGGATAACGGTTTTTTCTTTAATTCTTTTTCCTTTGACGCGTCAAGAAATTCAGTGATAATCTCATTAATGCGATCGAGCTCGGAAAGAATGACTTCGGTGTAAATGTGTTTTCCGGCTTCTTGCAGGGATGGCTGCATAAGCTGGACAAATCCGCGAATGGATGTAAGCGGGTTTCGAATTTCATGGGCAATTCCAGCGGCGATTTTTCCGAGATTTGCCAAACCTTCGCGCGTGAGCATCATTCTCTCCAAATCCTTCAGCGACAGCTCCAATTCGCTGTTGCGCTCCAGCAGGGCTTGGCTAAATTGATGAAAATTTTCCTGCAAAACCGTAAGTTGTTCTTTAAAATCATTCATCATTTCGGTTTTATCGATGCAGTAAACGATATAGCGGTTATTGCCAAAGAAATGCCTATATACGTCAAATAGGCGCAATCCGGCTGTCGTATTTAGGTTGAGTTCTATTTTAGATGTGCTCCCGTCTTTTAGCGTTTTTTCATATCTTATCAAGCTTCCCGTGTCTAGCAGGTCTGTAACATGTGCAGCGTCTGGAAAAAGTAAAAGGGCTGAGGGAGAGCGGGACAAAATTTCCCCTCCGTTTGTAACCAAAAAAACAGGCAGTGGGTGGTTGGAAATATAAAAATTATCATGCATACGCTTGTACCTGCTTTTCTATCCAATGATATAAATCATTTATATGCTTTATAAGAGAAACATTATCAGAAAATACTGGTGTTTGTTGTGTAATACAACATCCTCCGATTAAGATGTCCTTAATGAAAGGGAAGGTTCGAATCGCTGAGATATATTCAGAGAGCATATTGGTATAGCTGTTCGCGGAAATGGATATTCCGACAATCTCTGGTTTCCATGCATATATGTAGTGCAGAGCATCGGATAACGGAAGATTTGCACCAAGTAATCTAGATTCAAATCCGTGTGTGATAAAAGTAGAGTGAATGATTTGTAGGCCGATATCATGAGATTCATGCTCCGGATAAAATAAAATAACTTTTGGGCGCTGCTGTTGTACAGGGCGGGACCAGAACATATAGTTGAGTATGGAAAGGGTTTGTTTGCATATCGCGGAGGCGATATGCTCTTGGGCAACAGAAATTTTGTTCTTTTTCCATAAGTCCCCAATTATATACATGCTATTTGTCACAAGCTCATAAATGGACTGCTGCGTTGCACCGCTGCTGATTTCCTGCTGTAGAAAAGAAAGTGAACTATGGAAATTGCCATGCAAAAAAAGATGCGCCAATTTCTCTGAATGGCCTAGCGACAAAAGGAATCCCTCCCTTTTATATAATATTGGAAGAGTTATAACGGATCATTATTATCTTCTCTCGTTTAAATATGTAAGTGCATGCAAATAACGGGTACTTTAGTTGTACAAAAGTGTTTAAGAGAGCCGTTATACTAAAAAATGAACTTATGAGGGGAGCAAGAAAATGTATTTTACGCTTCGACAGGAAGCAGGGCGTGAACTTGAATCGCAGGGCAGCAGCCGAAGCGGCGGATAATCTCATCTGTTACCTTTTGGATAGCAAATGACTCAGAAGAAGCGGAAACAACAACCATTTCTTGAATGAGGCGGTCGCCTTGCCGGAATGTGTATTTGATTGAGTATTGCAAAATCATGAATTCCCCTCCCGTTAATAGACTTACATTTTCTTCCTATTTATTCGCTTTTTGTCGTGTTATTTCCTTTTTTTTGCGGTATTAATACAAAATTTTTACACTATGAAAAATTTTGGTGGAAGTTTCATTCGGCATGAGATAGAAAGTTTGCTACAATAAAAGTGGATAGAGAGGAGAGGTTATATGCAAGATGTAAATATTTTTTTAGCATTCGGGGCCGGCTTTTTGTCATTTATTTCCCCATGCTGTTTGCCGCTGTATCCGGCGTTTCTATCATATATTACAGGGATGTCCGTAACGGAACTGAAGGAAGAAAATGCGATGCTGAGAAAACGGGGCATGCTCCATACTGCGTTTTTTCTTTTAGGGTTTTCTATTGTGTTTATCGCGATTGGCTTTGGAACGACATTCGTCGGCGCTTTTTTTAACGCATATCAAGATCTCATCCGGCAGCTTGGAGCAATTTTGATTGTATTGTTTGGTTTCATAATTATTGGCGTATTCAAGCCTAAGTTTTTAATGCAGGATCATAAAATCACGTTTAAAAATAGACCGTCCGGTTATTTCGGATCAATTGCCATTGGAATTGCCTTTGCGGCTGGATGGACGCCTTGTACAGGGCCGATTTTGGCGGCGGTCATTGCATTGGCAGCGACCAATCCTAATTCAGCGCTTGTGTATATGGTTGCTTACATACTTGGCTTTGCAATCCCATTCTTTGTATTATCGTTATTTATTACGAAGCTGTCATGGATTAAAAAGCATAGCGTAAAGCTGGTAAAAGCCGGGGGCTATATTATGATTGCGATGGGAGTGCTCCTCTATTTTGATATGATGACAAAAATCACAATTTATTTTACAGAGCTATTTGGCGGCTTTACTGGATTTTAAATATTCGATAGTTTTTCTTCTGAAAATATTGGAAATGCTATCTATAAAAGAATATAATGTAGATACATCTTATTTCTGATACAAAAGGATGATCGGTTATGAATTTGGTGCTTTTATCGAGTATTGTTGCCGTTTGCATGGCTGTTGGCGCAATGTTCATCCGTTTAAAAGCGGCAAAAAAGCCAGCCTCTTTAAAAAAAATTATCTTGCCGCCAATCTTTATGAGCACTGGCGCTCTTATGTATGTATTTCCCGTGTTCCGGCTGACGTCTGCAGAAATGGCTGAAGCAATTGCAGTTGGTTTGATTTTTTCTATTTTTTTAATTAAAACATCAAAATTTGAAGTGCGCGGTCAAGAGATTTATTTAAAGCGTTCTAAGGCATTTATTTTCATCTTAATTGGGCTGCTGGTAGTGCGCATCGCGTTCAAGACGTATTTAAGTCAATCGATTGCGTTCGGGCAATTAAGCGGCATGTTCTTTTTGCTTGCTTTTTCCATGATTGTATCGTGGAGAATCGCAATGTACCGTTCTTATAAAAAGTTATTAGCGGAAGTGGAAAAGCAGGCTGGATTTTATAATGATAAAAATATAAAGCTGACGTAAAAAACTCGGACGATACGGCCGAGTTTTTTTATTTGGATAATAGAGTTTGATAAGGCGTATAATCGATATTCTTTTTTTGCAATGTTTTAATAAGGAATTTATGGTCGCGCTTTGGCGTCGCTAAAATGTAGCCTTTAATAATCAAATCTTGTGTAATAGACGCTGCTTGTTCCTGCAGCGCCAATTCTCCGATTTTGCCGGCAATTTTTGAACGGGCCACATCGCGAAATAGCTCCGGAACTGGGCTTACCAGCTCCTCAAGCAGCTCCTTATGTTCAGCATCCCATAAGTGTCTCGTTTTCTCGATATAATACATTTCCCAATCTAAAATTGATTTTCCGTCTTCTTTTGGAAGGCGTTTTAAAAATTTTCGGAACATAAAATAGCCGCCGATGGACATAAGGCCAAGCAAAATCACTGTCCATATAACGATAAACCAGCTGAACCATCCCGTAAGCAAATGTATACACCCCTAACAGCGTTTTCATGGATTACTATTATTTATTATAAAGGGGGAGAAGGAAGAGTAGCAATAAATTAGGCGAAATTAAGAACATTTCGGAATATCCGCATTAGAACATTTTTTAGGGAGAGAGATGCAACAAGTACACAAAATGGAAGTGGGAGTTTCCCGCCTGAAAAGGGTAAATTTTCGCGTGAGCTTACTGCATTAAGGGGGATAAAATATTCTGGTAAAGTAATTATGTCATTTAAATGGTTATGTAGGCATAAAAACAAACAGTATAGATATTGTAAAAAAGCTTGAAAAATAAGAATAGTAATAAAATAAATGTATATTCCGGAATATTTATTCATCTATTTTTCTGGAAGAATTATTTATGTCAGAATATTTTTTACTGTTGACATGTGAATAATTTATATATATTTTAAAACTATCGAATTTGAATATTACTTCCTCATCGGCTCAAGATGAGGTAGAGGTCGCGATGCTTAAGAGTATGTTGAAGGAGAGTCAGAGAGCTCGGTGAGATCAACAAAAAGGAGGCATCGCCGAAGCGCCGTTATTCTCTGGTTGCGGCAGCTGGGACTGTATCCGAATAGGTGCAGGACTGTCATAGCGTTTGCTATGATGAACTATCCTTTTTGTCTGATGAGGATGAGTATATCTCGCACCATCAGTAGGTGTTTTTTTTGTGCACTTTTTAGGATAAAGCAGACTTCTATTTTGGGCATGAGGATATGAAGGGAGAATAAAAAATGAGCAAAAACAACAAACTTGGGCTGTGGATTTTAACAGCGCTTGTTGTAGGAAATATGGTTGGCTCCGGTATTTTTATGCTGCCGCGTTCTTTATCAGAAGCTGCAAGTCCGGCGGGTGTAATGGGTGCATGGCTATTAACCGGCTTTGGGGTGTTAATGACGGCGTTAGTATTTGGGAACTTGGCAATTCGGAAACCTCATTTAGGAGGCGGGCCGCAAATTTATGCAAAAGAGTTGTTTAAGCCAGGTTCACAGGCGGCCACTTTGTCCGGATTTATGGCGTCATGGGGCTACTGGGTTGGAAACCTAGCTGGGAATATTGCGATTATTACAACATTTGCCGGTTATCTATCTACATTTTTCCCGGTACTAACTAGCAAAGCAGAGCTGTTTACAGTAGGATCCTTTACATTAAAGCTTGGAAATGCCTTAACATTTCTTGTTTGTACACTATTATTATGGGGCACGCATTTTATTATTTTAAGAGGTTTGGAGAATGCGGGCAAAATGAATTTTGTTGCAACAGCAGCAAAGGTAATTGGTTTTTTCTTGTTCATCGTTGTCGGTTTGTTTGCTTTCCAAAAAGCGAACATTGTGCCGTTTGTAGATGCAAGAACAGATGAGGCAGGGAATACAATCGGTCTTTTTGGCCAAATTAACAATGCCGCAATTACGACGCTATGGGCGTTTATCGGGGTAGAATCAGCGGTCGTTTTTGCTTCTAGAGCGAAGAAAAAAACAGATGTAAAACGTGCAACAATGCTAGGCTTGTTTATTGCGCTTGCTATTTATGTGGGCATCAGCACGCTTGTTATGGGTATGCTTGATCAAGAAACGCTTGTAAAATCTGAAAAACCATTGATTGACGCAATTGAAACAGTACTTGGGCCAGTTGGCGGAAAATTTTTAGCGGCAGTCGGGCTGGTAAGCTTATTCGGTTCTACAATCGGCTGGGTTATGCTTAGCGCTGAGGTTCCGTATCAAGCTGCAAAACAGGGCTTATTCATTCCGACATTTTTAAAGGAAAACGAAAAAGGTCTTGCTACATTCTCGCTTGTTGTTACAAACATGCTTGGGCAGCTGTTTATTTTCTCAACAATTTCCAATTCTATTTCAGCAGCATTTGATTTTGTTATTTACATTGCCACACTATCTTATCTAGTGCCATACTTCATCGCATCTGTGTTCCAGCTTAAACTTGTATTTACAGGCGATACGTATGAAAACGGAAAAGGAAGAGTACTGGATGGGGTAATTGCTACAGTTTCTACAGCATACTCTGTTTGGGTTATCATCGCAGGCACGGCGGATATTAAAACATTTACATTCGGTATGTTGTTGCTTGCCAGCGGTATTTTGTTCTATGGACAATTAAAGAAAACGCCGGTACAATCTGAAAGAAAAGAAGAGCTATCGGCGTAAGCTGAAGCCGACGTGGGGACCGCGTCGGCTTTTTTTGCAAGGAAAGGATAATGTATAGCTTCTAAAGCAGCAGACTCCGGGCTGAGCCTTTTGTAAAAAGCAAAAAGTGCCTTTCACTGCAGCCCATCCCTATGCTACTGCAAAAGGTGGGCTTTTAACATATTCCGAAAGAAGTCTCCCTCTTCAATCGTGTGAAGGGCGTAGCCCAACGATAAGGGGGGGAGATGAATTTCGGTAGGCGACAGCCTACCTATTGTCTCATATCCCATATCTTGGTATAATGAACATATGTTCTTTGACAACCTAAGATATGAGGTTGCTGCTAGGAATTTCGTTAGCAGCGTAAAATCTTAGACGTATACGACATGTCATGAGATAACCAATCGTCATGTATGATTACAATGAGTACGCGATACTCGAATATAGATAGAGCTTATATGTATATAATCTGTATCTATATCAGTAGCGGTAGGGACGCCGCGAATGTAAGGCTCTGGACATGAACCATTGGGTTTGTGAGCGAAAGAGCAATAAAAGAGAAAGACGTTTTCTGTCTTTCGAAGCCCCCACTTCAAGCGGTGTCAGCCGTTAAGTGGGGGTAGTTCACTAGCGCAGCTTCACAAAAATATATTTTTCCTGGTTGCTTCCTTTTAAAATCCGCTATAATAATACTGTATTCTACATATAAGGAGCGATTCACATGCCATACGTAACAGTGAAAATGCTAGAAGGCCGTACAGAAGAGCAAAAGAAAGCATTAGCGGAAAAGGTAACAGCTGCCGTAAGTGAAACAACAGGCGCTCCGGCGGAAAAAATCGTTGTATTCATCGAAGAAATGTCCAAAAACCATTATGCAGTCGGCGGCAAGCGCTTAAGCGACGAAGCATAACAGCAGAAGCAGCCAAACGGCTGCTTTCTTTACACTTTAAGAAAGTATAAATTGGCAGCGAAGAAGTTGATTCGGCGCAGCGGCCAATTTTATGAATAAAGTGTAAGGGACAACTACGCCTCTAGCTTTGCCTTTGCAGGCTTGCCAATCGGCCGGTTTTCTTTATCCCTTTCCTTCCAGCAGGCTAATAATTTTCTCTTTTACTTTGCTTTTTCTTCCGTCTTCATATATAAAATCATGCGGATAAAATAGCTTTTGGTCGGTTCGCTTCTTGCCGGTAATCGCCTCCACGATATCCGATTCGCGGGACAATTCCCGCAATTCCCCATTTGGCATTAAAAGCATGATCGGAAGGCGCTCTTCCTCTTCTCCAGCCCGGTAAAAATCATAAGGCAAATCTGAGGTGGAATCAACAACCAGATAATATTCCGGGTCGATGCCCGCCTTTTTGAACAGGCTGCTGAGTTCTACCCATTTATTCAGGCCATGGTGCTTTTCAGTGAAATCAACGTATTTAAACAAATTGCGATTCATAAAGCGGCGGCATAAATCCCGCAGGATCACATCCTCTTCATCCTGCCACACTTGAAAATAATAATACATAATATTTTCATCGAGCTTTATATAATCTTCAAGTGTTACTTCTCCTTCAAACAGGGAATAAAAATGGACAGGTTCATGCCTGAATGTATAATACTCTTCATGCAACGCCTTAGCCCGATGCAAAATTTTCGTCAAAATGACTTCGCTGCTCCGCGTAACCGGATGGAAGTATACTTGCCAGTACATTTGGTAGCGGCTCATAATATAATGCTCTACCGCATGCATGCCGCTCGCTTTTATCACAACTTGGTTGCCGTGCGGGCGCATGACGCGCAAAATGCGCTCCATATCAAAGTTTCCGTAGCTTACCCCTGTAAAATAAGCGTCCCGCAGCAAATAATCCATGCGGTCCGCATCAATTTGGCTGGAAATCATGCTGATTGCAAGTTTGTTATCTGATGTTTTCGCAATCACATCCGCTACCTTTTGTGGGAATTCAGGATTCACCCTTCTTAACACTTCATTTACTTCCGTGTCGCCTACTATGATGCTTTGCGTAAATTTTTCATGATTTAAATGAAATACTTTTTCAAAGGAATGGGAAAAAGGGCCGTGGCCAATGTCGTGAAGAAGCGCGGCACACAGGCATAACAGACGATCTTGCGCATTCCACTGCGGCCTTCCATCAAATACATCATCAATCATGCGGCGAATAATTTCATACACGCCAAGCGAGTGGGTAAAGCGGCTGTGCTCTGCGCCATGAAACGTAAAAAATGTCGTTCCGAGCTGGCGAATGCGGCGCAAACGCTGAAATTCCTTTGTGCCGATTAAATCCCAAATTAATTTGTCGCGAACATGGATATACTTATGTACAGGATCCTTAAATACCTTCGTTTCATCTAGCTTGCCATTGGGATACACCACAAGCCAATCCCCCTCTTTTCGCTTCAATTATATTTCTATTATATCCAAAGGCTAACCATATGGAAATTGCAGACTATAAGAAAAAAGCTATGTTAAAGGCCAATGTTGATTTTCACGTCAGAATCATATGATGTATAACTTAGCCTTGCACATTACGGCTATGCAGAACCAACAGCTGCCCGCACTCGCTTTCTCTCTCTGGTTTTCCGCCGCATGGGGCAGACATAGGTTTTGACCATCATGCTCTCTCCCCTCTAAAAGAAATGGTTTTATATGATCACAATAACGTTTAACAGAGTATAAGAAAAAAGCACTTCTTATCAATAAGAAGCGCTTTAGCTATTTTCCCAGCTTATCTTCGATTTTCTTAATTAGTTCATCTTCGTTCGGCGCGGAAACCGGACGGTTGTTGACGAAAGCAAATGACTTTTTGCGCCCTGGGCCGCAGTATGATTGGCATCCAATTTTAATATCTGCATTTGGATCTACCTTTTTCAGGCGCGGCAATAACGTCTTTAAATTTGTTGCCTGGCAATCGTCACACACACGAAACTCGTTTGTCATGTTATATACCCTCTTCTCTATCTCAAACTTTTCCTAAACATAGTATTTACCATTATACGGGCCGCTATATATGTTTCATTTGTATTTACATAAAAGGTATTTTACCTTTCTTTGCCGTGTGATGCAAGTTGCCTGCAACAGTCTGCCATGCTTTTAAAAGCTTTGTATAAAACCCCCCTTTTTTGTCTATTCTAAAAATAGTAAATTCATAAATAAGGGAAAAGGAGCGAATCTATGAAAGTTAGACAAGATGCTTGGACAGAAGAAGATGATTTATTGCTGGCGGAAACGGTGCTCCGCCACGTCCGCGAAGGGAGCACGCAGCTAAACGCCTTTGAAGAGGTAGGAGATAAATTAAACCGTACATCCGCAGCCTGCGGTTTCCGCTGGAATGCTGTTGTGCGCTATAACTATGAGCAGGCGCTTCAGCTTGCGAAAAAGCACCGCAAAGAGAAAATGAGAGCGGCAGGCGGCGAGAACGCCAAGAAAAGGCTATTGTATACCCCGCCGATTCCTGCCTTTACAGCGCCGGTTCCGCTAGCAAACCCGGATTCAGAAGCAGCGGCCGCACAGCCGGCCCAAGCAGGCACCGCGCATTCTATTACAATGGCAGATGTAATCGCCTTTTTGCAATCGCTCGGAAACTCCGGCGTAAAGGCTTCGGCGCTTGAAAAAGAGAATGAAAGACTTAAAAAAGAAATCGCAGAATATACACATAAGAACACGGAGCTTGAGAAGAAAATTGAAGCTCTTGAACGCAAAGCATCTACAATACAAGAAGACTACGATACATTGATGAATATTATGAACCGCGCCCGCAAAATGGCGCTTATGGAAGAAGAAGAACGCAACACTACATCCTTTAGAATGGATCGCAACGGAAACTTGGAGAAAATCGCAGAATGATAGCCAAAAGGAGATAGCTATATTGCTATCTCCTTTTTTTGTTATAATAGAAAAACAAGTTTACACATAAGGAGTTATGCTGATGAACAATGCCTCTTCCATCCTATTTCAGCCCGAGTGGCGCATCATCGATCAATCAAGCTTAGGACCGCAATTTCACCCGCTGCAATCGTTCGCAATGGATGATACATTATGCACGACGGTAGGCAGCGGCGCATCAGCGGCAACGATGCGTTCCTGGGTTCATCACAATACAATTGTTCTTGGCATCCAAGATACGCGGCTCCCCTATTTAGCAGACGGAATCCGCTTTTTAAAAGAGTGCGGATACAACGTAATTGTCCGCAATTCCGGCGGATTGGCGGTTGTACTTGATGAAGGAGTGCTTAATATTTCTCTCATTTTTCGGGAATCCGAAAAAAGCATTGATATTAATCTCGGCTACGATGCAATGTGGGAGTTAATCAAACAAATGCTAAAGGACTATAATGTTAACATTGAAGCAAAAGAAATTGCCGGTTCCTATTGCCCCGGCAGCTATGATTTAAGCATCAACAACAAAAAGTTTGCGGGCATTTCGCAACGGCGCATTCGCGGCGGCATCGCCGTACAAATTTATCTTTGCATAACTGGAAGCGGCTCGGAGCGCGCGGCGCTCATCCGCGATTTTTACGGCCTATCATTAAAAGGCGAGCAAACGAAATTCATCTACCCGGCAATTGTCCCCGAGACGATGGCTTCTCTTTCCGAGCTGCTTGGAGAGCCGCTTACAGTGTCCGATTTAATGCTTCGCCTTCTTACAACGCTCCAAACAATGGCAAAAAAGCTGGTTCCTTCTCAGCTTACACCGGATGAAGTGCCGTTATATGAGCATCATTTACTGCGTATTGTGGAGCGAAACAATAAGGCGAATATTTAACAAAGGGGCTGACCCAAAACGCTAACGCGTTTTGGATCAGCCCCTTTGTTCATTATAACGTTTGACCTGCTGTGATTAACGCAAGCTTATATACGTCTTCTTCGTTACAGCCGCGGGATAAATCGTTTACAGGAGCATTTAAGCCTTGTAAAACCGGTCCGATTGCTTCGAAGTTTCCTAAACGCTGTGCAATTTTATAGCCGATGTTTCCTGCTTCAAGGCTTGGGAATACAAATACATTTGCGTCGCCTTTTAGCACGGAGCCCGGCGCTTTCTTTTCCGCTACAGACGGAACGAACGCTGCGTCGAATTGGAACTCGCCGTCTAATATCAATTCCGGTGCCATCTCTTTTGCTATGCGCGTCGCTTCTACAACCTTCTCTG
The DNA here is from genome assembly GCA_048976805.1 of Ectobacillus sp. Taxonomy (GTDB): domain Bacteria; phylum Bacillota; class Bacilli; order Bacillales; family Bacillaceae_G; genus Ectobacillus. The sequence goes on along the minus strand of JBHGUR010000014.1, from coordinate 1,808 downwards.
TTTCCGGTGATTTCGCGGAGCCTTTTGTAGAGAAGCTTAGCATTGCAATGCGCGGGTCGATTCCAAATAGGTTTGCCGTTTTCGCGCTTTCAATCGCAATTTCCGCTAAGTCTTGGCTAGAAGGGGAAATATTGATTGCACAATCAGCAAATACATATTTTTCTTCTCCGCGCACCATAATGAATACACCAGATGTTTTAGAAACGCCCGGTTTTGTTTTAATAATTTGCAAAGCAGGACGTACTGTATCGGCAGTGGAATGTGCCGCACCGCTCACAAGTCCTTGCGCCTTGCCCATATATACAAGCATTGTGCCGAAATAGTTTTCATCTTGTAAAATTTTGCGCGCATCCTCTTCCGTTACTTTTCCTTTGCGGCGCTCTACAAAAGAAGCAACCATTTCATCCATCACTTCATATGTAGCCGGGTCAAAAATTGCGATATCAGCTAATGTCAAATTCATACCGGACGCTTTTGCTTGAATTTCTTCTTTATTGCCGACCAAAATTGGGCTTACTACTTTATCTTTTGCTAAACGCTCCGCAGCTCCTAAAATTCTTTCATCCGTACCTTCAGGGAATACGATCGTAACTCCTTTTCCTTGAAGTCTATCCTTTAAGCTTGCAAATAAATCACTCACGTGTATTACCTCCTACGAATAATATGCCCCACATTTAAGAATAAAACTTTTTATATATAATTTAAACTTATCTTGCTTAAAAAATAGGCAAATCCCAAATGATTATATATTTGCAATTTTCTTATTTTTAATCCATGCTTCAATCGTATCCGTTCTGTTTTTTTCACCGTTTGTGGTATAGTAAGGATGTGTATATTGATACTGTGATAGAGGTGAAAACGAATGAGTGAAGCAGCTAAAACATTAGACGGCTGGTATTGCTTGCATGATTTTCGTTCTGTGGATTGGACAGCATGGAAGCAATTATCAAGCGATGAGCGCCAAAAAGCGATTTTCGAGTTTTTGAATATAGTTGAAAAATGGAACAAAACACAGGATGACAATGCTGGCAGCCATGCGATATATACGATTGTAGGGCAAAAAGCTGATATCATGCTTATGATTTTGCGCCCAACGATGGAAGAGTTAAATGAAATTGAAACCGAATTCAATAAAACAACTCTTGCGGAATATCTTGTTCCTACATACTCATATGTATCTGTAGTTGAACTAAGCAATTATTTGCCTGCCGATGAAGATCCATACCAAAATCCGCAAATTATCGCGCGTTTAAAGCCAATCCTGCCAAAAGCGAACCATGTCTGCTTCTACCCGATGGACAAGCGCCGCCAAGGAGAAGACAACTGGTACATGCTTCCAATGGAGGAGCGTAAAAAGCTTATGTACAGCCACGGCAAAATCGGCCGCCAATATGCGGGCAAAGTGCGCCAAATCATTACCGGCTCTGTCGGCTTTGATGATTACGAGTGGGGCGTAACGCTGTTTGCTGACGATGTGCTGCAATTTAAAAAGCTTGTATATGAAATGCGCTTCGATGAAGTAAGCGCGCGCTACGGCGAATTTGGCACCTTCTTTGTTGGAAACATCCTTCCAGAAGAAAAAGTGGCAAGATTCCTATATGTTTAACATATTCCGAAAGAAGTCTCCCTCTTCAATCGTGTGAAGGGCGTAGCCCAACGATAAGGGGAGATGAATTTCGGTAGGCGACAGCCTACCCATTGTCTCATATCCCATATCTTGGTATAATGAACATATGTTCTTTGACAACCTAAGATATGAGGTTGCTGCTAGGAATTTCGTTAGCAGCGTAAAATCTTAGACGTATACG
>JBHGUR010000013.1:0-20387 GCA_048976805.1 Ectobacillus sp. | reverse complement strand
AAGGCTGTGTTAAACGTTAGTGTTGATATATAACCCTTTTTTAGAGGGGGAGAGTGCTCCCAGCCGTGTGCAGTAACGGTCAGGGCCTAGTTTGGCCTCGTCCAAAGGAAAACCAGAGAGAACATGAGTGCTGGCTGCGATTGGTTCTGCATAGCCGTAATGCACAGACGTACGTGATATAAAAATCAACATTGCTCTTTAACAGAGCCTAGAAGAAAGAAAACACCATGTTAGATTCTTTGCTCCGCATTCATTATAAATTCTTTTCTCAAACAACACCTTAAACATACAGTTAAATGTTACATTTTATAACACAAATTCAAAATCCACCCTTAATTTTTTTCTAATTTTCTTACAATACCCCCTTGCCATTTTTAAATAAATCGAATATGATACTAAACATAACATATGATGTAATAAAAAATAACAACAAGGTTTCCACTACTTATAATACTCATGTCATTGTATATCTCCAACTTCAAAACACTATGAGAAAAGGAGGAATAACAAAATGGAAGGCATCAATATTGGCGATACAGTCTTTCTGTTTTTAGCAACGGTAATGGTCATGTTAATGACCCCTGGGCTTGCGTTATTTTATGGAGGGATGGTGAAAAGCAAAAACGTACTGAGCACCACAATGCACAGCTACGCGGCGATGGCTATCGTTTCCATTCAATGGATTCTCATTGGGTATTCCTTATCTTTCGGCCCAAGCACAAGCGGGCTTATCGGCAGCTTGGATTGGATCGGTTTAAAAAATGTAACCTTTGAACCGAACACCGATTACAGCGCCACACTCCCCCATAACTTATTTATGATGTTTCAGCTTATGTTCGCTATCCTTACACCAGCGCTTATTTCCGGCGCTTTCGCTGAACGGATGAGATTTTCTGCTTTCTTAATTTTCATGGTTCTTTGGACGACGTTTGTGTACGATCCGGTGGCGCATTGGGTATGGGGCGTTGGCGGTTGGCTGCGCGAATTGGGAGCCCTTGATTTTGCCGGCGGCAACGTCGTTCATATCACTTCCGGAGTTTCCGGCTTAGTATTAGCTATTTATTTAGGAAAACGAAAAGATGCGGACACTTCCACTCCCCATCATTTACCTTTTACCGTACTAGGTGCCGGCTTGCTGTGGTTCGGCTGGTTCGGTTTTAACGTCGGAAGCGCACTAACATTGAATGATGTAGCATTGACCACTTTTATTAACACAAATACAGCAGCAGCTATGGCCTCCATTTCTTGGGTTGTATGCGAATGGATTATCAGCAAAAAACCAACAGTACTCGGTGCTGTGAGCGGTGCAGTTTCAGGCCTTGTCGCAATTACTCCTGCATGCGGCTTTGTTACTCCCCTCGCCGCTCTTGCAATCGGCCTGCTTGGCGGTGCCATCTGCTACTTTGCTGTTTTCTTTCTAAAAAGAAAATTTGGCTACGACGATGCGCTCGATGCGTTCGGCTGCCACGGCATCGGCGGAACGTGGGGCGGCATCGCAACCGGATTGTTTGCTTCAAAATCCGTAAACGAAGCAGGCGCCAATGGCTTGTTCTACGGAGACGCCGCGTTATTAGGAAAACAGCTTATTGCGCTCATCTCTACCTATGCATTTGCTGCAGCCGCTACATTTATCATTATTAAAGCAATCAGCCTCTTTCTTTCCGTGCGCGCCAATGAAGAGGAAGAAGCTCTTGGTCTTGACATTACGATGCACGGTGAAAAAGCGTACCACGAAAGCTTATAGAAAGAAGGTGAAGATATGAGCAATACATTAACTAAAATCGAAATTATTACCCGTCCCGCAAAATTTGATGAATTAAAAGATGAATTGGCTAAAATCGGCGTAAGCGGCATTACCGTTTCCAACGTGTTAGGTTGCGGCCTTCAGAAAGGATTTACAGAAGTGTATAGAGGCATAAAAAGAAAGATTAATATGCACGAACGCATTAAAATAGAAATCGTTGTTTGCAAGGTGCCGGTGCAAGACGTAGTGAATACGGCAAAACGGGTTTTAAAAACCGGAAAGCCGGGAGATGGCAAGATTTTTATTTACGAAATCGCAAACGCCATTAAAATCCGTACAGGCGAAGAAGGCTGCGATGCCTTGCAAAACGATGAGAGATAGAAAAAGAAGCTAACCGTCTCTATCGAGCCGGTTAGCTTCTTTTTTATTCTTTATATTTTGGCCCTGTTAAAGGCTAATGTTGATTTGGAACGAAAGGCGGCGACTCCAGCGGGATAGCCGAAACCCTGGACTGAGTGCAGCGAGGGAAGCGGCTCGGCCCCGCCTACGGAAAGCGTCCGCCTGTAGTGGAAAATCAACAATCAAGTTTAACAGAGCCTATATTTTAATAGTCAAAGAGCTACTCTTTAATAGAAATGTTGTATTCTTTAAACCATACATGAATTTGCCCTAAATGCGCCAGCAGCTGCGGACCTGTCATTAATTGCCCAAACCACGGAACCGTAAACCCTTTTCCTTCTGTTGCAATTAAATGGTTCAACTGATTGCGGTCAAAGAAAACGTGCAGCATAGACTCTTTATCTTCTAGCAGCTCTGCTACCCATTCTGTTACCGCTTTTGTGTAATGCGGATTATGCGTTTTCGGATACGGGCTTTTTTTGCGATACAATACATCTTCAGGCAGCACACCCTCCAGCGCCTTGCGCAGCAAGCCTTTTTCCCGGTTATTGTACATTTTCATATCCCACGGAACGTTCCATACATACTCGACAAGACGATGGTCGGCAAACGGCACGCGCACCTCAAGGCTGGCCCCCATGCTCATCCGGTCCTTGCGCTCTAAGAGCGTCGTCATAAACCAAATCATATTTAAATAAAACAGTTGCCGCCTTTTTGCCTCAAGCGGCGTTTCCCCTTCTAACACTGGAGTTTCCTGCACCGTTTCTTCATAACGCTGCTGTACATAATCACGCAGCTTAAGCTTTTCTCTCCATTCTCTCTGTAACAAATTTTCACGCGCCGCCGTTGAACGCATCCATGGAAAATTGCTAGAGTTTAAATCTTCTTCGCGATGAAACCATGGATAACCGCCAAAAATTTCATCAGCGCACTCCCCGGAAAGACTTACAACAAAATCGTTTTTAATTGCACGACAAAACCATAGTAAAGAGGAATCAATATCCGCCATCCCCGGCAAATCCCTTACCAGGACAGCCTCCGTTAAATGTCGCGCCAAGTCCTCATTGGAAATCACGCAGCGGTGATGGATTGTATGAAACGTATTGGACATAAGCTCAATCCAAGGGCCGTCTGAATTCGGCTGAAACGCATTGGATTTAAAAAATTTATCGTTATCTTCGTAATCAATGGAATACGTATGAAGGCGCCCCTTTCCTTCCCGTTCATACGCCTGTGCTGCAAAGGCTGTAATCGCGCTTGAATCAACGCCGCCGGACAAAAACGTACATAACGGAACGTCCGATACAAGCTGCCTTGTAATGGCATCCTTTAGTAAAAAGCCTACTTTCTCCACCGTTTCATCAAAGCTATCCGTATGCGGCGCGCTTTTGACATTCCAATAGCGCCATATCTTTAACCCATCCTTTGAAAATGAAAGAGCATGCCCCGGACGCAATTCCTTGATACCGGCAAATACGCCGTACCCAGGAGAATGTGAAGGCCCTAATCCAAATACTTCTGACAAGCCTTCATACGTGACTTCCGCCTTAACGTTTGGGTGTGCTAAAATCGCTTTTAATTCTGAGCCAAATAGCAGCCCCGCTCCTTCCACCTTATAAAACAGCGGCTTTACCCCTAATCTGTCACGGGCAATAAATAATTTTTCCTCTCTGCTATCCCACACAGCAAAAGCAAAGATGCCGTTTAAGTAGTCTACACATTGCTCCTTCCATTCCATATAGGAAGTCAACAAAACCTCAGTATCCGAATGCCCTTGGAATGTATATCCTTTTTGCAGCAATTCTTTGCGCAAATCCTCCGTATTATACAATTCTCCGTTATAACAAATCGTAAAGGCTGCATTTGATTTCATTCTTGTCATCGGCTGCTTTCCGCCCTCGGGATCCACAACGACAAGGCGCTTATGGCCGAACGCGGCATGTGTCGCCATCCATACATTTGTATCATCCGGGCCTCGCTTAGAAAGCGTGTCAGCCATCTTCCCGATAATTTCTCTTTCTCCTTGTAAAGAGCGGAAATAATCAACCCACCCTGTAATTCCGCACATATACATCATTCCTTTCTCTTGAAATGAAATCCCAACCATCCCAAGTTGTTTTCATTGTATGCCTAAAAAAAAATTAGGTGCTTTTCACTTTTTATGTTTGTTATAAAATTGTGCGGAACTGTCTATAACAAAAACAAAAAAGGGCAACAAAGGAGGGGCTTAGATGACAAACCGCTATCATATCATGCGCAATCAACCGCGCGCGCACACGGTAGGAAACGTAGAATACATTAACGAAGAATGGGTATTTTTCGATGAAGAAAGTGAGGAAGCTTTTTTGCTTTCAGAGGTAGCCGAAGATAATTTCGAAATTTTCTACAACAATCTCTGGCTGCCAGCCCGATTTTACGAGAATGATATGTTGAAAATTGAAAATGAAATATATGCGATACAAAACGGCGAAAAAATACGCGTCCGCAAAAAACTGCAATATGTATACGAAGAATGGATAAAAGAGCTGTCAGATCCGTCCTTTTCTACCTTAACAACAGCTTTGGCGGAGCTGGAATATTCCTTATACGACTCGATTTACTGCCATAATTTTTTATTCTTTCAAGTAACAAAACCGCCGCGGCAAGGCGTAAACTTCCTTATATACGATAACGGGGATATAATTAGCTCCCTTCATCACCACTACATTCGCGGTTGCAGCATGACTAAGGATACGTTTATATTTACAAGAGCGGATGGAAGGTCATTGACGGTATCTTCACCATAAAAAGCTGTCGCGGCATAAGAAAAGCACAGGGCGCCCGCCTATCGGCAACAAGCGTAAGAGAAGCGCTGACAGAAGGCGTTTTTTGCCTTCTGAGGCGATTCACTTACGGCCTTGAGCCGACGGCGCTCGGAGCTAGACGCTCATCTGGATTGAAATCTTATACTTTCTTTAACTATAAGAAAACCCTGCCACAGACTAACGCACCGTGATAGGGTCAAAAAAGTTATACTTTCTTATCTTTTAGGCTCTGTTAAAGGCCAATGTTGATTTTTACGTCAAAATCACATGATTTATAACGTAGGCCTGCACATCACGGCTATATAGAACCTGGCGGCAGCCCCCACTCTCTTCCCCTCTCTGGTTTTCCTTTGGGCGAGGCAAAACTAGGCCCTGGCCGTTATTATATACGGCTGGGAGCACTCTTCCCCTCTAAAAGGATTTATATATCAACAACAACGTGTAACACAGCCATCTTTTAAAAAAGAACTGCCATGGCGGCAGTTCTTTTTTACGCTAATGGAGCGAAGCCCAAAGGCAATTTCAAACCAAGATACAAAACGACAAGCAAGGCTATTACAAACTGAATCCAGCCCGCATTTGCGCTTTTCCCTTTGTTTGTGCGCATAAGCACAATTTCCATCGCACCGATTACCCATAAGCCGATGAGCATCTTAATGCCATACCACATGTGCATATCGCCTGTTGCTGTTTTCATAATAGATTGATACAGCAAAAATCCGGTTATGATAATTGCGACATACATAAGACGGGCAATCATATGTACCATTTTCGCTTTTGAGCTTTTGTTTCCGTACATCGCATATGCAACGAAAAACAAAATAATCCCAACGGCCCAGGCCGTAATATGAGCGTGTGTCATTTACGAAAATCCTCCCTGTTCCAAAATATTTTCCCTTTCATCATACCATGGTTCGCGAAATAATTCATTCATTGTCCGTTTCAAATAACCTTGAAGTTCATATAACAAGCAAATAGGCCTCGGTTTAAGAGGCCTATTTTGTTTACTTCACTGTGTTACAAAGCGTGCCAATCTTCTCTACCGTTACTTCGATAACATCGCCCGATTTTAAAAAACGCGGCGGCTGAAAACCCTTGCCGACTCCTGCGGGCGTGCCTGTGGCAATAATATCCCCCGGCTCAAGCGTCATGCCCTGGCTCAAAACGGAAATGACTGTTGAAATATGAAACAGCATTTGCGATGTATTAGAAGATTGCCTTACTTCTCCGTTTACCTTCGTTTCAATCGCAAGCTCATCAGGGTGGCGAATCAGCGATCGATGCACTAAAAACGGCCCCATTGGACAGAATGTATCAAAGCTTTTGCCGAGGAAAAATTGCTTATGGCGGCTTTGAATGTCGCGGGCGGTAATGTCGTTTATAATAGTATATCCAAATATGTAATCAAGAGCTTCTTCAGCACGAATTCCCTTGCCTTTCCTCCCAATTACCACCGCAAGCTCGCCCTCATAATCAAGCTCGTTCGTCAAATGGGAATAGCTATGGATAAAATCATGCTGACCGGTAACCGTTGTCGGCGCTTTCGTAAAGAACATAACATGCTCCGGAATTGTATCTTCACCGCCCAGCTCGAGAGCATGCTCCCGGTAATTTTTCCCGACGCATATAATATTTTTCCGCGGCTTTGGTATAGGTGCCAATAATTTAACTTCCTTTAACGAATATAAACCCGGAGGATATTCCTGCTCCTGCGCCCATCTTGCGATTTCAGCAGCCTGTTCCATGAATGTTTCCCCCGCCTCAATGCATTCTATCATTGTAATTGGAAGAGTGACCTTTCCCTTCATCGCCTTTTGAGCTTCCCTTAAATGCAGGACAGTTTCAAGAGACTCACTTACTACCCCTACAAATACCTTTTCTTCTTTCTTTGCAGTTACGAATCTCATTTTTTCACACTCCACGCTATAGCAATTACCTTCATTACATTCGGAGCAATATCCAAAAATCCTTCTCTTATCCTCAAAAATTCACAATATTCTTATCTAAAAAACCGTATAGGATACTATATTGCCAAACTTTGTAGAAATTTCTCTTCTTTTATCGAAATGGTTTCCATTCCATTTAAATATTGTATAATATGAATTAAAGATACAAGATAAAAAATGGTATTGAGAGTACTCTTTAAAATTTATAAAGAGACGGAGCAAAGCCTATGTTTGAAAAAATGATTGAAAAAAAACGCGAACAGATGAAGTATTTCGCCCAGCGGTACGGCATGACTGCCAAAAAGACGGTCGACTGCAGTCAGGAACTGGACAAGCTGTTAAACATTGTGCTGTTTTTGCAACATAACCAAAAAAACTAATACCTTCAGGACACGCCTATAGCAGGCGTGTCTTTTTCTTTTCCTGCAAATTTCAGGCACATTTTCGGGCAAATGTCCATACAATAAGCATAAGATTGAATATGAAAGGTGTTTTCTCACTATGCCTGCGATTGTTGGAAATGTCATGATTATTAATGTCGGCTCAAGCGGCGTCTTTCATATTGGCGACGTTTTTGTGATACGCCCTATCAGCTTCTCCCGTACGTTTGCAGGTGCAGGGTCCTTTAACGTAGGGGAAACCATTTCTGTATACAATTATCAAAACACAACCAACGTTAACGACTCGGATGCAGTAGATCAGCCTAACATTCTTACGTATTAGGAGGGATTTGCTTGAATCTATATGTCCACCAAAGCATTATTATCAATAATTTGCGAGTGGGAAGCATTACGACATCTTCCGTATTTCAAATCGGCAGCGCAGGAACGATTAAAGCGTTATCCAAATTCTCTAACACCGGAGGATTTACAGAGCCAGCCAAACCGCTAACAGCAGAGGGACAAATTATTTCCTTGACCTCCTCCGGCGCTCCTACAAGGAACTGATAAAGAAAACTCGCCGATTTGCGAACCTGTCAAGGCGAAGACAGAGGCGTGGTTGCCCTGATACTTTATTCCTAAAATTGGCCGCTGCGGCGCCTCATCTTCTTCGCTGCCAAGTTATACTTTCCTAAAGTATAAGAAGAGGTCACCTTTTGGGCGGCAGGGAGGTGTCTAAATATGGCTCAAGATTGGTTTGGCTTCATTCAACAATTGCAGCATACCATTCAATGCCAGCAGCAAAAACTTGAAGAGCTTGAAGCTGCAATCAAATCTTTAACGGCGGAGCTCGATGAACTAAAACGAAATCCGCCGCCTTCTATCGGCAAGGTAGAATATAAATTTGACCAGCTAAAAGTAGAAAACTTAAACGGCACTTTAAATATCGGATTAAGTCCATTCTCAGGAAAAGGAACAGTCATCGAAGATTTCGACGTAGATACGGAAACGCTCAAAGTTAATCCGGATGTACAAGTAAACCCTGATTTCTATCAAGATATTATCCAAGAAATGTCGCGCTACCTAAACGAAGAAGCTTACGGAAAGATTATGCAGATGGAGCAGCAGCACCGGACACAGCTTGATGACACGTACCGGCAAATGATGATTGACGACATCAAAAAACAGATGGAGCATCGCCTTCCTTACTATATGTCCCAAGTCCAGCCGTATCCAGAAATTACATCCGACCCTTTTAGGATGAAGGAATATATTATCCAAACAATGAAGCATGACATTGACAAAGCATTCCTTGCGTTTATTCAGCATATGCCCCATCATATTCGGAAGGAGCAATGATATCTTATGAATTTTACTGTGGTCAATCATGAAATTAAAGTGGGCACTATTAAAAGCTTGGGGATATCAGCGGCAGCCTTATTTATAGTAGGCGATGTAGAGTTTCTAATCTCCTCCTCTATTTTGGATACTCCTCCTGAATCTATTGTAGCCGGACCGTTTGTTCCGCTTATTTTCGACCTTCCGGCACCGCGGTAATGAAGGAGGGATTGAAATGTTTCGCCACTTTTCGGCTGTAAATCATACTTCAGTGCTTACTATCGGTATCAGCGGAGTGATTCAGTTCGGCGATACGAATAGTATACAGGCAAAAAACCGCTCTATTGCCGTACAACGGGAAATTCCATATTATTTTGACGAGGAAGCGAATTTCCAAGCATTTCGGATATTCCAAGATACAGAAATTACAATCCCGACAAGAACGACAAATGTGCGCATGCATACTATCAATGAAAATCCCTTTATTTGTGTCGATACAATTGAAATTACAAATTTACTAAATGCCGCCGTATTTCATGTCGGCAACATAGACGATATCTTTTGCAATTCGCGCATTTTGCAAATTCGCCAATATGTAAAAGAAAAACCTTTTAATAATGCACGCTCATCCGGGCATAACATATAGTAAAATAACCTTCTATTATGTAAGAGCTGTTTTATCTCCACCAACCGTTAGTGAAATCGATTGTGCTTTTATATATATCCAATTTATGATTTGGACATATACATCGCGGCTAGGTAGAACAAACAGCACCTTGTACCTGCTTCCTCTCTCTGCTTTTCCGCCGCATGGGGCAAGGATAGGTTTTGACCGCTTCTATGCATAGCCGGATGCTCTCTCCCCTTTCAAAAGAAAGGTTTTATGTTCTTTTTTAACTTGTATTTATATATAAAAGAAAATCTATTAAGATAGCAGGTGAAATCATGCCTTCATTTATAGGAAATGTAATCGTGCAAAACAGCAACGGTTCGTTTAACGTAGGGGACTTCTATAATGTAGCCCCTAAAGAAAATACAAAAGATTACAACGGTTCAGGTTCTTCAAATCTTGGACTGTTGGTAAATACCTTTAACGGCGTGAGCGCTACAAACACGTTTGACGCAGACGCAGCTGATCAAGATAACATTGGAACGGCATAGGAAAAGCGCAGGGCGCCCGCCTATCGGCAACAAGCGTAAGAGAAGCCGCTGGCAGAAGGCGCTTTCTGCCTTCTGAGACGATTCGCTTACGATCTTGAGCCGATGCGCCAGAGCTAGACACCCATCTGAATTGAGGTCCTATACTTTAACTATAAGAAAACCCTACCACAGACTGACACACTTTAATACGGTCAAAAAAATTATACTTTCTTATTCTTTTGGCTCTGTTAAATTTGATTGTTGATTTTCCACTACAGGCGGACGCTTTCCGTGGGCGGGGCCGATCCGTTTCCTTCGCTGCACTCAGTCCAAGGTCTCGGCTATCCCGCTTTTCCCGCTGGAGTCGCCGCCTTTCGTTCCAAATCAACATTAGCCTTTAACAGAGCCTATCTTTTAAAAAGAGGGAGGTGCGTTTACCTCCCTTTTTGCTTTCGTTCATTTGATTTTCTTGCACGCACAAGCTTTGTGGACGGTTGCTTTCGAATCCATTTTACAAAAGCGGAAATTTTTTCGTCATCCCGCAAAGATTCGATTGTGTTCATGCGGACTGCAAGCTCCTCATTCGTGTACAAAGCGTGAATTTGTTTATGGCAGGCTATGCATATACTGGCTGTCGGCCCCAAAGTGCCGCCCAGCTCCCTTGGTGTTAAATGGTGCACAGTCAGCGCCAAACTTTCCCTTTTGCAAAGCTCGCATACCCCAAGCTGCTTTTTCCCCATCCTGTCCGCTCACCTGCCATTTTCATCTATCTGTAGTATATAGCCGCCGTCAAAAAAGTATAGGTATTTCTCCTTCACTTTCTTTCGCAAGCTCGTTTCAATCGCTTGGCTGTATAGCTGCAGCTGCAAACGATAGCGGTCTTCTAAAATCAGCCTCGCCTGTTCAAAACCGCCTGGAAATCTTCCTTCAATTCCATCGGTTTTAAAATCAATTAACACGATGCCGTCTTCCTCGACTATCATACAGTCGATTACCCCTTGTACAAGTACGGATTCATCATAGGAATCCTGCCAGTCCGCATACGCCTCGCGGGCATTTACCATCATCGTAAACGGAACCTCGCGCTCTATATGGTCCGCCGCAAGCAGGCGCTTCCCTAAAGGCGTTTCAAAAAACGCGGCGATTTCCCTCGGGTCAATGCTTTCGGCTTGCTCATGTGTCAACAGCTCATGGTTGACCATCTTGGCAAGCAGCTCCTTCACTGCTGCCGCATCGATTGGCCGCGTTACATCTATATGCTGCATCACCATATGGACAGCGGTTCCGCGCTCTGCAGAAGTAAGCCCCTTCTTCTCCATAAAACGCGGGCGCTTCTCAATCGGCAAACGGAACGCCTTCAAAAATGCTGTATCATTTTCATCCTGCGCTTGGTAATTACGCTTAATTTCCGTGACAGATTGCTTCGCCCGGTGCCCGGCCGCATCTTGGAACAGATACTTCCATGTTAAGCGCTCCCGCACTTCCTCCTGCTGTTCGCTATGAAGCGGGACTTCCCGGTGATGGCGCAGCGCCTCCAACAGCTCCCTCGTTTCCTCTTTCGCTTGTTCCGCCATAGATAATGCGCTTGCTTCTATCATGCTGATCTGCCAATTTGCCTCGTATTCATAAGTAAAAGAAGGTGCCGGCACTTCCTCTTCGTCCATCACCGTCGCGCTTCCTTTATGGCGCATCAATGCCGGGCCAAGCCAATCTATATAAGAAGACGCTTGCGCTCTTATATAATCTGGAAGCAGCCAATCGGGATGATCTCGCAATTCTGCCCATTTCGCAAGCGCAGCTTCTTTATCCTTTACTGTCCCAACTAAAATCAGCTTTTCCTTGGCGCGGGTAAGAGCTACATACAGAATGCGCATTTCCTCGGCAATTAGCTCCATTTTCATTTTCCGCTTAATCGCAAGCTGGGGCAAGGTAGCATATTTGATCCGCTTTTGCGGGTCGATAAACAGCGAACCAAACCCTAAATCCTTATGCAGCAAAAACCTTCCGCTCAAATCGCGCGTATTAAAGCGCCGGCCTAAACCGGCAACGAAAACGACCGGAAACTCAAGGCCTTTACTTTTATGAATCGTCATCATCCGGACAACATCCTCTTGCTCCCCAAGGGCGCGCGCCGTTCCCATATCATCGCCGCGCTCCAAAATCCGTTCGATAAACCGCAAAAAGCGGAATAAGCCGCGAAATGACGTCGCTTCGTATTGGCGCGCCCGGTCATACAGCACCCGCAAATTCGCTTGCCGCTGTTTTCCGCCAGGAAGACCCCCGACAAAATCGTAATAGCCGGTTTCACGGTAAATTTTCCAAATCAAATCCGTCAGCGGCTGCTGTCTTGCGAAGGAGCGCCACTGCTGCAGATGCTCATAAAACCATGATAATTTATCATACAGCTCTTTTTCATGTTCATTTGGCGAGGTCTGTAAAAAAATACGAATTACATGGTAAAAGGAGCCCTTTTTAGAGTAAATGCGCAGCGATGCCAAATCCTCATCCGTTAAACCGACAATCGGCGAACGCAGCACGGAAGCAAGCGGAATATCCTGCGCCGGATTATCGATTACCCGCAGCACATTCAGCATAATATTCACTTCTGTCGCTTCAAAATAGCCTGTTGAAAGTTCCGCGTAAATCGGAATTCCCTGCTGCTTAAACTCTTCCATAATTTGCGGCGCCCACGGCATGGAGCGCAGCAAAATTACAAAATCGCGGTATGAAACGGGGCGCATGACGTTATGGGTGCGGTCATATACTTCATATCCCGACGCAACCATCTCCCGAATGCGCTTTGCTATTAACCGCGCTTCTAGCTGAGACGTTTCCAAATCGATGAAATCCGCTTCCGATTCCTCTTCTTCCCCGCTATCGGCTTCCTCAGCCGTGTTTTGATTAATGATAAGAAATTCCGCTGCCACATCCCCTTTTTCCGGGTAGCTAGCCCCAAGCTTCAACTCGGCATCCTCATCATACTCAATTTCTCCAACCGCTTCCCCCATAATTTGCTTAAAAACAAAGTTTGTGCCGGCGAGCACTTCATGGCGGCTGCGGAAGTTTTTCGCCAAGTCAATGCGCATCCCACCCGCCGTTCCTTCCGGGGTAAAGCGTTTATATTTTCCTAAAAACAAGCCTGGTTCAGCTAGGCGAAAACGGTAGATCGACTGTTTTACGTCGCCGACCATAAACAGATTGCCATTGCTTTCCGAACCCTTTGTCACAAGGCGAAGAATCGATTCTTGCACAAAATTCACGTCCTGATACTCGTCGATTAACACCTCGGCAAACTGTTCGCGGTATTGAAGGGCTACCGCGGATGGAAGCATCTGCCCAGTTTCGGACACCGATTCCGTTAAAATCTCTAAACAAAAATGCTCAAGGTCCGTAAAATCGACCATGCTTTTATCGCGCTTCATTGTTTGAAAACGAAGATCAAACTCTTTTACGATACTTACAAGCTTTACCACGACAGGGCGAAGCTGCTCTAAATCCTGCAAAAATTTTTCCGGCGCCCGGCTAAACAGCTCTTCTTTTATCTTTCCTACTTCATCCTTTGCATTTTTACGCAACGATTCGGTTTTCTTTAACAGCTGTTCATCATAATCGCTGCGCTTAATGCGCGGCATCGTAGCCCAGCTTACCCCCTGCATCGCCTCGTATAAATCATTCCACGATGCACCCGCTGCTGCCATTAGCTTTTCAAGCTGGATAAAATCGGCCTCAAACACGGATGCCCTCGGAGCCGGGCCATCTGGTAGAAGCGCCAGCTGCAGCGCTTTTTGAATCGCCTCCTTTGCCCCCGCAAGGCGCAAACGCACATCTTCTAGCAAATGCTCTGTATAGGGCAAATCATCAATTGTTTTGCCATCCACATCATATAAACTAATAAGACGATCAAGCCATCGATGCGGATGCGGGTGTGCCCTCGACTCTCTGTAAAGCGCTAGTATCATATCCTGCAAATCACTATCGCTTCGGTCGCCCGTATAACGGTCTACTAGATCGAAAAAAGCTTCATTATTCTCGATCCCATATTGTTCTTCCAAAATTTCTTCCAATACTTCCTCTTTTAACAGTTCAATTTCCGTTTCATTGGCGATACGAAAACCCGGATCTAGATCCAGCATATAATAATATGCCCGAATGACCTGAAGGCAAAAAGAATGAATGGTAGAAATAGAAGCGCGATTTACTAAACTAAGCTGCTTGCGCAAATGATGCGAAGCCGGATTTGCAGACAGCGCTTTTTCCAGCGCTTCCCCGATTCGATTTTTCATTTCCTGTGCAGACGCATTTGTAAATGTCACAACGAGAAGCCGGTCGACATCAACAGGATTATCCGGATTTGTTACTTTTTTAATAATGCGTTCAACAAGAACCGCCGTTTTCCCAGAGCCTGCAGCGGCGGCAACGAGAATATCCCGGCCGCTTGCCGCGATGGCCTTCCATTGGTCATCCGTCCATTGGCTCCCCGGCGGCTTTTCCATCATGATCATACCCCTTCCCCCTTTATTTTTTGCAGCACTTCATTTCGCTTTAGCGGCTTTAATGCGCGGTAGCTGTTCTCTTCAAACGATTCATCAAATTGGCATACCGGCTTAAACTGGCAAAAAGCACACGCCGTTTTATTTTTCATTTTATAAGGAGCAATATCAATCACGCCATCTGTAATATTCGTTCCGATATCTTCAAACGTGCCGCGAACGTATTGCTTTAGCACATCAAATTCCTGTTCGCTCGCTACTACTGAGTTGGAATGAAGGCCCCCGTCTTTCTTCAAGCCGGCAGGAATAATGTTGGATAAACCGGTCGTCAACGTATTGTCCATTAACTGGATAACATCCGCATCCGCAAGAAGAAGGCCCTTCATTTTAAATTTCTTTAAAATTTCTTGCTCGATTTCCTCCGAAGATAATCTGCTTTTTATATCAATCATCGGATTGTGAATATGGAAATACAGCACGCCGGCCGGAGAAGCTTTTTTGCCGTTTCCAACCCATTTGCTTGCATTTTCGATAACTACATCTAAGTAGGTGAGCATTTGCAGTGCCAATCCATAGTATACTTCCGACAGCTCCAACGACTTGGCGCTAGACTTATAATCGATAATGCGCAAGAAAATTCCTTGCTCGCTCTCGGCTTTATCAACCCGGTCGATGCGGCCAACCACTTCCATCTTTGCGCCGTTTCTTAACTCAAATTTTAGCGGAGGAAGCGCCCCTCTTCCGTTCATGCCAAACGGAACCTCTAAGTCAATCGGCACGAACCCGCTCGCTTTTGCATGCTCGCTTAAAATAAGGGAGGCGCGGAAAATAATTTGCTGCAGCTTCCGCTTCAAATAGTGGTGGCGATTAGAGCTTAATAAAATCTCCTTTTGCAATAGCGGCGCCAGCTCTTCTATCGCTGCCTCCGCTAAGCGCGCGCATTCTTTCGCCGTCAAATCTGCCCAGCTCTTCTTTTCGCTCATCAGGCGATCGGCGATTTTTTTTAAAGCCGCATGGAACAATTCCCCGATATCCGGCGCATCCAGCTTAAAGATATCCCGCTCTTTTAACGATAAGCCATATTGGGCGAAATGGGCGTACGCGCAGCGCTTAAACAGCTCCATGCGCGAAACGCTGCCTTTAATTTTGTCCCCGTACAATTCTCGGCTAACAGCGCGGCTTAACTTCCTTGCTTCATTTCGATAAAACAAGCTTGACAACACCCGTTTGCTCTTATGCTTCCATTTAAGGTCCGTAACATAAAAATTATATACATCCCACCAAAATGTCAGGTCATTCTCAAATCCGTAACGTTTCCAATTTTGCAGCTGCTGCGTTAAATACGATAATGTAACAGCTGGTGCCGTTACATACGACAGTTGCTTTTCAGCAGGCAAATCATTCACATCGTTTGTTAAAAATATTTCCTCTGCAAACGGGAACATCTCTTTTAGCTTTTTGAAAAGGCTGGAAGGAAGCAGCGTTTTCCCTTCCTCATCTGCCAGTGGACATGTAATATATAACTTGTGTGAAGCCCTTGTCAAAGCTTGATACATTACAAATTGTTCCTCCAACAGCTTTTGCCTGCTTGTCGGAGCGAGTTCAATTCCAGCAGCAAGCAATGTTTCACGCTCCCCTTCCGATAGCACTCCTTCATCGGAAATGGCAGCGGGGATAACGCCTTCGTTTGCGCCGATTAAAAATACCGCTTTAATATTGGACAAGCGGGAACGATCCACATTGGCAATTAGCACTTGGTCTAAAGAAGGCGGGATATTGGCAAATTGCAGCGACTCCAATCCTGTTGTGAAAATCTTTATAAACATATCGAGCGAAAATTTCTCTTCCCCGAGCATCTCCACGCAAGTATCTAATAAGCCGATAACGTCCTGCCACACCTGGTCATGGTCATTGGCAAATAAAAGCTCGCCCTTTGCTTCTGCCTCTGCGCGCAGCTCTTCCAACTTTTCAGGAATTTTGCTTTCTTCCAAAAATAAATATACCGCTTCACACATCTTTAACGCCGTTTTTGCGCGCTTCAGCCGCTTTTGCAGCTGCAAAAGCGGCTCAGCAATCATCATGCGAAGCCTATTTACAGTCTCCTCCATCTCCCGTTCGCTGTCTGTCTGTACGGACGTATAGCCTTCTAAGGAACGATAGCGCCTATATGTCCAACGTTCCCTGGATGTCCATTTCTTGCCTTGGATGCCGTAGGCTAGACAGTAATTTTCAAATTCATCCATCTCTTCGCGCAGCTGCTCCTTATTCGCTTTCGGCGGATATAGAAGTTCTGTTTTTACACAACGAAATACCGCATCGTATCGCCAGTTTCCACTTATCACCTCCAAGGCGGAACGGATAAGCTCAATTAGCGGATGATGCAGCATTGGCCGCTTCTGGTCAATAAAATACGGAATTTCATAATCTTGAAAAACCGTTTTTATTAAATCTTGGTAGCTTGAAGCATTTCTAAGCAGCACCGCCATATCACGGTAGCGATAGCCTTCCTCGCGCGCAAGCTGGCGGATTTCCCGCGCAATCCCTTCTACCTCCGCCCGTCTGCTTGCTGCGGAGTACATCGTCACGTCCGGCTTCTCGCTAAAGTACCGGCATGGCCTTTCTTCATAATATTTTTCCAAATGCGCCAAAGACGGGCTAAAACGAAAACGCTCCTGGTTCTCTAACAGCACCGGAGGCTTTACGGCTATTTTCAGCTCTTCCGCCGCACGAAGCAGCTTTTCGTACGTGCGGGATGTTGTATAAAACAAATCCAATTCGCTTTTGGCAGCCGGGGCAGGCTGGTCTAATGTTAAAGTAACCGTGACATGCGCCCCATGCCGCAGCAGCTGCTTTATAATCTCAAGCTCCTGCGGCAAAAAGCTGTGAAAACCATCGACATAAACGGCCGCTCCCTTCATATAACGGGAACGCGGCAGTTTTTCGCAAAGCAGCTTTAAATAATCTTCGGCGTCTAAATACTTCCCAATTAGCGACCGTTCAAAATCTTCATATAACAGCTGTAAATCGTACATCTTATTAGCAAGAAGCATATCTTTCCCGTCACTGCTTCTTACCTCAAGCTCCTGCCATAATGTGTACACGTTAGAAGGCGTTAAGTTGTGCCGTTTAAATTCAGCAATCATTCCGGCAAGCTGGTCGAAGAAGCCATTTTGCTCAGAAGCCTTCTGAAATACCTTCAATTCTCCTTTTCGCGCTTCTACAACTTTGCGCAACAGCATGTGAACGCCCACGCCGTCAATATGAAGGCGGCTCGTGCCTCCGGTTTCTTGAAGAACCTTCCACGCTAGGCGCGAAAAGCTAAACACTTGCGCCCGGATGGAGCCGCGGACGGCCGGATCGCTTACAAGTGCCTGCTGTGCCTGAAATGTCATTTGCTCGGGAACAAGATAAACAATCGTATCCCCATTTGGATTAACGCGAAGCTCCTCTCGCATCTCTTGCAAACATCTTTCGCTTTTCCCGCTTCCCGTACGTCCGAGAATAAAACGAAGCGACATATAATCCCCTGCCTTTCTATGTTCAGAAAAGAAGGTAATTCGATGATTCCTGAATTACCCACCCTTAAAATTTAGAACGCACTTCATCAATCGGCCAATAGCGCAAATCGACCTTGCCGACGATATTTCGAACCGGTACGAAGCCAAAATGGCGGCTGTCCCAGCTCCCTAACCGGTTATCTCCAATTACAAATACATGATTTTTAGGAACCTTTGCTTGTCCCGTCAATTCCTTTAGCGTAAAGTCTCCGGTCAGACGCCTTCCGTCTAATTGTTTCTTATAGTCTTGTAAATATGGTTCCTCCACAAACTGGCCGTTAATATACAGTTTATCATCCTTATACTCGAGCCGGTCCCCCGGAAGCCCAATAATGCGTTTTACATAATCTTCCTCTTTATTCGCATGAAATACAACAACATCGAAGCGATGAAACTCCCCGACTTGATACCCCACCTTATTGATAACAAGCAAATTGCCATCCTGCAGCGTAGGCATCATAGATTTGCCTTCTACTATATAGGTTGAAAAGAAAAAGGTACGAAAGAAAACGGAAAGCAAAATGCCAATGCCGATCGTTTTTGCCCACGCCATGCCGTCCTGCTTCCATCGTTGCTTCACAGGCCTCTCCCCCATTTTCCTTTAATAAGCATGGCTGCCGCATCATGCAGAGTTATTCCTTGCTTAATTCCAACTTTACTTCCAGTTTCTTTCCGACATACCATAAAATGAAGACGATGCAAACTACCACCAAAGTCTTCAGCGGTTTATGAATAAATGATAAAACATCATAACCAATATAACTGATTCCAAATATCATAACCAATTTCCCCATCATCAACGCCAAAGTAAATTGCTTTTTGCTAATTTTAGAAAGCCCGGCAACAACATTAATTAATGCCGAAGGGGAAAATGGAAAGCAAAATAAAATAAAAATGGGCCCGAAGCCTTTACGTTCTACCCAAGACATCGACTTTCGTATTTTAGGATGGCGATTTAAAAAGTGAAAAAAGCGATGCTGCCCGAACGTTCGAATTATAAAAAATAACAGCAACGAGCCAATGCAGGACCCAAGCCAGGAATAAAAGAAACCGGCCCACAGTCCATACGCGGCCGCGTTTGCCATAATAAAAGCAAACAGCGGCAAAAACGGGAAAAACGCTTCAAGCATGGGGAGCAGAATTCCTGCCAAAGGACCGAATTCCCGATATTCCCCTAACAAATGCTGCATATTTTCAATCGTGAAGTATTCTGTCAGTTCCTGAAAATCCATGTACAACGCATACTCCTTTTTCCCACACTTTTCTTCTTATTGTACCACTGTTTTGCTATTTCTCTAAGCGATTCAAACTAACAATTCCTGTATGTTTCTATTTCCATATCCCTGCTCAAAATCCCTTTCCTGCAGCAAATCATTATCTTCATTTCCAATTTACAATTTCAGGCATACAAGAAGCTGTTTCTCCCTTACTCGTTCTCTATCATTGTTATTATAAAAATTTTTCCTAAAAAGAATGTTCACGGCCATAGAGAAGCTTAAAATGCGCATTAAGCGAGAGTTTGACTCTCTCAATAACGTTTAACATAACTCCCAAAAATAGTTATAAATATAGCACACATGACTTTTAATTATTCTCTATATTTTCTGAAATAACAAAAAACTATAGTAAAAAAGAGAATTTATGGAAATACGGATGGAAACACATAGAGAATCACTTTTCAATACTTACAAGAGAGGAAGTGTATACGCATGAGCTATTCTTTTTCTAACATTCCGGCATTTCACACAGATGATGAATTTCCGTTCACTCCACAGCTTCCGGGCGGATTTGGCGCCGCGCTTCACTATCAGCCAAATGGAAGCTTGTATATGACGCTGCAGGGAAAGTTCATTCTGGCAGCTGGCAAAGAAGCGCTCGAAAATAGCTGGATTGAATTCCGCATTCATGAAAAATTAGAGAAGCCTGTTCTTCTTATGCAAGTCGGCAAATTCCCTCCTATGGCTGTCATGCCTGATATGACGCTTACTGCAAAAACAAATGCTATATTATCTCCATCCTTCTCCGTCATCGATATTTTCGGAGTAGAGGCGACAAATACCACGCTGCTTGCCAAGCGCTCCATCATGATGAAAGAAGAATTTTTGGCGAAGGTACATAGCATGTGGAAAAACTATATGAGCACACCGGAGCTTGCCGCTTCTTATCAAGATTGGATAACAAAAATAGAAAACGAAAGCTCTGCGGCAGAGCTTTGGATGGAAGCAACGAACATGGAACGTTTCTATGAAGACAGCAAGCTCGGCGTATCGCCGCTTATGGAGCAGCGCCACAATGCTGCCTCCCTTCTTCTTGCCGAAATTGAAACAATTGGACATTGATTAACTATGAAGCTGCAAGACTTAAAATAGCCTGCAGCTACAGGCATATGTAGCAGGAATATGCCGGAGAAAACGAAACATATAGCAAAAAGCGGGACTATTCTCCCGCTTTTTATCAAGATTTACCGAAAGAACACCCCTACTTCCATTTCGTGAAGGGCGTAGCCCAGAAATAAGTGGGGGATGAATTTCGGTTTTTGCGTAGCAAAACACTTGTTTGCATGGTAAAATATACATGTACAAGTTGTTC
>JBHGUR010000012.1:0-25057 GCA_048976805.1 Ectobacillus sp. | reverse complement strand
TTTAACGGCATTAAAAGTGGCGGCATTAAGCGGAATTGATGTGCGGCTTCTTGTCCCAAAGCGACCGGATAAGAAAATTGTATTTTACGCGTCACGCTCTTATTTTCCCGAACTACTCGAAGCAGGAGCGACCATTTACGAGTACGAAAAAGGATTTATGCACAGCAAAATTATCGTTGTAGATGGAGAACTCGCTTCCATCGGCACAGCGAATATGGATATGCGCAGCTTTCATTTAAATTTTGAGGTAAATGCGTTTTTATATCAAACGCCAAGCGTGCAAACGTTAGTCGATGATTTTATAAACGACTTCGAGCATTCATCAAAAATTGATATCAATCAATTCAAATGCCGACCGCTTTGGATGCGGCTCGCCGAGTCGACTGCTCGCCTCCTTTCGCCGCTATTGTAAAAAGGCTTAGCGTTTATGCTAAGCCTTTACTGTTGACGAGCTGTTGTGCCTGACGCAATTGATACGTCCGCACTTTTCTCGGTAAAAAGCGGCGAATTTCATCTTCGTTGTAACCAACTTGCAGGCGCTTCTCGTCCATGATAATCGGACGGCGCAAAAGCCCTGGATGTTGGCGAATAATTTCATATAAATCTTGTAGCGGCAATGAATCAACTTGAATATTTAGCTTTTGAAAAATTTTCGATCTCGTTGAAATAATTTCGTCTGTCCCGTTTTCGGTCATGCGCAAAATGCCTTTAATTTCTTCAATCGTTAACGGTTCAGCGAAAATATTGCGCTCTTTATACGGAATGTGATGCTCTTCTAACCACGCTTTTGCTTTTCGGCAAGACGTACAACTCGGCGATGAATACACGATCACCATATATCAATCACTCCCTTATGGGTTGCTTTGTTCGCTTTCTGTATTAAAACACATCTTATTTTAAAATAAATTTAAAAAACTCTACAACGTACATTATACAACAAAAAAGTTTAGAAAGATACACCTTTTTTCAATTTCACCCAACATATTATACGGTTGTCCGATCAAAATGGTTTCATTTTTCGTTGCGTTCATTTGCAATTTTCTCTACAATAAAAGTACAGATGGCAAACAAAGGGGGAAGTGACAATGGCGCAATTTTTTATTGACTTTACGATCGTCGCCGTTTTAGTGATTGGCATCACGGCGCTCATGGGCGTCATTTTAAACGGCATCGGGGAAAACGTATTTGGCGGACGAAAAAAGCGGCTACATACAGCGATGAGCGAACATGTGCAAACAGGATGGAAAATGGTCGGCGGCAAAAAAGCTTCGAGATAATCTCGGAGTTTTTTTACAAACGAAATAGTCAAATAAATCAAAATATTGTATAATACTTTAGTGCATCAAACGAAAAAAGCTAATCTCTCGAAAACCGAGAGATTAGCTGTACATCGCTTTATATGTTTCGTACTCTGCTTCAGAGCAGTAAACGAAATGACCTGGCGTAATTTCGCGCATGCGCACATCTTCGCCTTCTTTATAGTTATGTTGTGACGGATCGTAAATGATGCGCTTACGCGTCCGCTCTGTTTCTGGATCTGGATGTGGAATCGCAGAAAGAAGCGATTTCGTGTATGGATGAATTGGGTTGCGATACAATTCTTCCGCATCAGCAAGCTCAACCATTTTTCCGAAATACATAACACCGATGCGATCGCTAATGTATTTCACCATCGACAAGTCGTGCGCGATAAATAAGTACGTCAATCCTTTTTCACGCTGCAACTTTTTCATTAAGTTGACGACTTGCGCTTGGATCGATACGTCAAGTGCCGAAATCGGCTCGTCCGCAATAATAAACTCCGGCTCAACAGCGAGCGCGCGCGCAATGCCGATCCGCTGACGCTGACCACCCGAAAACTCATGCGGATAGCGATTCGCATGTTCACGATTTAATCCGACTGTTTCAAGAAGCTCATATACGCGATTCATGCGCTCTTCTCGCGACGACGCTAAGCCGTGAATATCGATGCCTTCCGCAATAATATCCGCAACCGTCATACGTGGATTTAATGACGCATACGGGTCTTGGAAAATCATTTGCATCTTGCGGTTGAATTTCTTCAATTCCGCTTTCGATTTCTTCCCGTGCACATTCTCGCCGTTAAACAATACCTCGCCTTCTGTTGCATCGTATAAACGGATAATCGTTCTGCCCGTTGTCGACTTGCCAGAACCGGATTCCCCTACAAGTCCGAACGTTTCCCCTTTATAAATATCAAACGTTACATCGTCAATCGCTTTAACAACTCCACCGCCGACATTAAAGTACTGCTTTAAATTTTTAATTTCAATCAGCTTTTCACGCTTATCTGCCATTTCTGTCACCTGCTTTCATCTGACGAATGCGGTTTTGTACAATTTCAGGCGGCTCCATATGCGGAGCATTTTCATGCAGCAGCCAAGTTGCTGCATAATGCGTGTCGCTTACCTTAAACATTGGCGGTTCCATTTCAAAATCGATTTTGAGCGCACGCGGATTGCGGGCCGCAAACGCATCGCCTTTTGGCGGCTTAATTAAATCCGGCGGAGATCCAGGAATCGCATACAGCTCCTCATCTTTTCCGTCCAGGCTTGGCATAGACGCCAGCAAGCCCCATGTGTACGGATGCTTCGGATTATAAAAGATATCATCGACCGTTCCAATTTCTACGATTTTTCCCGCGTACATAACCGCCACGCGATCAGCTACGTTTGCTACTACGCCAAGGTCATGCGTAATGAAAATAATAGCCGCTTCCGTTTTTTGTTGGATATCCTTCATTAACTCCAAAATTTGCGCTTGAATTGTTACATCCAACGCTGTTGTCGGCTCATCGGCAATCAATAGCTTCGGATTGCAGGCAAGCGCCATCGCGATAACAACGCGCTGTCTCATACCGCCGGAAAATTGATGAGGATACTGCTTTAAACGGGCTTCCGGATTTGGAATCCCTACAAGATCCAACAATTCGATTGCAACTTTGCGCGCATCTGGCTTGCTCATCTTTTGATGCTTAATCAAACCTTCCATAATCTGGTTTCCAATTGTCATCGTCGGATTTAACGATGTCATCGGGTCTTGGAAAATCATTGAAATTTCTTTTCCGCGCACTTGCTGCATTTCCTTCTCCGTCGCCTTTGCGAGATCTCGGCCTTCAAACAAAATTTGTCCGCCTTTAATGCGTCCCGGAGGCATTGGGATAAGTCCCATTAAAGCTTTAGAAGTTACCGATTTTCCAGAACCTGATTCCCCTACAATCGCTAACGTTTCCCCTTTTTTCAAATCAAAGCTGACCCCGCGCACTGCGTGGACTTCACCGCCATGCGTTTCAAAGGAGACTTGCAAATCTTTTACTTCCAGTAATTTTTCCATTCTGTCCTCTCCTTTCTGTCTTATTTACGCATTTTCGGATCTAGCGCGTCACGCAATCCGTCTGCTAACAGGTTAAAGCTTAAAATTAATAAACTGATGATAACCGCAGGAATGAACATCATATGCGGGTATGTTTGAATTGATTTATATCCATCGCTTACAAGAGACCCTAAAGACGCAAACGGCGGACGAATACCAAGACCGATGAAGCTTAAGAACGCTTCGGCGAAAATCGCGCTCGGAATGGTGAACATCGCCATTACGATAATTGGCCCCATTACGTTTGGAATTAAGTGCTTTGCAATCAGCTTACTGTTGGATGCTCCTAGCGTACGGGAAGCTAATACATACTCCTGTCCCTTTAGCTTCAGGACTTGTCCGCGGACAATCCGCGACATATTAATCCAGCCGGTGATTACCATCGCAAGCGAGATAGACAATACGCCCGGTTCCAACACAATAACAAAGAGAATTACGATAATGAGGTAAGGAATGCCGTTTAGCACCTCTACAAAGCGCTGCATGAGATTATCGACACGTCCGCCATAAAAGCCGGAAATACCGCCGTACGTTACCCCGATAATCATATCGACCGTTGCTGCCAATAGACCGATGTAAATGGAAATGCGCGTTCCTTCCCACGTTCTTGTCCAAAGATCGCGCCCTAAGTCATCCGTACCAAACCAGAAGTTTTCTTTAATGCCGCGTTTTTCATATTGATCGACGCCATATTGGTCGACTCCGTCAAACGGGAGCCAAGAAATCTGTTCTAATACCGGAATTTTCGGTGGGAGCTTTGCCCTGTTTAAATCTTGGTCTTTATAAGAATATTTGCTCATTGAAGGCCCAAATGCCGCAAAGAAAGCAATAACCAAAATCATAATGAGCCCGAACGTCGCCCCTCTGTTTTGGAACAAACGCCGTCTTACATCCTGCCAAAATGTAAGGCTCGGGCGGACAATCTTCTCATGCTCGATAGCGCTATGATCGGCAGGCTGAAATAAATCCGGTGATAGATTATTTAATTGTTCTTTCATTATTTCTTACCTCCCGCTAAACGAATTCGTGGATCAACGACTCCATACAGCAAGTCGACAATGAAAATAACAACGACGAACAAAGCGCTATAGAAAATGGTTGTTCCCATAATAACCGTATAGTCATTTAGTGAAATCGAGTTTACGAACTGCTCCCCTAGCCCTGGAACAGAGAAAATACGTTCAATAACAAGCGTACCTGTCATTAAGTTAACGGCCATAGGGCCTAAGATTGTGATAACAGGGATTAGCGCATTTCGCAATGCGTGTTTAACAATAATCGCTACTTGGCCGATTCCTTTTGCTTTTGCCGTTACAATATAATCGGATGAAAGCACCTCTAACAGTTCGGTTCTTGTAAAACGTGCGATGTTTGCCGTTACGAATACAGATAATGCGATTGTCGGAAGAATTGTATACTCAAACCCTTTCCAAAATGCAACCGGCAGCCACCTTAGCTGTACGCCTACATAGTATTGCAGCAGTGCCGCAAATACGAAAGAAGGGATTGAAATGCCAAGTACCGAAATAATCGTTGATGTATAATCAACCCAAGTATTATTGCGGAGTGCCGCAACAATGCCTAATAGCAATCCAACAAATGTGCCAAGCACTAAAGCTTGAAATCCTAATTGCGCGGACGGCCCGATTCGCGTCCCGATTAACTCGGTTACAGGACGGTTGTCATATTTAAAAGATACACCTAAATCGCCTTGCACTAAATTAATCATATAATTGGCATATTGCACAGGTACAGGGTCATTTAGTCCGTACTTTTCTAATATAATTTCTTTTTGCTCAGCTGTTAGCTTCTCCTGGTTTTGAAGCGGAGAACCCGGCAATGCCTTCATTAGGAAAAACGTAAATGTCGTGATCAAAAATAACGTAATGATCATGTATCCGAAACGTTGTAATGCATAACGTCCCATACCAGCACCTCCTTGTTTTTTTACAAAATGTTCTGCAAATTCCCTTTCAAAAAATGCCCTTGCATTTTCGTTGCGCAAAGGCAAAAAGCGCCTTTGGCGAGGAAGAACCTTAGCTTCTGCGCCTGAGCGAGCCGGCTCCGCTTTTTAGGGTAGCAAAAGAAGAGTACATGCCCGTCTGGACATATACTCTCTTGAACTACTTAAAGCCCATGTATGCCGCTTATTTTTGAATGTAAGTCCACTTGAAGCTGAATTCGCCGCCAAATTTATGCTCGACTAATCCTTTTACATAATCCTTTTGTACATACGCTTTTCCACGTTGATACACCGGTGCAATCGCTGCATCTTCAAAGAGAATTTTCTCAGCTTTTAGCAGATTGTCCCAACGAGCTTGCAAGTCAGACATATCTGTTTGTGCCTTCTTAATAAGCTCATCGTATTTCGGATTGGAGTATCCCATTTGATTGTGGGCTCCATTCGTTACAAACATATCCATAAATGTCATTGGATCTGGATAGTCAGGTCCCCAGCCGGATAATGAGATGTCATAGTCGCCGGCAGTTTCTAAATCCAATTTTTGGGCAAACGGTTGTTGTTTAATAACGACTGTTAAACCAGGTAAATTCTTTTCAAGCTGTTCTTTTAAATACTCGCCAATCTTCTTGGCATTGTCATTATCAAAGTTTAGCAATTCAAGCTCAACTGTGTCAAGACCGGCTTCCTTCTTGCCTGCTTCCCACAATTTCTTCGCTTCCTTCACATCTGTTTTCGCCAATTTTCCGTTCGCTTCACGGAAGTCCTTTTTATCAGGACCGGATACGAAACCGTGTGGCACTAATCCGTAACCGCCGATTGAACCGTTGTTAAGAAGAACGTTCGCAATGCCTTCTTTGTCATAAGCCATGCTGATGGCTTTACGGATATTCTTGTTAGCAAGCGCCGGATTCTTTTGGTTTAAGCGCAAGAAGAATAACGTTGGATCTTCTGAAGTGTGGAAGTCCGGTTTTCCTTTGTATTTGTCAACGAACTCCGCAGATAAACGGGCGCGATCCGTTCCGTTCGTTTCATACAAGTTCACTTCAGCTGCCGTATCCTTTACGATACCATAGTTAATTTCTTCTAGCTTCACCGTTTTATTATCCCAATAATTCGGGTTTTTCTTCATTTGGAAGCTTTGGTCATGCTTCCATTCGCTTAATACGAAAGGACCGTTGTAAAGCGTTGTATTTGCTTCAAGTCCAAACTTGTCTCCTTGTTCTTTCACATACTTCTCATTTAGCGGATAGAACGTGGCAAATGCCGTCATGCTGATGAAATAAGGTACAGGTCTTTCAAGCTCCACTTCCAATGTGTAATCGTCAACAGCTTTAACGCCAAGCTGGTCAGCCGGAAGTTCGCCTTTGTTAATCTTTTCTGCATTTTTCACATCAAACATAATGTATGCATACTCGGCTTTTGTCTCTGGATTTACAGCACGCTGCCACGCATACACGAAGTCTTTCGCTGTTACAGGCTCTCCGTTAGACCATTTTGCATCTTCACGAAGCTTAAATACGTACTTTTTGCCGTCCTCAAGCTTTTCATAAGATTTCGCAACTCCCGGAACCGGCTTATCGCCTTTGCCAAGTCTATACAGCCCTTCCATTGTGTTGTTCATAACAGTAAAGGATAAGTTGTCCGTCGCCAAAGTTGTATCCATTGTAGGGATTTCAGCTGTATCAAGCAAGTTTAATACTTGCTTGTCCTTTCCGCCGTCCTTTGTTGCTTTTGCGCTAGAAGCTTCTTCTTTGCTGCCGCATGCGCTTAAAAACATGCTCATTGTTAGTGATGATGCAAGTACTGCCGTTAACTTTTTATTCATCTTGTTGTAAACCTCCTTAGTTGTATGCAGAAACTTCTACGCTCGCTGCCTTCGCAATCATTGCTGCCCCCCACGCTTGTCTAGATGTAAGATGTAAGACATAAAAAGCGGCACATATGATTTCACGATTCCGCGTGCAGAGAAGCAGTAAGAATTCCGAAAACAGCGTATCGGTAAAATAGAACTTCCCTGCGGATGGAAGTTCTTTCATTTTCTGCAGGCCGTTCATTAAATTCAGTGAACATTGGAGCACCTCTCCTCGCTTACACTTTTAGGTATGTCCAATTTTAAGATGGGAGCGTACCTTCCGCTGTTCATGTGGAGCCGGAATTTTCAGAATAGTCAAGTTGCCGAAATTTGTCGTCAACTCTCCACAATTTCAATTATACATATAATCCGACAATTGTGAATATAGATTTTTCATTTTTTATTAAAAGTTTTAAAAAATAATTTATTTTGTATTTCTTTGGTAAAAGAATTTTAAAGTTTCCCAATAGGGAAAAAGCAATAAAAATACGGTTTTTCGCATAATTTTTAATCTATTTCGGGTGGAGCGCTTTATAGAATATATTGTATAATGACGGTAATGATTTTCCAAAATAATGGAGGTAGAAGTTTTTGAAGAGAAATATTTTTTTAACCGGATGGATGACTATCATCGCTGTCATTCTCTCAGCATTAGCAGCTATAACGGGCAACCCCCCTTCTTTTTTGTTGAAATTTGTCGATTCAATGTTTTATATCGCACTGCCGCTTGTAATTGTCGGGGGATTTTTATTTTTAATCGAACGCGGATTTTTTAACGTTACCCGCTATGCCTTTCGAAAAGCCTTTAAAGTACAAAATAACAAAATGGCTTCCCTAATTGAGGAGGAGGAGAGCCGTTCCTTTGATGATAAAGATGTTTTGTATCGAACATATTCATTTCGCTTCACATATCCTATCCTATTGACAGGGATTATTCTCGCTGTCGTCTCAACTGTCATCAGCTTTGCCGTTTTTGTGTAGCTTGCATCTTTTCCGAATTTTGCTATAATGTGTTCTAATACAACGTTATATTTGTGCGATGAGAAAGAAGAGTACATATTGAGGCAATTTCAGAGAGCTTGTGGCCGGTGAAAACAAGTATTTGCGCAATATGGAATGGGCTTTTGAGCACCAAACCGAAACTTAAGAGTAGGCTTTGGCGTTTCATCCAACGTTACAATGGATGCCATAGAAATATGGAAAGAGTGATTTTGCTGTTGCAAAATAATTAGGGTGGCACCACGGTCCATTCGTCCCTAAATGCTAGGGAGGAGTGGACTTTTTTTATTTTTGTTTAAGGAGGACTTATCATGGCAGTTATTTTTTCAGGCATTCAGCCAAGCGGAACGATTACAATCGGAAACTACTTAGGCGCCATGAAGCAGTTTGTAGAGCTGCAGGATGAGCATGATTGCTACTTTTGCATCGTCAATCAACATGCGATTACAGTACCGCAAAATCCGGTGGAGCTGCGCAAAAACATTCGCAGCCTAGCCGCCTTGTATCTCGCTTGCGGCATTAACCCGGATAAATCTACATTATTTGTTCAATCCGAAGTGCCGGCGCACAGCCAGCTCGGATGGATTATGCAATGCATCGCCTACGTCGGCGAATTAGAACGCATGACGCAATATAAGGATAAATCAAAAGGTAAAGAAGCGGTTGCAGCAGGCTTGCTCACATATCCGCCGCTTATGGCCGCCGATATTTTGCTTTACAATACAGAGATTGTGCCGGTCGGCGATGATCAAAAGCAGCATATTGAGTTAACACGCGATTTGGCGGAGCGATTTAATAACCGCTACCGCGAAATTTTCACGATTCCGGAAATCCGTATTCCAAAAGTCGGCGCGCGCATTATGTCCTTGACGGAGCCGACGAAAAAAATGAGCAAATCCGACCCGAATCCAAAGTCAATGATTAGCTTGCTTGACGATCCGAAAACGATCGAAAAGAAAATTAAAAGCGCGGTAACGGATTCTGATGGCATTGTCAAATATGATAAAGAAAATAAACCGGGCATTTCTAACCTTCTCACTATTTATTCTTCCTTCTCCGGCAAAACAATCGAGGAATTGGAAGCACAGTATGAAGGAAAAGGATACGGGGAGTTTAAAGGGGATGTCGCGCATGTTGTTGTAGAGGCACTAAAGCCGATTCAAGAACGCTACAATGAGCTCATTACATCTCCGGAGCTTGATGAAGCGCTTGATAAAGGAGCAGAAAAAGCGAACCGCGTGGCGATGAAGCAATTGCGCAAAATCGAAAACGCGATGGGATTAAGTCGAAAACGTCGCTAAAGAAACCTCGCCAAGCGGCGGGCCTGTAGCGGATAAGACAGAGGCGCAGTTGCACCCACATTTTATTCCTAAAGCATAAAAAGCCGCCTGCAGGCGGCTTTTTACATGTAATCAAGCTTGACTTGCTTAGTTCACTTTCGGCTCTTTTTCAATTTCCCACAGCTTTTCAAAGAATGGTTGTCCCTTTACGAGGCGTTCGCATAGATGCTCGTGCTTTTTCGTCCAGCCGTGCTTCGTTTCCTCGTACAGACGGCTCCACACCTCATCAAACGATAAATTTTGTATATCTTTATAAGCGCTTGGTTCCCATTCTGTATACCAATACCGAATTTCAGCCGGATTCTTTGTTGTATGCAGTTGATCCAGCGCCATGAACAACAGCTGCTTCAGATGTCTTTCTTTTCTTGTTAGTCCGCTCATGATGTAAGGAGAAGGCGATAAAATATGATGTTCCTTTTCTTCACACCCTGGTTGGAACTCATATGTTTCAGCCTCCACATTGTTGATCATCTCGTATACCATTTGTTCTTGGCGAGGAATAAGCCTGCTTTTGCGCATCGGTATATTGTATCCAATCGTATCAACCGCCAGAATGCCTTTGCCGTCAGAAACGACGAAGCAATAATCAAGCTGCAGGCGCTCATGGTTTTTCCGGATATATGCTTTTTGATATACTTCCTCAAGCAGCCTAGCCGGAAGCTCCATCAATTCATTTTCAATATAATGGTACAAAACGGAATCTACTTTTAAAAGAGGAACCTGATCCAATAGCTCGATCGTATCATCCTTGCGCCATTCATAAAAATGGCAAACATTGTAGCCATTTTCTTCACCTTCAAACCAGTTTACCCATACATCATGCAGATACAACATTTCTTACCCCTCACTTCACAACTGTTTGTTGATATCAGTATGGTCACACCTTATGTAGTTTATTCCAGCAAAGGAAACATATTCTATTTATATTTTCTTCATCTCTGTATCTTTTCATTCTAAGCATGCAGTATTTTTATGACCATTTTTATGACAGACCAGGTCAAATATGTATAAAAAAAGCGCCTTATCTATTAAGATAATGGCTGCTTCTTTGTAAAATTTTCTGCATGTGAAAGGATTATTTTAGAAGGCATGGGCAGCAGCTGCTTCGTATTATAATTAGTATGCTCGATACAGTCCTGCACAATATAAAAGCCGGTGCAATAGCCAAGCATTTTGGGATAAAGCTTCAAGCCATTTAACAATTCCTCATGCGTTTTTGTCCCTTTTTTTACGGTTTGCGCTTCTTGAAGAAAGCGAAACCAAAAAAATAATGCTTCCCGTTTTGTATAATAGCGAACCCACGCGGCATGCTGCTGCTCTGAATGGCGCTCAGCCACTGCCGCCTCCGCCAATCCCTCCATAATCATCGTATCGAGCAGCACATGTTCCTTTTGCTCTTTCTCTAAAGCATGCAGACGGCAAATATGATGGTATTCATGAGTCAATAACGCCTTTAGCTCCCCTATGCTGGTTTGGGATGAAACAAACAAAAACACGCACGTTCTAAAGGCAAGTCCGGCCTTCCCGTTGTACTCGCGCTGCATTTGCCTGTTGTACAAATCCGATGGAAAAATGAAAATAGGCACGTCAGGCCCATTCAGCCATCTCCGCAACTCCTTATATTCTTGCGCTAATTCCTGCCATACTTGCTTTTCTTTTAATCTCTCAATCTCTTTTTCTCCGCCGCGAGTCGGATAATACATACCGCGCGATACAAGATATTTATAAATTTGCGCATTTGGCAACGGAATGAAATCCGCAAATTTCTCGCAAATGGCCTCTGGATTTTCATAATGCTCCTTAAGCCATTTATACGTATTAATAACGCCCATATTCTCCCTCCTTTTCTTATGGCACTGTTAATGGCCAATGTTGATTTTTACGCCAAAAGAGCGTTCATGCATATCACGGTCAGGTAGAACAAATAGAAGCCTGCACTCACTTCCTCTCTCTGGTTTTCCTTTGGACGAAGCAAAACTAGGCCCTGACCGTTACTATATACGGCCGGGAGCACTCTCCCTCTCTAAAAAAAGATTTATATATCAACACTAACGTTTAACATAGCCTTTCTTATATATATGAAAAAGACGGGAAAACGGTTTGTGCATGAAAAAAACGTGCAGAGGCTTCTGCACGTTTAATCTCTATGCCTTATACTTTTTAAATACCAATGCCGCATTGTGGCCGCCAAATCCTAATGAATTGCTAAGCACTGCACGCACTTCCTGGTGTCGCGCTTTATTCGGCACATAATCAAGGTCACAATCCGGATCCGGTGTTTCATAGTTGATAGTCGGCGGAATAATTCCGTCTGTAATGGCCTTAACAGAGAAAATCGCTTCTACCGCTCCGGCAGCTCCAAGCAAATGGCCTGTCATAGACTTTGTCGAGCTAATCGCCACTTTGTAAGCATGCTCCCCAAATACTTCTTTAATGGCCATTGTTTCATATTTTTCATTCGCTTCTGTACTTGTACCGTGGGCGTTAATATAATCTATTTCCTCCGGCTGCAAGCCCGCATCCGCCAAAGCTTGGCGCATAGCGCGTACGCCACCTTCTCCTCCGGGCGCCGGAAGCGTAATATGAAAGGCATCGCCAGTTGCCCCGTAGCCTGCGATTTCCGCATAAATATGGGCACCGCGCGCTAAGGCATGCTCTAAATCTTCAAGCACAAGAATCCCCGCGCCTTCTCCCATAATAAAGCCGCTGCGGTTTTTATCAAACGGACGGCAAGCTGTTTTCGGATCTTCATTAAAGGATAGCGCTTTAGCAGAACTGAATCCGGCAAATGCCATGCTCGTTAACGGCGCTTCTGCCCCTCCGGTAACCATTGCTACCGCATCGCCGCGTTGAATAACTTTAAATGCATCTCCAATAGAGTTTGCGCCGGATGCGCAAGCTGTTACAGTACAAGAGTTAATCCCTTTTGCACCGATTGCGATTGATACTTGGCCGGCTGCCATGTCAGGTATCATCATCGGCACAAAAAACGGGCTGACGCGGCGTGCCCCTTTCTCAATTAACACGCGAAACTGTTCTTCATATGTTTCCATCCCGCCGATACCAGAGCCGATCCATACGCCGATTTTTGGCGCATTTTCTTCCGTAATTTCTAAGCCCGCATCCTTAACAGCCATTTTTGCGGCAGCTACCGCGTATTGTGTAAAACGGTCCATTCTGCGCGCTTCTTTTTTATCGATATATTCTTCAATATTAAAATCGTGGATTTCCGCTGCAACCTTCGCCGGAAATTGTTCCGGATCTAAACGCGTAAGGCGGCCGATTCCGGATACACCGTTTACTACACTATTCCAAGACGCCTCTACATCGTTTCCTACGGGAGTAACGGCTCCTAATCCTGTAACTACTACACGTCTTTTTTCCATAAACCTTAACACTCCTTCATTATGTTTATCAGTGAATGGTTCAAGCTATCACCAGCAGAGGGAGAGCGCCTCCTCTAATAAAGTTTTCACCTGTTTTTTTACCTTCCCCAGCGCAGGGCTACCGCTCCCCACGTTAAACCGCCGCCAAAGCCGACCATAATAATGAGGTCTCCTTCCTTAATGCGGCCGTTATTCAACTCCTCTACAATTGCGATTGGAATGGAAGATGACGATGTATTGCCGAATTTGGCAATCGTTTTGCTCATCTTCTCCTCCGGCAGCTCCAGCCGCTGTCTAGCCGCCTCCATAATGCGGATATTTGCTTGATGCGGCACTAAATAATCAACATCTTCCTTCGTTAAGTCTGCCTTTTCCAATACGTTTACACAAGAATCTCCCATTTGGCGAACTGCGAATTTAAACACTTCTCTTCCGTTCATGATAACATATTTGTCTTGATAAAGATGCATCGCGCCGCTGCCGTCCGCGCCAAGCTCAAAGGATAAAATCCCTTTTCCATCGGCAACAGGGCCCATCACGACAGCCCCAGCTCCGTCACCGAACAAAACTGCTGTATTGCGGTCGCTCCAATCTACAATTTTAGATAGCTTATCGCTTCCGATTACGAGCACATGCTTATATGCTCCCGTTTGAATAAACTGCTGTGCTGTAATCATTCCGTACATAAACCCTGCACAAGCCGCACCCAAATCCATCGCCGCCGCGTTTTTTGCCCCGATTTGCTCCTGCACTTGGCAAGCTACCGCCGGAAATGCATGATCAGGCGTTACTGTCGCGACTAAAATTAATTCGATTTGCTCAGCGGAAACTCCTGCATTTGCCAATGCTTCTTTTGCAGCTTCAGCCGCCATATGCGATGTGTCTATATGGTCTTCTGCAATGCGCCGTTCCTCTATGCCCGTTCGTGTACGCACCCACTCATCAGATGTGTCCATTATCTTTTCTAAATCATGATTTGTTACAACCTTTTCCGGAACATATCTTCCAATTCCCAAAATTCCTACGTTCACGGTTCACCCTCCATCTTATATCAATTGTTATGACTTGGTACTAATTTTAAAGGATGATATTCTTTTTGTCTATATAAACCCCATAGAAAAAGCCGGCAATTCTGCCGACTCTATTCTCCTTTTTCCGCCAACGCTTCCTGTCTTCCAAGCTCATACGCATCATTCATAACCTTCATTAATAGCTCAAGAACAGGCTGGGCTTTTGCCATATCAAACTCTATACCGCTTCCTTCAAGCAGCGCCTTTGCTTCCGGCAAATGCCCCATTGCGATTTGTAAAAATTGCATATTGCGTTGTTGATCCATGCTACTCTCTCCTTTTTTTGCCGCGTTTCTTGTCGTTTGGCCTTATTGGTTCTACTAACCAGCAACGGAGAAAAAAATCTTCGCCGTTGAAAGTTTCACCTTATTATAGCCATCACTGCCATAGAAACTCAACAATAGGAAAGCCTTGTCACTTGAAATATGCTCAATTATTATATTGTCTTCCAGCACTGCCATTTTAAAACTCCCTACCCCAGCTCTTCATATAGCGCCTTATATTGTTTCACGTGAAGGATTTGTTCATACAGCCCTTCCTTCACTGAATAACGGAGCGGATATGGGTACGGAGCTGCCGCCTTTTTTTCTGTTCTTTTTTCGCGTATACGAATTCTTTTACCTGCATTTAACAAAGCAATTCCTTTTTGCCACTGTCCTGCTTCGTTGCTTTCTATATAATAAACGCCGTTGAGCTTTTCACTCTCTCCGCACTGCTGCAAGACGTCCGCCACATCCGCCACGTACACCGCATCCTCGCTGTTTTCCGTAACTTCCACAATCATTTTCCGCTGCAGAACATCTGCTAAAATTAATTGATGGTATGCCATAAACGACGGCTGCCACGGCCCATATACAGTCGGCACTTGCACAATAGCGTAACGGCGCAACAAAGACTCTACATATTTTTCCATTTCGTAAAAAAATTTCCCATTCTCTGATACAGGCCCTATTACCCCTTTTGTTTCATAATATCTCGCCGTCGCAGCGTTTATGGAGGAAAGCAACACCAACTTTTTGTTATATACCTTGCATAACGAAATAACATGCTGCAAGTATGAATACACAACCGTCCGATCCGCAAGCTCCTTATATCGGTTCGGTTCGCACAAGCAAAAGTAAACAGCTGCTGTCTGGTTCTCACGGATGCTGCTCCCTATATCTGCTTCATGTAAAGATTCATACATAAAGTTGGCGTTCCTTCCAATTAATAGAAGTTTCTCTTCATTCACTTTTGAAGGATTGAGCATATTATCGAAATCAACCGCGGTAACTTCTATCTCCTCCGCCAACAGCTTCTGCACTAGATGATAACCGACAAACGACAACGCACCGATTATGACCGCCCGCTTCATAGCACTCCCTCCCATATATGTATAATCTGCCCCGAATGCCGCAAGCCATCATATACATGCATACTAGCAGCGGGGGAATTCCCCCGCTGTTTCACCTTATAAATCCATCTCATATTCATGAAAAAAACGAATCATTGAATTTGCGATTTGATATTTGCTGTCTTGCATATGAAAAGAAAGAGAAACTGGATTTCCTTCCTTCTGGCGCTGCTGTTCGTATTGCCGATAAATCAGCTTCTTCTCTTTTCTTTCATGTGTTGGAACAAAAATTTTAACGGGTACAGAAGAAGGATATTGGCGAAACGATATATCCGAAACCGCTTCAAGCGCCTGTTCTTCTGTTACGCCGTATGCGATTTGCAATTCACGCATCAATCGTTTATAAAAAAATTTATGCTCTTTTTCCAACTGAATATGCCCTTGTAAATCCAAGCATGGATCAATCATTACGACAGAACGTACAGATTCCTCCATGCTGTGCATCATTTCCAGCGCAACAAGCGCCCCCATTCCCTCTGCTATGATATGAATTTTTTCATTTAAAATTTCCTTTTTCCTTACAACATGATATAAACGCTTTGCCAATCGAACCGCTTTTTCACATCCCCAATGTCTGCCGTACAAGTTCGATGTAAAAATTGTATATCCTTGCTTGCGCAACTCTTCTAGCAGCTGTGCCTTTTTTACATGTTGCATCCATAAACTTGTACCGTTCTCTACAAAGTAATTATAATCTCCTAATAATAGGATTCCGAACCCATTCGGCTTTTCCGGCAGATGAATAACACACGGCTCTTGCTCTAAAAAAAAAGAAACGTTCCTTTATACACATATTTCCCCCGCCTTAAATGCCCGTATTAAACTCACTCCTTCTATAATGTATGTTCGGAAACACGAATTGCCCTTGAAAGGAAAAATATTTTCTATATTGCCACTGCATTTGTGTTACAATAAGGGGAGAATTGAACAAATAGGGGTGTGAAGGATCATGCAATTCATTTGGACATTCATTTGGTCGTTTGCGCTTGTACAAATGGCGAGCTACGTTATTAGCTCCATGGGAAGCGGTACATACGACTTTACACAAGCAACCATCATGTCTGTTGTTGTACTCGTTCTCATCGTCGCAATTTCCGCGCTAGTGCCAAACGAACCAACAGAACAACATCACTAAGAAAAGTGGAGCTGGCTCGCCCAGGCGCAGAAGCTAAGGTTCTTTCCCGCCAAAGGTGCTTTTTGCCTTTACAGGCGGAGGTTCTCTGACAGGAGGAGCTAGCCGGTGCAGCTAAACAATCCCGAAAAACGGAACCGGCTCGACAAGCTCCGGGTAGGGGGCTGACCCAAAACGCTAACGCGTTTTGCGGTCAGCCCCCTCCTTCCTTTTATCGCGGTTCGGCCAACTCCCTACTCAAACAAGTATGCAAACACTTGTGGCACCCTTTCTCTCCAAGCCGCTTCGTTATGAAGCGCGTCTGCAATAATTTCAAATCGGCAATCCTTTACTTTATCCTTTAAAATACGATAAACACCTATACTTGAGTCAATATAGTCTTGATGGCCAATGATTGACGTTTCTTCCTTTGTCCCCACATCCAAATAAAACTTCTGAATTTCCGAAAGATCGCTGTTTTCAATAAATTGTTCAATCTCGCCTTGATTAAACCAATATGCCGAAGACAAAGAGGCCACTTTTTTAAATATTTCCGGATAAACGCAGGCAGCGTATGTAGAAATCAGCCCGCCCATGGAACTTCCGGCAATAGCCGTATCCTCTGCAACCGTTCTGTATGTACGGTCGATAAAGGACTTAAGTTCATGTACAAGAAAATCAACATACAGCTTTCCTTCCCCGCCGATTGCACAGTCAGCATCAAACATAGCCTTGCCGAGAGTTTCATTCCCCCACGGCGCATACTCATGAAAACGGTCATAGCCGTTGTGGTTACAATCAATTCCGACTACAATGATTTCTAAACCGCTCTTATTCAAATAATCCTCTATTCCCCACGATATACCGAAGCTCGCTTCCTCATCGCGAAACAAATTTTGGCCATCTTGCATGTATAAAACAGGATAAGCCTTGCCTGTTTGGAAGTAGCCTGCAGGAACATATACTGTTACATTTCTTTCCCTGTTTAAAGCTTTCATTGTAACTTGAAATTTCTCCAGCATTACAAAACCACACCTCTTCCCTTGTACTGGAACCGCTCTCATAGGCGGTTCACTTTCATTATATAAAACGATATAACAACAATACCCCAAAAGTTTGTCTCTTTTGGGGCATTTTCCTCTCTATTCTTTATGCTCGCTCTGCACGACAAGCTCGCTGTTCTCCACATCAATCGTTACCCTGCTGTTGTCGCGGATTGTGCCGGCAATGAGCGCACGCGCCAGCTTCGTTTCAATTTGGCGCTGCATATACCGCTTTAGCGGGCGGGCACCGTATGCCGGATCAAATCCAGCCTCTGCAACAAATTCCTTCGCTCTATCTGTAAGAGCAAGTGCAATCTGCCTTTCTGCAAGCCGAGCCTGCAATTCATGAAGGAGCTTATCGACAATGCGGATGATTTCCTTTGTCGTCAACGGTTTAAACAAAATAATTTCATCGACGCGGTTTAAAAATTCCGGGCGGAAATGGCTGCGCAGCTGGCTTAATACAAGCTCGCGCGTTTGCTCCTTAATTGTTCCGTCTTCCCCTAACCCTTCCAATAAATAATGGGAGCCGATATTCGACGTCATAATAATCACAGTATTTTTAAAATCAACCGTTCTTCCTTGCGAATCGGTGACGCGGCCGTCATCGAGCATTTGCAGTAAAATATTGAACACTTCCGGATGCGCCTTTTCAATTTCGTCAAGCAAAATGACGGAATACGGCTTACGGCGCACCGCTTCTGTTAACTGTCCGCCTTCTTCGTAGCCGACATATCCCGGAGGCGCCCCGATTAACCGGGAAACGGCATGCTTTTCCATATACTCGGACATATCAATGCGAATGATTTGTTCCTCGCTATCAAACAGTGACTGCGCCAACGTTTTTGCCAGCTCTGTTTTTCCGACGCCGGTCGGGCCGAGGAAAATAAAGGAGCCGATCGGGCGGTTCGGGTCTTTAATTCCCGCGCGGGCCCGCAATACAGCATCAGCAACAAGCTCTACCGCTTCCTCCTGGCCGATGACGCGCTCTGATAAAATTTGTTCCAAGCGCAGCAGCTTTTCGCGTTCTCCCTCGATAAGCCGCGTCACCGGAATGCCTGTCCAGCGCGAGACAATCGTCGAAATCTCCTCCTCTGTTACCTCTTCGCGAAGAAGGCGGTTTTCCGGCTGCTTGTTTTCTGCTTCTTCCGCTTGCTTCAGTTCTTTTTCCAATGCCGGAATCCGGCCATGGCGAAGCTCTGCCGCTTTGTTCAAATCATAATTCGCTTCCGCTTCCTCCAGCTTGCGGCGCAAACGCTCTAGCTCGCCGCGCAAATTGCGCACCTTTTGAATTTCTTCTTTCTCCTGCTGCCACTGTGCCTGCATGATGTGAGCACGATCTTTTAAATTCGCCAACTCGCGTTGCAATGTCTCAAGACGGAGCTTGCTCGCTTCATCCTCTTCTTTTCGTAAAGCGGCTTCTTCAATTTCAAGCTGCATAATTCGTCTCGTTACTTCATCCAGCTCTGTCGGCATCGAGTCGATTTCTGTACGAATCGTTGCGCACGCTTCATCAACTAAATCAATCGCTTTATCCGGCAAAAAACGGTCGGAAATGTAACGGTCTGATAGAGTAGCGGCCGCGACAAGCGCCCGGTCGTGAATATTCACCCCGTGGTGGATTTCAAACCGTTCCTTTAACCCGCGCAAAATCGAAATTGTATCCTCAACTGTCGGCTCTTCAACGAGCACTTGCTGAAACCGCCGTTCTAGCGCTGGATCTTTTTCAATATATTTACGATATTCATCCAAAGTAGTAGCACCGATACAATGCAGCTCGCCGCGCGCAAGCATCGGCTTTAGCATATTTCCAGCATCCATCGCTCCTTCCGTTTTGCCGGCGCCAACAATCGTATGCAATTCATCAATAAATAGTAAAATGCGCCCTTCGCTCTTTTTCACTTCATTTAATACAGCCTGCAAGCGCTCTTCAAATTCCCCGCGGAACTTCGCACCTGCAACAAGCGCACTCATATCAAGAGCGAAAATCGTTTTATCCTTCAATCCTTCCGGTACATCTTTGCGGACGATACGCTGCGCTAGCCCTTCAACGATGGCCGTTTTGCCAACGCCCGGCTCCCCGATTAAAACCGGATTGTTTTTCGTTTTTCTCGATAAAATACGGATAACACGGCGAATTTCGCTATCACGCCCGATAATCGGATCAACCTTGCCTTGACGCACCTCTTGCACAAGATCGCGCCCGTATTTTTGCAACGCCTCATATGTAGCTTCTGGATTTTGATTCATCACGCGTTGATTCCCCCTTATTTCCATTAGTGCGCGAAATAATCGTTCTTTTTGGATATAAAACTTCGCAAACAAGCGGCCAATATCGCTTGTTGCCTTTTCCTCACACAAAGCTAACATTACATGTTCAACTGATATATAGTCGTCCCGCAAATGCTTCTTTTCTTCTTCCGCCCTGACAAACAGCTGCTGCAGGGCAGCTGTAATATATATCTTTCCTGCCTCGGCCCCGCTTCCCGTCACCTGGGGCTTTTTTCGCAATACCGCCTGCACTTCCCGCGTTATATTTTCTATCTCAACATCCATCTTTTGCAGAATGCGCCCTGCAAGCCCTTCTTCCTGCTCAAGCAGCGCCAAAAGAATGTGAACCG
Organism: Ectobacillus sp.; assembly: GCA_048976805.1. Lineage (GTDB taxonomy): Bacteria > Bacillota > Bacilli > Bacillales > Bacillaceae_G > Ectobacillus. Next base: position 4,886 of record JBHGUR010000012.1, on the reverse strand, counting down.
TATCTATCTCTTGGTGATGGTGCGAAGCTGCAATCGATTGTGCCCGCATAATTGCTTCTTGCATCTTTTGCGTCATTTCATTTACATCCATCACAATTCCCTTCCTTTGCGGATTTGACTTTTCTTGACCTTTCAATTTTATTATATGCTAAATCTTTTTGATTACAAGAAAAAAGCCATCCCCTTTTGGAGACGGCTTCATTCACGGTTTGCGTTTATATGTCCACTGCCGGTTATGATTAGAGCAATCAGGGAACACGTCTCCGGCATTTAATTTAATCATTTTCGGATTTTTGACCATGCTGCCTGTTTCGCCGATTTCCACATATGTTCCGTCATTGGGCGCTTTTTGGCCCGGGCGGAATCGATGGTTTTGACCCATGTACCTCTCTCCTTCCAAAAAAGTCGTTACACAATTATTGTGTCCCGCTTTTTTTGTTTTACATGCTGTTATGTTTAGGAAACCAGTCGAAAACTTTGCGCTATCAGGATTTTTTCATTTTTTGGTACAAGTTTACCGTATATATTTCATATATATAACTATTCCCTTTTTATTAGGTTCTGCTTGCTTTTGGCTCACTTCAAAAAAAGGCTCTGTTAAAGGGTACTGTTGATTTTGGTTCATTTGTTGATTTGGAACGAAAGGCGGCGACTCCAGCGGGAAAAGCGGCTCGGCCCCGCCCGCAAAAAGCGTCCGCCTGTAGTGGAAAATCAACACTCAAGTTTAACAGAGACACCCATGCAAGAATATAACTCGCACTACGATAGATAAAAAATTTTTATTTTTTAGAGTAGGCCGATGTTGATTTTTATATCACGTACGTCTGTACATCACGGCTATGCAGAACCAACAGCACCCCGCACTTATCTTCTCCCTCTGGTTTTCCTTTGGACGAGGCAGAACTAGGACCTGACCGTTACGATATACGGCCGGGAGCACTCTCCCCCTCTAAAAAGAAGGGGTTACATCAACACTAACGTTTAACACAGATTATTTTTTAGGGTAGCAAAAAAAAAACTGACCGTAAAGGCCAGCTAAACAAAGGAGAGTCAAACAACTTATACGAGAAGATTACATTCTTATTATAAGCGCTTTCTTTTCTGTTTGTAACCACTTTCACAAACTGTACACAATTTTCAAATTTTTCACCAGAAATACACGCCTCTTTCTTGACATTCCTTTTTCCACTATGCAATGCTGGACAGAAAAATAATAAAAAGCGTAAGATGAACATATAGAAAAATTTCAGCTACAAGCTTCTTTCTCCCTCATACAAAGGCAAAATAAAATCTCTCGTTAAAAGGTGAAAATATGGGAAATCAACATTTAATAGCTTTAGACTTAGACGGCACTTTACTTAAAGATAATAAAACCATTTCAGAGCGCACAAAAAAAGCAATTCAAAAAGCGAGGGCACAAGGGCATATCGTCGTAATTTCAACAGGGCGGCCGTACCGTGCTAGCAATTTGTATTACAAGGAACTGCAGCTCGATACGCCTATCGTTAACTTTAACGGCGCTTATGTTCACCACCCTCTAGATGCTTCCTGGGGAACGTACCATACTCCTTTAGAGCTTAACATTGCCAAAGAAATTGTGGCAGCATGCGCTGATTTTGGAGTGAAAAATTTATACGCAGAAGTTATCGATGATGTATATGTCCGCCATATCGATGAAGGCATGAAGCATATTTTCCAATTCGGCAATCCAAAAGTGTATACCGGGGACTTGCTTCATATTTTAGATGATGCGCCAACATGCTTATTAATTGATGCAAATGAGCATGAAGTCGAAGCAATCCGCCAGCATTTAACAAATGTCCATGCGGAAGTCATTGACCATCGGCGCTGGGCCGCTCCTTGGCATATTATTGAAATCGTAAAAAGCGGCATGAACAAGGCGATTGGTTTAAAGAAAATTACGGATTATTACGGAATTCCAAGCGAGCGCGTAATTGCATTTGGCGATGAAGATAACGATTTTGAAATGATTGAGTTTGCCGGCCGGGGCGTAGCGATGGGAAATGCCATCGCCGAATTGAAATCGCTGGCCAATTATGTAACAGCAACTAATGAAGAAGACGGCGTCGCCGTTTATCTGGAGGATTTACTCGGATTGTAATCCCTTTCCACTTATAGTTCTTAAGCAGCAACACATACTATAAAAGACACAACAACGTGTCATTATGTTTCTGCTTAAGCTCATAAAAGGGGGAATACACGATGGGTAAAAAGAACAAATCAAAACGTTTTGTCCAACAAGGTTCCGATGCCGTAATGAGGCATGACGAGAAATTCCCTTATCATTTGACAATGGCGCAAGCAGAGGCTTTAAAACAGCGAAATGACTCTTCTCTTGGAGGTTTCTAATGGGCAACATGCTATTTCAACAAGCAAGAGATGCAGTAACGAAAGCGGTGCAATGTACAGACAGCGCTGAACAACAAGAATTAACAGCAAAAGCAAAAAACGCGCTTTCCTCCGCGTACGCAAATTCCACCACTGCGGAGAAAACGCAACTGCGCGAAATGCAGCAACAGCTAGAAGGCATTTCAAATACGCAATAACAACAGGGCGCGGGAAATCTTCCGCGCTTTGTTTTGTATATTATAATTCTCCCCTATCTAAGAATTATTAACAAGAATTTACAATTAATTCAACCCAATTTACAATGAATTCTACCCATCCAGCCAATTATTCGACCGAGCCCATTTAATCCCTGCGAAATAATCCGAGTACGCTTTCCGTATGCACGACATTGACAAAAGCGGACGAATCTACACTGCTAATAATCTTTTGTAAATCATACATTTCATAGCGCGTAATCACAATCATCAGCATTTCTTTCGTCTCGTTCGTAAACGCGCCGGTAGCGGGCAATGTAGTAATCCCGCGCACAAGGCGAGCATGAATCGCTTTGCGAAGCTCCGCCCCCTTTTTTGTTACGATAAATGCCGTCACCTTTACATGGCGAGTGTGAATCGCATCAATGACACGCGTGGAGGCATACAAGGACACAAGCGTGTACAGTGCCTTTTCCCATCCATATAAATAACCTGCTGCTATAATGATGAGAGCATTAAATAAGAAAATATATGTACCGAGCGGCTTGTCCTTTACCCTAGAAAGAATCATTGCGACAATGTCCAGTCCGCCAGTAGAAGCCCCCCACTTCAATGTCAAGCCGACACCGATGGAGGAAATAACCCCGCCAAACACCGCATTTAAAATAATATCATGCGACACAGTTTTAATCGGGACAATTTCTAAAAACAGCGTCATAAACGCAACGCTAATGAAACTAAAAAGTGTAAATGACTTTCCGACCTTTTTCCAGGCTAACAGGACGACCGGAATATTAAATAAAATATATAAAGTACCGGTAGAAATACTAATCGGCGTAAAATCTCCCAAAATTCGGGACAACAACTGCGCCAAGCCTGCAAATCCGCTCGCATACACATTTGCAGGGATTAAAAACAAATTCATACCGATGGCGTTTAGCAGTCCGCCAATCATAACAATCACAATCTTTTTCCCAGTCTCTGTATAGTTGATGCTTTGCACATTATTCCCCCCTTCTCCATTTATACATAGTCTGCACGGAAATGGAAATGCTAAACATAGAAACATAAGAGGAGGATTGTCATGTCTAAAACAAGCGATAACGATAAAAAAGCGAAAGATAAAAACGCAAAACGCCATCAAAAAAATATGGAAACGCTAGAAAATGCCCGCCGCGGCAAGCATTCCTATTCTGAAAAAACAGATCATCTATAAGAGAAAAAGCCCTGCAATCAGGGCTTTTATTTTTTGAAGTATGTCCATCCGTCTTCTTGATATATCTTGCCTTCCTTCATCAGCTTGCCAAGCGCACGTTTAAACGCGGCCTTGCTCATCCCAAAGCGCTCTTGAATATCTTCCGCATAGCTTTTATCGCCAAACGGCATTGCACCGCCGCGCCCTTCCATATATTCATAAATGCGCTGCGCGTCTTCTTCCATTCCTTCCTGCTTGCGCGGCAGAAGCGATATATTAATAGTACCGTCTTCTTTCACGTCAATAATGCGGCCTGATACGCGCTGGCCCATACGCGGCTCTTCCCGGCGCTGGGAATGGTGGATAAACCCGATAAAATGCTCATCCGTCAATATGGCCGACCCTTCGCGCATCGTCTTATAAATGCGGCCGCTGACATTTTTATTAAACATCGACTCCGTTGCTTCAACCGCCATTTCTTCAATTTCTTCCGGCGTTGCCAAAATTGCAATCAAATTTCCCCTGCGTGTTGCTTTCAAGGTGCAATACAGCTCATCGCCCTCCTCCGGCCATACTCCCCTATAGCCCGGCAGCTCATCCTCCGGCACGAGAATATCCTTGGATACGCCAATATCAACGAACACGCCTAAACGCGGCGTTACCTTCACAACCTTTACCCAGTTAAAATCGGATGTTGTCAAAAGCGGCGTTTTCATTGTTGAGGTCATGCGCCCTTGATGGTCGTAGTATACAAACACATCAATTGTATCGCCCTCTTCAATTTCGCCTGCTACCTCATTTTTATGTAAAAACACTTCTTCCGTTTCATTTCCTACCATATAGCCGATTTCCGTTTGCCGAAGCACAGCCACATTTACAATCGATCCCGGTTGCAATAACATACGTACATTCCTTTCTGCTTCTATTTGAACCCTCCCGCCACTTAACACCCTTTCAGGTTGTTTGAAGTGGGGGATTCCTTTTCCTTCCTGCGAACACCAGTGTATCCACCGGTTTTTTAGCAGGCTTTCCCCCGCAGTTCCTGCGGTTAGGTCGTGGTAACGGCTTACGCCTCCGACATATGAGATATCTTTACTGGATGAGTCGCAGTGCCTCCTGTCTCAAAT
>JBHGUR010000011.1:0-10257 GCA_048976805.1 Ectobacillus sp. | reverse complement strand
ACGAAGGTGCGCGCCGTTAACGCTTGCGCCTTTAGCGCCTCCAACTCAAAATCGGCCGGCATTTCAGCCGCTACAACGCCTGTGACGTATTCCTCAATATTCACATTTTCCACTTTCTTTTGCTGCGAGCGGTACACTGCTACTTCCACTGCGCTTTTTGAGGAAACCTGTGCCTCTTTTGTCGGGGCGGGCGTCTCTATCGCTTGTTCATTCAGCTTCGGGGGCTCCTTCGTTTTTCCCTGGAACGGAAGCACCAACAAGCTCGGAACGACAATGACTAACGCGATTAAAGATGAAACGGAAACAAAAATCGGTTTAGTTGCTTTCATGTTTTCCTCCGCTACAAAAAGTAGATTTTCTCCATATCCCGTCTTAACATGCAGCCCCTTCATAAGCAAGCTATTCAAGGAGGTCCAATAAGGGGCTGCTCCGCAAATAAAACGTTCACTTTATATGTATGGGAAGGGACAAGCATTTAGAACGGAATATATATTTTCTAAATATTGAAACATGTATGCATATTTTGTTGCTTTTTTGACTATACCATTAATAGAAAAATATTTTTTAAATGGGGCTAGAGCATCCAGTTATGCATAGAAGCGGTTATACATAGAGGCGTTTCTGCGGTGCCCAGCAGCGTTTTATCCCCTTTTGGAACCTTGCGGAATGATGGATTGAAAAAAAATAGCTCCTATGCCTTTTAGCGCTAAAAGCATAGAAGCTATTTATATTAAGCGTGAAGATCTGTAACCTTTTGCTCGATCATTTCTTCCACTTGTTCGTTTACACGTTCAATATCGGCGCCGAGCGCTGCCAGTTTGCCGTGGAAGTTCACGTAACCGCGGTCAAGGTGCTTCAACTCTGTTACGCGGGTATGCCCTTCGGAGACAAGGCCGGCTAAAATCAATGCCGCAGCGGCGCGCAAGTCTGTCGCGGCTACTTCCGCCCCTTGCATTTTGCACGGCCCGTTCATAATAACAGAGCGGCCTTCAATTTTAATATCCGCATTCATGCGGCGGAATTCTTCCACATGCATAAAGCGGTTTTCAAATACTGTTTCCGTAATCATGCTTGTGCCTTCCGCCTGCAGCAATAGCGCCATCATTTGCGATTGCATATCTGTCGGGAAGCCCGGATGCGGCATTGTTTTAATATCTACAGCCTTCAGCTTTTCACGCCCGATTACGCGGATTCCTTCTTCTTCCTCGATAATCGTAACACCCATTTCTTTCATCTTTGCAGTGATTGGGCTCAAGTGCTCCGGCACTGCGTTTTCGATGTGAACGTTCCCGCCTGTAATGGCAGCGGCAACCATGAATGTTCCCGCCTCGATCCGGTCAGGGATTATATTGTGCCGCGTTCCGTATAATTTGGAAACTCCTTCGATACGAATTGTACCCGTTCCTGCACCGCGCACCTTCGCCCCCATTCCGTTCAGAAAGTTTGCCAAGTCGACGATTTCCGGTTCTTTTGCGGCATTTTCGATGATTGTTGTTCCTTCTGCCAATACAGCGGCGGACATAATATTTTCCGTTGCCCCTACGCTCGGAAAGTCTAAGTAAATTTTCGCGCCGTGCAATCTTCCATCAGTATACGCTTCTACAAATCCGTTGCCAACCTTTACCTTTGCGCCCATTGCTTCAAAGCCCTTTAAGTGCTGGTCGATCGGGCGCGAACCGATTGCGCATCCTCCAGGAAGAGCGATTCTCGCGCGGCCTTTACGTGCTAAAAGAGGGCCCATTACTAAAACGGACGCTCTCATTTTTCTTACATACTCAAAAGGCGCTTCAATATTCAGCTCCTTCGATGCATCAATCACTACTTGGCCATTTTCAAATACGACATCACAATTTAAATGACGCAATACTTCATTGATTGTATATACATCGGAAAGAACTGGTACATCACAGATAACATTTTTTCCATCACTCGCTAATAGAGCTGCAGCGAGCACAGGCAAAACAGCATTTTTCGCGCCTTCCACACGCACGGTGCCGTTAAGCTGCTTCCCGCCACGGACGATGATCTTTTCCAAATTATTCCCCTCCGTGTCCTGAATTTTGTATACGATCTATCAATATTCAGACATAATTATCGGTGTGCCAACCATAATAGTTGTCTTATTATCAGCATTTCTCAATGCGACTTGCACGTTTATTTTCTCTTTGTTTACAGCAAGAGCGTCATTCCACATTCCAGTATATGCTGAAACCGTGACAAATGCTCTTTCTTGTAAAGCCTCCACCGGCTTCGCCTCAAAACCATTCAATATTTTCGTTGCTTTATTCAGCAAAACACCTTCAATCTTATCACTCAAAACGGCTCGAACACAAGTATAAATTGTAGGTTTTTGGCTAAAAATTTTATCGGTTTTATTTACAATGGTTTCGCTCCATTTTGTTCCTTTTGCCTCATATATAATGAAGGTTTTATGTTTAGTATTTACGTTTGTCCATGTTACTACAAGCCTTTCCTTGTAATCCGGAAAAATTTTTTCAGCAGTTGCTTTATACCCTTCTGCAGACTGTTCTACATTCCAATTGACCACGTTTATTTTTGCGCCGATTTGCTCCAATAACTGCTCAAATGTATGTATATCGTGAACTGAGTCTTCTTCTCCTTTGGCAGTCCATGCCCACTCTTGGATTGTTGCCCCGTTTGCCTGCAGGACTTCCGCCATCTTCTCCAGCTTTTCCTGCGGCCGCTTTGCTTCTGTGTGTTTATAGCCAATTAAAAATACAATTACCCCTAAACTTAGTACAAGCAATATTTGAATTGTTTTTTTCATGTTAAATCCCCTCCCTCATACTTCCCATTTTTGACGGGATAGAGGGGATGTATACTCGACAAAATTATTTAAGCAGATAGGTCAGACTTTTGGAATACCCTAAATAGTCCAGGAAAAAATTACTAACTGACGTTCCAATGGCAATGGTCAGCAAAATAAGCAGCACCCTTGTCTGAACGACCTTCCCCTTTTTCATGAGACGCTCAAAATGAATGCCTTGCAGCGCCCACCAAGTAAGGGTAATAAATAATAAATGCGAAACGATCGCAATAAGTGCTTGTTGCCCTAACATTTGTGCCAAATTAACCTTATCCCTCCTTTACTAAGAAAAGCGGAGCCGGCTTGCTCAGGCGCAGAAGCTAAGGTTCTTCGACCAAAAAAAGCGCTTTTTGCTTTTATGGGCGAAGGTTCTTAGATGGCAGCGCCTAGCCGGCGAAGCTGGACAATCCAAAAAAGCGACGCCGGCTGAAAAAACTTTTTTTGGGCGGGGGTTGTACTTCCGCCATATGCAGTAACGGTCAAACCCTTTTTAGTGACCTGCCCAAGCGCTGGAGTCCCGCTCTGTTCATACAGCCCGCTGTTGTGTGCGCCCCCGGGCTCGGCTGTGACAACACGCCCGCCTGTTTTAAAAAAATCTGCTTAGACAAGACCCTTGCTTCCCCTGCACGGGAGCGATGGTGATGCCTTTGCAAAAATGTATCTTGCTGTCTATCATAAGTTGTTATAGTTTTCACAAAAAAATGGCTAAAAACACTCAAATAAAAAGCGTAGAGCGTAAACTCTACACTTTTTATACAAGCATATTGTACCACCTTTTTCTTTATTTTGCCCCTGTGAAAAAGAAATCTTTTAACAGCGGAAAGTTGTTATAGAAAAAGTCGTATCCGATTGCGGGAAGAACCCCAAGCAGGACGGTAAATATAGCGCACAGCAGCAGCGCCGCCCGCACTCCTGCCGGAAGCGCCAGCTTTCCTTCCATATCCGGCTGGCGGAAAAACATAAGCTGCAGCACGCGGAAGTAATACACAAAGGAAACAACCGTCGTCCCCATCATAATCGCAGGCAAGATATAGTTTGCCGGCTCCATCACGAACACGCCGAGGAAAATATTGATTTTCCCGATAAACCCGGCCGTTCCCGGAATTCCAGCCAACGATAAAATGAAAATTGCCATCAGCACCGCCGTTAGCGGCGAACGCTGATACAATCCCGCAAAGATGCCAAGCCCTTCCTTGCCGCTTTCCTTATTTAACGCATGAATGACAGCGAATGCCCCGATATTCATAAGAACATATGCCAGCATATAAAACCACATGCTGTCCATCATAAACGGCGACAATGCCACAAACGGCACGAGCAAGTAGCCGGCATGCGCGATTCCTGAATACGCAAACAGCCGTTTTGCATTACTTTGCTTTAAGGCGACGATATTGCCAACAATCATCGTAATTGCCGCCAGCACCACAATATAATTTCTCATATTCATCAGCAGCGCTTCCGTTCCGTTATTCACTGGAATTCCCGCAAAAATCAAAAGGAAAATGCGCAAAATGATGACAAATCCGGCAAGTTTTGATACTGTTCCGAGAAAAGCCGTTACCGGTGTCGCCGCTCCTTGGTACACATCCGGCGCCCACATATGAAACGGAGCGGTCGCCAGCTTGAAGGACAATCCGACAAAGGTAATCAAAAAAGCAAGAGAGAGAATGAGCTGAATATCCCCGCTCACACCTTGTCCTAATTTGTCGCGCATTTCAATTACGTTTGTCGTACCTGTTAATCCGTACAAATAGCTAAGGCCAAACAACGTAATTGCCGTGGAAATACCGCCGTTAATGACATATTTCATCGCAGCTTCATTTGCTGCCTGATGATGCTTGCGAATTCCCACTAGTATAAAGGAAGATACTGTCAATAGCTCCAATCCGACAAACAATGTAATTAAATCATTGCTTGATGTCATAAACATCGCGCCAAGCAGCGCGGTTAAAAATAAGTAATAATATTCGCCGACATCTGCAATCGGTTTTTCGTTCGTATCGCTCATCGCCAACAGAAAGACAAGCGCTGCGCCGAGCAGCAACAATGTTTTAAAGGCTTTCGCAAAGCCATCCAGCACGAACGTGCCGTCCAAAATATCCCCTGCCGGTTCGCCGTACAGCAACATAAGCGAAACGAGCGCCAAGATGGCTGCGCCAAAAGCGATGTATGCAAGGCTGCGCCGATTGAACGTATCCTTTGCGAACAAATCCAGGAGCGATAGAAGGATAGCGGCACCGACGATAATAAACTCCGGCATCATCAAGCCCCAGTTCAAGCTTAGCAGTGTTTCCATGTCCATACTATCCTACCCCCTTATCCCTAGAAGCTGTAACGTAGTACTAATCGGCTCGCCAAGCGTATTCGGCGCTACCCCGATAATAATGATAAAGAATAACAATACGATTACTGGAATAAACTCCCATCCCTTTAAATCCGCTTTTGCTTCGTACTCGCGCTTCCCGAATGTAATTGCAAGAACCGCGCGCAGCAAGTACGCCGCCGTTAAAATGATGCCGAGCGTTCCGACAGCCGCAATGATCGGCATCGAATTAAATAAACCGAGAAACGCCAGCAACTCACTGACAAAGCCGGACATGCCCGGAAGGCCGAGGGAAGCCATCGCGCCCGCCAGCAGGAAGCCGCCAAAGATTGGCATCTGCTTGGCAAGGCCGCCAAGCGCGGCAATATCCGATGTGCCAAAGCGCTGTTCGATCACGCCAAGCAAGAAGAATAGAAATGCCGCGATTAAGCCGTGCGATACAACTTGGAAAATCGCGCCCTGCATGCCTGCTTCATTTAGCGCTGCCAAGCCGATTAAGACGATGCCCATATGCGAAATACTGGAATAGGCAAGCACTTTTCGGAAATCTGTTTGAATAAGCGCCAAAAACGCGCCGTATAATAAATTCACAACACCGAGCACCGCAATCAGCGCGGCCATATCTTCAAACTCGTCCGGGAAGAAGCCGAGGCCAAAGCGCACAAGCCCGTATGCCCCGATTTTTAAGAGCACGCCGGCGTGAAGCATAACCACTGCCGGAGGCGCCTGCACGTGTACATTTACCATCCAGCGGTGGAGCGGAAATACTGGAAGCTTGATTCCAAAAGCAATTAAAATGCTTAAAAATAAGCCAAACTGCAGAGAATCGGAAATCGGCCCAAGCGGCCCTTCGCCCGATACGAGAATTTGCTGAAGCGCCTCGATGTCCGTCGTGCCCGTTTTTCCGAAAATAACAGAAAATGCGATAAGCAAAATTGCCGAACCAATGCCGTTGTACACTAAATAGCTATATGCAGCTTTCTCGCTTGCAAATTTGCCCCATTTTCCAACGAGCAGGAACATCGCCGGCAACGTAATTTCAAAAAAGACGAAAAACAGCAGCAGATTTTTCGCTGCAAACACGCCGAGCATGCCGATTTCCAACAATAGCAGCAGCATATAAAAACCTTTTGCCTGCTTGTGGATGGAAATCGCCGTTACGGCCGCCAATGTTGCAAGCACCGCTGTTAGCATCATCATGACGAAGGCGAAGCCATCAACACCAAGCTCATAATGGATTGTAAAGAAATCTCCCTTTAGCTCGGCAAAACGCCCGAAGCGAATCCACTCAGCTTTCTCCGCAAAAGAATCAAAGCCTTTTCCCGCTGCATATGCGCTATACAATATGAATGAGCAAATAAGCGGCGGCAAGGTCGCCAAGATGCCGATGAGCTTTGCCGTTTTCTCCTGTTCCTTCGGTATGAACATTAAAGCGAGAATACCTAAAAGCGGGGAGAAGATGAAAACCGTCAACAGATAGCTCATTGTAAATACCCCCCTGTTACAACAAGAATCACAAGCAGAACTGCCAGCCCGACAAAGGCGACCGCCCCGTATGTTTGGACTTGTCCGCTTTGCAGCCTAGAGCCGGCCGTGCCGAACCCGCTCACAATGCCCGCAATAATCTGGGCAATTCCTTCTACTATAAATTGCTCGATTGCCGCAAACAGCTTCGCAATTCCTTTGACGAGCGGCAAAATCGTTACCCCGTACAGTTCATCAATATAATATTTGTTCATAAGCACATTATGCGGAGCAGATTGCTTGCCCGCCAGCCAATCGCGGGACAAGGTTCCTTTTCCGTAAATTACATATGCCAACAGAATTCCCGCCAAGGAAACAAGCGTTGCCACAATCATAATCCACGCCGGGCCGTGCCCTTCGTGAACTGCAAATGGAACATCCTCTGTCAGCCAATCACCAAGGAATGTGCCGAACCAAGGTGTATTCACATAACCGGCAATGACGGCCAACACACCCAGCACCATCATTGGGAATGTCATAACCCTTGGGGATTCATGAACATGCTTTTGGTCCCCGTGCGCTTTTCCCGTAAATACGAGAAAGTAAAGGCGGAACATATAAAACGCTGTAAAGAATGCCGCGATGACCGCCAGCCAGAATAAGCCGTAGTTGCCTCTTTGCCACGCTGCAATCAAGATTTCATCCTTACTGAAAAAGCCGGAAAATAGCGGCACGCCGCTGATCGCCAATGTTCCGATTAAAAAGAGTGTACTCGTAATCTTCATTTTGGAAGACAAGCCGCCCATTTCTTCAATATTTTGCGTATGCACAGCATGAATCACGCTTCCTGCCGCCAAGAATAATAGCGCCTTGAAAAACGCGTGCGTCATTAAATGGAACACCCCGGCCACGTAACCAGCAGAGCCAAGCGCGAGCATCATATAGCCGAGCTGGCTGACTGTAGAATATGCGAGCACCCGCTTAATATCGGTTTGCACAAGGCCGATTGAAGCTGCGAAAATGGCGGTGAACGCCCCGACAATCGCTACGGTTTGCATCGCCGTCTCGCTCGCCTCAAATAGCGGAAACATCGTCGCTACTAAATACACCCCGGCAGCGACCATCGTCGCGGCGTGGATGAGCGCCGATACAGGCGTCGGGCCTTCCATCGCATCTGGAAGCCACGTATGAAGCGGAAACTGGCCGGATTTCCCGATTGCTCCGACGAAAATTAAAATCGCCGTTAGAGTGATCATGCCGCCAGATAATTCTCCTGCCGCAACCGCTTTAAAAATTTCATCATATTCAAAGCTGCCGACTTGCCAAAACAATAAAATCATCCCGATGAATAAGCCGACATCCCCGATGCGGGTCATAATAAACGCTTTCTTCGCTGCCGCCTTCGCTTCTTCTTTATAGAAGTAAAAGCCAATCAATAGGAATGAACCCAGTCCCACAAGCTCCCAGAAAATATAGAGCTGCAGCAAATTGGTCGCCAGCACAAGGCCGAGCATTGCAAATGTGAAAAGCCCTAAATACGCGTAAAATACAGGGAACCGTTCATCTCCGTGCATATAGCCGCGCGAATACGTATGTACCAAAAAGCTGACAAGCGTTACAATAAACAGCATAAGCGCGTTTAGCGCGTTTACTTCAAAGCCGAATGTAATGCTTACATCCCCGATGTTAAGCCATGTCCATTCCTGCTTCACCGTAGAAGACGCTAGACGTTCCAGCAATACGAGTACCGCGCCCACAAGCGAGAGAAATGTCAGCGCGATGCCGACCAAGCTGCCCGCTTCTTTTAACTTCTTACCGGCAACCAGCAAGAGCACAAAGGAAACAAGCGGGAAAAGCGGTATGAGCCATGCGTAATCTATCATTGTCCTTCTTCCCCCTTCCCCCTAATGCTTCAAAGAATCCATTTCGTCTGTATTCACGGTTGCGCGGTTTTTATACAGCGCGATCAAAATCGCCAAGCCTACCGCCGCTTCCGCCGCAGCTACTGTAATCGTAAACAATGAAAAGATTTGCCCCTTTAAGCTCGGAAACATTCCAAGCTTGCTGAATGCTACAAGATTCAAGTTTGCCGCATTTAACATAAGCTCAATACAAATTAACACAATGACCGTATTTCGTTTTGTCAAAGCACCGAACAAGCCGATGCAAAACAGGATAATCGCCAGCGCCAAATACGCTGATACCGGAACACTATTCACGCGACCCACCTTCTTCCTTGCCGTCTTTTTTCGCTAAAATAATGGCACCGACAAGAGCGACTAACAATAGAACGGATGTAACTTCAAACGGAATGATATATTTCGTATACAGCAATTCCCCAATTTGCCTTGTGTTTTCTTCATGAAGCGCCACATCCTCTGTCTTTGGCGTGAAGTCCGCGTTATTTACCGCGAAATACATAACCGCACCAAACGATGCAACACCGAGAAATACGAGGAAGGAACGAATTCCGCCCTTTCCGGTTGTTTCATCCTGATGCTTTGTCAGCATGATGCCAAAAATCATAATGATTGTAACCGCGCCGGAGTAAATTAAAATTTGGACAACGCCAACAAATTCTGCCGACAGCATAAAATACAATCCAGAAATACTTAAGAACGTAAAGACAAGCGCGAGCATCATATGCATGACCTTCGTTAAGTTCAGCATAAGCACCCCGCCCATAATGGCAATTAGCGCCAATGTCAGAAATGCTATTAACTCGCCGCTCATGCTTTATTCTCCTTTCTGACATTCGTATCGTTTTCATCCAGCCATTGCAAGTTTTTAAACAAATCATCGCGCGTATATTCCGCAAGCTCGAAGTTGTTTGTCATAACAATGGCTTCTGTCGGACACACCTCTGTACAAAGATCGCATAAAATGCAAATCTCGAAATTAATGTCGTACGTATCGATAATTTTCCCCTTCTTCGCCGGGTCTGGATGCTTCTTCCCCGTCAGCTGAATGCAATCGGTCGGGCAAATCGTCGCGCACTGATTGCAGACGATGCATTTTTCGGGATAAAACTTTTGAATGCCGCGGAAGCGATCCGGAAGCGGGAGCGGCTGGTTAGGATAATCGTACGTCACTTTTTTCTTTGTTAAGTTGTTCAGGGTATATTTCATACCTTTGAATAACCCTAGCATCTCTTCTCATCCCCTTTGTTTTAGAAGAACAGCTCTTTTAACAGCGCCGTTAAGAAAATATTCGCCAGCGCTACTGGGAGCAGCACCTTCCATCCAAATTCCATCAGCTGATCCGCGCGAAGGCGCGGGAACGTAACGCGGAACCAGATTAATAGAAATACAACCAAGCTGAATTTCAATGCGAACCAAACCGCACCCGGAATGAAGCCGAGAAACGGCAGCGGCTGCCATCCACCCAAGAATAAAACTGTCGTTAGCGATGCCATCGCAAAGAAATATACATACTCGGAAAGCATAAAGAACGCCCAACGGAATCCCGAATATTCCGTATGGTATCCGGAAACGAGTTCGGATTCGGCTTCCGGCAAGTCAAATGGCGTCCGGTTTAGCTCGGATACTGCCGCGATTAAGAAAACGATAAACCCGACCGGCTGCACGAAAATGTACCAAACCTTTTCTTGCGCCTGAACAATTTCATTTAAATTCAAGCTTCC
>JBHGUR010000010.1:0-9989 GCA_048976805.1 Ectobacillus sp. | reverse complement strand
TTGAACTACCCACCACTTAGCTTCGCTTGAAGTGGGGGATTCTTCCTGCGAACACCAAGCTATCGCTTAGTTATGTTAGCAGGCTCTACGGACGGTTCCCGCCCTGAAAATTGCAAATGTGTACGTTGGACTCACACGCCCCTACTCTGCTTGGTTTTCGCTACTTCGGTGAGCGTGTGGCGAGTGAACGTTGAAGATTTTACGCGGCAAACGCATTTCCTGCCGCAACCTCATATCTTCAGTTTTCAAAGAACAACTTGTACATGTATATTTTACCATGCAAACAAGTGTTTTGCTACGCAAAAACCGAAATTCATCCCCCACTTATTTCTGGGCTACGCCCTTCACGAAATGGAAGTAGGGTGTTCTTTCGGTAAATCTTGATAAAATAAAACCTCAAACAAGTTGCTTTGCTTCACCGAATCTCCACTGCAAAAACCGAGGGAGGAACTCATCAATTTATTGTAAATCCCCCTGTTTCAGTACTCTTTCCGAAAGTACGATTGTCTTAATACCCTCCCATGAAATTTTTTGCTGGGCTGTTTTATAAAAATCAAAAGCTGCATCATCTAACTCTTTTCCTATATAAAAAGAGGAAAAAATATATTTGAAGCAAATTAATCGTTTGTTTTTCCATGCGCACCCTCCCGGTAACCAAGCTCATTACCCTGATAGCGTATTTATTATTAGGATACATTTTCCAATCTATATAACTATAGAAATGCACGCTTTACATAGCATAAGCTGCCTAGCTATACTGGATTCTGGACTATTTCCAAACGGGAGAACACTCTTCCATGCAATATACCTAATAAAGAGAAGGAGAGATAAGCATGATCCGTGTTTTAGTAGCCGATGATGACCCGCATATTCGCGAACTTGTCCGCTATTATCTGCAGTTAGAAGGATATACAGTTTATGAAGCGGCAGACGGGGAAGAAGCGGTTCGTATACTAGAAACAACACAAATCCATATCGCTGTTGTCGATGTAGTTATGCCGCATAAAAATGGCTTTGAGCTTTGCCAAGAAATCCGCAACCATTATGACATCCCTGTTATTTTGCTGACGGCAAAGGATGCGCTTTCGGATAAGGAAAAGGGCTTTAGCGTCGGCACAGATGATTATATGGTAAAGCCGTTTGAGCCAAAAGAGCTTATTTTTCGTGTCAAAGCGCTATTGCGCCGCTATCAGATGCTGAATTCGGATATTATTACTCTAGGGCATACCTCAATTGACCGTAAAAGCTACGAGGTGCGCTGCAATGGACAAACAATTATGCTGCCATTAAAAGAATTTGAGCTTCTCTTTCAGTTGGCCAGCCAGCCTGGGCGCAGCTTTTCGCGGGAGCAGCTTATTGAACTTGTATGGGGACATGATTTTGATGGAGATGAACGAACGGTAGATGTACATATTAAGCGGCTGCGGGACCGCTTTGCGGCGCGGACAGATGATTTTACAATCACTACCGTACGCGGTGTCGGTTATAAACTGGAGGTTTTGTCATGATTCGTTCGCTGTACGTACGCTTTGTCGGCATTACGTTATGTATTATGATCTTCAGCAGCATTCTTGCTTTTGTCATCTCGAATGTGTTTTATCAAACATATTTAAAACCTTACAATGATCAAAAAATTACGACTATGCTTCAACATGTACAAACATATATGCATTCCTTCACGATGAAACAAGCGGAGGCGTATTTTCATAATGTCGCCGCTCTTGGCTATCAAATGTACTTAGCGGATGGCGGTGGGCACGGAACCTTCTACGGCTCCCCTTTTCGCGACAAAAGCATAAATCTGTCCATTGTGCAGGACGTACAGAGCGGAACAACCTATCATGGCATTAGGCAATTCTCGCAAAAAGGCTTTGTCACCGGCTTTTTTGAAGATAAGCTTATCAACTCTATTGGCGTTCCTGTAACAATAGACGGGAAAACGTACGCGTTGTTTATGCGTCCCGATATTGAAAAGCAGTTTTGGGAAATGCGGATTTTCTTTGCGCTATTGCTTGTAGGAACCGTAATGCTCAGCATGATTTTTGTCACAATCAGCACGCGTTATGTAGTAAAGCCGATACGGCAATTCACACAGGCAACCCAAAAAATTGCGGAAGGACAATACAATATTCAGCTTGACGTAAACCGCAGCGATGAAATCGGCACATTGGCAAAGCATTTTACGCAAATGGCGGAAAGCTTGGCACGGCTGGAAGAAATGCGGCAGGAGTTTGTTTCAAATGTATCCCATGAAATTCAGTCGCCGCTCACCTCTATTCAAGGATACTCCCGCATTTTGCGAACGCAATCACTAGACTCCAAGCAACGGGATCACTACCTTTCTATTATTGAAGAAGAAAGCAGGCGTATGTCGCTCCTTAGCAAACAAATGCTAACGCTCGCTTCTTTGGATAAAGAAGAACATGCGGTTGACAAATTGCCATTTGATGTGGGCGATCAGCTGCGGCAGGTGGTAAAGGCGACGGAATGGCAATGGCGTGAAAAGGACCTGGCTATTGAATTAGATGTGGCACCTGCCTCCATTACTGGAAATAAGGAATTGCTGCATCAAGTCTGGACAAATCTCATAACTAACAGCATTAAATTTACCGAATCCGGCGGGACGCTTTCCATTCGTACCGATACGTCAAACCACGCCTATGTACGTATCATCATCCAGGACACAGGCATCGGAATTGCCAAGCAGGACCTTCCGCGTATTTTTGAACCGTACTATAAAGCGGATGCATCGCGAAATCGGGACAAAGGCGGCAGCGGGCTCGGGCTTGCGATCGCGAAAAAAATCGTGTCGCTCCACGGCGGCTCGATTAACGTAACAAGCGAGCTTGGCGTTGGCACGCGATTTACCGTAGATCTACCTTATTTCTGACAACTCCCACCGCTAAAGGAGTGGGCTTTCCCGTTCGGAAAATCTGTAATGTGTTGTTCATATTCTGTTCACATTTCGTTTATATGATAAAGATGTTCCCCAAAGAGGCAAATATATAAATCGAAACGAACGGAGATGATATAACATGTTTCTTGCGTTGCGCGAACTGCGATATGCGAAATTGCGCTATACATTGATTGCGCTAATCATGATTTTAATTGCATGGCTTACCTTTATAGTATCAGGCTTGGCAAACGGTCTGGCCTCTGATAATGCTTCAGCAATTGAAAGCATGAACGGGCACTCCTTTGTGTTGCAAAAAGAAGCGGAGCAAAAAATTGGCCGTTCTTCTCTACCAGAAACAGCGCTGACAGACATCCAAAAGCAAGTTGGCACAAACAATGCGGTGCCGCTTTCACAAATGATGGTGTCTCTAAAAAAAGAAAACACGACAAAGAAAATAGATGCAACGATATTCGGGATAAACCCGTCAAGCTTCCTTGCGCCTGACGTTACAGAAGGCAGCTCCCTATCTGAAGGAGCCATACTCAGCAAAGCCTTCAAAGAAAAAGGAATTCAGGTAGGGGATGTACTAACAAGTGATGATCTGGAGCAAACATTTGTTGTTGCCGGCTTTACAGACAATCAAATGTTTAGCCATACGCCGGTGATGTATGTGCCGATAAAGCAGTTTCAAGTGCTGCAAACATCTATGGGCAAAAAAGAAATCTCCTATAATGCGATTGTGTTGAAAAAAGAAGCGGGTTCTTTAGAAAAATCCGTTTCGGGCATCCAAGTGTTAACGAAATCCGAGATGGTACAAAGCATTCCTGGCTATAAGGAGGAGCAAGGCTCTTTAACGATGATGAGGGCATTTCTTGTAATCATCGCAGCATTTGTACAGGCTGGATTCTTTTATGTATTAACATTGCAAAAAACGAATCAGTTTGGTGTATTAAAAGCAATCGGTGCCACAACGTCGTATCTTGCCAAAAGCGTAATCGGCCAAGTGCTTCTGCTCGCCGTGGCAGCAATTGCAGCAAGTCTTGCATTGACATTTGGCGCAAGCATGTTGTTTCCTGCAGGCATGCCATTTGTCCTAAGCACAAGCACGATTGTACAATATAGCGTTTTACTGCTGCTTGTATCGGCACTTGGAGCTTCATTATCTCTATATCAAATTGCGCGGATTGATGCAATGGAAGCAATCGGGAGGGCTGAATAATGGAGAAATTGGTGTTGGAAAACATTAGCAAGATATATGGCGAGGGAGAAACGATGGTCAAGGCGTTGGACCAGGTGTCCTTACAAGTAAACAGCGGCGAGTTCGTAGGAGTTATCGGGCCGTCCGGTTCAGGCAAAAGCACCTTTTTGTCAATTGCAGGCGCCCTGCTCTCTCCTTCCAGCGGAACGATGTTATTAAACGGAACAGATATTACAAAGCTTTCCGAAAAAGAAATGACGCAAGTTCGATTGCAGCAAATTGGGTTTGTGTTTCAATCCTCCAATCTTGTTCCATACCTTAACGTCTTCGATCAGCTTGTTCTCGTATCCCGGTTGGCCGGCAAGGCAGATAACGAGGCTGTCCAAAAAGCGAATGAATTACTGAAAAACCTCGACCTGTCCGAGCGGAAAAACAACTATCCGGCCCAGCTTTCCGGCGGGCAAAGGCAACGTGTTGCCATCGCACGGGCATTTATGAATGACCCGCAGCTCATTTTGGCAGACGAACCTACCGCAAGCCTGGATTCAAAGCGCGGCCGCGCTGTGGTAGAAATGCTAGCGAAAGAAGTGCATAAGCGCGGAAAAGCGGCCATTATGGTTACACATGATGAACGGGTATTAGATTTATGCGACCGCATCGTGACGATTAAAGACGGCAAACTTGAACAATGATATGTTTAGCTGAACTAAAAATCGTATACTGCACGGATACATTCTGCAACCTCTACAACAGCCGGATTCTCCAACAGGAATCGGGCTGTTCTTCATTTTCAGCAACCGTCAATTCCACAAGCTATTCCTTCCGCAGAAATGTTCGGCTTTTGCTTTTTCAGCTCAGCTGCAATGATTTTTTTAATAGTATACTTTTCTACACTATGTTACATACAAATACGTACTTGTGAAAGCTGCTCATTTGTTTAATAATAACGATAGTGCTTACTAACCATTAAAGGAGGAACCCAATTGAAACTGAGAGTCTCAGCAGTTCAATATCATCTTCACACGATACAATCTTTCGACGAATTTGCCAGCCAAGTCGAACATTATATAAAAGCAGCTATGGAATTTGATGCGGACTTTATTTTGTTTCCGGAGTTTTTCACAACTCAGCTCATGTCAATCGGTGACGAACAAGGAAAAGCGTTAACTATCGACCAGCTTCCTGATTTTACAGACCAATACCGCGCCTTATTCATTCGATTGGCAAAGGAATCGAAAGTGCATATTATCGGCGGCACCCATGTTGTTCGTAAAGATGATAAGTTATATAATGTCGCACATTTATTTTATCCGGATGGAAGAGTTGCTGAGCAGGCGAAGCTTCATATCACACCTACGGAGGTGAAAGAATGGAATATGGCTCCCGGTGAAGGTCTAGAGGTATTTGAGACTGACAAAGGAACAATTGCAATGCTAACATGCTATGACATCGAGTTCCCGGAAATTGTACGAATGGCAAAAGCAAAGGGCGCTGATGTGATTTTCTGCCCGTCCTGCACCGATGATCGCCACGGCTTCCATCGCGTCCGTTACACAAGCCATGCGCGGACGATTGAAAATCAAGTATATGTCGTTACAACCGGTACAGTAGGCGCTCTTCCAACTGTCGACTTTATGCGCGCCAATTTTGGCCAAGCGGCTATCATTACACCAAACGACATTCCGTTTCCGCCGCACGGTATTTTAGCGGAAGGCGAAATCAACGACGATATGATTGTAACAGCCGACCTTGATTTAGAGCTATTATATCAAGTACGCGAACGCGGCTCCGTAACAACATGGCGCGACCGCCGAACAGATCTATATACTGACTGGAAATAAGAAAAACAAAAGCCGCTCGCTCAGGCGCAGAAGATAAGGTTCTTCTATATTATCAATTGCTGGAATCGTGAGTTAAAAAACGGGAAGTATTGATAAGGAGGCAACAGGATGTATTTTAAGGAATTTTACGTTTTTAATCAGGATCGCCCCGTTCGGGCGGTGATTAGAAATTACACGGAGCAGGACTTTCAGCAGTTAATCCGCGTTCAGCAAGAATGCTTCCCGCCCCCGTTTCCGTCCGAATTATGGTGGAACACAGAGCAGCTGCATAACCATGTTACCTTATTTCCTGAAGGCGCGTTGTGCATTGAAATCGATGGCGAAATTGCTGGATCCATCACCTCGTTGATTGTCGATTTTGACCCAGCCCATCCAACACACACGTGGGAAGAGATTACAGATAATGGCTATATCCGCAACCACAATCCCAACGGCAATACACTCTATGTTGTCGATATCGGCGTCCGTCCCTCCTATCGTAAACTCGGACTGGGCAAATGGCTGCTTACGTCTTTATATGATGTTGTCATCCATCTAGGACTAAAACGGCTGCTAGGTGGAGGCAGAATGCCAGGCTACCATAAACATGCTGCCGAAATGACCCCAGAGCAATATATAGAAGCGGTTATAAAAGGAGACGTAAAGGATCCTGTCATCACTTTTCTGCTTCGGTGCGGCCGCACACCCGTCAGCATCGTCAGCAATTACTTGGAAGACGAAGAATCTTGTAATTACGGAACATTGATGGAATGGAGAAATCCGTTTCGTACTTCATTTTCGAAATAAGGAGGCATATAAGTAAAATGGAATATATTCGCATTACAAATATTCAAGATCCGTTGTTTAAGCAGATGCATCAATTAATGCAGGACATATTTCCGCCCGAGGAAGTATTAGAATTCGACCTTTGGAAAGAGCCGTTAGAAGATCCGGGAATTCGCGTATTTGTCGCCGTTGTGGACGGCAAAGTTGTCGGCGCGACGGAATACCGCTATTATGAAGATTTTAATGTTGCCATGACTGACTTTACGATCATTGGCCAAGCCGGGCTTGGCATCGGCCCGTTTTTAGCAGAAAATAGACTGGCTGACTTGCGCGCCTTGGCTGCTGCCAACAACAAACAATTGTACGGCATGTTCGCGGAAATTTACGACCCTTACCGCATCGAGCACCATGAATTTGGCGGAGTCAAACCGATGGACCCGTACGTCCGCCGCGAAGTGCTCGCTCACCTTGGCTATAAACGACTTGACTTTCCGTACGTTCACCCGTCCTGGAATAATGACGGCGAAGCTGTAACCGGACTTGACCTTTGCTTCTTGCCGATGGAATCCGGCATCACTGAACTTCAAGCAGACTTGATTGTGCAATTTTTAAAACGGTATTACGCAGTGCTGCCAAATAAGCCGGAATCTTGGTATAAAATGGTAGAATCTCTAGAAGCAAAAAATACAGTAGCACTTTTGCCGATATAATGCTTAAAAAGGCTGTTTCCGAAAAAATCGTATGTAACGATTTTTAGGTACGGCCTTTCATTTTAAAATTGGCAATGATGAAAAGAGTGCGGCGTAACAGCCCATTGCAAGAAGGATAAGCGAGATTACACCTCTATCTTTACTAACCTGCAAATTTTGTTTATCCCTACTTTTTCCTAATAGAGCCGTTACAATTGCTGAAAAAAGTTGCCTAAAGCTTCAATCATCTAAATTTCTCCTATGAATAACGTAAAAATAGGTTCTATTAAATACTGTTTTCTATACAAAACACTAGGCTACTCAAGCAGCACGCACTCATTGCTGCTGCCTTGCCATTTTTTGAATATCTGTTTCAAGCGTGAAAATTCTTCTATTTAAAACTTCCGTCCGGCTATCAATATGCTCTACTATCTTTGCTGTATAAGAACCGAGGCTTTCAACTAAATTCTTTTGCAACTTCTCTTGTCCTTGTTTCAATTCCTGAATATCGGCTTTCATGCTTTCCTGGCCTTGCTTCAATCTCTGAATGTCGGCTTTCATGCTTTCCTGGCCTTGCTTCAATCCCTGAATGTCAGCTTTCATGCTTTCCTGGCCTTGTTTTATGTTATAAGTATCCTTTTGCAAAGTTCCAATTTGGGTGTTCACTGATTGTAGTTGAGAAAGAATTTGCTTTAAAACTTCATCCATTCACAACTCCCCCCATGCATGTTTTTTTCAAGTATAACACGGCTTTCCCGTTCATGAAAAATTAGTATAAAGCTGTTATCCCCCTAAATAAACGAATAATCCGGCATCAATTTTCACATTTTCTCTAATATTTTTTTAATTTCATCCATTCTCTTCATCGTCTCCCTATAGCCGGCCTCGATACAATCATTTGCTTTTCGAAAATCAAACGCCCCGACCGAACCGACATTAGGGTACAAAACAAGGTCGGCATGCTCCTGCTCCGGCTTCATCTGCAGCTTCAAGTTAAGTAAAATCGTTTTATTCAACAGCGAAAACGAGCCAACCGGGCCGCGGAAATGATCAACGATGGGCGTAATTGGGTCAACAGCGATTACATGCCGCGCTCCGAGAGCCCGGCAAAGGCGGACAGGGCAATTAGCCGTTACACCGCCGTCGACGAGTACCCGATTGCCATGATAAACCGGGCGGAACAGCACAGGAATCGAAAAGCTTGCCCGTACCGCATCAGCAATTGAAACGTCACTCTCCCAATCATATCCGGAAACAGACACCGCTGAAAATACAACGGTTTCACCTTTTTCCAAGTCAGTCGCCGTAATAGCGCACGGAATGCGCAGGGCTGATAACGTATTATCTTCGGTCAGCTCGGCTACCAAGTTTCGCAAACGCTCCCCTTTCATCCATCCTTCCAGGCGGGGGCGAAGAAATAACGATTTATGTAAAATCGATTTCCAATCAAAATCTAAATATCTACGGCTCAGCCGCGGTACGATGCGGGTCAGTTCTTTTGCGGTATACCCGTACGCATAAAGGGAAGCTACCATCGCGCCGGCGCTCGTGCCTGTGACATGTGTTACAGAAACGCCGGCCTCTTCAAACGCAAGCAGTACACCGACAGCGGCAGCACCCGGCATGCCGCCGCCGGCAAACGCCAAACCTGTTTCCATTTGAAACACCTCTCCCAAAACTACTTGACGAAATTCCGAATCAGCACATTAAGCTCGGCACTTTGGTTGCCTGGGATTTCATGCCGCGCTTTTGCAATGAACGCCACTTGGCAATTTGGAAGCTGCCGCGCCATCCGCTTTGCATATACTTTAAATAGTCTATCGCTTTCCCCGTACACAAGCAGCACGGGCTTATCAAGCATCCATAGCCGCTTTTTACATTCATACGTACAATAGGATCGGTAAAAAGACACGGCATCAAGCCCGTTTGTCCGGCGTGCCGTCCGAAATAATCCCCAAAACAAACGAAATTCATCCGTATTCAAAAAAGCACCGCCAAGAGCCAGAAGCGGCACCATGTGCTTTCGGGACATTTTTGCGCCGGCTTGCGCCAGCATCTTGATAATCCCCCTCACCTTTGGGACAGCTCCTACTTGAATTAAACCTTCCACACGCTCCGGAAACTGCAAAGAAAACTCAAAGGCGACCGAAGCACCCGACGAATAGCCGCACAGCCACACTTGTCCCAACCCCAATGTATCCAATACTTCCTTTATATCACGCACGATATCAGAAAAATTCCACGGCACCAAAGATGGCGCAGAGCGGCCGTGGCCGCGCAAGTCAAGCATAAGCACCTGATATGCATCGCACAGCTCCTCGAACTGTGGCCGAAACACCTCGCCGGAAAGCACGGGTGGGTGCAAAAACAAAATTGTTTTACCGCTTCCTTTCGCTTCAACATATAAATCAACTCCGTTAACAGACAACATCGGCACACCGTTTCACTCCTGTATGTTCTTGAACCCTCCCGCCACTTAACACCCTTTCAGGTTGTTTGAAGTGGGGGATTCCTTTTCCTGCGAACACCAGTGTATCCACCGGTTTTTTAGCAGGCTTTCCCCCGCAGTTCCTGCGGTTAGGTCGTGGTAACGGCTTACG
>JBHGUR010000009.1:0-30503 GCA_048976805.1 Ectobacillus sp. | reverse complement strand
TTCCTGCGAACACCAGTGTATCCACCGGTTTTTTAGCAGGCTTTCCCCCGCAGTTCCTGCGGTTAGGTCGTGGTAACGGCTTACGCCTCCGACATATGAGATATCTTTACTGGATGAGTCGCAGTGCCTCCTGTCTCAAATTCTTTGCTGCATTTACATCCCGATGGTGGGATGTTGCACATGCTGGACATACCCATTCACGCAGAGAGAGATGCTTGACGTCTTTGTGTTGGTAGCCACAGGTTGAACAAAGTTGACTACTTGGGAAGTTTTTCGCCGCAACCACAACCTGCTTGCCATACCACTTCGCTTTATATTCCAGCATCTTACGGAATTGCGACCATGATATTTCACTGATTGCTTTTGCAAGATTTCCATTCCTGAGCATGTTGGATACCGATAAATCTTCCATCCCAATGATGTCGTGGTTTTTGACAATCAGGGTGGAAATCTTATCTAAGTAATCCTTTCTGGCATTCGCAATGTGTTCATGAATGCGCGCTACCTTGATTCTTTGCTTATTCCAATTGGAGCCACCTTTCCTTCGTCTGGAAAGGATTCGTTGTGCTTTTGCTAACTTTTCTTCCAAGGAGCGGAAGAACTTCGGATTTTCGTATATTGTCCCATCTGAAAGGATGGCAAAATCTTTAATTCCTACATCTACACCGCAGGAGGAGTTTGTCTTTGACAGTGGCTGCACTTCTGTCTCAGCCAAGATGGAAACGAAGTATTTTCCGCTTGGGTTTCTTCTTACTGTTACAGAGATGATGCGTCCTTGCACCTCCCGGCTTTTCGCAAAGCGAACCAGACCTAATTTAGGGAGTTGCAGCAAGTTCCCATGTACAGCAATATTGCCATTTGTATATTTCGTCTTATAGGATTGCACCCTATGTTTTTTGCTTTTAAAGCGCGGCGCGTCATTCTGCTTTTTGAAAAAGCGGTCAAACGCATCTGCCAAGTTTTCAAGAGAGGACTGCAAGGCAATGCTATCTGGCTCTTTCAACCATTGGAGTTCTTTTTTCAACTGTGGGAGTTGCTTCGAGCATTTGTTATATGACAGCCCTTTGCCTGTCTCTTGATAGGAAGCGTTCCAAAGGGACAGGAAATGATTAAATACAAAGCGTGAGCATCCAATTATCTTGTTAATGAGAATAGCTTGATCTTCGGTAGGGTAGATGCGGAATTTGTATGCCTTATGAACTATCATTGCGCAACACCTCCTTTTCAGTATATACTTATCATATACTAAGCCGATTGTATATATCAAGTATATACCAGAAAGGTTTGATCATGATGGAACGGATATCCAAATTAATTAAGTTTCCTGCAGATTTAGTGTTTGAAATTGAAAAATACCAGAAAGAAAATTATATCTCTAGTTTTGCAGGTGCAGTGTATGAATTAATTCGCAAAGGATTGCAAATGTCGGGCAATCGAGATGGCAAATAGCCATTTCTTGTCCGAGGGCGATTCATCCCCCACCTATCGCTGGGCTTCGCCCTTCACGCGATTGAGGAGGGGGTGTTCTCGCCTATTTTTTCGATAAAAAGCCGGGCTAAGAAACTCTCTTGGCCCGGCTCATCGCTTTATCACACCTTAAATTTTCCAATTAACTCCTGCAATTCTTCTGCCATTTGCGTGAGGGAAAGCGCAGCAGCTGTAATCTCCTCCATGCTGGCAAACTGCTCCTCAGAAGCCGCTGATACCGTTTGGGTTCCAGAAGCCGACTCCTCTGCAATTTCAGATATGAGTTGGACGGAGCGGACAACCTGCTCTGTTCCCGCTGCCATCTGTTGGGAAGCCGCTGACACCTCTGTTATTTGGGCAGCTACATTTTCAACAGATTGCTGGATTTTCTTAAAGGATTCCCCGGTTGTGTCAACCGCTTGCATACCTTGTTCAACCTTTTGCGTTGTTGCTGCCATAAATTCAACTGCTCTATCCGTTTCTTGTTGAATCACATGAATCAACTGGGCAATTTGCTGTGCGGATTCAGCTGATTGTTCCGCTAATTTTCTCACTTCATCGGCGACAACAGCAAAGCCTCTGCCATGCTCCCCCGCACGCGCCGCCTCTATTGCTGTATTTAATGCCAATAAATTCGTTTGGGCGGCAATCCCTGTAATAACCTCAACAATTTGGCCGATTTCCTTGGAACGCTCCCCAAGCCCTTTTACCACATCATTCATATGGGTAACAGTACGATTAATATCGTCCATTTGCCCAATCGCCTCACTCACCGCATGGCCGCCTTGCGCTGCAACCTGCGAGGTCTCATTCATGTATTCAGATACATTTTGGGCATTAGAGGCAATTTGCCGGACTTTAACCGATAATTCTTGAATCGCATTGGAGCTTTCCTCGACACCGTACACTTGCTTTTCTGCGCCTGAAGCCACTTCTTGCATGGATTGCGTAATTTGTTCAGTTGCTTTGGACGTTTCCTCGGCGCTTGCCGTTAATTCTTCAGCCGAAGCCGCCACCTGCTCTGAGGTGAGCGAAACATGGCGGATAACTTGGCGAAGACTATCAGCCATTTGATTAAAAGACTTTGCTAACAGCCCGATTTCATCTTTATTTTTCACCTTAATTTTTTCCACTGTCAAGTCGCCAGAAGCAATCTTCTCCGCCGCCGCTGTTACCGCCAGCACCGGCTTAGAAATAATGCGGCTAATATAAATGGCAATCCCCGTTCCAATCAGCAAAGCAATGAGTCCTATCGCCAGCATCCATGTTTTGATGCTATCCACTTTCTCATCATTTTTCTGGCGCTCTTGCTCCAGCACTTCGTTTTGCAACGCAATAAATTCCCCAATTTTTTCATTAAATGCTTTTGTAACAGGCGGCATTTCATTCATAAGTATATCCATATATTCTTCAGTATTGTTTTTTTGTTTAGCCTCAAACTCTTTGGCCATTAGGGAATCATATTGCTCATTTAACTGCTGTAATTCCCTGTGGATTTCTCTGCCTTTTTCAAGATTTAATATAGCTGCCAGTTCGCCGCTTACTTTTTCATATTCTCTTTGAGCTTGTTTATAATGCTCTAATTGACTCTCTTCTCCCGTTAATAAATATCCTCTTCCCGCAATTTGGCGCTCTTTAATAATAATAGCCATCTCTTTGACCATCATATTTTTCTTTACCCGATCATCTAATAATTGCTCATAGGATTTGTTTATTGCGGAGATTTGGCTATACCCAATCGCAATTACAATCCCTAAAAAAAGCAGCACGACAACAAAACCGCTGTACAATTTCCTGCTAATGGTAAACATAGTGCATCATATTCCCTTCTTGTTGTAATCTTAGCTGCCAAGGAATACTTTTTTACGAATGGCTGTGTTAAACATTAGTGTTGATATATAACCCTTTTTAGAGGGGGAGAGTGCTCCCAGCTGTGTGCAGTAACGGTCAGGGCCTAGTTTGGCCTCGTCCAAAAGAAAAACAAAAGTGCCGGCTGCGATTCATCTGCATAGCCGTAATGCACAGACGTACGTTATATCAAAATCAACATTGTTCTTTAACAGAGCCTTACGAATAAAAAGCTATCCCAAAACGGAATAGCCAGTAATAGTTCGTACTACCCGGCAACCTGGCTGTCATAGGCAACCGCCCTTAGACCCTTTAGTTTTGCGTCCCCATTTTTCAATGGGTTTGCCCTTATCAATAGGTACTGTATCAACTTAATGTCCTCTTGTAAGTGAGATGGATAACAATTAACATATAAAGTTTTTTATATATTGATTTTACACCTTTTTTAAAACCTTGGAAATATAAAAAAACGGCATGAAAATGATATAATGATTTTCACGCCGTTTTTCATTTGCTATGTCGAATAAAACTGCAGCGGTACTCACCCCCCTTTTGGTTTTCCATCACGCGGGGCAGGAATGGGGCTTGACCGCCTGCACAGCCATATTTAAAAAAATCTTGACGTATATTTATGTCTTGATATACATTTTGTACATTACAAATCTCACTAGAAAAAGGGGTCGCAGCCTATGTTGCAATGTCGCGAGGAAGTGCTGGCTTTTACGAAGCAGCTCGTCAACATTGAAAGTATTGTTAACACAGAGGGGGAAAAGGCTATTGCCCATTCTCTTTTTGATTTGATTTCTTCTTTTCCGTATTTTTCACAAAACCCTTCCCATATCACTTTATCGCAAACAATTCATGATGACCACGAACGATATAATGTTCTCGCCTTTGTAAAAGGAACAAAAGGAAACAGCAGCCGCACTGTCATATTGATGGGCCATATTGACACTGTCGGCATCGATGATTTCAACCAATTGAAGGAATATGCCTGCCATCCGGATGAACTGATGGAAGCGCTGAAGCAGGAAAATCTTCCGGCCTCCGCTAAAGAACACTTACATTCCAGCGATTGGCTGTTCGGCCGCGGCGTGCTTGATATGAAAAGCGGGGTGGCAAGCCACCCATACCTCTTAAAATATTATTCGGAGCACCCGGAAGAATTAGACGGAAATATTGTCTTCTTGGCCGAATGTGATGAAGAAGATAGCTCCCACGGCATTATTTCTGCCTTAAAAGTCTTCAAGCAATGGAAGGAAAAGCACGGCTTTCATTATTCCGCAGCAATTAATGCCGACTTTGTCGCACCTCGTTACGAGGGGGATGAAAACCGTTATATTTATAAGGGAACAGTCGGAAAGCTTCTGCCATCCTTCTTCATTACGGGGGCGGAAACCCATGTAGGCTCATGCTTTGAAGGGCTTGACCCGAATTTCATTGCCGCTGAGCTAACAAAGCAAATTGATTATAACCCGGAGCTTTGCAACGAAGCGCTTGGCGAAATCACCGTCCCTCCGGTATCTTTGAAACAAACCGACTTAAAGCCTTCTTATACGGTGCAGACCGCGTTATCGGCATATGTATACTATAATTTCTTTATCCATTCCTGGTCGCCAAAGGATGTGCTGTCAAAGCTAAAGGAACAAGCAACAATTGCATTCCAAAATGCGCTTTCCTCATTTGAAGCGAGATATAAGCAATATTGCGCCCTAAGCGGGGAACCGTACAAGGAAATTCCTTGGCAGCCAAGAGTGCTGGCTTACGAAGAAATGGAGCAGCTGCTGATTCAGGAAAACGGCGAGAAGTTTACTGCCCACATGGATCAGTTTAAAGAAGCGCTTTTGCAGCGGACGGAGCTGGATACACGCATGTTTGCCGCAAGAGTGGTGGAAGAGGCGTGGAAATGGATGAAGGATAAAAGCCCTGCGATTATCTTATTCTATTCATCCTTATATTCGCCAAGAATCGAACTCAGCGGGAAAACGAATGATGAACAGGCATTAATCAATGCGTTAGACAAGGCTGTAGAAGCGATGCAGCCGCATTATACTTACCCGATTGTAACGAGAAACTTCTTCCCGTACATTTCCGATATGAGCTTTGTCGCTTTAAGCGATGATGAAGAAGGAATTGAGGCAGTATCGAAAAACAATCCGGGCTGGGGTACGAAGCATTATGTCGAATATCAAGATATCCGCGATTTAAATGTGCCTGTTATCAATATCGGACCTTACGGCGTTGATGCACATAAGAAGCTGGAGAGAATGGAGATGACTTATTCTCTTGAGGTAGTGCCGAATTTAACAAATCTTGTAATACAAAATCTGCTAAAATAGAACAGGACAAAAAAGCAGGCTGAAGCCTGCTTTTTTGTTCTCTATATACAACTGAGCAGCAAACTATAAACCCGCGCCTGCACGATAGGCATTATCGCTCTCTTGTCTATCTGCTATGGCTTCTTTTTTCGCAAGTCAAACCGGTAGATTGATATATCCTTCAAATTTCTTGTTCCTCTTCACGCTTCAAATAAAAGACCTGTGATTGAAAGTCTCCTCCCCGTTCAGCTTTCTTGCCGTTGACGCCATTAAACTCTGTCGGAAGCTTAAGGCCAACCTCCATCAGCTCATCTCCGTAATATAGACGATCGCTTCCAGACACGCTGTAAACCGCTGATTCATCCAATCCGCTAAGGCGCAAGGTTTGATGCTTCTGTGAGTTTGGCATCGCCAACACTTTATACCAGCCGACAAGCGCCTCTGATTGATCAGGGCTCACGACCATCCAAGCTGTTTCATTTCCCGAAAATGGGCTTAACAGACGATAAAAATGGCCGTCGCGAATCAACCGTCTATAGTTTTTATAAAAAGCGACTTGTTCTTTAATTTCCCGGCGCTCTTCTTCTGTCAGTTTCAGCGGGTCTAATTCATATCCAAACGTTCCAAAATAAGCGGTGTTCGCCCGGGTTGTCAGCGGCGTTTCGCGCAATGTTTGATGGTTCGGAACAGCTGAAACGTGGGAGCCCATACTGTAGAGAGGATATGCAAACGATGTTCCGTATTGAATCTTCAGCCTTTCCACAGCATCCGTATCATCGCTTGTCCAAGCCTGCGGCGCGTAATGCATCATACCTGGGTCAAACCGTCCGCCGCCTCCCGCGCAGGATTCAAATAAAACGTGCGGAAATTCTGTTGTCAGCCGCTCATATAAGCTATATACCCCTAACATATAGCGATGGAAAAACTCTCCCTGCCGATTTGGGGCAAGCTTTTGCGAAAAGGCTTCCGTAATGTTCCGGTTCATATCCCATTTAATATAGGACAAGCTTGTCTTTCTAATAATGCCAGCCATTTTTTCGTACATGTAATCGACAATTTCAGGGCGCGAAAAATCAAGGACAAGCTGGTTGCGCCCTAGCGTACGCGGCTGGTCCGGAGCGCCAACCGCCCAATCAGGATGCTCCCGGTATAAATCACTATTTGGGCTAATCATCTCAGGCTCAAACCAAAGCCCGAATTTCATGCCGGCATCCGAAATTTTTCCCGCTAAGCTTTCTAAGCCGTTTGGAAGCTTATTCAAGTCCTCATACCAATCGCCAAGCGACGATGTATCATCGTTTCTTTTTCCAAACCAGCCGTCATCGAGCACAAACAGCTCAATTCCTAAATCCTTCGCTGATTTAGCGATGTTAACGAGCTTTTCCTCATTAAAATCAAAATAGGTCGCTTCCCAGTTGTTAATTAAAATTGGGCGCTCTTCCTTCTTCCAACGGCTCGGAATTAAGTGCTCACGGTACAGATTATGAAAGGCCTGGCTCATGCCATTTAAGCCTTTATCGGAATATACCATGACTACTTCCGGTGTTTGAAAAGATTCCTGCGGCATTAGCGCCCACTGAAAGCCAAATGGGTGAATCCCAACGGCAAGCCTTGACATGTCGTAATGGTCCACTTCTACCTGCATTAGAAAATTGCCGCTATAAACAAAGTTAAAACCATATACTTCGCCTGTATGTTCCGTCGTATGAGGGCGTTTTAATGCTAAGAACGGGTTATGGTGGTGCGAGCTGGCACCGCGCAGGCTGGATATCGATTGGATGCCAACTTCAAGCTTCCGTTCCTTTACATGCCGTTCCCGCGCCCAAGCTCCCGCCAGGTGCACAAGTGTAAATTCTTTATCCGGAAGATCGAGCGATGCCCCCATTAACCTTTCAATAACAAGCTCTTCTTCGCTGTTATTTTTTAAAGAAGCGCTTCTCGTTATGACTGGTTTATCTTGAAAAATTGTATAATGTAATGTGAGCTCTGCCCCAAGATACTCATCTTTTAAAATAACTTGGAGTGTGCTCGCTGCTTCTTTTTCTTCCGTATATGTTGCCGGCAAGCCTTGAAGGCGGGGCTTTCCTTCCAGCACCCGGAAAGATTCATATGTAAAATTAGGAATATGGCTGCTGCTTCGTTTGCTTACAGCTATCGCAGGCTCCCGAAAATCCGAATTGCCATATGCCGGGTATTCCTGGCGCAACGTTTCCAAGCAAAAAGCAGGATCATCCTCATAAATATGGCAGCTTGCCGCTGTCGGCACATCGTACGTTTGCAAGTGGGAAAAATCCGATCTATGGCGCAACGCCTTTCCGTAATAAAGATGGCCTAATTGCCCATTTTTCATTACATGGAAAATGTAGCTCACTTGGCCATTTGTTAAATGGAACTGTTTGTTCTCTTCATTCACATGAATCAACATATGGTTTCTCCTTTATCTTTAGACTGTGTGAAATGTTAGTGTTAATAACCCTTTTTTAGGGGGAGAGTGCTCCTAGCCATGTGCAGTAACGGTTAAGGCCTAATTTTGCACTTTAAGAACATATAAATTGGCAGCGAAGAAGATCATGCGACGTAGTAGCCAATTTTAAGAATAAAGTATAAGTGCAACTACGCCTCTGTCTTCGCCTTTGCAGGCTCGCCAGTCGGCGAGTTTTCTTTACCTCGTCCAAAGGAAAACAAGAGGGAAAACAGGAGTGCAGGCTGCTGTTTGTTCCATCTTGCCGTGATTGCACGAAAGCTTGTAGCCTGGCCAAATAAAAGGGCCTGCGCAGCCAGACCCTTTACTTTTGATATAACGCCCATTTTAAAAGCTATTATACTCTATCAATCATAAACTCAAATTCCATGTTCTGGCTTGCCGAAATGATATGCTCCTTTTGAACCGGCGCGCCCCAGCTGTCATCTCCGCCGACGCCCATCTGTCTGCCGGCTACCGTCACGACTGTATAATGGACATTCGGAAGCTCATAATGATGGTTCGCGTGCTCCAGCTCGAATGCTGTATATGGCGAGAGATTACACTCTAGCGGCTCTTTCACGGAAGAAATTTTAATTCCGTGCCTGTCGCCGTTTGTTATGCTTACGCGGCGCACCCCAGTTCGGTTGCCCGATTCTTGCGGCATCACATAGCCGGATACATTTTCGGAAACTGTATTTTTAAAGATGCCAAGCCTTGCTCCCATGCAGCGGTCCTCATAATTTTCTTTTGGCCCCATCGCGTACCATTCGAGCTGGTCATAATCCGCCGGAATCTTAAAGGATACCGCAAAGGTTGGCATTTGCGGAAGATTACTTGCCC
Organism: Ectobacillus sp.; assembly: GCA_048976805.1. Lineage (GTDB taxonomy): Bacteria > Bacillota > Bacilli > Bacillales > Bacillaceae_G > Ectobacillus. Next base: position 21,566 of record JBHGUR010000009.1, on the reverse strand, counting down.
CGCGGTAAACCGATTTAACCCGCACGCTGCCATCTGGGTAAACGGTATAGCGGATGTTGACTTCTATTTCACTATGAATAGAAAACTTATAGGTAAACACAACGCTTACTTGTCCCTGTTCTTCTTCAACATCAACGCCAACACACTTGCGCGCTAGACTGGCCGCATACCAGCATCCTGAATGGAAGCCTTGCGCGTAGCCTCTGTCATTATCAGTAGTGGCTCTCCAAAATAGCGGCATAGGCGGAAAGGAAATCATCTCTTTTCCCGCGTAGTTCAGCGATACAAGGCTGCCTACTTGTTTGGAAAACAAGATGGAAAAATCGCTGCCGTGTACGCCAATATTAACGTCACCATGTACAACTCTTAGATTTCCGTTAACAATCCCTAATTCCTTAGGGGTTTCGTTTTCTACTTGAAACACAAACTGCCCAAACGCGATTTCAAAGCCGGCATCCGCCCAAAGCTTGCTTTCCTTCAGCTTGAAGAAGGCATGAATGCAATACTCGCCTGAAGCAGCCATGATACCGGCAGGCCATGCAAATTCAACCCGCCCCTCGCTTTGCGGCGCTACAGCTGCGTTGAGTGTGCTTCGGTATAATTCCTTGCCCTCAAGGTATAAAACATATTCCAAATCATAATCGGCCGTATTGGAGAACAGGCTATCATTCATAATTGTTACGCCGTTTTTATCCGGCACTAGCTTAAAATCCTGGTACAAATATTTGACTTCCTGCATCTTTGGCGAAAGCTCCCGGTTGGCGTACACGATTCCATTTGTACAGAAGCCGTAATCGGTAGGGCGGTCCCCAAAATCGCCGCCATATGCCAAAAATTCTTTTCCGTAGCGGTCCTTCTTTATAAGGGCTTGATCGATATAATCCCAAATAAAGCCGCCTTGGTACATCGGGTATTTGCGCTCTAAGTCGGTATACTTATACATGCCGCCCAAAGAATTTCCCATTGCGTGCATATATTCGCAGCTAATATAAGGCTTCTGTGGATTTTCCGTTAAGTATTTCTCAATATCGGCAGGTTTTGCATACATCCGGCTTTCCATATCGCTCGTATCTTTATAATCAGGCGTGTAGAATACGCCTTCGTAATGGACGAGACGGCTTGGGTCAACACTCTTAAAATAGCGGGAAACGCTAAGAATCACTTCGCCCCCGTAAGATTCATTGCCGCAGGACCAAATCAGGATGGAAGGATGGTTTTTATCCCGCTCAAACATCGAAACAGCCCGGTCCATGACGATATTCTCCCACTCGGGCTTATTGCCGGGAATGTTCCAAGACGGTTCTACCACACCCATCTTCTGCCAAGATCCATGTGTTTCAAGATTCATCTCGTCAATAACATATATGCCATATTCATCACATAGCTCATACCAATGGCTCTGATTCGGATAGTGGGACGTCCGGACTGCGTTAATGTTATGGCGCTTTAGCGTTTTTATATCCCACAGCATATCTTCCTTTGTAATCGCGCGCCCTCTTCGGCAATGGAATTCGTGGCGGTTTACACCTTTAAACACGATCCGTTTGCCGTTTAGGTGCATGATTTTATCTACCATCTTAAATTTTCTAAAACCGGCCTTCTGCGGAACAACTTCTACTAAACGGCCTGATTCGTTATAGACTTGAATATACAATTTATACAAATACGGATTTTCCGCGCTCCATAAGTTCGGTTTGTCAACCTCTATAGAAAACATCCCATTTTTGCCGCTGCACTCTCCGTCTTTTGCGGCTACCAAGTTGCCCGAAGCGTCATACAGTTCGGCTACTATCTTTGAAGCAGATGATGTAAGCGTAAGCTCTGCTTGAAGCATTCCCTTCGTAAAAGTCGAGTCCAAATCTGCATGAACATGTAAATCGTACACATGAATCTCCGGTACTGTATAAAGATATACATCCCGGAAGATGCCGGAAAAGCGCCAGACGTCTTGGTCTTCAAGCCAGCTTCCTGTACTTCGCTGGTACACCTCAACCGCCAGTTTATTCTCGCCCTCTGTAAGGAACGGGGTAAGCTCAAATTCAGCTGGGGTGAAGGAATCCTCGCTATACCCCACGAACTCCCCGTTGAGCCAAACATAAAAGGCTGACTCTACACCTTGGAAGGAAATATACAGCGGTTTATTTTGCATATTTTTTGGCACGGTAAACATTTTTACATAGCTTCCGACAGGATTATGGTCCATCGGGATTTCCGGCGGCCGAATCTCATTGTGGCCGTCCCATGGATACATCGTATTTACATATTGCGGTTTTCCGTAGCCTTGCAGCTGGATATGCCCGGGTACGGTAATATCCCCCCAGCCTGCGCAATTGAAATCAAGTTCATAAAAGCGGTCCGGACGGTTGTCCGGATTGATTGCATAGTTAAATTTCCAGTTGCCATTCAATTCATGTCGCATGCTCATAGAAACAGGATGTTTTGCTTCTTCCATCGTTTCATAGTATAAGTGGTCGGAATGCGCAGGAAGGCGGTTCACTGCGAACACATTTAAATCCGTAAGCCAGCTTAAGCTTGGAATTGTTTTCATATTTACTGCACTGCTTGCCATATTTGCTACACATCCTCGCTTTTCTAGTTTTCTCAATCTATTTAACAGATCCCATCATGCCTGCAACGAAATGCTTTTGCATAATAAAGAAGATAAGCGCTGCCGGCAGAGTTGCGATTACGATCGCTGCCATAATCACCCCAAAGTCAGGAGAGTAGCTTGATCCAAGGTTGGAGATAAGCAACGGAATCGTTTGCTTCTCAGGAGACTGCAACACAACGAGCGGCCATAAGTAGCTGTTCCAGCTGGACATAAACGTAATAATCGCCGCTGCCGCATACGTTGTTTTCATCGTAGGAACGTAAATTCTAAAGAAAATGCCTAACTCAGATAATCCGTCAATCCGTCCCGCTTCCAGAATATCCTTCGGGAACATCTTTGTGCTTTGTCTAAAGAAGAAGATAAGAAAAGCAGTTGTAACTGTCGGCAACACAACAGCTGTAAGTGTATCAATACCGATTGCCGGGAACGTTTGCGAAATCGTTCCAAACATCCTAAATAGGGGTACCATTAAGGCTGCGAAAGGAATCATCATGGAAAGCAGCAAAATATTAAACACGCGGTCCTTCGCCTTGCTTTTATAAATTTCAAATCCATAGCCTGCCAATGAAGCAATTAACATCGCAAGCACAGTTGTTATAATGGAGATTTTAGCCGAATTTATTAATGCAGGTACAAGATCGGCAGTATCTAGCAGATTGCTTAAGTTTTGCATAAAATGGCTTCCAGGCAGCAGCTTGCCCTTCGTCACATCAACAGATTTGTTCGTCGAGCTTACAATCATCCATAAAAATGGAAATACCGAAACAATTGAAGCGATAATTAGAACTGTGTAGCTAAATATACGCTTAAGATTACTCATTTTTATCACCTGCCACTTTAAACTGAATGATAGAGAAGAAGACGATCATAATCACAATGGCATATGACACAGTCGCCGCATAACCAAAATCAGGAGTATATTTGAATGAAAGATTATAAATATACTGAGAAATTGTCATCGTCGCATTCCCTGGCCCGCCTGCCGTAATATTCATGACTTCGTCAAACAATTGAAGTGTACCGATTGTTGAGGATATGGATGTAAATAAGATGATTGGCTTTAGCATTGGTATTGTAATCTTAAAAAATTGCTGAATGGACGATGCGCCATCGATTTTAGCTGCTTCATAAATAGAATGATCAATATTTTGAAGAGCAGATAAATAGAAAATCATGTTATAGCCGGTCCAGCGCCATGTGATAGCAACGATAATTGTTACCTTTGCCCAAAAAGGATCGGTAAGCCATTGAATCGGCTCTGCAATCAATGAAAGCTTCATTAGCATAAGGTTAATAATGCCGTCTTGGCCAAATAAATATTTGAAGATAACCGAATATGCAACAAGCGATGTTACACACGGCAAAAAGATTGCAGTACGAAATAATCCCTTGAACTTCAACGTTTTATTATTCAGTAAAACGGAAAGGAACAAAGCAAGGATAATCATAATCGGCACTTGGATAATAAGGTAAATGACCGTATTTTTCACTGTAGTAAGGAATGTCGGGTCCTTAAGTAAACGCGCATAATTATCGAGGCCGGTAAATGTTAAATTCGTGCCTGTACCTGATTGAAAAGACATGATTAGCGCCTGGATCATTGGATAGAAATAAAATAAGCAAATCATTACAGCAGCAACTGCAATAAAGGACCATCCAATCAAGGTGCTTTTCAACCGAAGATTCCTGCTGGCTTTTCTTGTATGAACAACCTGGCTTGCTTTTGCCGGTATCATGTTACATCAGCTCCTTGCCTAATTAATAGAAGAAAAAAGCCCCGGAGCAATCGCCTTGCACATTACATAGCTCCTGTAAATCGAGTAGGGGAAGCTGGCGAATTCCCGAGGCTTAATTTTCTTACATGCATATTTTCATATGTTACTTAATTTGTTGTTCAGCTTGTTTTTGAGCGTCCGCTAACGCCTTATCAAGGTCTTTGCCTTTCAGGTAGTTTTGCATTTCGATAGCTAAAATGTCCTCAATCGCGTACGTATGCAAGCCATAGTTTACTTGAGGGATTTGCCCTGTCCAATTAGCGAAATCAGAAACGATTTTTTGGCCTCCGAAGAATTCATCAGCAGCTTGATAAGCTTCGCCTTGTGCAGCCGGTTTATAAGTACCGATTGCGCCGATTTCTTTAACAAGATCTTGGTAGAAATCTACATTGGAACCGAAAGTTTTCGCTAAAAACTCCGCTGCCTTTTCTTTTCCAGGCACGTTAAGGACGTACCAGGAGCTTCCGCCTAAGTTGGAAGCGTTCACTGCATTTGCAGTACCAGAAAGTTTAGGTAATGAAACGACTGCCCACTTGCCGGACTGAGATGCTTCTTTCTTGATAGATGGAGTAATCCAGTTTCCTGTAGGAACAGTTGCAACAGCGCCGCTGTTAAAGCCTGCTACGAATTGGCTCCAGTCGGAGATTGGCTTTACTAAGTCCGCATCTAAAATCTCTTTGTAAGTTTTAAATGCTTCCTTAAGCGCTTCATTTCTTGCCAAGTTAGGTGTAACGCCATCTTCTTTCAAGTACCATGAACCGCTTGATTGAATCATCATGCGAATAAGGCCAAGGTCTTTTGGATCTTGTGTAAGCATTTGCTTGCCTGTTGCTTCTTTTACTTTTTTGCCAATTTCAATATACTTCTTCCAGTCGATGTCTTTTAAATCATCTGCTTTGTAGCCTGCTTTTTCTAAATAGTCTGTTCTAACATATAAACCAGTTACTCCTGTATCGAACGGAAGCCCATAGTTCTTGCCGTTTAAGCTAGTAGGAGCAATTTTGTATTGTGCAAAATCCTCTGCCTTGAATGACTTGCTTAGGTCATAAAACGCGTCTGGATATGCTTTAAGAAAGCTTTGTGCACGATAATCTTCTATTAAAACGATATTCGGCAATCCTTTAGTAGTACCAGAGCTTAGGCTAGTGTTTAGCTTTTGGACAATGTCAGCTTGAGCATTTTCAATGATTTTAACTTTAAGGTCCGGATTTTCAGACTTATACGCTTCTTTTGCTATATCCAGCGCTTTAATGTTAAAGTTTGGATCCCACGCCCATACTGTTATTTCGTTTTTGTCTTTTGCTTCTGAGGTGCCGTTCGTTTTGGATCCTGAAGAACAAGCAGTCAGCAGCAGTATGCCTATCAAAAGCAATGATAGTACTTTTTTCATCAATATTCCCCCCAAATTATGAATATCGTAATATTGTAAGCGCTGTCCTTATTACACTTATTATGTTAGCACCTGCAGAAGCATTATCGTTAGGACGATATTTTTCTTTTTCTTGTACTATTTTCACGAAATGAATACGCTATCATTCTGAAAGTTTGTAATATTTTTAGATTCTATGACTATTCTTATATTATTTGATTGGAAGCACGATTCGGACCTTTGTCCCTTCTCCCAGTTCACTTGTAATTGCCACGCCATATTGCTCACCGTAAATGAGCTGAATGCGTTCATGAACATTCCGTACGCCAATTCCCGAGAAAAACTGCTGCTTACGCTTCGTATTTGGGAGCTTGCTGTCCGATGTGATTTCCATTCCGTCACCATTATCTACAACCTCGCAAATTAAATTGTCTCCCTCCTGCCATACAAGAACATGGATAGAGCCCTCTGCCTTACGGTTGAAGCCATGAAAAAACGAATTTTCGATAAAAGGCTGCAAAATCAATTTTGGTATTTGATAATCCATACAATCCGGGGTGACAAAATAGTTTACTTTAATCCGGTCGCCATAGCGTTTTTGATTAATTAATACATAATTTTTTAAGTTGTCCAGTTCCTGTTTAACAGTAACAGTTTCGCTTACGTTGCCAATCGTATTCTGCAGCAAAGAAATTAGCGCATTAATCATCGCTTCCGTCTCTTCTTTCTCTCCCTGCTGCACCATAAATTTTATAGAGGTGAGCGTATTGTATAGAAAATGCGGATTGATTTGCTGCTGCAGTGCGGCAAGCTCAGCGTTGCGCTGCTGCTTTTGGGCCAGCATAAGCTTATCAACATACTGATGAAGCTCATCAAGCATCGAATTAAAAGCCTGGCCGATTTGTCTCGTTTCATAAGTGCCAGTCACAGCAACATATTGATGAAAGTCGTATTGCGAGGCGTTCGCAATTTGCTTTACTAGCTCTGATAATGCATTCGTCAATCTCCTTGAAGCAAGGAACACAATAATAAGGGCAACAAAAGCAATTGCCATAGAGATGAGAACGATTTCCTTTTCATCAATTAAATCCCCGATTGCCGCCTGCTTATCAATAATATTGAACATGTACATATCGAAAGATTGAAGGTACTCCATTAAAATAATCTGGTCTTTACCCATAAACTTTTCTATAATGTAATGGTTTGGGCTTTGTTTTATTTTCTTAGTATAACTTAAGAGATCTTTTGACTTTTCTCCAATAAGCCCGGTTTTATTGCTTGAAACAATGATTCCTTGCTTGTCCAATACAAAAATATTATTGCCCGGGCTGGTATAGTTAGCATAAAAATTTCTAAACTCACTTTCTTCAATCGCAAAATACATAGAACCATATACCTCCCCGGTAATACGGTCCATCAATGCTTTAGAAGCAACAATAAACTTTCTATCTGTTCCTGTGCTTCGGTCTATACGGTGGTCATATTGATACATAAGTTTCTTCGGTTCTTTAAGCGTATTGCGGGTAATTGCGCTATCCTTCAGCTCTTCATCCGGTATCGGCCAGTAAGCGCGGTCTGTCGCGTAGCTAACCCCGTTTTTTCCTAAAACAAGGATTCCTGCTTCATAGAAATCCAAATTGGCTTTAATGCGCTCCATCTGTTGGCCTATGCTATAATAAGAACTCATTTGTTCTACATTGGATTCCTCTTTAGAGAGAGCCTTCTTTATTGTATTGCTTTGCAGGATATTGTTTGACGCAATGACAACCGAATAGTTAAACGGTTCAAAGCCTTCTTTTATGTGATTCATTATTTTAGAGTTTGTAATGCTGAATTTTTCAATAAAAAACTGCTCCGACATGCGGAGCGTCATCCACGTAATCGCCAAAGAAACCGCAATAACTACCATAACCGTAACGAGGAACATGGTAATGAACAAGCTGTTATGTTTAAGCCGATTGCGAATAAATTTCATACTTACACCATCTCTTATCCCAAATTTTGTTTTCTTCTATATTGGCTAGGGGATACCCCCTTCATTTTTTTAAATACTTTGCAAAAATAACTATGATCTGAATAGCCAACCATTCCGCTAATTTCAGAAATAGGTGCTGTACTTTTCGTTAGCAATTTAGCCGCCTCTTCAATCCGAACCTTATTTAAATATTCAATGAACCCTTCACCGCTATTCGCGGAAAAATAGCTGGAAAGATAGGATGGATTAAAGTGAAAATGCTTTGCTACATCTGTAAGAGTAAGAGGTTCTGCATAATGCTCCATAATATATTGCATAATTTTCTTCATATTTGGATTGCCTGGCTGATTTTGCATAGAGAATATGCATGTATTGGCTTCCTTAATAAAACGGTCCAATATCGCGATAGTCTCGCTGGCTGAGCGCGTTTCATCAACAAATTTAAAATACGAGTATTTGGCATTTTCCAATTCCTTTACATCGTACTCCATTGTACGAAGAAGAAGGGTAATGTTAAAAATAAGGTTGCTGAAAAAGGCCTTATATTCAAAAATATCTTTTGTATAACAGCTTGCTAATGTTCTAGCGTAATCCCGTATATATCGAAAAGCTGAGTCAAAGCGCTTAAGCTTAATTTCGCCCGTAAACCAGTCTAAATTAAAATTATCGCATTTAGCCGGCACCTCTGGTAAATTTTGTTTCGTTAAAAGAGGATAATCAGGAAAATAAAAACGATAGTTTAGCAATTTTAAGAGGCTTTCCTTGTAAACATCCCCGATTTGCGAAATATCTTCAAAGCTTTCAGTAAGGACGAAACCAATGTGAGGCTCTGATTCTGCAAATTGCTTTACACATTCAGCTGCCTTGTCCATGTCATGCTTATCTGCATTGATAAGAAACCCGATGACATTTTGATCAAAGCTAAAGGAATAATGGGTTGCGCTGCTCATATACAAATTAAGCGCTTCTCCGATTTTTCTTTTAATTAGGGCGGCTGCCCCCCTAGAAGGATAACTCTTTACATCAGCTCCTAATAAACAGTAATGGCTATACGGAAAGGCTCTGGTTACTGACTGTAAATCATAATTTGCCTCATATCCCGAAATCAATTTATCTATAATTTGCCCGATAGAGAGCTTTGCATCTACATCCTTCTCCTTAATCTTAAATGACGGGATTCTACTTGCCGCAGTTTTCAAAGCCTTTAGCAGTCCTTGCGCATCAAGCTTCGGCTTTAATATATAATCAACAACACCGCTTTGGAAGGTGGAGCGCACATAATCAAATTCCCCAAAGCTGCTTAAGATAATGATTTCAATATGAGGGTATTTTTCCTTGACGATTTTTGTTAATTCTTCCCCATCCATGATTGGCATCACGATATCTGTAATGATGATATGCGGGTGGGCAGCTTCAATTAATTCAAGCGCTTCTTGGCCATTTGAGGCTTCACCAACAATTAAAAAGCCTTCTTGCTCCCAATTAATATAATGTTTAATTCCTTGCCTGATTAATATTTCATCATCTACAATCAGCGTTCTGCATAATTCCCCGGCTGTCACTGAAATCCCCTCCAGATGGTGGCATTGTTAAACTTGAAACTTATATAATATTATATATTTTTTTAAACCTTTTGAATACGTTTCCATTTTATACCTTTAATGGCCCCAAAAATAGAAAACTATATTCACTATTACAATCACAAACGGATTAAGGCAAAATTAAAGGGCATGAGCCCGGTTCAATATCGGACTCATGCCTAAGAGGCTGCCTGATCTAACTTTATTGGGTTCAGTTCACTTTTTGATGAATCCATTCCAACAAACCGAGCAAATCCTTTTCTTCCTTTTCAGTCTAGCCGTTTTGTTCGACATAGCCTATAGAAATATTGAAATAATAAGTCATTTATATATAGCTCAAGTAACAGAGTAGAATAATAATCCCCTAATTTCCCAAACTGTATAGTACAATTATATACAGATAGTAATACAAATCTTTGAAAAGAAGATTATTGATTGAAAAAGCCATTGCGGGGGTAAATGTTTATGAAGCCAAACTTAAAGGACGTCGCAGCATTAGCAGGCGTTTCAGCAACTACAGTATCAAGAGTGCTCAATAACCGTGGATATATTAGTGAACAAACAAAGAAAAAGGTTTATGAAGCAATGGAAGAGCTCAATTATTTTCCAAATGATGTAGCGCGGTCTTTATTTCGAAAAAGCACAAAGCTAATCGGCCTTATTTTTCCAACAACTAGCCATCCATTCTTTGGGGAGCTCATCTTAAATATAGAAAACATTTGTTCATCATTTGGTTATAAGGTTTTGCTTTGTAATAGCCTGAACCAAACGGATAAAGAACGCAACTATTTAGAAATGCTGCAAAGGAATCAAGTTGATGGCATCATTGTCGGTACTCATAATCAAGGAACATTAGATTACAGTAAAATCCGCTTTCCTGTTGTCGCAATTGATCGTTTTTTATCAGCTGCCATTCCGGTTGTGTCCTCTGATAATTATGAAGGAGGGAAATTAGCGACGGAACGGCTATTGAAAAGCCATTGCAGAAAAATTATCCATATCTGCGGGCCGTTAAAATTAGAAACACCCGCCAATCAGCGGACCATTGCCTATAAGGACATAATGGAAAAGCGAGGCATTGAACCGATTATTTATGAATTGCCAGTCAACTTCAACCACGAGTACATGACCCAGGTTATAAAAACAATATTCATTGAGCATCCAGATGTAGATGGCATTTTTGCAAGCGATGATTTAATTGCCGCATCAGTGTTAGCTGAAGCAGCAAGCATTGGAAAGAAAGTACCGGATAACTTGAAAGTAATAGGATATGATGGCACAGAAACGGTACAAACTTGCTTGCCGCATTTAACAACGATTCAACAGCCTATTAAACAGATTGCTGAAAAATCTGTTTCCATTCTTATTCAGCAAATAGAAGGTAAGCAGTTTGAGAATTATTTGGAAGAAAAATTGCCTATTTCACTAAAAGAGGGAACAACGGCCTAAATAAAAGGATAATAAGGCTGTTGTTTCCTTTTTTTAGAGGAGGAGAATGCTCCTAGCCGTGTATCGTAACGGTCTGGGCCCAGTTTTGCTTCGTCCAAAGGAAAACCAGAGAGAGGAAGTGAGTGTGGGTTGCCGCCAGGTTCTATTTGTAATGTGTAAGCCTAAGTTAAAGATCATATGAGTTTGACGTAAAAATCAACATTGGCCTTTAACAGAGCCTCGGGAAAAAATGAATCTTTCATGTCAACCGGTTGACATACGGAACCGGTTACCATATGATAATAATAGAAAACGTTTTCGGATTTAGCTTTGCAGTACTTTTTAGATGACACATAATGGGTTAAAAACAGGAGGAATAAAATGCTTAAGCTGGACGAAAAAATAGAACTCCAAAGCAAAAGCAATGATATCTTAACGATAGGAGAGCTTCTTATCGATATGATATCTGCGGATTATGATGACAATTTTGAATGTGATACTTACCATAAATTTTTCGGGGGATCACCTGCTAATATTGCGATGAATGTAAAAAGATTAGGCATTCATTCCCTTGTCGCTTCAGCTGTTGGAGAAGATGGATTAGGAAAGTTTTTAATCAACCGTTTGCAAAGCGCTGGTATTGATGCGAGCTATGTTCAGCAAGTAGATGATTCAACAAGCATGGTATTAGTCACAAAGAGCAAAGCAACGCCTATTCCTATATTTTATAGAGGGGCAGACTATCATTTAGCCTACACCCCAGAACTCGAGAAAGCTTTAAAGAATTCTAAAATTGTACACTTCTCCTGCTGGCCTATATCAAGAAAGCCAGTTCGTGACACTATTGAAAAGGTTATTGAAGAGGCAAGGAAGAATAATGTTTTGGTTTGTTTTGATCCAAACTATCACCCGATGATTTGGGAAAAAGGAGAAGATGGCGTCGAGTATGTGAAATCTATCATTGGCAAGGTTGATATCGTAAAGCCTTCTGAAGATGATGCAGAAAGATTGTTTGGCAAAGACACTCCTGAAAACCAGGCAGAGAAGTTTTTGAAGCTTGGCGCAAAGCTTGTCATTATGACATTGGGCAAAGACGGCGCCATCGTTTCGGATGGAACCGAGGCTGTAAAATGTAACACATTAGCCACAGAGGTAGTGGATACAACAGGCGCAGGCGACGCTTTCTGGTCAGGATTTTACGCAGCTGCAGTTAAAGGATATACGATTAGACAGGCCTTGCAGTTAGGATTTGCTGTTAGTGCTTATAAGTTGAAATATACAGGCGCGGTAGTAGAATTGCCAACGCTGGAAGCAATAAAAGAACAATATGGGTTGTAGGAGGATTTAGCATATGGCGGTAAAAAATCAAGTACAGCTAATTACTTATCCAGATTCATTGGGAGGAGATTTAAAATCTCTGAATCATGTCCTTTCAAATCATTTTTCTGATATTTTTAAAGGCGGAGTCCATATTCTGCCGCCCTTCCCATCTTCAGGAGACAGGGGATTTGCTCCATTAACGTATTTAGAAATTGAACCGGAATTTGGTACGTGGGATGATATAAGAGCCATCGGTGAAAATTTTGATGTATTGGTCGACTTAATGGTAAACCATATTTCTAGACAGTCTGAGTATTTCCAAGATTTCTTGAAAAAGGGACGCAAGTCGGAGTATGCTGATTTATTCATCACCTTAGATAAGCTTTGGGAAGATGGACAGCCGGTACAAGAAGATATTGACAAGATGTTCTTGCGCAGACCATTGCCATATTCTACTTTTACTATTGAGGAAACAGGCGAGGAAGAGAAAGTATGGACAACATTCGGCAAGACAGATCCTTCTGAGCAAATTGATTTAGATGTAAAATCAGAAAAGGTAAAACAACTGCTTACTGACTTCTTTACGAATTTCAAAAAGAACAATGTTAAAATCGTAAGGCTAGACGCTGTTGGATATATAATTAAAAAGCTCGGTACAAGCTGCTTTTTCGTAGAGCCGGAAATCTATGAATTCCTTGATTGGATTATGGAACTAGCCCAGTCTTTAGATATTGAATTGCTTCCGGAAGTCCACGCCCATTACTCAATCCAATACAAGCTGGCAGAGCACGGCTGCTGGATTTATGACTTTATATTGCCATACAGAATTCTTGATACATTAATTAATAAGTCTAGCGAAGATTTGCTTCAATATCTTAAAACCCGCCCGCATAAGCAGTTTACAATGCTTGACTGCCACGATGGCATTCCTGTTAAGCCGGATTTAGATGATTTAATCGACACAAAAGAGGCGAGAAAATTAGTCGATGTCTGCTTAGAAAGAGGGTCAAATCTTAGCCTGATTTTATCAGATGAGCACAAAGCTGAGGATGGCTTTGATGTGCATCAAATCAGATGTACGTATTACTCTGTTTTAAATTGCAACGATAACGCGTACTTAGCAGCCAGAGCAATTCAATTCTTCGCGCCGGGAGTTCCTCAAGTATATTATGTAGGGCTATTGGCAGGGGAAAATGACTATGAAAGAGTAGAGGAAACAGGCGAAGGCCGCGAAATCAACCGCCATAACTACAGCCTTGAGGAAATTGAGCAATCTCTTGAAAAAGAAGTCGTTCAAAGACTATTAAAGCTTATCAGATTTCGAAATGAGCATGAGGCTTTTAACGGAGAGTTTAAGGTATTAGATTCCGCTAAAGACGAGGTTCGCCTTTCTTGGCAAAAGGATGATAAATTCTGCACATTGTTTGTAGATCTTAAAACGAATAAAACTGTAATCGACTATATCGATGAAAATGGCGAAACAGTTCAATATTTTGTGTAATACATTTCGATTTCATTAAAAGCCAGAGGCGCTGGTATTAGAAAAATCAGTGCTTTCTGGCTTTTTTTCTTCCTCCTGCTTTTATTCGGATTGAATTGCTGTTGGTGATTGCCTCATTATTACTAAGATACGAGGGATTTCTGCTATAATCAAGTTAGTAAATGTGTAGTTTATGAAACTGGAGTGACGTTTATTGTGGATACGAAAAAAGCATTGCCTTTATTATTTGCCGTTATGTTTCTCGTCATGGTCGGTTTTGGCATTATCATCCCGGTGATGCCCTTTTATGCCAAACAAATGGGCGCTTCTCCTGCACAGCTTGGGCTATTGATGGCTGTGTACTCGCTGATGCAGCTTCTGTTTGCCCCGATGTGGGGGCGAATTTCAGACAGAATTGGCCGCAAGCCTGTCATTATGATTGGAATTTTGGGCCTTGGCCTTTCATTTTTCATGATGGCTCTGTCCTCAAAGCTTTGGATGCTGTTTGCCGCAAGGATTATCGGGGGGTTATTGTCTTCAGCCAATATGCCGACTGTCATGGCCTATGTCGCTGATATTACTTCCGCTGAAAACCGCAGCAAAGGAATGGGAATCATCGGCGCGTCTGTCGGCCTCGGATTTATTTTTGGACCTGCGATAGGAGGGCTGTTTTCCCAGGAGAATTTAAGCACCCCGTTCTATCTTGCGGGCTCGTCTTCCTTGCTTACCTTTCTGCTGGTCGCGTTTATGCTGAAGGAATCGTTGTCCCCTGAGCAGCGCAGCCAGCTGTCACAGAAAAAAGAACCGCTGTTGAAAGCGTTCAACGGCCCTGTATCTATTTTGTTCATTCTACAATTAATTGTAACCTTGTCGCTAGCCGGGCTGGAAGCTACGTTTGCTTATTTTGCCGCGGACAAAGCCGGCTTGGGAAGCGTTCAGCTCGGTTATATTTTTATGATTATGGGATTGGCAGGAGCCGTCGTCCAAGGCGGGCTCGTTGGCCGAATGACAAGCAAATGGGGCGAGGGATCGGTCATCCAGCTCGGCATTATCATCTCGGCAATCGGATTTGCGCTCATCCTCCTTGTTGAAAGCTTTGCGACTGCAGCGGTATTCTTGACCGTTTTTGGAATCGGAAACGGCTTAATCCGCCCGAGCGTCTCGTCCTTGTTAACGAAAACATCGGCAGCAGGGCACGGCAGCACGACCGGCCTCCTGTCTTCATTTGATTCCCTCGGAAGAATCATCGGCCCTCCGCTCGGCGGCTGGCTATTTTCCGTTTCCATCGGACTTCCTTATATTTCGGGAATCATTTTATCTTTCATTGCCCTCATATTTTACCGGCTTTATGCTATCCAAGGAAGAAGAGGGAAAGCGTCCCAGACATAGGAAGGTTATATCACAGATAGGCAAAATAAAGAAGCAGAAAACCCTTTGCGGTCTTCTGCTTCTCTTCATGTTTATAAAGAAAACCTTTCTTAAAAGCAGCTCCCAAAAGACGTTTTGGATACGTAATTTCATGAGAGCCTGCCGCTCGCTAGTAAACGACAACCGGTTCGTAGGTGCTTAGATTATCATATACGGTTTTCATAATACCAGGAGGTACATTGACGCAGCCGCCCGAACCTGCCGTTAGATAGGCATCACTTGCCCAGTTTGTCCGCCAGCTTGCATCGTGGAACCCTTGTCCGCTGTTTGTAAACGGAGCCCAGTAATCTACTTTAACGGAATACTCGCCTTTACCTACTGCGGTACCTCTGAGTGTGTACGGTGACCGTTTATAGAGGATATACCATACTCCTGGCGATGTATCTTCAAGGGTGCTATGTTTGCCGGTTACTACATGCGTTGTGAGTACCAATTTTCCATTTTTGTAAATCCAAATCCGCTGTTCTGCGATGGACACTTCAGCATATGTGTCGCCAATGCCATTATTCGTTGTTGTTTCATAGCCAATGCCTTCCTTATCCCAGCCATGTCCGTAAATATTGGAAGCAGAAAGCGATTTTTCCCCTTTTTCAAAGGCTTCTTGAATCCGCGCAGCTTCTTTTTCAACATGTATTGCCCAGCCATAGCCTTGTCCCTTTACTGATATAACAGAACCTGAATGGGTCTTAAATTTGAAATCTTTATTTAAAGTTGATTGGGCATGATTAATTTCAGTAAGCTTGTTCTTAATGCCGCTTAAGTCCATTGTAACTTTCATGTCTTTTGACACAGAGGCATTTTTAATTAAATCGCTGGCTTTTAATGAATAAACTTTATCTTGTACTTTATAATCAATGGTTTGTTGAAGGATATCCTGCAGCTTTTTCTTTTCATTTTTTACAATTACACTGTCCTCTTTAACGGGCTGTATATATACAGGCGTCAGGCGGATTTCCCCTTTATGTTTCTGCTTCTCGTAGTTCTTTAGTAGGCTAGCGATATCATACTGTTTTCCATTCCTGCTTTTGGAGACAACAACCTTGCCTTCCTCCAGCTTCGCCTGGGCGTCTTGGGGCGCTTTTAATTTTGTGTTCATAGATACGAGCTTTGCTTCTACAAGCTTTTTCATCGTTTCGGTTCGAGATTGGCCCGCTTTTTCAGGTATCAGCGAATACTGCTTTTTCTTTGAAGAAGGAAAAAATGTCCATTGGCTTTTTAGCAATTTCTTCACTTTAGGAAAATCTTTGTCCGTAAATCCCATCTGTGTATCTTTTTCATCTAAAATTAGCTGTTGTCCGACATAAACTTTATTTTTTAATACAGAGTTTTTTAATTTTTCCATTGCCTGCTCAGCAGTCAGTCCGCCGACTTTTGTGCCATTAATTGTAACCTGCGAATTGAACCGGGTTGCTTGATAATAACTCATTCCTGCAATCAGGAGTACAATAATAATGATAATGCCCGTTGTAAGAAATCTTAAGCTTTTAGGCCGTTTGCTTGAGCTTCCTTGTTCTTTTTCAGCTTCTTCAACTGCTTCTTTTACTGTGTTGTTCATAAAATATCCCCTCCGCATACCTGATAAATCCGGTATCAACGTTTTTTGACTTTAGGCTAGTATTTTTCATCCAAAACTATCAATTAGTTTACCTGATTATTTTTGGACTATCACTATTATTCTACTAGATTTTATGGTGTCAAAGGGAGCATAAAATATTTTGGTAAATAAATAGATACAAAAAGGGAGACCTATTATTTGTTTCGGACGGCTTAAAGGAAATGGCTGAAGCGATTTCAAGCATCTTTCCGAAGGCACAGTGGCCAAATATGCTTAATCTATGCGGCGCGTAATCTTACATAATCGTGTTGCCATTTGTAATGATAAGGTGGTGTATCGCACCAATGCTCAAGGAGGGAGCAGGAAAACAGATACTTCAGGATTTCAATAAAAAGCAGAAGCCTGCTTATCCAAACATCACGAAGTCGTTGTTGGAAAATCCGCATCTTTTCAAGTTTTACAATTTTCCAGAATCGATTTGACCAAGTTAAACGACCGGTGCGTGCGAAGGATATTTCTTCGCACGCTTTCATGAGAAGGTAATAAAAAGAAGGCTGTGTTAAACGTTAGTGTTGATATATAAACCCTTCTTTTTAGAGGGGGGAAAATGCTCCCAGCCGTGTGTAGTAACGGTCAGGGCCTAGTTTTGCCTCGTCCAAAGGAAAACCAAAAGGAACAAATGAGTGCAGGTTGCAATTGGTTCTGTATAGCCGTGATGTGCAGACGTACGTTATATAAAAATCAACATTGGCCTTTAACAAAGCCATTGCATTAAGAAGTGAGGGAAATCAGCAAAAATCAACGCCGGCGCTAAAAACTGTATATAAAAAAACGACCCGCTAGGATCGTTTTTGTCATTACGCATTTGCACCGTTTAAACGTTTCGCTAAGCGAGATTTTTTGCGGGCAGCAGCATTTTTGTGGATTAAACCTTTAGTTACAGCTTTATCAAGCTTTTTAGCCGCAGTTACAAAAGCTGTTTTTGCGTTTTCAAGATCGTTATTGTTAAGTAAAGCTTCTACATTCTTAACAGCTGTACGCATGTCAGATTTTAAAGAAGCGTTATGTGCACGACGCTCTTCGCTAGTTGCAGCGCGTTTGATAGCAGATTTGATGTTTGCCATATCTTTCACCTCCCTGGTGCGATCGAGTAACTCGATACTTACATAGAACAAGAGATATTCTATCAAACGTACAGGATAATTGCAATAGCCGTCTCATATGAAATTTCTGCAAAAGGGTAAATTCTATTTGGAATGATGCTTTCTTATTTTGGGAAATCTAACTGTATTTCATACATAGGAGGAAGCTATTATGAGTGAATTGGACTTAAGTAAATACTCCGTTCGGACCGACTTGGCAGTAGAAGCGCACCGTATGCTGCAGGAAAAGCAACATACGAAAGGAGCCATTTCCGGCGTTATTGTCAAAGAACGGGAGGAAGAAGGAATTACCATTACAAAAGTTGTTATTGAGGAGAGCGCTTCTGAGTCGATTGGCAAAAAGCCTGGCAATTATTTGACGATTGAGGTACAAGGCATCCGTCAGCAGGATACGGAACTGCAGCAAAAAGTGGAGCGCGTTTTTGCAAAGGAATTCTCAGCGTTTTTAAAAGATGCAGGCATTGCCGAGGATGCGAGCTGCTTAATCGTCGGGCTCGGGAATTGGAATGTGACGCCTGATGCGTTAGGGCCGATTGTTGTCGAAAATGTATTAGTGACGCGCCATTTATTTGAATTGCAGCCAGAGCATGTAGAAGAAGGATTCCGGCCTGTCAGCGCTATTCGTCCGGGAGTTATGGGCATTACGGGCATTGAAACTGGCGATACTATTTTAGGAATCGTTAAGCAAACGAAGCCAGATTTTGTTATCGCAATTGATGCGTTGGCTGCCCGTTCTATTCAGCGGGTGAATAGTACGATTCAAATTTCGGATACGGGCATCCACCCCGGCTCCGGTATTGGAAATAAGCGGAAAGAATTAAGCAAAGAAACACTTGGCATCCCAGTAATTGCTATCGGTGTTCCGACGGTTGTCGATGCGGTTTCAATTACAAGCGATACGATTGACTTTATTTTAAAGCATTTCGGCAGGGAGATGAGAGAAGGAAGCAAACCGTCGCGTTCACTTCTTCCGGCAGGCTTTGCATTTGGGCAGCGAAAAAAGCTAACGGATGAAGATATGCCGGATGAAAAGCAGCGCAATATGTTTATGGGGATTGTCGGAACGCTTGAAGAGGAGGAAAAGCGCAGGCTCATTCATGAAGTATTGTCTCCCCTCGGGCATAATTTGATGGTAACGCCAAAAGAAGTGGATGCGTTTATTGATGATATGGCTAATATTATTGCCAGCGGCTTAAATGCGGCATTGCATCATCAAATCGACCAGGATAATACAGGGGCGTATACACATTAAGGATTAAGGTGCGTTGCAATAAGGAGAGGAATATATATAATGAAAGGATTTATAATGAAATGCCTAGTACTCGTTTGCATCATGTTTATCAGCACATTAGCAGGTATGCAGCTCGCTAACGACGGCTTAAAGCGGATGAAAGGATATAATGATCCTACCTTTGAGCAGGTGGCCCGTATTACGGGAACGGGAAACGGGGATGTGGAAGCGACATTGCTTGGCAACACATTCACCCTTGAAGAAAAGGAAAAGCAATTAGAGGACATGAAAAGCTTCAATGCTCTTTCCGAGATGGGAAGCTCTTTGGCCGTTGGCGTTCAAAAGGCGGCGCGCGTGTCTGTAGATGCGGTTGTTGGTAAAATTGAGGATATTTTCCAGGAGTTGAGCAAATAGGGAAGCAGGAATGCGGCAATACATTCGCTCCTTATCCGAATAGGAAGCAAGGGCATATAATAGCAGGAGAGATAGCTCGCTTTAATTTTCATTGAATCTTCCCTATTGTGTTGATATAATCAATGCTAGTGTATGTTGGCGAGATTACTAGGAGTGAGAAAGCATGAATAAACAAGAAAGAGACAACCGACAGTCGCGAATTCGCAACTTTTCTATTATTGCACATATTGACCATGGAAAGTCCACGCTTGCAGACCGCATTTTGGAGAAAACAGGTGCGCTGTCCCAGCGTGAAATGAAGGATCAGCTTTTGGATTCTATGGACTTAGAACGTGAACGCGGAATTACGATTAAGTTGAATGCTGTTCAGTTAAACTATAAAGCAAAAGACGGCGAAACATATATTATGCATTTAATTGATACGCCAGGACATGTAGATTTTACGTATGAAGTGTCCCGCAGCTTGGCTGCTTGCGAGGGCGCTATTCTTGTTGTTGATGCGGCGCAGGGCATTGAAGCGCAAACTTTAGCAAACGTATACTTGGCGCTTGATAATAACCTGGAAATTTTGCCGGTTATTAATAAAATTGACCTGCCAAGCGCTGATCCGGAACGTGTGCGGCAAGAAATTGAAGATGTAATCGGTCTTGATGCCTCGGAAGCTGTACTTGCATCGGCAAAGGCAGGCATTGGAATTGAAGAGATCTTGGAACAAATCGTAGAAAAAGTGCCAGCTCCGTCCGGTGATCCAGAGGCGCCGCTGCAAGCGCTAATTTTCGATTCTTTATACGATGCATATCGCGGTGTTGTGGCTTATATCCGCGTTGTAAACGGCACGGTGAGAGTCGGTGATAAGGTGCGGATGATGGCGACAGGAAAAGAATTTGAAGTAACCGAAGTTGGCGTATTTACACCAAAAGCTGTGATGCGTGATGAACTGACAGTAGGGGATGTAGGCTTTTTAACAGCTTCTATTAAGAACGTCGGCGATACGCGCGTCGGCGATACGATTACACATGCAAACCGTCCTGCAGCAGAGCCGCTTCCAGGTTACCGCAAATTAAACCCGATGGTATTTTGCGGATTGTACCCAATTGATACAGCCAAATATAATGATTTGCGTGAAGCGTTAGAGAAGCTGCAGCTAAACGACTCCGCGCTTCAATTTGAACCGGAAACGTCCCAAGCGCTTGGCTTCGGTTTCCGATGCGGCTTTTTAGGTTTGCTTCATATGGAAATTATTCAAGAGCGCATTGAGCGTGAATTTAAAATCGACTTAATTACAACAGCGCCGAGCGTTATTTATAAAGTGCATCTAACAAACGGGGACGAACTGCAGGTGGATAACCCGTCGAAT
This sequence comes from Ectobacillus sp., assembly GCA_048976805.1. Taxonomy (GTDB): domain Bacteria; phylum Bacillota; class Bacilli; order Bacillales; family Bacillaceae_G; genus Ectobacillus. The sequence continues at coordinate 880 of JBHGUR010000009.1, read as the reverse complement.
ATGCCGGATCCGCAAACGATTGACCGTGTGGAAGAGCCGTATGTAAAGGCGACGATTATGGTGCCAAATGATTTTGTTGGTTCAGTAATGGAGATTTGTCAAGGAAAACGCGGTACATTTCTTGATATGCAATATTTAGATGAATCCCGCGTTACGCTTACTTACGATATTCCGCTTTCTGAGATCGTATATGACTTTTTTGACCAACTTAAGTCCAGTACGAAAGGCTACGCTTCATTCGATTATGAGCTAATTGGCTATAAGCCGTCTAAGCTTGTAAAAATGGACATTCTTTTAAATGGCGAGACTGTCGATGCGTTGTCGTTTATTGTTCATCGCGATTCTGCGTATGATCGTGGGAAAGTTATCGTGGAAAAGCTGAAAGAGTTAATTCCAAGACAACAATTTGAGGTGCCGATACAAGCGGCAATTGGAAATAAAATTGTTGCCCGTTCTAATATTAAGGCGATGCGCAAAAACGTATTGGCAAAATGTTACGGCGGCGACATTTCCCGTAAGCGCAAGCTTCTTGAAAAGCAAAAAGAAGGCAAGAAGCGGATGAAATCGATTGGTTCTGTAGAAGTGCCGCAAGAAGCATTCATGGCGGTCCTTCGTATGGATGATAACAAATAAGAAACGACTTTATAATCTAGAAAAAGAAGCCGCATGTTTTGTGGCTTCTTTTTTATCAGGAAGGCTGTGTTAAACGTTAGTGTTGATATATAACCCTTTTTTAGAGGGGGAGAGTGCTCCCAGCCGTGTGCAGTAACGGTCAGGGCCTAGTTTGGCCTCGTCCAAAGGAAAACCAGAGAGAGAACATGAGTGCTGGCTGCGATTGGTTCTGCATAGCCGTAATGCACAGACGTACGTGATATAAAAA
>JBHGUR010000008.1:0-21684 GCA_048976805.1 Ectobacillus sp. | reverse complement strand
TTAGACAGTAACAACCATTCAGTATTCAGTTTGAACTATCATCTAGTTTTGGTTATTAAATACCGAAGAAAAGTGATAGACGATAACATATCGGAGAGAGCAAAAGAAATGTTTATCTCGCTTGGGGAGAAATATCACATTTCACTCATAGAATGGAATCATGACATTGACCATGTTCATGTTTTGTTCAAAACACATCCAAAGACAGAGTTATCAAAATTCATTAACGCTTATAAAAGTGCAAGTTCACGCATTGTGAAGAAAGAATTTCCACAAATTAGACAAAAATTGTGGAAAGAATACTTTTGGTCAAGGAGTTTTTGTTTGCTTACAACAGGTGGAACGCCCAGTGATGTAGTACGCAGATATATTGAAAAGCAAGGAATGAAATGAGGTGAAGAGAGTGTTAATCAACAAAGCGTATAAGTTTCGTTTGTATCCAAACAAGCAACAGGAAGTGATGATTGCAAAAACGATTGGCTGTTCTCGTTTTGTTTTTAACCATTTCCTTTCTAAGTGGAATGAAACGTATGAAACGACAGGCAAAGGCTTGTCATATAGTGCCTGTTCTTCTCAACTTACGCAATTAAAGAAAGAACTTACTTGGTTACAAGAGGTTGATTCACATTCCTTACAATCATCCTTGAAGCACCTTGCAGATTCCTTTGACCGTTTCTTCAAAAAGCAAAATGATGCACCACGATTCAAAAGCAAGAAAAACAAAGTACAATCCTACACAACGAATATTGAAAAAAAAATCAAATGCCAGAGGTAAGTATCGTGGGAAATCGTATGAAGTTGCCTAAAACTGGGTTGGATTTGCTTTGCAAACAGCCGCCAAGTGCAAGGGCGCATCTTGAACGCGACTGTTAGACGAACTCCCTCTGGTACATATTTTGTATCCCTGTTGGTTGAGAAAGAAGTGAAGGAACTTCCAAAAACTCAGTCTAGCGTAGGGATTGATATGGGTTTGAAACACTTTGCTATTCTGTCTAATGGTGAAGTGTTTACGAATCCAAAATGGTTTCACATATTAGAAGAAAAGCTGGTTCATGCACAACGCATCCTGTCCAGACGTAAAAAGGGCTCTTCCAACTGGAATAAACAACGTATCAAAGTAGCACGTATTCATGAACAGATTGCCTATGCGAGAAAGGATTACTTGGACAAAATTTCAACGCATATCATCAAAAACCACGATGTTATAGCGTTGGAAGACCTACAAGTAGCCAATATGCTCAAAAATGGCAATCTGGCAAAAGCCATTAGCGAAGTATCATGGGCACAATTCCGAAAAATGCTTGAATATAAAGCAGAATGGTATGGAAAACAAGTCATAGCAGTAAATCCACACTGTACGTCACAAAGATGCAATGCCTGTGGTCATACGGCAAAGGAGAACCGCAAAACACAAGCTACATTTAAGTGTGTATCCTGCGGTCATGAAGACAATGCTGATATAAATGCCTCCAAGAACATAAAAGATTTAGCAATCGCAAACTGATTTAACTTGCAGGAGACTTGCTACAAAGTCGCTTGGACTGCCAACCGTCGGAATGACGGGCGTAGCCTAATGAATTAGAAGCCGAAAGGTTTCTGTACTTAGGAATCCCCCAAGTTCAACGAACGTAGTGAGTAACTGGGGGTAATTCAAACATTTGCAAGCACGAAAGAATAAAGGATACAAAACCCGCCAATTGGCGGGTTTTCTTTATGAAGCAGGAACTATTAACAATAATTTGCAATTAATTCAACGCAATTTACAATTAATTCGACACAACTTGCAATTAATTCAACGCAATTTACAATTAATTCAACACAACTTGCAAGGAATTGGACCAATCTAGGCAATTATGAGGCACCTCTTTTTATAATGCCTAAAACAGGTTAAGATAGAAAAGAGAATTACATATAAAGGAGAACAGCAGATGAAGAAGTATAAAGGATATTTAATCGACCTAGACGGAACGATGTACCGCGGCGAAGAAAAAATTGAAGAAGCGAGCGATTTTGTCAAAGCGTTGGCGGAGCAAAATATTCCGTACTTATTTGTCACAAACAACTCAACGCGCAAGCCGGAGCAGGTGGCCGACAAACTATTGAGCTTTGACATTCCGGCAACGCCGGACCATGTTTTTACAACGAGCATGGCAGCGGCGAATTTCGTGTGCGAACAAAAGGCCGATGCGTCGATTTACATGATTGGCGAAGAAGGGTTGCATGCAGCTCTTGTGGAAAAGGGCTTTATATTTGAGGATAAAAATCCGGATTATGTCATTGTGGGCCTCGACCGTGATATTACATACGAAAAGCTCGCCAAGGCATGCCTTGCGGTCCGCAACGGCGCTATTTTTATTTCCACAAACGGCGATATCGCGCTTCCGACAGAACGCGGCATGCTGCCGGGAAACGGCTCCCTGACATCCGTAGTGGCCGTATCGACACAGACGCAGCCAATTTTTATCGGCAAGCCGGAATCGCTTATTATGGAGCAGGCTCTTAAAGTAATCGGAACGTCTAAGGAAGAAACATTAATGGTTGGCGATAACTACGATACCGACATTTTAGCGGGCATTAACGCTGGCATGGATACATTGCTTGTACATACGGGTGTGACAACGAAGGAAAAGCTCTCCGAGTATAAAGTGCAGCCGACATATGTTGTGCAGTCTTTGACAGAGTGGTTAGAGCGCATATAACCCCTGCTTTTTAGAGTGGGAGAGTGCTCCCGGCCATGTGTAGCAACGGTCGGGGGCTAATTTCGCCTCGTCTGAAGGAAAACCAGGGGGCGAGAGCGGGCAACCGCTAGGTTCTACATAGCCGAGATGTGCAGTCCTTAGTTATAGGACGTGTGCTTTTGACGTAAAAAATATAGCCAATAAGTAAAAAAGCATGACGACCGTGGATGAATGAATTGCACCCCAATCATCATGCTTTTTCCATGTCCGTCTTGCATATTTGGATTATTCCGCATGCGCGGCCCGATGCGCCAAGCGGCTCGAGGCGGCTGCGGCAATCGCGCCGACGATGTCGTCAAGGAATGTATGCACATAGCCGCTTGATTTATCATTTAAAAACTTTAAGATACCAGGCTTTACTTTGTCCACGTATCCGAAGTTCGTAAATCCGATTGAGCCGTATACATTCACGATAGAAAGGGCAATAATTTCATCAATGCCGTATAAGCCTTCATCTTTTTCGATAATGCTTTGCAGCGGCTCATCAAGCAATTTTTTTTCTGCCAGCATATCCATTTGAATGCCCGTTATAAGCGCGTTTTGCACTTCGCGCTTGGAGAGGACGCGTTCGACATTATAACGGCACTCTTCCATCGTTAAATTTGGGTGATATTTTTCTTGCAGGAAGTAGACAAGTTCTGCAATATCCTCTATTGTAACGCCGCGTTGCTTCAGTAGTTCCAATGCCTTTTCTCCGATTTGATTTCCGTTGTTCATAGTATCACCTTTTTCTTTTTAATATTGTATACGTTAGACAAGCTCATTATGTGAGAAGAACGAGCTGCAAAACACGGTTAAAAACAAAAATAAGCTCATATACATAAACATGATATATCAAAAAGCTTAGGTGGCGAGAAACTATGATACAAGAGCTGTATGACAATTATCAAATTCAAGTAAATGAGCTGTCCGATTTAGGGGGCTATAAAAGCTTTTGGATCCGCAATAAAGTATATGTGCTTGTTCCTGTCGGTAAGCTTCAAGAAGAAGAGCTTGTGGAAATGAAGATGCTTAGCGACTTCATGATAGAACAAGGAGACATAACGGTCGCTTCATTTGTTCCAACGATACATGGATATTATGTATGTGAAATAAACAATACAAATTATTGCCTGCTTAGGGGAATGCGCCAGGCAGACCGCCAAGCAGCAGGCGAGGGAAAGGAATTGGCGCTGTTTCATGCAAGAGGGAGGCTCTATCCGGGTGAAATCAGTGCACTAAGCCGTATCGGCGAATGGAAAACGCTTTGGGAAACAAGGCTCGACCAGCTTGAAAAATTTTGGCATACACGTGTCGTTAACCATCCTGCCGATGCATTTGAGCAGCTATTTATCCATTCCTTTCCCTATTATCTAGGCTTGGCCGAAAATGCAATTCAATATGTTGTTGATACAGAATTAGATGACGAGCCGCAAATGGCGGATGCGGCGACGATTTGCCAGCAGCGTTTTACGCCTTATGTATGGCGGAAAACGAGACGGGTTAAAGTTCCGATAAACTGGGTCTATGATCACGCGAGCCGCGATTTAGCGGAATGGATCCGGCATGTATACATGGAACAAGGCGATGGCGGCAAAGAACGCATCCTGCAATTTTTGCATGATTATGAAAGCGAAAGCCCGCTGACGTCATTTGGGTGGCGCTTGCTGTTTGCGCGGCTGCTGTTTCCCCTTCATTATTTTGAAGCAGTGGAAGGGTATTATTTATCGGGCAGCAGCGAACAAAAAAGTATGTACCAAGACCGGCTTGAGGATATTATCTCCCGGGCCAAACAAACAGAACAGTTTTTAGGAAGCTTTTATGGCATGATTCGCCTTCCTGCCCAAAAATTAGGGATACAGCAAGTGGATTGGCTGAAAATATGAAAAAAGAGACCAATACGGGTCTCTTTTTTCATTTGTGCGCAGGAGCAGGCGAATTAGAATACTTGCTCTACTTCAATAACTCCAGGCACTTCTTCTAGAAGCGCGCGCTCAATGCCGGCCTTTAATGTAATTGTAGAACTTGGGCAGCTGCCGCAAGCGCCCATTAGGCGCAGCTTTACAATGCCGTCTTCAATGTCTACCAATTCTACGTCTCCGCCGTCGCGAAGCAAGAATGGGCGCAATTTATCTAATACCTCAAGAACTTGTTCAGTCATGTTTTGGTTTTCCATGATTATCGACTCCTTTCCTAAGTTTTATTATAATCATTATAATGGGAAAAATCTATGGAATGATATGTTGTTTCATATGTATTGTATGTGAAATTCGGCTGCATTGTACAGCGTAAGATTTTGGGGGGATGGAAATGGTAAAAATTAGCGTGTACGGAGCGAAGGCGATTTGCGCGAGCTGCGTCGGAATGCCTTCATCGATTGAGACGTACGAATGGCTGCAGGCGGCAATAAGCCGGAAATATCCGAAATATTCGTTTCAGTATGAGTATATTGATATTTTTGAGGAGCAAGCAGAGAAGCAAAAACAAGCGTTTTCTCAAAAAGTGATAGACGAAGAGTTATTTTACCCGGTAGTGCTTGTAAATGAAGTGATTGTCGGGGAAGGGAACCCGCGCTTGAAGGATGTTTATGAGGCGATTGAAAAGCATTTGCCAGCGGAATAAAGAAAACTCGCCAACCGGCGAGTTTTCTTATTTAACCGTTATGGTGTTTATACATCCATAAAATGCCGGATTTTAACAGGCGCGGCACACGGCCCAAGAGCGGCTGGTTTGCCAATAAGCCGAAGCCGTGCTTTTTGCCTAAAGATCCGAGTATGCCTTTTAGCTTGATGACCGGCAATTCTTCCGGCAGCGGTTCATGATTCCAGCGCTTAAGCATAACGGATACAATTTGCTCTGCCTGTCCTTCCGCCAATTGTGCGGATGGCGCGTGCGGCAAAAGGGCACAGTCGCCGAGTACGTATACGTTTTCATAACCAGGGATGTTATGATATTTCGTTAATGCGATGCGGCCGCTGTTGTCTTTTTCGACAGGAAGCTTCTGGACGACTGCACTCGCTTGAATGCCGGCTGTCCATACAATCGCATGGCAAGGAATTGGTTCATCATGGTTATATACGATATTTGGCTCTACCTTTGTAATGTTGGAATTGCGGATAATCGTTACATTATGATTGATAAACCAATCTTCAACGTACTTGCTTAGCTTTTCCGGGAACATCGACAAAATGCGGCTGCCGCGGTCAAACAAAATAATATTTAAGTCTGGGCGGCTTTCACGGAGCTCGCTGGCAACTTCTACGCCGCTCAGTCCCGCGCCGACAATGCCGACTGTCGCATTCGGTTCAAGCCCATTTAACTGCTGGTACGTATGGCGTGCTTTTTCAATGGATTGAACGCTGCAAGTGAATTCTTCAGCGCCTGGCACGTTATGATATTTGTCTTCGCAGCCAAGGCCGATAATAAGGTCGTCATAGGATACTGTTTCCCCATTTTGCAATTCTACTACACTATTATTAATATCTATGTTCGTAATGGTACCGTATTTCACGGTAAGGCGCGGGTGCTCCGGAAAAGGAATGCGAATATGCGTTTCAGAAATCGTCCCGGCTACTAAAGCGTAATATTCTGTTTTAAAACAGTGATATGGCACTTTATCAATGAGAGTGATTTGGACATTGTCCGGAAGGTTAGGAAGAAGACGTTGTAAGATTCTCATTCCACCGTATCCGCCACCGAGAATAACGAGGTGCTTCATGATGGATATCCCCTTTGCATTTAGAATTTGTCCCCAAGTCATAAAATTATATACTACAAAAATTTTTCGAACTTTCCCAACAAAATTATAACGAATTTGTGAACAAATAACAATGAATATGTACGAGAAATCTAAAGATATTCAGAACAAAACAAAGAAGTTGACGAGCTTTATAAAAACATTTACAGTAACGGTAATAGCGAGGTGAAAAAGGTGATTAATCCGTTAATTGAGTTTTGTGTAAGCAACTTGGCGAACGGGTCGCAACAAGCGCGCGCCGTGCTGGAAAAGGATCCGAATTTGGATATAATTGAATACGGCTGTCTTGGCTATTGCGGAGTGTGCTACGAAGGGCCGTACGCGATGGTAAACGGGGAAGTAGTAACAGGAAGCACGCCGGAAGAGCTGGTTAAAAATATATATGAATATTTAGAGGAAAATCCAATGTTTTAAGCACCGTGTTGGCGGTGCTTTTTCTTTTGGCTATATAGCCCGATTTTGGCAAGAACGTTAGAGTAAAATGCGGGAAATTGGAAAAATATAAGAGGGACTATTATAGAAGAGGTGAGCGGCATGAATATTCTTTGGGGATTGCTCGGTATTGCGATACTCTTTTTAATTGCTTTCTTGCTTTCCACTAATAAAAAAGCAATCAGCCCCCGCGCTGTTTTAGGAGGCTTGGCCATTCAACTATTATTCGGCTTCTTGGTATTGAAATGGGATGTTGGAAGAAGGGCGCTAGAAGCTGTAACCCAATCTGTCCAAAAGGTTATGGACTTTGCCAATGCCGGCATTTCGTTTTTATTTGGAAACCTTGCCGATCCAACGCAGCCGACGGGTTTTATTTTCGCATTTCGCGTTTTGCCGATTTTAATCTTTTTATCCTCTCTCATTGCAGTGTTGTATTATCTTGGCATTATGCAGTGGATTGTCCGGATTATCGGAGGGGCTCTTGCGAAGCTTCTTGGGACAAGCCAAGCTGAATCTTTATCAGCTACCGCCAATATTTTCCTCGGGCAAACAGAGGCGCCGCTTGTGATTCGGCCTTACATCGGAAAGCTGACGCCATCAGAATTGTTTGCTGTCATGGTCGGCGGACTAGCTTCTGTGTCGGGCTCTACTTTATTCGGTTACGCAGCTTTGGGCGTGCCGCTTCAATACTTGCTTGCAGCAGCAGTCATGGCGGCGCCGGCCGGGCTGGTGATGGCGAAGCTGTTTTTCCCGGAAACAAAGGCAGAAGAGGCGCGGCGCGAAGTAAAGGTCGATCGCGATCATGATCACGCGAATGTGATTGACGCGGCGGCGCGCGGAGCATCCGATGGATTAATGCTGGCGTTAAATGTCGGTGCAATGCTTATCGCCTTTATTGCCATTATTGCTTTGATTAACGGTTTCGTTGGCGGAATTGGAGGCTTGTTCGGTTTTCCGAAGCTGTCATTACAGTTAATTTTAGGCTATATTTTCTCGCCGATTGCCTTTTTAATCGGTGTGCCATGGAACGAAGCGGTTACGGCCGGGAGCTTTATCGGACAAAAATTGATTTTAAATGAATTTGTAGCATTTACGGAATTTGCTCCGATGATGAAAAATTTATCAGAGAAAACAATAGCTATGATTACGTTTGCTTTATGCGGGTTCGCAAACCTTTCTTCTATTGCGATTTTGCTTGGCGGACTTGGGGGAATGGCTCCGGAACGGAGAGCGGAAATTGCCCGCTTCGGTTTTCGGGCCGTTCTCGCCGGAACGTTGGCGAATTTGCTTAGCGCTGCAGTTGCGGGGATGTTTATCTAGGCATCATTACGATAAAGCTTTGCCTGCACAAAAAAGAAAAGCCCCGGCAAGAGGGCTTTTCTTTTTTATTATGAGAAACGGGGGATGTTCCTATTGTGTTCTAAAACGGGGCATTTTATACTTATGGAAATAAAAATTTTTTGGAGTGGAAAAAATGAAGCAATTCGCTTTTACGAAAATGCATGGGTTAGGGAATAATTATATTTACGTAAATATGTTTGAAGAGCATTTAGAAGAGGGAATGCTTGCGGAGCTGGCGCAAAAGGTTTCGGATGTAAACACGGGAATCGGTTCGGACGGCATGATTTTAGTATGCCCGTCAGAACATGCTCCGGTGAAAATGCGCATTTTTAATAAGGACGGCTCCGAAGCAAAGAGCTGCGGAAATGGCCTGCGCTGTGTAGCAAAATATGCGTACGAGCATAAATTAGTAGATGATACCGTTTTTCAAATTGAAACGATTTCCGGTCTTGTTACGGCAGAAGTGACGGCAGAAGAAGGCAAAGTTACGTATGTAACTATTGATATGGGACGGCCCCGCTTAAGCCGCAGCGACATCCCGATGCTTGGCGAAGGGGAAATGCCCTTCATTCGCGAATCGGTTTTATTTGACGGGGAACAGTATGAGCTAACCGCTGTATCGATGGGAAATCCGCATGCGGTCATATTGGTGGATGATATTGAGAAGGCTCCGTTAACAACGCTGGGACCGGTGCTGGAAAAACACGAGATGTTCCCAGAAAGTGTGAATGTAGAATTTGTTGAGATTGTTAGTGAAAGCGAAATGAATTTCCGCGTCTGGGAGAGAGGCTCCGGCGTAACGCAAGCATGCGGTACCGGCGCTTGTGCGGCGGTTGTAGCTGCCGTTTTAAACGGCAGAATAAAAAAAGGAACAGAAGCTGTAGTGCATCTTGCAGGCGGCGATTTATTTATTACATGGACGGAAGAGGGAACCGTCTTGATGAAAGGGCCGGCAGAAACGATTTGCACCGGCGTATATTATTACTAAGCCGCTTGTTTGGGTTAAATGCAAGGAAAAGAGTATAATGGGAAAAGAAAGGAAGGTGGAATAGATGATTCATGTAACAGAGCAAGCAGCCTATCAAATTCAGGATATGATGAAGCAAGCGGGAGAAGGAGAAAAGTATGTACGCCTTGGAGTAAAAGGCGGCGGATGCAGCGGCCTTTCTTACGGCCTTGGATTTGAAGAAGAAGTCGGCGTAAATGATGAAGTGCTGGATTTTCACGGTGTTAAATTCGTTATTGATAAGCAGGATGCTCCCGTATTAAAAGGAGTAAAAATTGACTATAAGGAATCGATGCTCGGCGGCGGGTTTACTATCGACAATCCGAACGCAATCGCGACATGCGGATGCGGTTCTTCTTTCCGCACCGCGACAAACGCGGGTACGCCTGAGCAGTGCTAACTTTGATAGAGCAGCTTTCATAGCTGTTCTTTTTTTAGGCTGTGTTAAACGCTAGTGTTGATATATAGCCCCTTTTTTAAGGGGAGAGTGCTCCCAGCCATGTGCAGTAACGGTCAGGGCCTAGTTTGCCTCGTCCAAAGGAAAACCAGAGGGAGAACATGAATGCAGGCGGCGATTGGTTCTGCATAGCCGTAATGCACAGACGTACGCTTTCCGCGGGCGGGGCCGAGCCGCTTCTCTCGCTACGCTCAGTCCAGGGTCTCAGCTGTCCCGTTTTTCCCGCTGGAGTCGCCGCCTTTCGTGTCAAAGCAACATTAGCCTTTAACAGAGCCTTATCAATAATCACGTTTAACTGGTGGCCGAAATTAAAAAAGCATCCACTAGGATGCCTTAGTTGAAGCGCCGAACCGTCGGCACCCGAAGCGCTACGAACATGACAAACAAAATAACAGCAAGGGCGCCTCCTTTCATGATTGCCAGGATGGATATACCGGTTGTTAGAACAAGCGCTGTTACGGCATAGGAAACAGGGATAAGCCCGATAGAGGACAACATAAGCAAGCTCATGACGCGCCCCATCATCTCTTCTTTTACTGTCGATTGAATAACGGCCATAAGCGGAATAGCGCCCATCGCCAAGGCCATGCCGAATATGCTGCCAAAAATGAGCGTCTGCCACCATATTTCGCTAAAGCTTAAGAGCAGAAAGAAAACTCCGGACAAAAACAGCATCGTAATGCAAAACCAGCCGCGCTTGCGCTGAATATTTGCAATCCCAATGATGATGGCGCCGATGGCCATCCCTCCCCCTACAGAGCCTTCCAAATAGCTGAACATCAGGGAGTCCCCCTTTAAAACAGTTTTAACAAAAATGGGGAACCCGATTTGCATTGGCCCGATCAAAAACATATTTAAAAAAGCGCTGCAAATGAGCAACGTTGTTAAAAAAGAAGACTGTTTGACATATAAAAGACCTTCCTTGATGGAAGCAAGCATATTTTTATGCTCTGCATTCCTATTTTCTAATGTCTTTAACCGTATTTTTTGAATGAGCACAGCGGCGATTAATAAGAAGAAAATTGTCCCGGCAAATACGGTTTCATAATTGCTGATTTTCAGCGTAATGCCGGCTAATACCGGACCGAGAATGAGCGAAGATTGGTTTGTCATTTGCGTAATGGAGTTCGCCTGTGTTAAACGGTGCTTTTCGACAAGCTCAGGTAAAATGGAACTATCTGCCGACCAGAAAAAAGCATCGGCAAGGCCGAAAAATAGCGCGAAAAAGACAAATGTGTATAAAGTGATATTGCCTGCAAGAAGCCAAACCAGAACGGCGGCGACAAGGAGGGCCCGGACAACATTAGAATAAAACATAATCGTTTTCTTCGGGAATTTATCCGCTGCAGCGCCGCCTAAAATCATAAAAAGAAGGCGGGGAACGCTTGATGCGACAAAAACGAGACCGAGGGATGCTTCCAAATCGAGTTTTTTGACGATATACCACGTTTGGGAAAACATAAAGAATGATAAAGCAAAGCTGGAAAATAGCGTTGCCGTCCATAAATATAGAAAGTTTGCATTTTGAAACAGCGAAGTTCCGCTATCTGCGACAGGGAAAGGCTTGTTTTGTTGTAGTTCCTCCATATTTTTTCCTCGCTTATTAAATACTATTATTTATTATCTGAATACAGCCTATTCTATACTCCTAGTCCATTTTAGACAAAAAGGAAGCGTTTGTACATGAGGTTTTAAAAGAGGCTTCAGAGAGTGTGCCCGCTGTTGCGGCAGATTGGGGAGCCGGCCGGATTATGGGTGAAATAGAAGAGGTGTCTAAAAAGTCCATTTTAGAGTAAAATGTATCGAAATTAAAAACCCAAGAATGCTGATTTAACGGCATTCTTGGGTTTTGTTTTTTCTAGTTTTCGGGCCGAAATACCGCTTTTCGGACAGCCCCTTTGCAGCTGCGCCTGAGCGAGCCGATTGCGCTTTTCTTTTTGTCCAGCTTCGCCGGCTAGCTCCTCCTGTCAGAGAACCCCCGCCCGTAAAGGCAAAAAGCGCCTTTTCGTGCGGAGAACCTCTGCCTTCCGGAGCTGAACGAGCCGGCTCCGCTTTTCTTAGAACATGCTGGAGCTGTGTAGCGGTTGCACTTTTGCTTTTGGATCCATGTATGTTTTTGCATTGTTTACTGCCGTTGGCGCTTCGCCGAAGCCGCAAGCGATTAGCTTTACTTTTCCTTCGTACGTGCAAATATCGCCCGCAGCGTAAATGCCCGGAATGTTTGTTTCCATTTTTGAGTTGACGACGATGCTATTTTTTTCAATATTCAGACCCCAATCTTTAATCGGGCCGAGCGAAGAAACGAAACCGTAGTTTACAATTACGTCGTCTACATCAATGACAATTTTTTCTTCCGTTTTCACGTCTTGAATAACAACCTGCGTAATCTTATCAGCGCCGATCAATTCAACAGGAACATAAGGCGTTTTTACATCGGCGCGCGAGTTCATCAATGTTTCTACACTATGCTCATGTGCGCGGAATTTATCGCGGCGGTGAATAATGGTCACTTTTTCGGCAATCGGTTCAAGCATAAGCGTCCAGTCTACCGCAGAGTCGCCGCCGCCAAATACAACAACCTTTTTGCCGGCAAACTTGTTCATGTCATCGACGAAATAATGAAGGTTTTTCTTTTCGTACTGAACAGCATTTTTAAGCTCTAAGCGGCGAGGCTGAAAAGCGCCGTTTCCTGCTGTGATAATGACTGTTTTGGAATAGTGTGTGTCTTTATTCGTGACAAGCTTAAAAATTCCATCCGCTTGCTTTTCTAGCGTTTGTACAGATTCTTCTAAGCAAACAGTCGGTTCAAATTTGCTCATTTGTTCTTTCAGGTTATCAATAAGCTCTTGCGCACGCACTTTCGGAAACCCGGCTACATCATAAATGTATTTTTCCGGATACAGTGCAGAAAGTTGTCCGCCAAGCTGAGGTAGGCTCTCAATGATTTTTACGCTGGCTTGTCTCATTCCGCCGTAGAAGGCAGTAAACAATCCGACCGGACCACCACCTATAATCGTAATATCGTATACTTTTTGCTGTTCTGTCAAAGTCTTCTCCCCCCATAGTAGGAATTCTGATTTTCTCCCAAAGAGAATAAGAATGTATGTAGAATACATACGGGGGCGATATACAATCGCCCATATGCTCACAGAAAAATGATACCATATTTCGCTAAAAAAAACTTACATAAAACAAATGTGCAAAAAGACTGTTCTTGTATATATTGAGTGAAAAAACAAAAACTAAACGCCAAACAGAAAAAAAGTATAGAATTAGTTAATTTTTTCCGAACAATATTAAGAATCTCTTTGAGAATCATGCTTGAAAAAAGCTACAAAAAAGAATAATATAGGGTAGTACTATATACGCTTTTATGACAAATTTCTTACAAATTCTTAACTATTTCTTGAAATGTCGCTAGTTATTCGACATTTTGTATAGGGCATTGCTTATGCAATACTTTTTATTTTTACCATTATATAAAGAGGGTTGTGATTAGGGTGAGAAAGCCAAAAATCGTTGTTTTGGGTGCTGGCTATGGTGGTATGATTACGACTGTGCGCCTGCAAAAGTTGTTGTCAGTGAGTGAAGCTGAGATTACATTGGTAAATAATAACAATTATCATTATCAAACAACATGGTTGCATGAAAGTGCAGCAGGTACACTGCACCATGACAAAGTACGCCTAAATATTAAGGACGTAATCGATACAAGCAAAGTCAACTTTGTGCAAGACACAGTAATGGAAATCAAACCGGCAGAAAAGCGTGTTGTTTTGCGTAACGGCGAGCTGGAGTATGATTATTTAGTAGTAGGATTAGGGTTTGAGTCGGAAACATTTGGCATTAAAGGCTTGAAAGAGCATGCGTTTTCGATTGCCAACATTAATAGCTCACGCCAAATCCGCGATCATATCGAGTATATGTTCTCTCAATATCCAACAGAAAAACGCGATGAGCTTCTTACTGTTGTAGTTGGCGGTGCTGGTTTCACAGGTATCGAATTTGTTGCAGAGCTTGCCAACCGTGTTCCCGAGCTTGTTCAAGAGTATGACCTTCCTCGTGAAAAAGTGCGCATAATCTGTGTGGAAGCTGCGCCATCCGCACTTCCTGGCTTCGATCCTGAGCTTGTAGAGTATGCAGTAAGCCACCTTGAGAAAAAAGGCGTGGAATTCCGCATCGGTACGGCAATTAAAGAAGCGACAGAAGAAGGCATCATCGTTTCCAAGGACGATAACGTGGAAGAAATTAAGGCTGCAACTGTAGTATGGGCAGCAGGTGTGCGCGGCAACTCCCTTGTGGAGCAATCCGGCTTTGAAGCTATGCGCGGTCGCGTAAAGGTTGATGAATTTTTGCGCGCTCCAGGCCATGACGATGTATTTATCGTAGGAGATGCTGCATTAGTCTTTAATCCGCAAAATGAACGCCCATATCCGCCAACAGCACAAATTGCAATTCAAGAAGGTTATAATATAGCGAAAAACATTGCAGTGCTTGTGCGCGGAAAAGGCGAGCTGGAGAAATTTGCTTTTGATAACAAAGGAAGTGTATGCTCCTTAGGCCATGACGATGGCATCGGCGTAGTATTTGGCAAGAAATTGGTAGGCTGGAAGGCTGCGTTTATGAAAAAAGTTATTGATAACCGCTACTTATTCCTATTAGGCGGTCCGCTGTTAGTGTTGAAAAAAGGAAAATTAAAGTTCTTTTAATGTATAATAAGAGCAGAAATGGCTTTGGCTGTTTTTGCTCTTTTCTTTACAGTTTACGGCAGCAAAGAAACCGGTTTGGCGCAGTTTTCAATTTTAGGAATGAGATAAGAGCAACTGCGCTTTTTATTTTCTTCATAATATAATATTTGCAATTGTTGTCGGCAAAGGGAGAGGAATCAGATGGGCAAGCGGGGAAAAGTGTGGCTAGCTGTAAGCGGTTTAGTTATAACAGAGGACGGGCGCTGGCTTGTTGTGAAGAAAAAGTACGGCGGGTTAGAAGGGAAATGGTCGCTTCCGGCGGGCTTTGTGGAGGAAGGGGAAACAATTGATGAAGCGGTAAAGCGGGAAGTGCAAGAGGAAACAGGAATTGAAGCAGAGCTATTAGGCGTTATCGGGATTCGCTCCGGCGTGTTAGCGCGGGATATTAGCGATAATATGATTATGTTTATGCTAAAAGCGAAGCATGAGAATGTAGTGGTGCAGCAGAGAGAATTGGCGGAAGCTGCATTTTTGCATCCCGATGATATACGAAAAGATGAAAGCGCTTCAATCTTGCTTTGTTATTTGGCTGAAAGGATGCCAAACCCAATCTTGCACCGTGATATATCAGTCAATCCGGGAGAGCACTTCGGATATACAGCTTATCATTTGTTTTTGCCGGAACAAGAGCATTGACGGTGAAAACGGGAGTTTTGTAAACTGAAAGAAAAGTGTGGGGAGAAGGAGAGAAACGAATGAGTATACCAGTGCTGTTGATTTCTATGCTGCTATTTTTCGTTTTATTTTTTGGAATCGGCTTTTTGTTAAACATGATTTTGCGCAAAACGTGGGTAATGGCGATTATATATCCGCTTATATGCGTGTTTATCATTGACAAAGTAAGCATACTAACCTATTTCAGCAATCCGTCCGGCGCTTTTTCATCGCTGGCTGAACACATGGCCAAGCTCGGGCAGGCGGATGTAATTATTTTAACAACTGGATTGGCAGGCGCATTGCTTTCCGGATTTATTATTAAATCGTTGCGCCAAAGAGGCTATCAAATGTTCTAATCCCGCAGCTGCGGGTTTTTTTTCTGCAAGGTTCTGTTGTTGATGTTCCACTACAGGCGGACGCTTTCTGCGGGCGGGGCCGAGCCGCTTTTCCCGCTGGAGTCGCCGCCTGTCGTTCCAAATTAACAAATGAATCAAATTCAACATTAGCCTTTTGCAAAGAAATATGACTGTACAACAAATTGAACATATATGCTATTCATAATTTTGGCATGCATAAAACAAAGTCATGTTGGTCAACACTAACGGTGAAGGAGTGTTGATTATAAACATGACGATACAAAAATTTGTAATTCGGCTGTTTATGACCTGTTTATTTTGCATGGCATTGTTAGTTACCTTTCAAGCTTTTTCGGGAATGCAATTATCAGATTTTAAAAGGAAGCACGATGAACAGGAGACAGTGCAGGCAACAGCTAATGCGAAACCGGGAAAAGAAGAAAAGCAAGAGGTTATACCTTTGGAACAGTCGCGTGATTGGTCTAAATACCAGTCGGTTGTCGTAACGGCAACCGGATATACAGCGGGAACGGAATCGACAGGAAAACACCCGGGCCATCCGCAGTACGGAATTACATATTCTGGTGTTCGAGTTAAACGGGATTTATACTCTACGATCGCCGCTGATTTAAACGTGTTTCCAATTGGGACAATTTTATTTATTCCAGGGTACGGCTATGGGGTAGTGGCTGATAAAGGCGGCGCAATTAAGGGAAATACGTTGGATCTTTACTATGAAACAGTGCAGGATGTATATAAGCAGTGGGGCAAGCGGCAGCTAAAAGTATATGTGGTAAAAATGGGAGACGGGAAATTAAGCGAGGAAGAACTCACAAGGCTGAATGAAGATGAGACGATGCAAGTGTTCCGCCAACAATATAAAAAGCAACAATAGTCTAGAAGCGTGTTTCTAGACTTTTTTCTTTGTTATAATAGGATGAAAGCTATGGGAATTAGACGATTTTGCTAGTTTTGGGGATGAAAAATTGTGAGGGGTAAGATGAATGATTATCCGCAGGAATACTACGAATTTTTCGTGAAATTCAATGAAGGCGACTATTATACGTGCCATGACCTTTTAGAGGAAATGTGGCTGATAGAGCGGGACAACTACTTTCTAAAAGGGCTGCTGCAGATGACTGTCGCCCTTTATCATTACAGCTACGGCAATGTGAAGGGAGCGCGTCTTATGATGGGAGCAGCACATCGCTATTTGCAGCCGTACCGGCCGCTTCATTGGTCACTTAATTTGGAAAAGGTATATCCTTTTATTGAGGAATGTTTGGGGGTAATGCCAAAAGATATAGACCGGGTGCCTTATGAAGAAAGCAAAAATCTGCCGGATCTTCCCGTTTTCTTCCTATACATAGAAGACTGAACCATCGTATTCCTCAGCAGATAGGAATATAATAAAAGGGAAAATATATGGAGGTGCATATGGATGTTTCAAATACAAGACAAAACAGGCAGCCATGAAGCAGTTGTAGTTGCGCTATTTGAAGGGGAGGAAAGCCGCTTTCTAACAGATGTCGATGCTGCGTTGGGCGGACAGTTACAAAACTTATTAGAAGAAGGGGATATTTCTGCAAAAAAGAAATCTATTTCTAAAATACATACGTTAGGAAATTCAGATATAAAACGTTACTATTTTGCCGGGCTTGGTAAAAAAGAAGCGTATACAACCGAGGTGCTGCGCGAGACGCTCGGAAAGCTGTTTAAGATGCTGCACAGCGCAAAAGCAACAAATGTAGCGGTATTGCTTGATTCTTTCGCAGCCAATCAGCTAGATGCATTGGATGCGGCGCATATTGTAGCGGAAGCATATACATTAGGTACATATGAACTGCAAACATATAAAACAAACAAGCAAGAGGAGAGAAAACAAGCAACAATTACAGTTGTTACAAAGGAAGATAAGGATGAAGTGTACGCTTCGCTGACAGTCGGGCATGTATATGGGCGCGCAGTGAATTCCGCGCGTACACTTGTTAATATGCCGCCAAACAAGTTGACTGCAAACGATTTGGCTGACTATGCAATGCGGCTTGCAGAAAAATATGACATGGATTATAAAATTTTAGATAAGGAAGAAATGCAAGAACTCGGTATGGGCGCGTTATTGGCAGTAAATAAAGGCTCTATAAATCCGCCGAAAATGATTGCGCTTCTATATAAGGGAAAAGAAGAGTGGACGGACGTAATCGGCTTTGTCGGCAAAGGCATTACGTATGATACAGGCGGTTATTCCTTAAAGCCGCGTGAGAGCATGGTCGGCATGAAGGGTGACATGGGCGGCGCGGCGACTGTACTTGGGGCGATGGAAATTATCGGCGAGTTGCGCCCTGAACAAAATGTCGTGGCGGTGATTCCGGCTACGGATAATATGATTAGCGGCGAAGCATTTAAGCCGGATGACGTCATTACGTCCATGAGCGGAAAAACAATTGAAGTGCTCAATACAGATGCAGAGGGGCGCCTTGCCTTGGCTGATGGAATTACATATGCAAAAAAGCTGGGCGCCAATTATCTTGTAGACGTGGCAACATTAACAGGTGGCGTGATTGTAGCGCTCGGGAACCATACGACAGGGGCGATGACAAATAACGAAGGCTTCTATGAAAAGGTACTGGAAGCGGCACTGGAAACGGATGAGCCGATTTGGCAGCTGCCGATTTTCGAGCGCGATAAGGAGCGTGTCCGCAATAGCAAGTTTGCGGATTTAAATAACTCCCCGGGGCGCGACGGCCATGCGATTATGGCGGGAACGTTCCTAGGTGAATTTGCGGAAGACACGCCATGGGTGCACCTTGATATTGCAGGAACGTCGGAAGCAAAAAATGCCCACAATCTCGGGCCGGCGGGCGGAACAGGCGTTATGGTGCGAACGCTGGCAACGCTTGTGGAACGATTTACAGAACAGTAAACGTAAAGGCAGGTTTCTCATAGTAAGAGGAACTTGCCTTTGTTCTACTTTAAGAAAATATAAATTGGCAGTGAAGAAGATTATACGATGCAGCGGCCAATTTTAGGAACAAAGTATCGGTGCAACTACACCTCTGTCTTCTCCTTTACAGGCTCGCCAATTGGCGAGTTTTCTTTATTTTTCGCAGTCTTTCCATGAAAATTTAATTTTCATAGAAGAAAGAGGAAAATACGAGTATAGCTTGACGGATAAAAAAGCAATCATGTAGAATTTGTAAGAGTGCCCTTTAGAGGACAATACATTATATATAGTTGTTAAACAAATGTAATATGATGAATAAGGGCGTTAGATATATAATTATATAATGGCAAGGTGCTTATGTTAGGGTAACGACAGATTAAAAGTATGTTGTACGAGGGCTATTTAAAAGCAGTTATATACAATTATTTAAGAAAGCAAGCATAGAAAGAGGTTATACATTATGAAAAAAGTGAGAAAAGCGATTATTCCGGCAGCCGGATTGGGAACTCGCTTTTTGCCGGCAACGAAAGCAATGCCGAAGGAAATGCTGCCGATTGTCGATAAGCCAACAATTCAATACATTGTTGAAGAAGCGATTGAGTCGGGGATTGAAGATATCATTATCGTAACCGGAAAAGGAAAGCGGGCGATTGAAGATCATTTCGACCATGCTTTTGAATTAGAACAAAACCTGTTGGAAAAGCAAAAGTATGAATTGCTTGAGAAGGTACAGGCATCTTCTAAAATGGTAGATATTCATTATATTCGCCAAAAAGAGCCAAAAGGCCTTGGACATGCGGTATGGTGCGCGCGCAAATTTATCGGCGATGAGCCATTTGCGGTTTTATTGGGAGATGATATCGTACAAGCAGAAAAACCATGCCTTCGCCAATTAATCGATGAGTATGAAAAAACACTTTCCTCTGTAATCGGGGTACAGACAGTAGCGGATAACGAAACACACCGTTACGGAATTATTGATCCGCTTGCCAATGAAGACCGCCGTTACCAAGTGCGCAAATTTGTAGAAAAGCCTGCAAAAGGTACAGCGCCTTCCAACCTTGCGATTATGGGCCGTTACGTATTAACGCCTGAGATTTTTATGTTTCTAGAGGAGCAGCAAGTAGGAGCAGGCGGGGAAATCCAATTGACGGATGCAATTCAGCGCCTGAACGAAATCCAGCGTGTATTTGCCTACGATTTTGAAGGAAAACGTTATGATGTAGGGGAAAAGCTGGGGTTTATTCAAACGACAATTGAAATGGCGCTGCAGCATGACGAATTAAAGGCTGATCTTTTGCGAATCATGAAGCAGATTGTAGAAGAGCAAACGGCGGTACTGGCCAAGTAAATTGCATAAAATTCAAGAGTAGACATAGTGGATTGGAGGTATTCTAAAAAGAGAGCCCAATTTGCTATGTCTCGTCTGTGCTTGTTAAAAATAGGCTGTGTTAAACGTTGGTGTTGCTATATAAATCCTTTTTTAGAGGGAAAGAGAGTGGGGGCTGCCGCCAGGTTCTACATAGCCGTGATGTGCAGGCCTACGTTATAAATCATGTGATTTTGACGTGAAAATCGACATGGGCCTTTAACAGAGCCTAAAAATTAAATAGTTTATGGATAGAATAGAAACGGAAAGGAGCCTCTTCTTTGAAAACCATTACGATTCTAGTACCGGCTTATAATGAAGAAGATGTATTGGATCAGCTGTATGAACGCTTAACAGCTGTTTTAGACAATATCCCTAATTATAATTTTGAAATTTTATTTGTAAATGACGGAAGCAAGGACAATACATTAGACATTATTAAAGAATTTAGATTGCGCGACCCTCGTATTTCCTACGTAGATTTGGCACGCAATTTCGGTAAAGAAACGGCCATGATTGCCGGATTTGATCATGCGATTGGCGATGCGGTCGTAATTATCGATGCCGATTTACAGGACCCGCCGGAATTGATTCCAGAAATGATTAAATATTGGGAACAAGGCTATGATGATGTGTATGCCAAAAGAAGATCAAGAGCGGGAGAATCTTGGGCAAAAAAATGGACCGCCGCGAAGTTTTACAGCTTATTAAAACGGACTACACGCATCCCGATTCAAGAGAACACAGGGGATTTCCGTTTATTGGACCGCCGCTGCGTAGAAGCGTTAAAGAAAATCCGCGAAACACAGCGTTACACAAAGGGTATGTTCAGCTGGATCGGATACAACAAAAAAGAAATTTTATTTGACCGCGATCCGCGTGCTGCCGGCGAAACAAAGTGGAATTATTTTAAACTGATGGAGCTTGCAATTGAAGGGATTACATCATTTACAACATTTCCGCTTCGCATCGCGTCTTATTTCGGGTTTACCGTTTCATTCTTTGCGTTTGTATATATGATTTGGATTATCGTAAAAACGCTTGTTTACGGAGAGTCTGTCACCGGTTATCCTTCCATGATGGCAGTTATCTTATTTTTAGGCGGCGTTCAGTTAATTGCGCTTGGGATTATCGGAGAATACTTAGGGCGCGTGTTCAATGAAACGAAACAACGGCCGTTGTATTTTGTGGATGAATATAACGGTGAAAAAGCAACAAACATGAGCAATGAAGAAGCGCCAGCATATGTAGTGCTGAAGCAGGAAGTAAAAACAGGCCGATAGGAGCGCGGAAACGTGAATAGAAAAAAGGAAATTTTTAACTATCTGCTGTTCGGCGGTTTAACAACATTAGTTAACATTGTTACGTATTTTGTGCTTGCGACAATGCTCCATGTTGATTATAAAATCGCAACAACGGCCGCATGGATTATCTCTGTTTTGTTTGCTTATATAACTAACAAGAAGTATGTCTTTAATAGCAAGCAAACGAGTATGCTTCATGTAATGAAAGAGTTTTTTTACTTTATGGGGTTTCGGATTTTATCGTATTTTATAGACATTCTATCAATGGTATTGCTGATAGAAGTATTGCTTGTAAATGATTTGGTTTCGAAAGTAATTGCCAATATTATTGTTGTAGTATTCAACTACTTTGCAAGCAAGTATGTCATCTTTAGAAAGAAAGCCGATATAAATCAAGATTCCAACGCATAAAGAAAAATACATTATAAACTGGGCTTTATGTCTAGTTTTGTTTTTGTCTGTGTTAAACGTTAGTGTTGATATATAACCCCTTCTTTTTTTAGAGGGGGGAAAGTGCTCCCAGCCGTGTGCAGTAACGGTCAGGGCCTAGTTTTGCCTCTTCCAAAGGAAAACCAGAAGGAGCAAATGAGTGCAGG
>JBHGUR010000007.1:0-6385 GCA_048976805.1 Ectobacillus sp. | reverse complement strand
TATATCAGTTCAAAACAGAAAGAATTTTTCAAATTATATCAGATTGCGAACAAATCTCCTTCGGAGTAATGTGCTAAAAATTTGGCATAGTATTTCCGGAGGAGGTTTTTTTATGTGGATATTACATAAATTTGGAATTAGTATAGAAGAATAGTAAGCCCGTATTCAAACAAAGCCTATAAAAAAAGCTGCACCTCCGGTACTATAAATGTATCAATTAAAGGAGGTGCTTTCTATGCCGCAACAAAAACTGACGGTCGTCCCCGTTACATTACATAGCGAAAATGAAAAAACTTCTATAACCCCTCCATCAGCAGGGCATTCCCCTTATCCTGCTTGCACGATTAAAGCCGGCAATGTTGAGATCTCCTTCTTCAACGGCACAGATGAACGCATCATCCAAGTGGAAAATAAAATAGCCGTATATCTCATGAAAAAATGACTTATATACGGCTATTTGTGACGCATACTGTAAAGGTGCGCTTATTTTTTATAATTTGGGCTTACATTTTTGAAGTCCTGCCGTATTTTTTCTTGTTTCCCGTAAAAATCAAGACATAGGAACAAATAGGCTATTTTGTAGAGGGACGCCTAACGATTTCTTTCAATAAGCCAGCTTAAATTTTACGTACACTCCCTAAACATAGTGCATAGGATAATTTGATAAATTGATGAAAGGAATGAGAACGATGTACTATGTTCCTTATCCATATCTTTATTATCCGAACATACCTATGTATAACTATGGAACACAGCCTGTTTACTGGCCTATTTCGAATGAGCTTGAGCATGCAAACCGATTTGGTTGTCCATATTTTGCAAACGGTGAAGACCGCGTTGTATTGCAGGATTATGGAACAAGGCCATTTGTGGTCGATATTGAAAAGGCCACCAAACAAAACCGCACATTCCGTACAGCGCTATGGACAGGGAAAAACTTGCAGGTCACTGTAATGAGCATCAATGTCGGGGAAGATATCGGTTTAGAAGTGCACCCTACAGTAGATCAATTCTTGCGTATTGAAGAAGGGCAGGGAATTGTGCAAATAGGGGACACTAAAGATAACTTATATTTCCAAGAAAGGGTGCAGGATGATTATGCCATCATGATCCCTGCCGGCAAGTGGCATAATGTAATCAACACGGGGAATAAGCCGCTTAAGCTTTACACAATCTATGCGCCGCCTGAGCATCCATTTGGCACAGTTCATAAGACAAAGGCAGATGCTATGGCTGCTGAACAAAACCGTTACCGGTATTAAAACAAATTGCTAGGGCACAAGAGGATCGTCTTTATACATTGGCAGCGAAGAAGAGCATGCGATCTAGTGGCCGATTTTAAGAATAAAGCATCAGTGCAACTACGCTTCTGGATCCCGTTCAATTGGCAATGTGCAGCAGCGGAAGGAGCCGCCGGATTTAATAATTTCTGTAATATCCACTTCAATGACTTCAAAGCCGCGGCTTCTTAGTTGTTCGTTTACTCCTTTGTTAATGGGCAAGCTTATAATTTTTCTATTTCCTATAGATAAAACGTTTGTTCCAAGTGTAAACTGCTCTTCTTTTGTTACTTGAATTAACTCATAGCGAGCTTTAAGTTTTTCAATATCTTCAGCTGAAAGGGCTTCAGGATAAATTAAGGCAACTTCAGTTAAAATCAATGGGCATAATTTCAAATTGCCTGCTTAGCAAACCTTGTAAATGTTCGATTGCTTCACGATTTGTTCGGTCGCTCAAGCCTATGTAGATTGTATCGCGGTCAATAAGAACGTCCCCGCCTTCAATTTGATGCCCTTTGATAGTATAGTAGGAGATTTCTTCATCTTCTAACCATTGTTTTAGGATATCTTCTTCACCGTTTCTTATATCGCTCGCCATGTCTGCAACAAATATGGTTTCTCCGAGTGTAAATCCAATATCCCGCGTAAAGACTTGCTCAGGGTATTTTTTATGGCAAGGCAGCAAAATGACTTCGATATTGTGATTACGCAAGGTTTTTACAAAAGCGTCATGTTGTTCCAGGGCTTTTTCAATATGTATGCCTTCATCTTTAAAGTGCTTTTGTGTTTCATTTATTACTTCACGGATGGTCATATATTGAGGCTGGCATAAGATTACTTTCTTCAACACATCATATTCGGTAAAACAATATACATTATGCGGTTCCTTTATTTGCTTTAATCCCATTTCCTTCCCTCCAATACTATTGGTATTATCTACAATTCAAGAAAGGAATATGTTTATTATTTTTTCGGGCAGAGAGGGCGGAAAATAAGGAGCAGGCCTAGCGGTAGCAACTTATCGATCACTACATCCAAATGGTGTAGTGATTTTTTATCGAATTTTATGTTAACTTTATTTAATCAAACGTTTGAATAAAAGGGAGAAGGTTGTTAATATGAGGAGAGTCTTTATACCAATTGTTATTGGAAAATTAAAACCTTTCGTAGCAAAACAATATGTATTCTTAGTCAAATCAGTTGTTCCCTAAAACGAGTGAAAATTGGATGGCCTGTCCAGTTTTCCTCGTTTTTTTGTTCCTGTGAAGAAGAAAAAGCCTGAAAAAAGCAAGAGGGAGGCAAGAACAAACGGATTAACCCTCTCATTTTATTGGTTGAGAAGATTATCGCATGAATGGAAAATTGCAACTAGGTGGGATCAGTTTGACGCTTATCCCCCTTTTTAGATATGTTATATTTGTGTACATTTTTTATATTAACCATATGGTAATAAAGTATTTTTATGTCATTAATACCACAAAAATCCTTGATTTCCATTTATCGTTTGGTATAATTTGAAATGTGTTTTTTTTGTAACTACTCAGACCCCATGTAATTCTTAAAAAATAAGCCCATATTCACGCTTGATTCCTTGATTTCTAGTTAACACTTGAAATAGTAGATCAAAGGAGGTGAGTGTATGAGCTACAAACAGTTTGTAGAGATTTATAAGCAAGGACCCGAAGAAATGTATCGCTTCAGGCGTGTTGATTAACCAAAAATAGGCAGACCTCTCCCTTGGGAGTCTCGTATTCGTTTGAGCACGAGAGCGATGGCTCCTTGCCAGTCCACTGGCAAGGTATTATGAAGAAGCATACGGGTAAAAGATGCAAATGAACAGTCGCGAGAAGCGTGGGGTTTCGCTTGCTGAAAGAGCCATTTTAACAACACATAGGCGAATAACGCCGCATATAATTGGTTGAATACCGCATTTTCCGTTGTTCCAAACAACATAGGGATGTTCAGATATTGTTTGATCCAACGAAAAAACGTCTCGATCTTCCAGCGAGTTTTATACATATCCGCAATGAGCTCGGCAGATACGTTCATCACGTTTGTTACTACGCGCATTTCTTTTCCTTCATCGTCTTGGAAGATAACGACGCGATGCCGTTTCTTTGTACGACTTTGCTCGGTACCAAGTTGGCAGGTCACATCCCGAAGAACAGGAGAGTTTGGTTTTGCCAATCGCTGGAGCCCTTTTGGACGATGCAACTTTACGTTCTCCCTTAACCGAATGACAAATAATTGACCATCCTTGGCAAATTGATCGAGGCGCTTTAACTTTCCATATGCCCGGTCTTCCACAAGGATGAAATCAGAGTGAGCCAATTGTTCTCCTACTGGACCATCATGTGCTAGCCCAATCGTTTCTACAACCTGAAGTGGCATCTCTGTCGCCGGGGTATACGCTACATGAAGCTTCACGCCGGATCGCTCCCCATGATAAACAGCCCAAGGTAAACGTGTCTTTCCAACTGTCATCGTCGTAGAATCCACGATAAGTAAAGGTTTTGGAAACTTCAGTTCTCGTCTTAAGGCACGGTTACATTTGCGAACAATCAGATGGAATACTCGCTTCATAAGGGAAAACGGGACCATACTTGTTTTCTTGGAAAACGTGGAATAGTGAACACGTGGAAGCCCATTATTACTCGCAACATCTGCACCGTGTCGAAAGCTCTTCCACTCTGAAATGGCTGCAGTCACAAGGTACTGAATGAGCGTTTGAACATCTAAAGTGCGTGCGGTATCTTCATATTTGATTTCTTGTAGAATCGATTGAATTTCTTCGTGTGAAAGTAAGTTTTGAAGTAAGCTTAAGAATGTGTTAGACTGTTTCATAGAGAACACCTCTTCTTGAGTTTGTTGGTTCGCACTTACATTCTACAAGAAAGGTGTTCTTTTTTGTATATTTCTTTTGGTTTTTTCTGGTTAATCAACACGCCTGTTTCGACATATTTAAAGCAGATCAACTCAAGTATTTACTGAGCTGCAGAGCTAGTGATATGTCGAATGTGCAAGTTGGACTTATATATAAACTGCGAACCCTGCGAAGGGTTCTTTTTCTTATGAAGAAACATACTGAAATAATGTGCTAAATAATCTGGAGTAATATGAAAATCTGAAATAAAGTGCAAAAATTATCACATTATCCCAGAAGGTGTGCTGGATTAATTTGAACAAGACAACCCGAAACAATGTGATAATTTACAGTGGGGATAAAAACCTCTTATGCTTTTCTGACTATGTTTAAATTTTTAAATAAAAACAAAATCTGAATAATATCTTGTTAGTTTCTTTATGTAATAAATGTTATTGGAAACTTGATTATGTTTAACCTTTTCCTCTCAAATAGATTACAAATTAAGACGAAATTTCATTATAATGGTGTATTTCCTAATGATTGCACATTAATATATTTAATTGTTAGGAAAATAAAATGGAGAGGGGATCAATTATGAAGCCTAGTCTAGTAAAGAAAGTGGCGGGTTTGACATCCGCAATGTTGTTAGCTAGTTCTCTATCTACGTTAACTAGTTTTGCTGATTCTACAGTAGAAGAAACTGCACAGCCTATTTCAACTCTTGAAAATGTTTTAACTACGGAAGATGTACTAGGAATTACAACAGATGTTACATTAAACAAAGAAGTGTTATCTGAAAATTTCAACTTGGAAGTAGCAGTTGCAAGTACGCCTTCCATTCAAGAAATGACTGTTGAAGAGAAACATCTTTTTGATGAAATTGTGCAGGAACAAGTTTCATTGTTAGAATTAAATGAAGAAGAAAAACAAGTATATGAAGAAGCATTGGTAAACTTCTTTGACGAAACGTCTGATACATATCAGAATTTAGATGTGGCCCAAGAAGAGTTAGTAACGGAAATCCAAAAAGCGGAAAGCGATACTTCTACAGATGATGTATCATCTATTGAGCAAATGGCATTAGAAACATTTAGTTTAGGTACAGCGTCCGCTGCTTCTCAAGTGAAAATAGGAGTTAATTTTGCGGGTTCTGCTTTAAATGTAGCAATTGGTCTTGCGGTAGGTGGTGGTGTCGGAGCTATCCAAGCATTCATTATTAAGAAGGGTAAACAGGAAGCGCAACGTTTGTTTACAAGAACGGTTGTTAGCAGATTAAAGGCTTGGGGAGCAAATAAATTGGCTACTGCAGTTGGTGTTAGTGTAGCATTTGCTATGGATTATTTGGATATCGGTACTGCGATTGCAAAGCAACTTGACAAACGGGATATTAGACCAAATAATGGATGGATAGATATCTATTAAGATAGGGTTTGGTGAATATGTTGAGAAACACATTAAAATATTTAACATTGTTTGTATGGGGAGTTCTCTTCTTATATTATTACAAGCAGTTAATGCCGAAGAATATATGGTATCTTATTACAGGAATTCCAATTCTTACTGTAAGTTCACTTGTCATTTTAAAGTTGTTTTCATATAAAGAACGAACAAATAAATAAAAAACAAACAGCCCCATTTGGGGCTGTTTGTTTACATAAGATTCGAGAGAGGAAGTTAGAAGTTTTTAGTTTCTTGTTTGAGTAAAAGCTAATAATTCTTATGAAGATAAATGTTTGTAATCTAATATTTCTATTTTGAAATCGTGATTACATCCAATCTTAGGGCTGTCACAGGATGGATAGATTCTTACCTTAACTAGATCTTCTTTATAATCATCAGGATTTTTGGATGGGATTTGAATTCTTACAGAAACATCATAGGAATGATTATCATTGTAAGTTATACCAACGATCCTTTTCCACTGCCAGCCAAAAAGAGAATCAACTCCATATTCTTTTGCGACTCTTTTATCAATGGTCGGAAACACAATGTCTCCAATAATATCCTCTGGTGTGACATACTAGTTTTCAACTTTTGAAACGGATTCTGCTCTAACAGCTTGTAAAGGAGTAAAAGTAGATAATAAAAATCCTAATAAGTGGAATGTCAACACTAAACTAGACAATTTTTTTAAGGTCTTTGTTCTTGTATTCTACGGGGCTTAAATAATCAAGGGTGCTGTGAATTCTGATATGATTAAACCAATGTACATAATCAGCTAATGCAACTTGTAGTTGTT
>JBHGUR010000006.1:0-102168 GCA_048976805.1 Ectobacillus sp. | reverse complement strand
CATAATGACCAGAACCTTGAACTTGACTCAAAACATTCAAATAGTCCAGAAGCTCTTTCACTCGTTCATTAAGCATTTTCAACAGCTCCCTCTTGAGGTTCAGTTCCGTCATTACTGTGAGCTTGAACAGCGTTTCTCATTTCCTCTTCCATTGAGTCAAGCTTTGCAACCAGAAAAGCGTTCTCTCTTATTAGAACCTTAATTTTTTCAAGTAAATAGTCAATGATTTTATTAGCGTCCATTTCCTCGTCCTCCTCTGTTTCAGTTCACTGAAACTATTAATAATGTCAGAGTCATGTAACTCTTACACTTATAAAGTCAGCTGGAGAACATTGTCACAACCAAATGACAAGTTTTAATTTACTTGAAACCAATAAAAAGACTCCAGTCAATAGACCAGAGTCAGTTCAATTTCTCCAACAGATACATTCCAACACTGAAAACAACTATTCCTTTCATGATTATATCAATAGCTCCAGCGAGAGGACTTTCATCAAATATATTCAAGATAGTTAATAATGAACTAATCACTAAACCTATGAATAAGAATAATGTCAACATTGAAACCTCCAATATTCTTATATATATTTATATATTCTTTAGTATTATATATTCTTTAGTGTACGCAAATTTTGCGTGTAATCAGCTGTTATTACATGCAAATTCTGCGTGTAATGACCATGATAACATGCAAATTCTGCGTGTAATCTAAGCAAATAAATCTTTCAAGTATTTTGAGATAGCTGGATATTTTTCTTGTAGTTCAACAAGCTCTTTGCTCCATTGGTCAAATGTGTGATCAGAAATAATTGTCTCGTTTAGTCGGTAGTAACCGTAAGAATGAACAATTAGTTGTCTCCGTCTCCTTTTAATGGGTGAAGCAACCTCTTTTTTATTCAAGAGGACTCACTTCCTTCAAGGTTACTCTCAACATTCTCTGACCGTGTACGTCGTAAGGTTCGTCAAGCTCAACTTGGATTGGTTTCATATGGTCTGCGTACAAGTTTTTCTCGTCAATATAGAAAACTGTTGCTGGAACGTTTTTCAAATGTTCCAACCAAACTGTGTCCTTCACGGTCACTCTGGCTCGGTCTCCGACTCTCATTAAAAATCACCTCGTATAATCAGCTCAAAAACGGTCAGAAACAGCGTTACAAGACCCATGAGACCAAATGCACCAGCTCTCAAAAATTGCTCTGAAATAAGCTCTAAATAAGTCTGGTAAAACATGGCCACAGAAGCAAGAGCAAAGAAGAATATTTTCACTCAAGCAACTCCTTTGTCGTTTTTACATTCAAACCAACGAGAGGAGTTGAAGTCCGTGACAAATAAAAAAAAAGAGAAGCTTATTCAACTTCTCAAACAAAGAATGTTTTCTTTTGTCGTTGTGTCTGTTTTATATGGAGGAATACCAGAAGGAACCCATTTTCCTTTTCCCACTTGAACTTTCCATTCAAGGTCTTTCTCTTTTGGATATGGTAAATTATTTGGAGCTAACATTTCAGCGAGGAGGTTTTTTTCTTGGTTCTCTTATCACATGTGAAGAACAAGTATTTAAACTGTTTTCCCTTATAATGTTTTATTCCCAATTGCTCCCTTTGTTCAATAGTTGGTCGTACACCTTTCCTACTATCGTTTGGAGATAAAAATGCCTTCATTTGTCTTGGGTGAATTTTTACTCCGTCAACTAAATATGTGTCTGTCCAAATATGTCCAATATATTTAAAATTACTAGCTTGGTAGACATAACCGACCTTTCCCAACATTCCGTCAGCCCATGTGAACAGAACTTTCACGGACGGTCTATTCTCTTTTATCCAAGCAACAACTCTGGACAACATTTGACTCTCACTATTTCTGGGCATTTCGTCCGTCATGCACATTCTCCCAATTTCATAATAGTCCTCTGTGTCAAGACTTGGGAAAATTTTTTGTATTGTGTGTCTTGGTCTTGTTCCCCAACCAAGAGTCACAACTCCGACCAAAGAGTCATTCTGAAAGATTCCCAAAAATACTTTGTTCAATGGAGCGTATTTGAGTAATGATACTTTTTAACCATTTCAAGAGCTTCTTGTTTACTAATTTCTTTCACTTGAAACATTAAAAGTTTCCTCCTCTATTGCAGTTCTGCTGACTACAACGAGGAGGTCTTTTTGCTGCGACCTAAAAGGAGCATAAAAAAAGAACCGACTTTTTAAGTCAGCTCTTTCGTTTAGTAATATACGGACTATTTAGAAGTCTTTTCACTAACCTCTCAACATCAAGTTCTCCGTAAACCTTCACGTCAACCTCTCCGACCTTTGACTCACTGGTAATCTCCAAACCTTTTTTGTACTCTTCCAGAACGTCTTTTTGTCTTTTCTCAATTTCCTTGACCAATTGGTTCCCTCCAATTAGAAGTATTCAATCACATATTCAAACGGATAGTTCCTCCGACTTAGATTTTTTGGAGACGACTGTCTCAAGTCCTCTGGAATTTCTCTAGTAAAATAAATTTTCTTTATAACACGTTTTAAGACTCTGTTTTGTTTCTCAACAGAAAGGGTCTCAAAGTTGTCTAGTAAAGAAACAACATGCTCAATTCTGTTTGTTATTGGAACTGTATCCAAATTCTCCAATTGATTCTCCAGTTGCTCCAATGTCCTTTGAAGGTCATGTTCATGGTCATGGAGTTGTTGTTTCTTTTCCTTCAATTCCTCTCTTGAGAAGAGACCTTCAAGAGCGAGGTCAAGAAGGTTTGCTTGTTTCTTCTTTACAGTCTCAAGTTGTCCTTTTATGTTATTAAGTCGCTCTTTCAACTCTAACTCAATTTGTGAAGTGTCGTTGTCTCGAAGTTGAACCAATTCTTGAATTAATTCCCCTCTGTATTGCTTCAGCTTTTCCACAACTTCTTTCTCCAAATACTCAACAAGGAGACCAGAGTTTTTGCACTTTTCAGCTGAATTTGGAAGCTGAAATTGACATGGTCTCATTGTAACCTTTCCGTTTCTTTCTCTCCGAAAAGCAATTTTTCTCCCACACTTTCCACAAAAAACAAGATCCCTCAATATTGTGTCATATTGAGCTGGAGGTCTTTCTCTAGTAATTTTAAACTTTTCAACTCTTTCTTCTCTTTCTTGATTCGCTCGATCCCATTCATCTGGTGAAATGATTGCTGGGTGAGCGTTCTCGACCTCAATTGTGTCCAGTACCTTATAAATGTATTTTCCATGTTCTTTTATTCGTTTTCTGTCTTGTATAAAGACTGTACCTTTGTAGGTCTTATTTTTAATGATTCGTTTTACACTTGGAAGGTTCCAAGCGTCTGACCGTTGTGGAAGGTAACCTTCACGGTTCAACGTGTCAACAATTTTCCGTGACCCAAGACCTTCACCATGTAACTTGAAAATAAGTCTCACAGCTTTTGCTTCTGGCTCATATATTTCTAACTTCTTTGTCTTGGAGTTTCTTCTATAGCCATATGGAACTCCTCCAGAAACGTGAAGTCCAGCTTTCGTCATTTGAATTTTATTAGCTTTTGACCGTTTCCCTATCAGAGAATGTTCTTGTGATGCAATCAAAGAACCGAAACGGAAAGTGAGAACGTCATTGCTATTGTTTGCGAGGTCATATGTGTAATGTGGAGTAATAATTGGTTTATCATAGTCAATACAATACTGGAGAACTGTCTCCGAAATAAGTCCGTTCCTTGAGAGACGAGAAAGTTCAAAAACCAATATTGCGTCAAACTTCTCAATTTCTTTCAACAGCTTTTGAAGTTGAGGTCTTTGTCCCAAGTCTGAAGCTCCTCCAGAAAGAACTTCTCCGTATTCCTCCCAAGTGTAATCATGTTCTTGAGCGTACTCTGTTAAAATTTCTCTATGGTTTGATAAGGTTTCTACTCCCTCTCCTTTCTTTTCTTGTGATATTCTTAAATACATAGCAACGTGTCTTATTTCTCTCAACATTGCAACCTCCCAAAAACCTTATTACAACAGCATTTTATCATACGTCCAATAAAAAATGAAGTAGGAACGGCATATCCGGACGTATGTCCGCGCAATCCTTCTATAATTTCTAAACCCTTTGAAACAGGAGCGCGGAAATGGCTGATACCCTCGGACAAATCACACTGGTAGATGTAGTACGGACGAACACGGATTTTCACAAGATCATGCATAAGCTTCTTCATAATAGCTACACTGTCATTAATACCAGCAAGAATAACTGCCTGATTACCCAGCGGTACACCAGCATTAGCCAACATTTCGCACGCCGTCTTCGATTCTTCAGTAATCTCAATAGAGGTATTAAAATGAGTATTCAGCCAAATTGGATGATATTTTTTCAAGATGTTGCACAAGTTTTCTGTAATCCGCTGCGGGAATACGACAGGTGCTCTTGTGCCAATGCGGATGATTTCAACATGAGGAATAGCCCGTAAGTTTTTCAAAATGTATTCCAGAATATTATCGTTAATCAACAATCCGTCACCGCCGGAGATGAGAACATCCCGTACCTGTGGCGTTCGGGCAATATAAGCGATTGCATCATCAAGCTGCTTTTTCGGCACACCCATGCCGATTTGTCCGCTGAAGCGGCGGCGGGTGCAATAGCGGCAATACATAGAGCACTGATTAGTAACTAAGAAAAGTACACGATCTGGATAACGGTGGGTTAATCCTGGGGTTGGGGAATCCTCGTCTTCATGAAGCGGATCTTCTTGGTCGTATTTCGTCTTATACAATTCTTTTGCAATCGGAACGGATTGCATTCGAATTGGACAGCGCGGATCATCTGGATTCATTAGTGAAGCATAATAAGGCGTAATGTTTAATGGAATGGTTTTTGTGGAAATTTTCACCCCTTCCTCTTCATCAGGCGTGAGATTGATTACTTTCTTTAAATCGTCCAATGTTTTAATTGTATTCGTTAGCTGCCAAATCCAATCGTTCCACTGCTCTTCTGTTACATCCTTCCATAGTTCAACATCTTTCCAATGGCGTTTCGGTTTATATAACTCATGCAGCATGAGAAATTCCTCCTCTTCATACAATCTTCACCTATTTATAAAAGCAAAAAATATGCCACTTTCATCCAAAATAGTAAAATCATCTAATCTGATACTTACTTCTTTATATGTGAAACCGCATCCATTGGTGAAAATATAAAAGAACTGCCAGTTTATCGGACAGTTCTTTTATATTTTTGCAGCTTATATTGCAAAGTCTGCCTTGGGATTCCGAGCTGCTTTGCCGCTTGTAAGATGTTGCCGCCTGCATGGGCAAGCGCCGCTTCGATAAGCTGCCTTTCCGTTTTATTCAATGCTTGGCGAAGAGGAAGAATATCATTTGAAGGTAAAGCGGAAAAAGATGGCGGAAGATGTGCTGGTGTAATCATGGGGCCATCCGCTACAATCATCATATGTTCTATTACATTTTTCAGTTCACGTACATTTCCGGGCCAGTGATAACTTATAAATCGTTGCAGCACATCAGAGTGAAGCGTTTGAATATTTTTAAAGTGCTTCTTGTTATACACTTTTAAAAAATGAGCGCTTAACAGAGGAATATCACCGATACGATTGCGTAACGGCGGGATGGAAATAGCAAATACATTTAATCTGTAATACAAATCCATTCGCAGTTTTTTTTCCATCAGACAATTCTCGGGAGATTCGTTCATCGCAGCAATAACCCGCACATCGACCTGCCGTGTTTTCCCGTCACCGATTCTTCTAATAATACCGTCTTCTAAAACACGGAGAAGCTTCGCCTGCAAGTCAAGCGGCATCGAATTGATTTCATCCAAAAATAAAGTCCCCCCGTGAGCCAGTTCAAATAAACCCGCTCGCTCTACCGCACCTGTATAGCTGCCTTTTGTTGTTCCAAACAACAAGCTTTCCAGTAGGGATTCTGGCAAAGCCGCACAATTTTGGGCAATAAACGGTTTATTTCTCCGCCTTGACGCATGGTGAATCGCTTGAACAAACAATTCCTTGCCTGTACCTGTTTCGCCGTAGAGAAGTACATTTGTATCAGTTGGCGCTACCTTTTGGGCAAGCTCCTTCATTTCTATAAAACTTGCATCATTTGTTATAATATCTGAAAATGTAATGCCTGTTATAGTCGGCTGTTTAGCTGAGTTGTGCCGGATATTAGATTGCAGTTCCACAATCTTTTCTGTAAGTTTTTGTATAGCCGAATAATCTTTAGAAATTTCCACCGCTCCTGCTACCTTCCCGTCGATAACGATAGGAATGGTCGTGTTCACCGCATATATTTCCCTCCCGTTCCGATTTTGGTAGCGCTGCACTTGGTGCGGAATAACCCGTTTTGTTTCCAGCACCTTCAATAAGGTGCTCGTTTCTTTCGTTAAAGACGGAAACGCTTCTAAAACATGTTTTCCAAGTACCTCTTCAATCGCAAGACCATCATGCCGAGCAGCTACCGCATTATAAAAAATAGTAATGCCGC
Source organism: Ectobacillus sp. (assembly GCA_048976805.1). Lineage (GTDB taxonomy): Bacteria > Bacillota > Bacilli > Bacillales > Bacillaceae_G > Ectobacillus. The sequence continues at coordinate 95,713 of JBHGUR010000006.1, read as the reverse complement.
GTTCATCTACTGCATGAATCGCTTCATCGATACTGCTTAAAATTGCTTCTAACACTTCTTTTGTACTAACTGTCAACAACTGCTTCACCCCCTGCCGAATTTCTGGCATTATCAGTGCCGGATATTTAGCTTAGACTTTTTAAGAACATGATAAATCCTTTACCCACACATTCATATCTTCCATTTTATCAAAAATATAGCAATTATTTGCCATTCTTCCCGTATATGTGTACCCCAACTGGTAAAAAGCGGCATTCATTCCGAATGATAACGCGCGGGCAAGTGTATAAGAACAAAAAATCGACTGGCTACGCAGTTCCTCCTCTAACCTCTGCAACAGCTGTTTCATTAAGCCGTGCTGGCGAAATTCCGGCAGCGTAGCGCAATTCGTTAATTCCGCATTTGCAAAGCGCCGCTCTATTTCCGCCGAAGCTGTACTAACAATATTCCCATTTACTTCATAAACATAATAAATCGTATCTTCTTTCATTGTCTTTACAATATACTCATGATTATCTAGAGGGGTGGGGTATACCTGAAACACCTTTCCAAATAAGTTTGCCAATTCTTTTGCGTCCTGCATTGTCGCCTTGCGAAAAGTAAATTGTTCTGGAATTTTTTTATCTGTGTAAACCTTCTCCTTTACATCCTGAAGAATGTTATCCTCATGAAGCCAAAAAGAGCTGTTTCTCCGACTTACATCTTTATATTTTGTCACTATATATGCGTCATGTCCATAAAAGTAGCCAGGAATTACGGCTTCTAACAGGTAGCCAAAAGAAAAAACAAGGGAAAAATCCTCCCTTTTCCCTTTTATGATAATTTTTGTAAAATTGTTTTGTCTTGCCAGCTCTTCTGTTCTTTCTATAATAGCCTTTACATCCCCATTGTAATAATCGATTCGAATGCGTTCATTAAAATGATCTAACACACCTTCTAGCACATATTGACTATTTCTTTCTAACAAATTTCTAGAATAGTTCACGATTCATTCACCCCGCACCAATCAAGCAGCATGCATGCGATAATTTCTGCGGCTGCTACCATTTTATCAATCTCAATATACTCATTTGGATAATGCGCCACTTTTGTTTCGCCAGGCCCAAAAATAATCACGGGCATATTTCCAATTTGTGTAAACACCCCCCCATCCGTTCCCCATGGCGAAGCTTCAAATATGGGTTCTTCACTTCGCACAAGCCGATAGTTTTCTTGCAATGTATGGACAAATGGATGGTGTTCATCAATAGAGCCAGGCACCCAGCGTGCGCCAAACCATGTCAATGTAACTGGATTGTTCTTAAACCAGGCGTCCTGTTCATTCAGCTCCTTCAAACAATCTTCAAATTCACGCTTTGCTTCTTCTAAAGTTTCATTCGGCATAACGCCGTATCTTCCTTCTAAAATAAGAGAATCGGGTACAGAGGAAGGCCAATTTCCGCCTTGTATTTTCCCGATATTAATTGGAACGGGAATTGGGGTGGATTGATACAGAGGGTCCGCAATACGTTCATTTCGTTTTTGCTCTAGCTGTCTTATATACTGAAGAACAACCATGCCTTTTTCAATTGCGCTAACTCCTTCATAGCGCGTGCCTCCATGCGCGGACTTTCCTTTCACTGTTAACCGAAACCACATGGAGCCTTGCTGCTTAGGGAAAAACTTTAAGTTTGTCGGCTCCGGTATGAGCACCGCATCCGCTGTATATCCTCTTAAAATAGCAGCCAGCGAACCTGCACCCCCGCTTTCTTCTTCAATAACACTTTGAAAATATATATCTCCTTTTAAGCGTATACCGCTTGCGACAATCGCTTCTATCGCCATAATTAAAGCCACATTCCCTCCCTTCATATCGGTAGCGCCGCGGCCATACAATTTATTTCCTACGATTTCTCCGCCATAAGGATCATATTCCCATTGCTTTCTATCACCTTCTGGAACTACATCAATGTGTCCATTTAAAATAATCGATTTGCCGCCCCCTGTCCCTTTTAAAACCCCGACAACGTTGGGGCTATCAACAAAGTTTTTACGCAGGGAAACGAAGCAAGGATGGCGCTCCATCTCCGAATAAGATGGCTCCCATATATCAAGCTGCATTCCCAACTGCCGCAATTTCTCAATCATAATAGCCTGGGCGCCGCTTTCTTCTGCAGACACGCTTCTTTCCTGTACAAGCCTTCTTAATAATCGTATTCCTTTTGTTTGATGGGTACGGATATGCTCACGGACTTGCTTTTTATATACTCCCAACAGCTCCACCTCGCTTTTTATAATACATTTAGTTGCGGGCTTATTTGAAAGGAAGGCTCTGTATATTTCTTAATATCATCTATTGTGTACGGCTCCATTAGCTCTGTTAGCAGCAAACCTTCTGGTGTTACTTGCATTACCGCCATATCTGTGATAATTAAATCCACACACTCTTTAGCGGTGAGAGGCAATGTGCATTGCGAAACAATTTTCGGTTGTCCGTATTTATCTATATGATTCATCACAACAATAACCTTCTTTGACTTTTCCGCTAAGTCCATCGCTCCTCCAATACCTGGCACGCGTTTTCCAGGGACAATCCAATTCGCTAAATCTCCGGTCTGACTCACTTGAAGGGCACCGAGTATCGTAACATCTAGCAGGCCGCGGCGAATCATCCCAAACGCTGTGCAGCTGTCAAAATAACTTGCTCCCGGAACGACGGTAACCGGAAACCCGGCAGCATTACAAAGATTTTCGTCTTCCTCCCCATGCTTTGGGCTTTGCCCTATGCCGATAACTCCATTTTCTGCATGAAACATTACATGATATTGCGGCGGTATATGATTTGGAACAAGAGAAGGTATCCCGATTCCTAAGTTTACAATCATTCCATTTTGAATTTCCTTTGCTGCCCGTTTGGCAATTTTATTGCGGACATCTATTCCCAAGCCCATTTCCAACTCACCCCTTTAGATGGCACAATATAATCGACGAATATGCCAGGCGTCACGATTTCTTCCGGGTCAAGCGAACCGATTGGAACGATTTGCTCCGCTTCGACGATGGTAATACCCCCGGCCATCGCCACATGCGGATTCATATTTCGAGCGCTCTTATCGAATACAAGATTTCCAAACTCATCTGCTTGTTTCGCAAATACGATTGATACATCCGCATGCAAGGCTGTTTCCACTAAATATACCTTCCCGTTTGCCATCACCTTTTGCTTCCCTTTTTCAACAACTGTATTCATCCCGACATCAGTAAGCACACCGCCAAGTCCCATCCCGCCAGCACGGATTCTTTCTGCAAGCGTTCCCTGCGGACAAAACTCTATTTGCAGCTTCCCTTCATGTAAAAGCTTACCGGCGTTTGGGTTAGAGCCAATATGGGAGGTAATCAGGGAGGACACGCGCCCATGCGTTACGAGTTTGCCGATTCCTATATCAGGAAACCCCGTGTCATTCCCAATTAAATGTAAATCGCGAATGCCGCTTTGAAGAATTGCCTCAATTATGCCAGGAGGGGAACCGACACCGCCAAATCCCCCAAACATAAGGGTCATGCCGTCATGAAAATATGACATAACCTCGTCGATTGTCCGTAGCTTTCCCAATATATTGTCGATATCATTCACGTATGATCCTCCTCCACTTCCCCTATGCTTTTTTCTAATATAACCAGCAGTTCATTCAATTCATCGTAACTAATAGTAAGGGGAGGAGCGATAAGAAGAGCCGTCTCGTTTTTTCCGCTCGGTCCCGCTACGGCAGGATATAAGAGCAACCCATTTTTCATAGCGGCTTGTATAAGGAACGTATTTACACAACGCAGCTCCACTCCTAGCAGCAATCCCTTCCCTCTTACATCCAAAATAAGAGAACTTCTCTTTTGTAAATCCTTCAGCTTTTCTAATAAGTACATTCCTTTATTTTTAGCTGCTTGCACAAGGTTATGTTTTTCTATATACTCCACTACCGCGAGCGAAACAGCAGCAGATAGCGGATTGGCGCTAAATGTATGGCCAGCCATGATCGATTTGGATCCATTCAAAATGGGCTCCATAACCCGATCGCTCACTAAAACGGCCGCCATCGGAGTATAACCCGCTGTTAAACCTTTTCCGAGCGCAACGATGTCAGGCTGTACCTCCCAATGCTCCATCGCAAACCATTTTCCGGTTCGGCCAAGGCCGGTCATTACTTCATCCGCAATCAATAAAATATCATGGCGTTCGCATATTTCTTTTATGATTTTGTAATATTCCTTTACAGGAGTAATCGCCCCTCCGGCAGCGCCGACAATCGGTTCGGCGATAAAAGCGGCAATATGCTCTGCACCGATTCGTTCAATCGCTGTTTCAAGTTCAGTTGCGCAAGCCAGCTGGCAAGAAGGATACTCTAACCGAAAAGGGCAGCGAAAACAGTAAGGCGGAGACACGGAAGGATAATCTTCAAGCAAAGCTGTAAAACGTTGCCGCCGCAACGGATGTCCCGACATCGAAAGAGCCCCGATTGTAATGCCGTGATAGCTCATCCAACGGGACAATATCTTGTGCTTTCCTGGAAACCCCTTTTCCTGGAAGTGCTGGATGGCAATTTTCATCGCAGTTTCGGTCGCTTCCGTTCCGCTGTTAACGAAAAAACTCCAATTCAAGTCGCCCGGGCTAATTTCACTTAGCTTTTTTGCCAACAATTCTGCTGCTTCATTTGTAAATTGGGAACGATAAACGAAGGCGACTTTTCTTGCTTGCTTGATCATCGCTTGTACAACTTCTTCTACTCCATGCCCAATTGCGGCTGTAATCGCCCCAGATGAACCGTCGATATAGCGCTTACCGGAAGTGTCATATAAATAAGCCCCTTTTCCATACGAAACTTCCACATAACGATGCTCTAACAAAGGTTTAATTAAATGTTCCCTCACCATCCACTCCCCGCTCTCATACACTATTATCTTTATCATCATATGAGAGAAAAGCCGCTTTCTTTCATAAAAACTACAAATATAAAAAACCCCTAAAAGGTGAATCTTTTAGGGGCAACGTGCTTTGTTATCCAACTTGTACCTCTTCGCGGGTCTGTGGAAGTTCATTTATTTTTTTTACAATATCACGCGCAATCCATACACCGCATGCGCTCGCCTGCGCAAGGCCGCGTGTCACCCCCGCGCCGTCACCGCCTAGATAAAGGCCGGAGATTTCTGATTCAAAGTGATTATTTAATTTCGGGCGGGCCGAATAAAATTTCGCTTCCACGCCGTAAAATAGCGTATGTTCAGCGGCAATCCCCGGTGTTACATGGTTTAATGCTTCTGTCATTTCAATTAAACTCTTCATCGTGTTGTATGGCAATACGAGACCTAAATCGCCTGGTACTGCCTCTTTTAGTGTCGGTTCAACAAATCCTTCTTTAATGCGTTTTTCAGTGGAGCGTCTCCCTTTTAAAATATCGCCATATTTTTGAACAATTACTCCACCCATGGAAATGCGGTTTGCTAAACGGGAAACTTCATGCGCGTACTCATTTGGCTGATCAAACGGTTCGGAAAATTGATGTGATACAAGCAAGGCAAAATTCGTATTTTGGCTGCCTAGCGCAGGGTCTTTATAAGCATGGCCGTTTGCTGTCATAATTCCTGAATGATTTTCTACTACAACATGACCGGACGGATTGCTGCAGAACGTACGGACTCTTGTACCGACGGATGTATTAAATACAAATTTCCCTTCGTATAAATGCTTATTAATCTCTTCCATTACAACATTAGAAGTTTCAACACGCACGCCAATATCCACCTGATTTGTACTCATTTTTAACCGGCGGCTCTTCATCACTTTACTAAGCCAGGCGGACCCGTCGCGTCCCGGTACGATTACAACTTTTCGGGAGGATAGCATTGTTCCATCCTTCAGTTGGATTCCTTTTATATGATGCCTCCCTTCTGCTTTTTCCGTAATAACATCTTCCACTTCCACTTTAAATTTCATTTCGATTCTTTGCTGCAAATATTCGAAAATACTTTGGAGAATTTGCAAGTTTTGTTCTGTTCCCAAATGGCGAACTTGAGCGCGCAATAATTTCAACCCTACTGCATAAGCCCTTCTTTCAATGTCACGAACTTCATCCGTCAACGGATCTGTAATTGATGTCGTCGCTCCATGCTCTAAATTAATATCATCTACATATTTAATTAAATCTATAACTGTAGACGGTGGCAAATAATCTGTCATCCATCCCCCAAATTCGCTTGTAATATTGAACTTTCCGTCTGAGTATGCACCAGCTCCGCCAAACCCATTTGTAATCGAACAAGCAGGAAGACAACCCGCAAAATCTTTCTTGCCGGCTGGCGGCGGACATTTCGGAATTTTCTTCTGAAGAATCGGACAATTCCGATTATAAATATTGTGTCCTTTATCAATTAAAAGCACTTTTGCTTCTGGCATTTTCAAAGTTAATTCATAGCAAGTGAAAATTCCGGCAGGACCGGCACCCACGACAATTACATCATAGTTCGGTTTCATTTATGCATTCCTCCATTGAGTTCACTAAGAAATCCTTAATAAAGGTATCATGATATGGAAGGATTGTCAATAATTATCACGAATTATAAAAGATTATAAACACTAAAATGTTCGTGAAAAATAAGTCAGACTTCTATTTTATGGTTATGTAATCCTTTTCTAAAAGAAAATAACCGATTAACCTAAAGTTAACCGGTTTAAAAATGGCCGACGCTCTCTTGGGAATAATTAGCGAATCCAAGCTGCTCCGATAATGATTAAAAGAATAAACAATACAACAATTAAAGCAAATCCATATCCGTACCCAGTGCCGCCATAACCATATCCACAATAGCCATAACCATATCCAGGATATCCATAACCCCACATAGTTTTTTCACTCCTTACATGATTTTGAATTTGTTTACATTCACAAAGTATGTCGGACACGCATAGATGTGTATGTGTGTTTGCCTAGAAAATTAAAAAATCTCTGCAAAACGCAGAGATTTAACATCGTCAATCTTCTTTCTGTGCTGCCGCAACCAATATTTTTTTCTGTTTTCGCCGTTCCAAATATAGCGTCTGAAACGCCATAAATGTATTACCAGCTACCCAATACAAGCCAATTGCAGACGCCAAGTTAAAAGACATAAAGAAAATCATGGCCGGCATCATATACATCATCATTTTCATTTGCTGATTAGCCATTTGATTATCCGATTGTTTTGCCCGCTGATTGAGCACAACATATTGAAAGAACGTTGCCGCAGCAGCTAAAATTGGTAAGATGTGAAGCGGGTCCGTTTGACCAAGACTAAACCATAAAAACATATGGGCAGAAATTTCCTTTGTCCGAACAATTGCATTGTATAACGCCATCAATATAAACATTTGGATAAACGCCGGCAAACACCCCATCGCCGGATTAATGCCGTGCTGCTGATACAGCTTCATTATTTCTTGATTGAGCTGCTGTTGTTCTTTCGGATTCTTGCTATTGTATTTCTCCCGCAATTTCTTCATTTCCGGCTGCAGCTGTTGCATTTTCCATTGATTATCATTTAACGAAATCACAAGCGGGGACAGCGCTAAACGAATCAGCAAAGTAATTGCAATGATGCCAAGACCGTAGTTATCGCCAAAAAAGCGGGATATTTCGCTAATTACATATGAGATAGGATATACAAGATAATGGTCCCATATACCCGTGCTTTTTGGAGTAATAGGCGCACGATTGCTGCACCCTGATAACAATAATATAAATGATAGAGGTAAAAATTTTATTAATTTGTTCAATCGACTTCCTCCTTGTTACTTTTTAAACTAGTAACAAGGAAAGCCCATCACCTTCATTGGAAGCTATCTTGCAGCAAACATACATGAAAATCCGCCTGCGAATACTGAAAACCCAAACTCTACCCCCATACCTCATCGTTTCCTTTGAGCAAACGATAGACTGTATGGGCAAGTATGTATCATACATCTTTGGAAGCTCAGAGCAAAGATGCCAAGACCACTTTCCAGCAAGAAATATTGTGCTTAATGTTGCAATAACTATGAATATATCCCAATTTTCTATAAACAACCCCTCTAGCAATACATCCATGCTCCTTTGCCTCCCCTCTTTATTTATTGATTTTTACTTTGGTGGATTTCTTTGTAAATATCAACCATCCCAATTTATATAACGCAACTCTGATGCTCTCTATATTATAAACTAATAAACTAAGCCGCTGCTATATAAAAAAATGGATAGCCGTTACAAAATCCAGCATATGTAATTTTTCAAAAAGCATATATATAAATACAAATTAAAAAAAGAACATAAAACCTTTCTTTTGAAAGGGGGAGAGAGCATCCGGCTATGCATAGAAGCGGTCAAAACCTATTCCTGCCCCATGCGACGGAAAACCAGAGAGAGAAAGCAAGTACAAGTTGCTGTTTGTTCTGCTTAGCCGCGATATATATGTCCAAATAATAAATTGGATATATACAGATAAAATGAAATTCCTATTAATATAGGATTTAGAGCAGATTCCCCAGTTACGCTCTGCTTTAAAAACGGGGAGAAAGGAGGACATATATGTTCTGCAACCAGCCAGATAAATATGAAATTGATGCGGCGCTATATAAACAGTTAGCAAACTATTATAAATATAATAATCCTCAGAAACATATAGAATATTATTTAAAGCACTATGACGCTGTCCAAAAGTTGGCCCACACCTATTACAAAGGGGGAACATCAGCCTGCCTATCCCCTCGGCAAATACAGCCGGCGAAAATTCGAATCCTTCATGCCTCTCCAAACACTCCTGCTATAGATGTACATATCAATAGCCAACAAATATTGCAAAATATGAATTTCAAACAATACAGCGATTACATCACACTTCTCCAAGGACAATATCGAATTGATATTTATATTTCCAAAATTACGCCCAACCCAGTATTATCAGCAATTATACCTGTAATGTCTGATAACGTTTATACAATCGCTATTAGTGGAGAAGTAAACAATCCCCAACTTATATCACTCATAGATAATACGTATTTGCCTTATGGTCAAGCAAAAATACGAGTTGTACACGTATCACCCGATACCTCAATCATAGACATAGCTATAAAAGACAGTGAGCTTCTTTTTACACAGATTTCATTCAAGCAAGCAACGGACTACTTACAAGCAAGTCCAGGCACGGCCAACTTGGAGGTGTGCATAGCAGGAACAAAAGAATCTGTTTTATCCTTACCCAACACCAAAATCGACCCTAATAAAATTTATACTATATTCGTTGTCGGCTATACACACAAAACACCGAAACTTGACGCTTTATTTCTCACTAATTAGAAACTGGCAACAAAGCTGCCAGTTTCTAATTTTGCCAAGAGTTTACAATCCCATTATGGTTTCGTTTATTATTTCAAGAGCCTTGAAAACTTCTATAAAACAAAAAGCAAATCCGTATGCTTATACCGATTTGCTTACATTGCCGTTTCTGTTGCATAGTGTTTTTTGGAGAACGATGCGAAACTTTGTCCATTCCGGTGTAGATTCACAAGTTATAGTGCCATTATGTTTTTCTACAATTTGCTTGCATACAAACAGCCCGATACCTGTACCTAATTTTTTCGTTGTTACAAACGGCTCAAAAATCATATTGATTTTGTCATTTGGGATCATCGGTCCGTTATTTTTAATAATAATATGTATACTTTCATCATCTTCAAACGCATCGATTATAATTTTTCGATCATTAGTACTGCCTTCCAGCGCATCAATAGAGTTCATTAAAATATTTAAAAAGACTTGACGCAGCTCGCTGCGATATCCTGTTAATTCAATCGTTTGAAACATATTTTTCTCGATTGCTACATTGGCATTAACCAAGCTTGGATATAAAAAGTGAATGATGTCATGGAACAGGTCATTTAGAGAAAATCTTTCCTGCTCGTTCCACATCTCCCTTTTCGATACAAGTAAAAATTGGGAAATCCGAAAATTTAACTGTTCCAACTCATGGGAGATGATATCTAAGTAAGGCAGCTGGGGATTATCTGCTTTTAACAGCTTCACAAATCCCATAATAGAAGTTAAAGGATTGCGAAACTCATGGACAAAACTCGCTGACATTTGTCCTAAAATGGTGAGTCTTTCCTTATGTGTTTCATCAATAAATTGCTGTTTTTCTTCTAGATTTTTAGAAATAATCTCAGAGTACTTCAGCACCGTGTAATAAATGAAACGATCAAAGCAACTATGGACTTTTGTAATAATGGGCTTTAATTCACTTGCCTTTACATCAAGGTTGCACATCGCCTCAAATAGTTCATTTCTTCCTACGTTTACGTTATATACAAAATCCCCTATATTAACATCTGCTTTGGCGCGTTCCGTAGCAATTTTATCGCACAGCGGCTTTATATCCTCTATGTCCTTTTCTCCTTTAATAAGGGCTATAATTAATAAAAGCAGCGCTCCTCCATTTTTAATAATTTCTTCTCTAAAGGGATCTCCCTCCGCAACAATAATTTTTTGCCTCCAGCTTTCTACAAATTGCTGTTGATTATCTATTAGATACTCGCAAAAGATTTTTTCAACCCCGCTAATAATCGGAAAAACCCCCCATCCCCTCCGCGGCATTCTTATATTCTGAATATTAACATAAAATTGTCGTTTCGTTAAGAGTTTTGTCGCTTTTTGTTAGTTAGCTGCTTCCAATACAGTACATGAAATTGAATATATATATCGAACCAACCATTGATTTAGCTATTGCACATACAAGCAATAGGTTCACGGATATTTATTATTCATCAAGCAATCCATCCCTTGAACAAGTGATATTGAAGAACAGCACTGATTTTGGTGATATAAATATATATCCAATTTATGATTTGGACATATACATCGCGGCTAAGTAGAACAAGCAGCATCTTGTACTTGTTTCCTCTCTCTGGTTTTCCGTCGCAGGGGCAGGAATAGGTTGACCGCTTCTATGCATAGCCGGATGCTCTCTCCCTTTTCAAAAGAAAGGTTTTATGTTCTTTTTTAACTTGTATTTATATATTTTGCAGCCTCTTCATTAATTTTTCGTAGTATGCCCTGCAAATTCCTTCTTTCACGAATGACTTCTCCTATTAAGGTGTACAGTAGAAACAGAAGGAGCGTGATTGTCATGCCTAAAAAGCTAGATGACTATTTGCAAGAAGGCATTTATGGAACAAAAGAAATAAATCCGAAAGAGAAGCACCTGTTCCTCGGTACCTTTCGAGAGCGAATTGAAATTGCACTCACAATCGGACAAGTTATGCAACCAACTCCCTATCGTGAAGTAGAAGCCGTGTTACAGCACCAGAAAAATATTAAAATGCACCTAAATGGAGAGATTGCTTATAATCATTTATCAAAGTACATTAAGCTTGCCACCGTTCATAATATTCCCTTTACCAATGTACAAAATTTAGAAGGCGGCACACCGATTGGGCTAGTTCTTGCCTACGATAAAGCAATAGACAAGCCGGAAATTTTCATCAAAGATTCTATATTTCAGAAAGAGATGGAAGCATAGAAAAAACGACAACGATTATGTCAATCTTTTCTCTATTTCAAATGCGTATAGACAGAACGAATTTTTGTGAATCATAGCGTCTCTTCTCTAAATATGCCTCAGCCTCTTTATCGAACATTCTTTTTACTTTTTGATTATGCTACAAAATAGTGTTGATTTCGACTTATTTCCCGCCCAAACATGGCTTAGGCGGGAAATGAGCCAAAATCGTGTTATATCAATAATAACGTTTCATACAGCTCATTTTTTAATACAAACAAACTTTAATTCTGTCATCTCTTCAATAGCATATTTAATGCCTTCGCGCCCTGTTCCACTTTCTTTTATACCTCCATACGGCATATGGTCAACGCGAAACGTCGGCACATCGTTAATCATCACTCCGCCCACTTCTAGCTGATCAATAGCCTGCAGCGCGCGTGGCAAATGGCTTGTAAATACACCAGCCTGCAAGCCATATCGTGAACGATTTACCCGTTCAATTGCCTCGTTAAGCGTGGAATACGAATTAAGCGTTACAACCGGACCAAAAATTTCTTTACATTGAACCGACATATCATCCCGTACATTTACTAAAACAGTTGGTTCATACATGCGTTCATCATATTTATTGCCGCCCGCAATTACTGTGGCTCCGGCTGCTACAGCTTCCTGTACCCATTCATGTATACGCGTTACATCCTGCTTCGAGATAAGCGCTGTAACATCAGTTCCCTCATGCAACGGATCCCCCATAACTAAGGTTTTCACCGCTGCGGCAAATTTTTCCGCAAACGCAGCAAATAAACTTTCATGCACAAAGATGCGCTGAACAGAAATGCATACTTGGCCGTTGTAGACAAAAGCCCCCCACTTTATACGTTCTATCAGCTCGTCAGTAAGCTCTACACCTTCATCGATAATCACAGCGGAGTTAGAACCAAGCTCCAATGTTACCCGTTTTAAACCCGCCTTATTCTTCATAGCAATGCCGACTTCCGGGCTTCCTGTAAAAGTGATAGCCGCAATGCGTTGATCTTTTACAAGCGTCTCGCCAACGACTGAGCCTTTTCCACTTACAATGTTAAATGCGCCCTTAGGAAGCCCCGCTTTCTCCAGCATATTTGCCAGCGCATAAGATGAGAGCGGCGTTTGACTGGCAGGCTTTAATACCACTGTATTTCCAGCAGCAATGGCAGGCCCTACTTTATGGGCCACAAGGTTCATCGGAAAATTAAACGGGGTTATTGCCCCGACTACACCAATTGGCTTGCGCACCGTATATGCAAGGCGGCCGTCCGTACCGGGCGCCGCATCAAGGGGCAGCGTTTCGCCGCTAATCCGTTTTGCTTCTTCAGCCGCAAACTTGTACGTTTGAATCGTGCGCTCCACTTCACCGCGTGCCGCTTTTAACGGTTTTGCCGCTTCCTTGGCAATAAGCAGCGCCAAATCCTCCTTGGAATCTTCTAATTGAAGCACAAGCTTTTCTAAAATAGAAGCCCTCTCAAAAGATGATAATGCTACCATCTTCTTAAGCGCCGTTTTTGCAGCCTCAATCGCTTCATTCACATGCACTTCACTAGCCTGTGCGATTTCTGCCAGCAGTTCGCCTGAATACGGAGCATATAAAGGCATATACTCCGCCGCCTCCCGCCATTCGCCGTTTATATATAAATGCTGCTTCATACTACTCTTCCCTTCCAAAATATATCATATATAAATTCCCTATCACTTCGGCTACGATATCTAACCCTTCCTCTAGTTCTTCATCTGTCACAACAAGCGGGACTAAAAACCGAAGGACATTGCTGTGCACACCGGCGCTTAATATAATAACACCATTCTCATAGCAGGCTTTTGTTACTTGTGCCGTAAATTCCTTTAACGGCTCCTTTGAAGAAGGATGCAACAGTTCTACTGCACACATGGCTCCAAGTCCCCTTACATCATGAATAACAGGACATTTCTTTTGCAGATATAAAAATCGTTCTATAATCATGGCGCCAATTTCTTTTGCGCGCCCCAGAAGCTGCTCCCGCTCCATTTTATCAATAACCGCCAAGGCTGCAACGCATCCTAATGGACTTCCACCATATGTTCCTCCGATTTCACCAGGTGCAGGCGCATCCATAATTTCAGCTCTTCCTGTAACCGCGCTAATTGGCACACCGGCCCCTAACGACTTTGACATCGTAATAATATCTGGCTCAATTTCATAATGTGTTGATGCAAACCATTCACCCGTACGCCCAAACCCGGTCTGAATTTCATCGGCAATAAATACAATACCATGCTGTTTGCATATTTGGTATACACCTTGCACAAAAGATTTAGGCGGTATAATAAAGCCGCCTTCTCCCTGTACCGGTTCCATAATGACAGCAGCAATCTCTTCTGGAGCAACATCGGTTAATAGAAAATCCTCGAATTGCTTGAAGCAAAATTGCGCGTACTCCTCTTCCTTCATAGATTCCGGCCGATGGCACATATACGGAAACGGCGCCCTATAAACGGCAGGAGCAAATGGCCCCATTTTATATTTATATGGTTTTACTTTACTTGTAAGCGACATTCCAAGAAGGGTACGCCCGTGAAAACCGCGTGTAAACGACACAATTCCGCTGCGCCCCGTAAATTTCCGCGCAATTTTCACCGCGTTTTCAACAGCCTCCGCGCCGCTGTTAAGAAAAATTGTCTTTTTCTGAAAATCACCTGGTGTAATTTCTCCTAATTTCTTAGCCAGATTAATATAAGATTCATACATGGCAACATGAAAACATGTATGCAAAAAGGCATCTGCTTGTTCCTTTACCGAAGCTACCACTTCATCCGGTGCATGTCCTACATTAAGGCTGCCGATCGCCCCTGCAAAATCTAAAAAGCGATTTCCATCTATATCTTCTATAATAACTCCTTTTGCCCGTTTTGCAAAAATAGATGTATTATTTCCTACACCGTTTGGAATATATTTGTTCCGCTCTTTTAGCATTAACTCTGTCTTTTCCCCTAAAACTCCGCTTACTTTCACATAGCGGCGATTCACCATCCGCTTCTCTCCTTTCATAAGCAACATAATGACTATGTACTCTTCTCTATACAATATGCGTAAGCTATAAATGATAAAACTTTAAAATAAGGATCTGTTAAACTTGATTGTTGATTTTCCACTACAGGCGGACGCTTTCCGCGGGCGGGACCGAGCCGATTTTCCCGCTAGAGTCGCCTTCTTTCGTTCCCAATCAACAAATGAATCCAAGTCAACATTAGCCTTTAACAGAGCCAAATATAAAAAAAGAACAGTATAAAGGCAAATGGAGAAAAACAGAAAAGTTTTTCTCCATTTGCCTTATTTTAAGGACTTATCAGATAGCCCCTTTTTTATTTATACGTTAACTTTTTGTTGCGAGTTTTAGCAGGGCGCGGAAAAGGCGGGGATTTCCCGCCTTTTTGTCGCGTTGCACATATTAGCTCTGGCCTTTTCTCCATTTATTAAACTCTAAAAATTCACGGAATTGATCCTTGGACACGCCGGATTCCATTGCATCCTTTACAAGCTTCAGCCATTCTGAATCCAATTCTTTCTCCTTTAGCGTTTCATCATAGAGAAGGGCGTCGACAGGAACGCGCAATACCTGTGCAATTTTCTCCAAAAATTGTATGGAAGGGTTTTGCTGCAGGTTGCGTTCGATAGAGCTGATATATGACTTCGCTACTCCTGCCTTTTCGGCTAACTCGGTTAGCGAGATGCCTCTTTGGAGACGTAATCGTTTTATGCGCTCGCCAATCATATAAAACGCACCTTTCTTCTGTAAATGCCTTAAGCTGAAAACCATTATACCATAAGTTACCGTGAAATGTTAGAAAGGTCGACATTTTAAAATGATTTCTGCGCTTTTTCTAAAAAACTTTTAACATCTTCTATATGTATTCCTAAATCCAATGCGATTGTCATTAAATCAATCCACTCTGAATCTAAAGATTCGTAATAATTGTTTTCCATCGTTAACACCTCCGTCAGTTGCTTTGCCGCTATTCAGTGTGCTATTAGCTTCTATGGAACTATCAAAAAATTGTCGGTTTTTGTACTTATTTAGGAAAATATGTTTCTAAAAAGAAATCTATACAGAAATTGTAAAATATTTGCGGTCGTTTTTCAATATATTCAGAAATATTTAAAACATTTTCTTTGTCGGCATAAAATGTTTACAAAAATATTACAAAAATTACAAAAAGCGCAACGGTATTGAAAATTTTCTGAACTTTTAATATTATCAAAATGCTATAGGGGAATATGATTAGGGGAGAGGATGTCAATTGAATAGGAAGACGCCGTTAAAAGTGTTGTCAACTTTAACAGCTGCCGCTTTATTAAGCTGCACATTTGGGTTTGGGGGAAGTGCACAAGCTGCCAATATAACCGTAGGGGAATCCAGCCCGATTGATAATCACCTTATTCCAGAGGAGCGTTTAGCTAACGCTTTAAAGGAGCGCGGGGTAATCAGCAAGCATGCAAGCGAGAAAGAAACATTAAAGGCAGTAGAGAAATATGTAAACAAAAAGCGCGGTGAAAAACCGGCACAAGAAGGTGTTACTTCTGCTGACATCTCCGCTTTTGTAAACAAGGTAAAACGAGCAAATCAAAAGGTAAAAGAAAAAGTGCAAAAGCCGTTAAGCAATGCGCAAGCAGCAGAAGCGCCTTTAGCAGTAAAAGGAAAGGACGGATTTATTCCGACATCGCCTGCGAAACCGTCTGTATATAAGGGAGAGGTTCGCAAGGATAAAGTGCTTGTGATATTGGCGGAATTTGATGATTTTAAGCATAATAACATTGAGCAAGAAGACGGGTATATGTACGCTGATGATTTTAACCGCGAGCATTATCAAAACATGCTGTTTGGCGACAAGCCGTTTACTTTATTTGATGGATCGAAAGTGCAAACGTTTAAACAATACTATGAAGAGCAATCCGGCGGCAGCTACACAGTTGATGGATACGTCACAGAGTGGTTGACAGTTCCGGGAACCGCCAAGGAATATGGCGACGATAATCCGGCGGGCGGACATGATAACCTTGCTCCTAAGGGCCCGCGCGATTTTGTAAAGGACGCATTAGATGCGGCGGCGGCAAGCGGTTTAAATTTAGCGGATTTTGATGAGTTTGATTTATATGATTTAGACGGTGATGGCATTCAAAATGAGCCGGATGGCTTAATCGACCACTTAATGATCATTCATGCCGGTGTTGGTCAAGAAGCTGGCGGCGGGAAGTTAGGTGATGATGCGATCTGGTCGCACCGCTGGGTAGTAGGCAACCAGCCTTATAAAATTCCTAATACGGAAGCAAAGGTAAATTATTGGGGCGGCCAAATGGCGGCATTCGATTATACGATTGAACCGGAAGACGGTGCGGTGGGCGTGTTTGCGCATGAATTCGGCCATGATTTAGGCCTTCCGGATGAGTATGATACACAATATACAGGACACGGCGAGCCGGTGCAATCCTGGTCGATTATGAGCGGCGGAAGCTGGGCAGGCAAAATTGCCGGAACACAGCCGACGAGCTTCTCTCCGCAAAATAAAGAGTTTTTCCAAAAAACGATGGGCGGCAACTGGGCGAACATCAAGGCAGTCAATTACGAAGATATTCCAAGATACGGCATGTTTTCTGTGATTGACCAAAGTGTAACAAAATCGAACCGTCCAGGTATCATCCGCGTGAATTTGCCGGATAAACAAGTACAAGGAATCCAGCCGGCCTTCGGGCAAAAGTACTATTACAGCGCAAAAGGCGATGATTTACATACTGTGCTTGAAACACCGGTATTTGATTTAAAGAATGCGACAAATGCGACATTCGCTTACAAGGCGCTGTATGAAGTAGAATATGACTACGACTACGTATATGTAAATGTTTTGGGGGAAAACGGGACGAAGACAACGATTGATGTAATTGGCGATGAGAATATAGACTCAGGGCTTGAAACTACCAAGGGTGAATGGGTAGACAAGTCTTATGATCTAAGCGGATTTAAAGGGCAAGCAGTGAAGCTGCAATTTGAATATATAACAGACGGCGGATTGGCGCCAGACGGTTTTGCGCTTGATAACTTAACATTGACAGTTGATGGACAAGCTGTGTTTTCTGACGATGCGGAAGGCGAACCGAAAGTTGCCTTAAACGGTTTCGTTGCTTCTAACGGCATTGAAATGAAGAAGCATTACTATTACTTGGAGTGGAGAAACTATGCGGGCGCCGATACAGCGCTGCAATACGGACGCGGTCCTGTCTATAATACAGGTATGGTAGTGTGGTATGCAGATGACAGCTACATGGATAACTGGGTAGGTATCCATCCGGGCGAAGGCTTCCTTGGGGTAGTGGACTCCCATCCGAAAGCAATTTGGGGTACGTTAAACGGTGTACCGACTGTGGCAAACAGCACGCGTTATCAAATCGCGGATGCAGCATTTTCCTATGATAAAACACCAGCATGGTACGTAAACTCGCCAACTCGCGGCATTTTTGATTACAAAGGGATGCCAGGCGTAACGACGTTTGATGATAGCAACTCTTACATGAATAGCGATATTCCAGATGCAGGGCGCAAAGTTCCAAACTTTGGATTGAAGTTCCGTGTTATTGGAGAAGCGAAGGATAACTCAGCGGGTACTGTGCAAATTATGAAGAAGTAAGCAAAGGCGTTGGAGGGAATTTAGCCCTTCAACGCTTTTTGCAGTTTGACAAGAATAATAAAGAATGGCATAGTAGGATTACATTTTAATGTTCAAGCGTTTAAACGCAACAACTAAGAGGTGTGTAAAATGAACATTCCAGCACTCGTGTGGAAGCAGAAAGAATATTATCATAGCGGGCAGACGCGATCTCTTCCGGTGCGCTTGCTGCATTTGCAGGCGTTATATGATGCAGTTGTAAAGTTTGAGCCGGAAATTCTTGCTGCGTTAAAAATGGATTTAAATAAATCCGAATTTGAGGCGTATACAACAGAGATTGGATATGTGCTAAAGGAAATCAGTTTTGCGAAAAAGCATTTGGCGCGTTGGATGAAGCCGAAAAAAGTAAAATCAACGCTTCTTCATATTGGGGCAACCGGGAAAGTCGTGCCTGAGCCGTACGGGGTAACGCTCATTATCGCGCCGTGGAATTATCCATTTCAGTTGGCGGTTTCTCCCCTAGTTGGCGCGCTGGCGGCGGGAAATACAGCGATTATTAAACCGTCCGAGCTGACTCCGAATGTTTCCAAAGTAATTGCCAAGATGATCGCGCAAACGTTTGATCCAGAGCATGTTACGGTTGCAGAAGGCGCAGCGGAGACTGTAACAGAGCTGCTCGAACAGCCGCTTGATTATATCTTTTTTACTGGAAGTGTGGCGGTTGGCAAAATTATCGCAGGAGCGGCGGCAAAGCAGCTTATTCCGGTTACGCTGGAGCTGGGCGGCAAAAGCCCGTGCATTGTGCATGAAGATGCCAATCTTGAGGTGGCGGCGCGGCGCATTGCCTGGGGCAAATTTTTAAATGCCGGCCAGACGTGCGTAGCGCCTGACTATGTATATGTATACCAAAGCATCAAGGAACAATTTCTCGTTCATTTAAAAAGGGCGATTGATGAACAGTGCGGCGTGCGACCGCTTGAAAATGAAAATTATGTAAAAATCGTAAGTGAACGGCATTTCAATCGATTGGCTTCCTTTTTGGTCAATGGAAATATTGCGATAGGCGGCGAAACGGATCGGAGCAAGTTGGCGATTGCGCCGACCGTGCTTACGGATGTATCGTGGAACGACCCGGTCATGCAGGAGGAAATTTTCGGACCGATTTTGCCTATGTTCGTATATGGAGATTTGGAAGAAGTTATCGCAGCCGTCCAAAAGCATCCGAAACCGCTGGCGCTGTACGCCTTTACGGAAAATAAAAAAGTGCAGGATGAGATTGTAGAACGCTTATCATACGGAGGCGGCTGCATGAATGATACAGTATACCATCTTGGAACGCCTTATTTGCCGTTTGGGGGTGTGGGAGAAAGCGGCACAGGAAGCTACCACGGAGAGTATAGCTTTCAAGCATTTTCCCATTATAAAAGCGTGTTATACCAATCTACGAAGTTCGACTTTAAATTGCGCTACTTATCAGATAAAAGTGCTTTGAAATTTATTAGAAAGTTGCTAAAATAGTAGTGTGATGTATATGGAACAAAATTCCTCCAAAACAAAATCCCCCTTCAGCATGAAGGGGTTTTTCTGTTCATAGACCGGTGCATCACAAATATAAGACAGATGGGAAAAGAACGATGAAAAAGCTAATTGTGCTAGAAGCTGTAGAAAAAAAGTTCGGGAATGAAACGATTATTCCCCCGTTGTCATTGGATATTTATGAAGGTGAATTTTTAACGATTGTCGGTCCGAGCGGGTGCGGCAAAACGACGCTTTTGCGCATGATTGCCGGCTTTGAGAAGCCGACACGCGGCTTTATTTTCCTAGAAGGAGACCAAATTAACGACTTGCCGCCGTATAAGCGGAATATGAATCTCGTTTTTCAACAGTATGCGCTGTTTCCGCATATGACAGTGGAAGAGAATATCCGCTTCGGTTTAAAAATGAAAGGCGTGTCCGGGCAAGAACAAAACAAACGCGCCGCGGAAGCAATGCGTTTAACGCAGCTAGAAGAGTTTGGCGGCCGCAAGCCGGCAAGCCTCTCCGGGGGGCAGCAGCAGCGCGTCGCGATTGCGCGGGCGATTGTGAACAACCCGAAGGTGCTGCTGTTGGACGAGCCGCTCGGGGCCCTTGATTTTAAGCTGCGCAAGGATTTGCAGCGCGAGTTGAAAAAGTTGCAGCGCGAGCTTGGCATTACGTTTATTTATGTCACACATGACCAGGAAGAAGCGATGAGCATGAGCGATCGCATCGCAGTCATGAATAACGGGAAAATCGAGCAAATCGGAACGCCGCAGGAAGTATACAATAAGCCAAAGACGTTGTTTGTTGCGACTTTTATCGGAGAAAATAACGTATTTGTAAAAGAAAATGGCTATGTAGCGGTTAGGCCGGAGAAAATTAAAATCTGCCTGCCAGAGGAGCGAAATGGATTAGGAGGCCGCACGGGCACGGTTGAAGATATCGAATTTACCGGAAATACGGAGAAGCTGTACATACGCGAGGCGAGGACGAAGGAATTGATTACGGTTCAGCAGTTTGGGGAGGGGCGGCACTGGCATATCGGCGATACAGTGTACATAGGCTGGAGTGAGCAGGACGAGGTGAAGCTCGGGTGAAAAAGGGTAAGCTGCTTGCGCTTCCGGCTGTTGCTTGGCTGCTTGTGTTCTTTTTGGCTCCGCTTTTGTTTGTGCTGCTGTTTGCTTTTTTTCAAAGGGGCATATACGGAGAGGTTGTCATGGCATTTACGCTTGAGAATTTTGGCCGTGTATTTGATTCCCTATACATAAAGGTGTTATGGACGACGCTGCAAATTGCCATCATTACAACGCTGCTATGCATTGCCATCGGGTATCCGTTCGCTTATACGGTAACGATGGCAGAAAAAAGATGGCAATCTCTTCTTTTACTGCTGGTGACAATACCGTTTTGGATTAATTTTCTCGTCCGCTCCTACGCGTGGATTATTATTTTGCGTTCGCAAGGCCTTGTCAATACGGTGCTGTTGAAAATGGGGGCAATCGATGAGCCGTTAAATATGCTGTATAATACGCCTGCCGTGATTTTGGGAATGGTATATACGCTGCTGCCGTTTATGATACTGCCTGTATACGTAGCGCTTGAGCAGCTTGACAAACGCCAGCTGGAGGCGGCCGCCGATTTGGGGGCAACGCCGTGGAGAACGTTTTTGTATGTGACGCTGCCCCTTACTTTGCCGGGGGTTGTAACAGGCTCGATTCTCGTATTCGTTTCCTCCATCGGCATGTTTGTCGTATCGGATGTGATGGGCGGTTCAAAAGTATCGTTAATCGGAAACGTCATTCAAAACCAGTTTTTAGGAGCGCGCGATTGGCCGTTTGGTTCCGCTCTGTCGCTTGTGCTCATTTTCTGTTCTGTCCTTCTTATTTATTTGTACTACCGGGCAGCAAAGTTATATAACTATGAGAGCGGAGGGAAATAAGCGCAATGAAGAAATTTCTAACGGCTTACGCAGGTCTTGTCTTATTGTTTCTGTATTTGCCGCTGCTCGTGCTTGTAATATACTCCTTTAATGATTCGCGCATCAATGCACAGTGGACGGGGTTTACTTTGCACTGGTACAGCGATTTGTTTCACGATTCCGATGTTTTAACAGCATTTGCCAACAGCATGATTGTGGCCGCTTCGACAACTGTTGCTGCGACTGTGATAGGCACATTATGCGCGATTGCACTGCACCGGTATACATATCGCTGGAAGCCGGCTTTAGACGGGCTCGTGTATTTGCCGATTCTTGCACCCGATATTTTAATGGGGCTGTCACTGTTAATTTTATTTAGCCAGCTGCAATTGGAACTGGGAAAGCTGACAATTATCATCGCCCATATTACGTTTAGCATTTCGTTTGTGGTCGTAATCGTAACGGCGCGTTTGGCAGGCGTTGGAAAGGAGCTTGAAGAAGCGGCTGCTGATTTAGGGGCGACGCCGCGGCAAACGTTCCGCTATGTGACGCTGCCGGCACTTATGCCGGGCATTTTATCGGCAGCATTGCTCACGTTCACTTTGTCCATTGATGATTTTGTGATTAGCTTTTTCGTGTCGGGGCCTGGCTCTACCACGCTGCCGCTGTATATTTACAGCATGGTCAAACGCGGGATTACCCCGGAAATTAATGCGCTTTCGACGGTGTTGATTGTTATGATTGTGAGCTTGATGGCAATGTCGGAGCTGCTTCGGGGCAAGGGAGTAAAGGGAAAACGAAGCAGGGGGCTGCCGTTGTAGCATTTATACAATGGAGATATGGGAGAAAGAGGGGGAATGGACATGAAATGGTTAAAAGCAATCGGTGTCGCTGTGCTTAGTTTTTCTCTTCTTGGGGGAGCGCTGGCTGGCTGCGGCCAGAAAAAGGAAGAGCTTAATATTTACAGCTGGGCCGATAACTTTGATGAGCAGGTGCTAAAGGATTTCGAGAAAAAGTACAACGTCAACATCAATTACGATAAGTACGTGAGCAATGAAGAAATGCTGGCGAAACTGCAGGCGGGCGGGGCGAAGTATGACCTTATCCAGCCTTCCGATTATATGGTAGCGACGATGATTAAGCTAAAGCTGCTTGAGCCGCTGCAAAAAGAAAACATTCCGAATCTCAAAAATTTAGTATCAAACTTCCAAACGCCTCCGTACGATCCAGGAAATAAATATTCGATCGTATATACATGGGGCGTGACAGGCATTGCTTATAATACAAAATATGTAAAAGAAGCGCCGGCAAGCTGGAATGATTTGTGGGATCCAAAATATAAAGGCCGTGTCGTGCTTTTGAATGATTCACGCGAAGTATTTGGTATGGCTTTAAAGAAAAATGGGTTTTCCAACAGTACGACAAATGAGGAGGAATTGAAAACGGCGTACGAGGACTTGCAAAAGCTGCTGCCGAATGTACTTGCGTTTGATACGGATAATATTAAGCAAAAGATCATTGCTGAAGAGGCTTGGATTGGAACGGTATGGTCCGGGGATGCGGCGTATATTGCAAAGGATAATCCAGACGTAGCATATGTTGTGCCAAAAGAAGGCGGAACGATTTGGGCCGATACGCTGGCGATTCCGAAAAATGCGAAACATAAAGCGCTTGCCGAGAAATTTATCAACTATTTGCTCGACCCGAAGGTAAGCGTGAAAAACTATGAATCAATCGGCTACAGCAATCCGAACGAAAAAGCGTACCCGCTGCACAGTAAGGAATATCGCGAGAACCCGATGATTTTCTTGTCTAAAGAAGAGCTTGGCCGAACCGAGTGGCTCGTCGATGTCGGCAAAACGACCCGTATTTACGACGAATATTGGACGAAGCTGAAAACGGGAAAAGAAAAATAGAGAAAGAGGCGCGGCTTCTAGCGGGTTCGCGCCTTGTTTACACTTTAAGAAAACATAAATTGGCAGCGAAGAAGATGATTCGATGCAGCAACCAATTTTAGGAATAAAGTGCAAGTGTAGCTACACCTCTGGCTTCGCCTTTACAGGCTCGCCAATCGGCGAGTTTTCTTTATCGGACTAACAGAAATATGGATTGATATACGGGAGGATGCGTATGAAGATTACGATAAATAGGCATATACTAGTCGCTTTCCTTGTGGTGCTGTTGGCGGTTTTTAACAGTTTAATTCTTTTAAAGGTTACAAACAAGGAAGCGTTATTTGTGGATGAATATATGAAAGGGCATTTACAGCCGCTGCAAGGCGAAGGAAGCCTAGCGTTCTTTTCTGTTATTACGGAAATGGGTTCGGAAGTTGGCATTGTGGCAACGGTAATGGCAAGCCTGCTTTGGATGGGGCGCAAAAAAATGTATGCGGCGATGGCGGTGTATCCGCTCGCAATCATTTCCACGCATATTGTGAACAAAACATTAAAGGAGATTGTGGCAAGAGAGCGCCCTTCGCTAAATGAAGCACTTGACGCGCTTGGCTACAGCTTTCCGAGCGGACATGCCATGCTCAGCGTTGTTACGTACGGCTTTTTAGCATGCATGATTGCAGGCTCGCAAATCGGTAAAACTGTAAAAGTGTTAGCCGCGTTTATAAGCGCACTCCTCATTATTTTGGTCGGCCTAAGCCGCGTCGTTCTATCGGTGCATTATCCATCAGATGTACTGGGCGGCTATGCGATGGGCGGCATTTTGCTCGTAGCCGCTTTATATGCATACACGTATGCGCAGGGTTTGCAGCAGCATAAGCAAGAAATGGCGCGCAAAAGGGCGTAAGCTTTACAATATTTCAAGTGTAGAAGCTGATAAGAAGGGGGTACATTCATGAGAACATCGGTGGACAAAATTGACGCTTGGGGGAAAGCAGGCTTGTTCATCTACCGCTTTCGTTTTACCTGTATTGTCCTATTGCTGGTATTTGCCGTTTCACTGGCATTCTTTGCCCCGAAGCTCCCTGCAATTTTAGGAGGGGACGGCTTTGAAGTAGAAGGGGACTATCAAACGACAAGAACAATATTAGAAAAAGATTTTAAACAATCACAGGATACGCTGTTTCTCGTTTTTCAAAAGCAGCGGGGCGCTTCACAGCAGGAGTTTGCTGATGAAATCAAGCGGGTTGTGAACAAAATTGAAACGGCGGAAACGTACGCGTCGTTTCGCCATCCGTTGAACAATCCGGCGATGAAAAAGGATGATATCGCGTACGCTACGATTTTGCTTACCGGAAAAACGAGCGAAGCATTGACGGACAAAACGCTGGCGTTTGCTGAGGCGATTAAAAAAGAAAGCAATAGCAAAATGAAGGTATCGCCGACCGGTTTTGCCGTGATTAACGATGAAATCAATAAAAGAAGCCAAAGCGATTTGAAGAAGGCGGAAATGATCGGTTTGCCGATTGCTTTTGTTGTATTGCTGCTTTCATTCGGGAGTTTAGCCGCCTCCATCTTGCCAATCATTAACGGCGCGCTCAGCGTTCTGGCAACGATGGGGATTTTATATTTTGTCGGCGGGCAAAAGGAATTGTCCATTTTCGTATTAAATGTAGCGCCGATGGTCGGCTTTGCTTTGTCGATTGATTTTGCATTGCTATTTGTAAACCGTTTTCGGGAAGAAATGGAAAAAAGGCCGCTCGGCGAAGCGATTACCGTTACGTATCAAACAGCGGGACGGGCGATCATTTTCTCGGGGCTTTGTGTGTTTGTCGGTTTATCCGGGCTGTTTTTCATTGAAATTCAGTACATACAGTCTGTTGCCATCAGCGGGATGATTGTCGTAATGATGAGCATTTTATTTTCCCTTACGATATTGCCGGCGGTTTTATCTGTAATTGGGGGACGTCTCGTTCGTTCGAAAAAGTGGAGCGAGAGCGGGTCTGCAGCCCGGTGGCGCAAGTTCGGCAATTTTGTCATGAAGCGGCCGATTGTAATGACGATTGCGGTGCTTGTCTTTATTATCATCTGTTTACAGCCGTTGCGCGGAGCGGATTTGCAATTTCCGGGTGTAGAAGCGTTGCCGGAAACGAGCGATGCCCGCATTGCTTACGAGCGCTATGAGAACGAGTTCAATAACATCATTAAAACGCATGCCGATGCGACAATTGTAGTGGAGACAGAGAATGATATGACGGAGCAGGAAAGCTTGGAACAGCTTGAACAGATTGTAGACAAGCTAAAGAAGGATCCGGATGTGCATAAGGTGTCAAGCGTATATGAGATGTTAAACGATATGCCAAGCGGGCAGCTGTACGCTTTATTGCAATCGCCGCAAAAGGCGCAAGTCCAGCCGGCTCTGGATGCGTACACCCACAAAAACCGCGCGCTGATTCAAGTCGCGCTGGATATGAAGCCAAAGTCCGACGGTGCAAAGGAATGGGCGCGCACGTTTAAACGGCAATATAAAGAAGCGGAGGTTACATACTATATTGGTGGCCTCACGAAATTCGAGCAGGAGCTGCAGGATGAAATTATCCATAAAATCGCAATAAGCCTAACAGTTATTCTCGGTTCGACATTTGTTATTTTAATGATTGCGTTTCGTTCTATTTTAATTCCGTTAAAAGCGATTGTGATGAATATTTTAAGCTTGAGCGCGACAATCGGTATTGTCATTTGGCTCTTTGAGGGCGGCCGTTTCGGGCTGGAGCAAAGCACTGTCATGTTTGTGCTGCCGGTCTTTATTTTTGGCCTCGTTTTCGGACTAAGCATGGACTATGAAGTGTTTTTAATTTCCCGTATGTATGAATTGTATAACGAAACGGGAAATAACGATTATTCTACATTGGAAGGGCTCGTATCAACAAGCCGGATTATTACATCGGCTGCTTTAATTATGATTGTTGTAACAGGCGCCTTTGCGTTTACGGATATTTTGCCGGTGCAGCAAATGGGGCTTGGGGTTGCGCTTGCTATTTTCCTTGATGCGACGGTGATTCGCCTGCTGCTTGTGCCAAGCTTAATGAAAATGCTCGGCGATTGGAATTGGTGGTTTTTTGGAAAACGACAGGCGGTAAAAGAAAGCAGCCTTCGTTGATGGCACGTTAAACTTGCGGACAGGCAATCCTCCTGTCCGCTTTTTTTAAAGACTCTGTTAAAGGCCAATGTTGATTTTTATATCACGTACGTCTGTACATCACGGCTATGCAGAACCAATGGCAATCTGCACTCATTTGCTCCTTCTGGTTTTCCTTTGAACGAAGCAAAACTAGGCCCTGACCGTTGCTGCACACGGCTGGGAGCATTTTCCCCCTCTAAAAGAAGGGTTTATATATCAACACTAACGTTTAATACAGCCTTTTTAAAAGATAAGAAATTATAAGTTTTTGGGAGTATGTCTAGCTCCCAAAGCAGCAGCGTAGGGTGTGCCTTTGTAAAAGGCAAAAAGCTCCTTCTGTCAGCGCTTCTCTTACACTTGTCGCGGATAGGCAGACGCCCTGAGCTTTTCTTTTGACAAAGAATGCCGTCGATTCTTAGAGAAAAGGATGAATGTATCTTCATTCATTATAGTGAAAAAGCTGTATATTCCGCAGAATAGCGAGTTTTTTCTATGAAAAAAGATTTATATTGCGTCGAAATGTCTCAATTATGATGTAGAAATTTGGCAATAAATGGGTTGCGGATGTGAATTGACAAGTATTAGGTTATATTTAATAATTGATGTATGAATTTTCTAAAAATTCGGATCTGTTAAACTGGATTGTTGATTTTCCACTACAGGCGGACGCTTTCCGCGGGCGGGGCCGAGCCGCTTCTCCCGCTGGAGTCGCCGCCTTTCGTTCCAAATCAACATTAGCCTTTAACAGAGCCAAAAATTTAAAAGGAGGGCTGCGATTGAAACTGCTGGAGGTAAGCGGAATTTCTTTAGCGTTTGGCGGAGTTAAAGCGTTAAACGATGTGACCTTTTCCATTGAAGAAGGAGAAATCTTTTCATTGATTGGCCCGAACGGGGCGGGCAAGACGAGCATGCTAAATTGCATTAGCGGCTTATATCGCCCGACAGAAGGAAGCATCCGGTTTCAAGGGGAAGACATCACGCATATGAAGCCGTACAAGCGCGCCGGGCTTGGAATTGCAAGAGCGTTTCAAAATATCGAGCTGTTTTCGCATTTAACAGTACTGGACAACTTGATGCTCGGGCGCCATGCCAAAATGAAAACGGGCGTTTTGTCCGGCGGTTTGTATTGGGGCAAAGCGCAAAGGGAAGAAGTGGAGCATCGCAAGGCGGTAGAAAAGGTAATTGACTTTTTGGAAATTGAAGATATCCGCAATGTTCCTGTGGGCAAGCTCGCCTATGGCCTGAAAAAACGCGTTGAGGTCGGCAGGGCGCTGGCAATGGAGCCGAAGCTGCTTTTGCTTGATGAACCGATGGCCGGGATGAATGCCGAGGAAAAGG
The DNA here is from genome assembly GCA_048976805.1 of Ectobacillus sp. Lineage (GTDB taxonomy): Bacteria > Bacillota > Bacilli > Bacillales > Bacillaceae_G > Ectobacillus. Next base: position 67,662 of record JBHGUR010000006.1, on the reverse strand, counting down.
AAGATATGTCGCGCTTTATTTTGGACATTCATGAGGAAATGGGCAGCACCGTTGTGTTAATTGAGCATGATATGGGAGTTGTTATGGATTTATCAAATTCCATCGCCGTGCTGGATTTTGGAAAGCTTATCGGATATGGTGCGCCAGAAGAGGTACAGAAAAATCCGGATGTGATTACAGCATATTTAGGAGAAGAGCAAGTCATTTGAGGAGGTGTACTTTTATTTGTTAACGCTTACAATGCCACAGCTGTTATTACAGCGTTACGAGATTTCACCGGACAAGGTAGCGCTTCGCTATAAGGATTTCGGGATTTGGAATGAAATAAGCTGGAAAATGTATTATGAAGAAGTAAAGCAATTTGCGCTTGGATTAAAAACACTAGGGTTTTCCAGAGGGGACAAGCTGGCGATTATCGGGGAAAACCGAAGGCAATGGGTTATTGCCGAACTGGCCGCCCAAGGGCTCGGCGGCGTGTCAGTCGGAATTTACCAAGAGTCGCTTCCGCAGGAGATTGCTTATATTTTGCAAAACTGTGAAGCTAGCTTTGCAGTAGTGGAGGATCAGGAGCAAGTCGATAAGCTGTTGGAAATTGAGAATGAGATTCCAAATGTAAAAAATATCATTTTTTATGATAACCGGGGAATGCGAAGCTATAAACAAGATAAGCTTATGTATTTCAACAAGGTGCAAGAGCTTGGAAAACAAAGCGTGTCACAAACGCTGTTTGAAGAAGAAGTGAAACAAGGAAAATACGAAGATATTGCCTTATTGTCCTATACATCGGGCACGACAGGACATCCGAAGGGCACGATGCTTTCTCATGAAAATCTTGTGGAAATGGCGAAAAATTTGTCCGCGGTCGACCCGCTTGCGGAAAATGACGAATACGTATCCTTTTTGCCGTTAGCTTGGATCGGGGAACAGATGATGGGAGTTGCAATGGCGTTGTATAACGGCATAACCGTCAATTTCCCGGAAGAACCGAGCACTGTTTTGCAAAACGTGCGGGAAATAGGGCCGCATGTGATGTTTTCGCCTCCGCGCGTGTATGAAGATATGGTTTCGAAGTTTCAAGTGCGCATGCAGGACGCCGGCTGGCTGAAACGCAAATTATACGAATGGCTAAAACCGATTGGGGAAGCATACGCCGAGGCCGCTCTAACAAATAAACCTCTCTCTTTTCCTGCCAAATTCTTATACAAACTATCAGACTATCTTTTATTTAGCGCCATCCGTGATCACTTAGGCTTGCTGCGCATTAAGCGGGCTTATACAGGCGGTGCCGCGTTAGGGCCGGATGTTACACGTTTTTTTCATTCCATTGGCGTAAATCTTAAGCAAATATACGGGCAAACGGAAATTTCGGGAATTGCGATCGTGCACCGCGACGGCGATATTAAGTACGACAGCGTTGGCGTGCCGATTCCGGGAACGGAAGTGAAAATTTCTGAAGCAGGCGAAATTTTGCTAAAAAGCCCGAGTGTGTGTAAAGGCTATTATAATAACGAAAAATCAACAAAGGAAACGGTGCAAGACGGATGGTTACATACGGGTGATGCCGGATATGTCGATGAGGATGGCCATTTGCATGTGATCGACCGCTTAAAGGATGTCATTCGCCTGCAAAGCGGCGAGATGTTTTCTCCGCAGTTTATCGAAAATAAACTAAAATTTAGCCCGTACATTAAAGAAGCGGTCGCAATCGGGAAGGACCAGCCGTATGTGGTCGCCATGATCAACATCGATATGGATAATGTCGGGCGCTGGGCGGAAAAAAATCAAATCATTTATACGACATATATCGATTTAGCGAGCAAAGCGGAAGTGCTTCAATTGATACAGCAAGAAGTAGAAAAGGTAAATGAGGGTCTTCCGGAAAAAGCGCGCATCCAAAAATTCGTTCTCTTATATAAAGAGCTCGACGCGGATGATGAGGAGCTGACAAGAACGAAAAAGGTACGTCGCAGCTTCGTGCTGCAAAAATATAAAGCGCTCGTTGACGGTTTATATTCAGAAAAAAGCGCGATTCAAGTTACGGGTACAATTAAATACCGGGATGGCAATGAATCTACGATTGAAACAACCTTGCAAATTATGAAACTGAAAAAAGGAGAGGTGGCGTAGATGGCATTTTTTCTGCAAATCCTGGTAACGGGTATTGTAATCGGCAGCATTTATGCACTTGTGGCGCTCGGTTTTGTGTTAATTTACAAATCAAGCGACGCGATTAACTTTGCGCAAGGCGAGTTTTTGCTCATTGGCACTTACGTCTGTTTGACGCTCGTGACAACCTACAACATTCCGTTTTTCATCGCTTTGCTTATGACGCTCGTATTTAGCGCGCTTCTCGGCTTTATCGTCGAACGGGTCGTGCTCAGGCCGTTTATCGGAGAACCGGTCATCTCGATGATTATGGCAACAATCGGGCTATCAAGCATTTTAGCCGGGATTGTCCATGTCATTTGGGGTCATGAAACAAGAGTGTTTCCGAAGGTGTTTGCCGAAGGTGCGGTGAAGCTTGGGAGCGTTGTTGTTGCGCCTGTTTATATTTGGTCCTTCGTCATTGTACTCGTGCTGCTCGTTGCATTCTCCTTATTTTTTAAGTATTCAAAAATGGGAATTGCGATGCGGGCCACTGCCGATGACCAGCAGGCGGCGCTTTCGATGGGAATTAGCGTAAAAGCGGTGTTTGCGCTTGCATGGGCGATTGCGGCAATTGTATCCGCTGTTGGCGGCGTGCTTCTTGGCAATATTAACGGCGTAAACTCATCGTTATCGTTAATCGGCTTAAAGGTACTGCCAGTTGCGATTCTAGGCGGCCTTGACAGCATTCCGGGGGCGATTGTCGGCGGATTTATGATCGGCATTATCGAGAGCTTGACCGGCGCTTATTTGGACCCGCACTTTGGCGGCGGCCTAAAAGAGGTTGTACCGTTTATCGTGCTCGTGTTAATTCTTATGTTTAAGCCGTATGGACTATTTGGCAAACGCCAAATCGAAAGGGTGTGAAGCAATGCGAAATCCGTTCGTCATGGAATGCGGGGAATTTCATGTCAACTACAAGCAAGACATGGCATTGTACAAAATCCCGCGCGTCAGAATGCGCGTCCTCTTTTTAGTTGCCCTGTTCTTCGTCTTTCCGCTCGTTAGCTCGGATTATATCATCGGGCTTGCCACTTTATGCGGGATTGCGGCCATCGGAGCAATTGGGCTTAATATTTTAACCGGATTTACCGGACAGATTTCCATCGGGGTCGGTGCATTTTTAGGCGTCGGCGGCTATACATCGGCGATTTTGACGGCTAAGCTCGGCTTAAGCTTTTGGATTGCCGTTCCGGCAGCCGGCCTGGTGACAGCTTTAGTCGGCGCGTTGTTTGGAATTCCGTCTCTTCGCTTAAAAGGGTTATATTTAGCGATTGCCACATTGGCAGCACAGGTGATTATTTTATTTGTCATTAGCCGCTGGGATAGCGTGACCGGCGGAACGGCGGGGCTCGTGCTGATGCGCCCTTCGATTGGGAGCTTCGCGTTTACATCTGAAACGAGCTATTACTATTTAATGCTAGTAACGCTTATCGTGACAACGCTATTTACCTTAAATTTATTTCGCTCCCGCGTCGGACGGGCGTTCATCGCCATCCGCGACCGCGACATCGCGGCGGAAGTTATGGGAATTCATCTGTTCAAGTACAAGCTGCTTGCGTTTTTTGTCAGCTCGTTTTTTGTCGGGATTGCCGGTGCGCTTTTAGGGCATTACACGATGATTGTAAGCCCTGAGCTGTACAGCATTTCTGTTTCCATTGAGTATTTGGCGATGATTCTCGTCGGCGGGCTCGGCAGTGTGTTCGGCTCGATTTACGGTGCCGTGTTTATTACGATGCTGCCGGTTGTGTTGAGATTGGTTGTCGAAAGCTTAAGCGGTGTTTTCCCAGAGCTTGGCGCGGTGTTTGCCGGCTTAAAAGAAGTGGCGTTCGGTGCCGTGATTATTTTGTTTTTAATTTACGAGCCTGAGGGATTGGCAAAAATTTGGCGCAATATAAAAGATTATTTCCGGCTTTGGCCATTTTCATATTAACGAATAAGGGGGATGAAGGAATGAATCAATATAAGAAAATAACTGGATTGCTGCTTACAGGTGTATTGACAATTGGCATTGCAGCAGGTTGCTCCAGCACATCGACAACGACGGAAGTGAAAAAAGGCGAAACGGTGAAAATCGGCGGCTTATTTGATATTACCGGCGGCACGGGCGATGTTGGCGCGCCGTATGCCGAAGGGGAAAAAGCGTATGTGGAATATATCAATGCAAAGGGCGGCGTCAATGGCCATAAAATTAAGCTAATTGGCGATGATTACGCCTACAAAATTCCGGAAGCGCAAAAGCTGTACCAAAAGCTGAAATCAAATGACAAAGTTTCCGCTATTTTAGGGTGGGGAACAGGCGATACGGAGGCGCTGCGCCAGCAGGTGGCAGCCGATAAATTGCCGTTTTTCTCCGCGTCTTATTCAGAGCATTTAAAAGATATGAAGCAAAGCCCGTACAATTTCTTAACGGCTGCATCTTATTCTGATCAGGCGCGGACGGTGCTCAAATGGATTAAGGATAACCATAAAGGCGGCACGCCAAAGGTTGCGTTAATTTACAACGATACAGCATTTGGGAAATCGCCGATTGAAGACGCGAAAAATTTTGCCAAGAAAATCGGCGTGGAAATTGTCGATGAGCAGGTTGTTGATTTAAAAGCGCTTGATGCGACGTCGCAGCTGCTGAATATGAATAAGAAAAATCCGGATTACGCGATTATTAACCAAACGTGGGGCGCGACATCGACGATTTTAAAAGACGCGAAAAAACTCGGTTTAAAAACGCAGTTTATCGGCCTAAACTGGGCGACAGGCGAAGGCCTCGTGAAAATTGCCGGCGATGCGTCGGAAGGCTTTATTGGCGTTGTAACACATGCCTTCCCGTATGAAAAAGACCTAGAAGGCATGAAAGAAATTGAAGCGTATTTAAAGAGCAAGGGCGAGACGTTAGAAAGCAAAAACCAAAAATTCATTCAAGGCTGGGTAACGGCGAAAATTTTGGCAGAAGGCATTAAAAACGCCGATAAAATGACAGGCGAAGGCATAAAGGAAGGTTTGGAGGAAATTAAAGACTTGGATTTAGGGGGCTTGGCGGCAAATGTAACATTCTCAAAGGACAGCCACGCCGGAACAGATAAAGTGCGCCTTGCAAAGGTGGAAAACGGAAAATTCCAAGTGTTCACCGACTACATCGGCTACAAATAAACTGGTTGGGAGAGCAGAGCACAGGCTCTTCTCCCCTTTTTTATTAAAGGCTATGTTAAAACTTGTTGTTGATTTTTGTGCCAACAGTGCGCTCATGTGTATCAAGGTTAGGCAGAACCTCGCCTCTGGTTTTTTGGACGCGGCAAAACTAGGCCCTGGCCGTTACGATACATGGCCGGGAGCACTCTCCCGCCTAAAAAGAATAGTTTTACATCTTTTTATAATAGGAGGCCCCAAATGCTAAAAGTAAATAACCTGGAAGTCATGTACGACAAAGTCATCCTCGTCTTAAAAGGTATGTCGATGGAAGTGCCAAAAGGAAAAATCGTTGCCTTGCTTGGCAGCAATGGCGCCGGCAAAACAACGACGTTAAAGGCGATTTCCGGTTTATTAAAGAGTGAAAACGGCCAAGTAACGGACGGCTATGTTGAATTTGACGGCGAAAAAATTTCCGGCCTGGATGCCGAGCATGTTGTAAAGCGCGGCGTGTTTCAATGCATGGAAGGCAGGCGGGTGTTTGAGCATTTGAGCGTTGAAGACAACCTATATGCCGGCGCCCATACGAGAAAGGACCGCAGCCGCCTAAAGGAAGATCTTGAAAAGGTATATCATTATTTTCCGAAGCTGAAAATGCTAAAGAATCGGCAGGCCGGCTATTTATCGGGCGGCGAGCAGCAAATGCTGGCAATCGGGCGGGGCATGATGGCGAGACCTAAGGTGCTGCTTCTTGATGAACCGTCCTTAGGAATTGCGCCGCTGCTTGTGAAAGAAATTTTTTCAATTATTAAACGAATTAATGAAGAGGAAGGAACGACGATATTGGTTGTCGAACAAAATGCCAATGTAGCCTTATCGATTGCGCATTACGGCTATATTATGGAGAACGGCCGCATCGTAATGGACGGTCCGGTTGAGCAGCTGCTTTCCAATCAGGATGTAAAAGAGTTTTATTTAGGGATGAGCCAAGGAGACCGGAAAAATTACCGTGAAGTCAAATCCTATAAGCGGAGAAAGAGGTGGTTGTAATGAACATACAGCAGCAGGTGCAAGCTGTATACCAAAGCTCAAGCGGCTGGCGCAAACGGTTTGATGCGTATGGCGTATCTCCGGCTGAGATTGAAACGAAAGAAGATTTGAGGCGGCTGCCTGTTTTACAAAAGGAAGATCTTCCAGCGCTGCAAAAGGAAGCCATTCCGTTTGCCAATTTGACAGCTGTTTCGTTAAAAGACATTGCACGCGTATTTATGTCTCCAGGCCCGATTTATGAGCCGCAAGGAATGGAGGAGGACTACTGGGGCTTTGCTGAAGCGCTGCAAGGGGCAAGGTTTAAAACGGGTGATCTTGTGTTAAATACGTTTTCCTATCATTTGTCCCCGGCCGGATTTATGTTTGATTCCGCACTGCGCAAGCTTGGCTGTACAGTCATTCCTGCCGGCGTTGGCAATATTGAATTGCAGCTGGAGATGATGCAGGAGCTGCCTATAAGCGGCTATGTCGGCACGCCAAGCTATTTGATTAAGCTGTTGTCAGAAGCGGAGCAAAGAGGCTATACCCATATCGCGCCCGCAAAAGCGTTTTTCACCGCAGAAAAAATTACTCCGCAAATGGAGGTGTATTTTGTGCAAAAGCAAATTCATTTTACAGAAGGCTACGGCACGGCCGAGCTTGGCTGTATCGCCTACTCGGCTGCCGGGAAAGAAGGGTTGCAGGTCCATTCCGGGATGATTGTTGACATTTGCGACCCGCACACCGGGCAGCCGGTTGTAGCCGGGGAGATGGGCGAAATTGTTGTAACGCGTTTTCATGAAACGTATCCGCTGCTGCGCTTCGGCACAGGTGATTTATCATGCTGGGAAGAAGAAGGAAAAAGCTTAAGAGGCATTTTTGGACGGACGAACGATATGGTAAAAGTGAAAGGAATGTTTGTGCATTATAAGCAGCTTGAAGCGCTGCTGCGTGAACGGGAAGATGTTGCGTATTTTCAAGTTGTCATTACTAATGAAAAGCTGCAGGATGTGCTTACGATTTATGCAGAGCCGAATGGACTGCTGGATGAACATGCCCTTAGAGCGGCGGTGCAAGAGGTGATTCGGATACGTCCGCGGATTGCGGCCGTTTCGAAAGGAACAATCAATCGGGAAGAAAAACAGTGGATTGATAAACGCGAAGGATTATATATGAAGGCTTGATGAATAGATTCCCCTCACTTTTGACAATAGTATGTGGTAAGAACACTACATACAAGAATGGGTGAGGCAAAATGTATCGGTACTTTAAGTTCAAATTAAATGACACAGTACAGTTTGCAGAGAATGATGGACACATTTACCGGATTGTCGGCTATCGCTTGGAAAAAGGATTTTACCCGCAGGACGAATGGACGCATATTATATACGAATTGTTGCGGGAGTTTGACGGCTATACGGTAGATGCGGAAGAAGATGAACTTGTGAAGGTTGTCCAGGTTGAGGATGAATATTACAAAATCAATGATATGTGGGGCTATAGCTACCCGGTGAAAGTAAAAACGGTAAAGCATCCGCCAAAGCAAGCACCAAAATCGCCGCAGGAGCAAATTGATACGCTTTTGGATGCATATAATGATTATAAGCGGCTCGCCTCTTTTTTTAATGATTTGTCATATGAACTAAAGGCAGAAGAAATGCTTGGGAAAATAAAGGGAATAAGATAAGCAAAGCCCGCTCTTTGGCGGGCTTTGCTTATTATACATAAACCTTGTTAGGATTTTCTTGTTTATGGTAAATGACCATATCTGTCATATACGCGCATACTGCGACAGATAAAATTGTATAAATAACCTCGGTCCAGTTTAAATAAATGAGTGACAGGATTAAGACGAGAGCGTCAAATATAAAGTACACCTTCCCGACGGAAAGGCGGGACGCTTTACTTAACAAAATCGAAAGGATGTCATCTCCTCCCGTCGCGCCGCCGTAGCGAAGAATCAAGCCAAGGCCGAAGCCGACGAAAATGCCGCCAAGAATCGCCGCAATGAATAAATGCTGCGACAAATTGAGCACAAACGGCGAGTATCGTTCCATCACCATATAGAAAAAGGAGAAGGAGGTAGCGCCGATAATCGTTTTAATCGCAAGGCGTTTTCCTAGCAGCTTTGAACCGAGCAAGATTAAAGGAATATCAAGCAAAAGAGTTGTAATGGCCGGCGAAACGTGAAAGAACTGCTTGACGAGCAAGGCGATTCCGATAAATCCGCCCTCTGCCAAATTATTTTGTACGTGAATGTGATAAAAGGCAGCTGCCAATACAAACGATCCAAATAAAATCATACCTATTTCCTGCCAACGAATCCGTTTCATAGTTATTCCTCTTTCGTAGTTAGTTTTAATGTAATGCTTTTTTGAAAAACTAACTACGCCATATACAGCCTGGATAGGTGTAGTTAGTTTTTGCAACTAACTACGGTGCTATATATAGCAGAAGGAATAACGAGGCCGTTGATCCAACATAATTTCGCCCACTTTCGCTTTTGTTGACTTAGAGGGACCCATCTAAATGAACAAAAACGCTAAGTGTAGGATAAATCTTGACGCTTCCAGATGCTCCTTCGAGCAACCATGGTATCAAAATCCTTTCTTTATAAGATATACTATAATTTTATCATATGCTGGAACTATGCAGGAAAGAATATATTCTTTATTTTAATAAAAGATTATTGCATATCAAAAAAATAAAAAAGTGACAAGAGGAAAATAGTGTATGAGGGCAAAAAAATGTGAAATTATTCACAAATATGACATGGATTTTATAGGCGCATAGGAGTATATTAATGGTGTAGACGATGTGATAAAAATCACATACAAACACATTGCATAACAGGGACAAAAAAAGTCCTGCATGGACGTTAAACGTCCTAATCAAAGGAGGAAGTCCAATGGCTGTACAAGAAAAAGTAGTAGACAAAATGCAAGAAACATCCATTATGATTGACGAACTCGTGAAAAAAGGACAACAGGCGCTAAAAGGATTAGAGCAGCTTACCCAAGAGGAAATTGACCATATTGTCCACGAAATGGCGCTTGCAGGATTAGATCAGCATATGCCCCTTGCCAAAATGGCAGTAGAAGAAACAGGACGAGGCATTTACGAAGACAAAATTACAAAAAACATTTTTGCGACTGAATATATTTGGCACAACATTAAAAACGACAAAACAGTCGGCATTATTAACGAAGATCCGCATTCCGGAATGATTGAAATCGCAGAGCCGGTTGGCGTTATCGCAGGGGTAACACCGGTAACAAACCCAACTTCTACAACAATGTTCAAAGCGTTAATTGCAATCAAAACAAGAAACCCAATCATCTTCGCGTTCCATCCATCTGCGCAAAACTGCTCTGCAGCTGCAGCCCGTATTCTTCATGACGCAGCGGTAAAAGCAGGCGCTCCTGAAGGCTGCATCCAATGGATTGAGAAGCCTTCCGTAGAAGCGACAAAATTGCTGATGAACCATCCTGGAACAGCTCTCGTATTGGCAACAGGAGGATCTGGAATGGTAAAATCCGCATACAGCACAGGAAAACCGGCACTAGGCGTAGGACCAGGAAACGTGCCTTGCTATATCGAAAAAACAGCGAAAATCAAACGCGCGGTAAACGACGTAATTCTTTCTAAAACATTCGATAATGGTATGATTTGCGCGTCTGAACAAGCAATCATCGTAGATACAGAAATATATGATGAAGTGAAAAAAGAAATGATCGCAAACGGCTGCTACTTTGTAAACAGCAAAGAAAAGAAAAAGCTTGAAAAACTTGTCATCAACGAGCAAACATGTGCAGTAAACCCTGATATCGTCGGAAAATCTCCGCAATGGATTGCCGAGTATGCAGGATTTAGCGTACCGGAAGGAACAAAAATGATTGTAGCCGAAATAGAAGGCGCTGGCGAGCAATATCCGCTTTCCCGCGAAAAACTAAGCCCAGTACTTGCTTGCATTCGCGTTAACAGCACAGAAGAAGGCTTGCAGCAATGTGAAAACATGCTAAATCTTGGCGGTCTAGGCCATACAGCAGTTATTCACTCTACAAACGAAGAATTGCAAAAAGAGTTTGCATTGCGCATGAAAGCATGCCGCATTGTAGCGAACGCTCCATCTGCACAAGGCGGTATCGGCGACGTATACAACGCATTCTTGCCATCCTTAACACTTGGCTGCGGCTCTTACGGCAGAAACTCAATTTCTTCTAACGTAACTGCAATTCACTTAATGAACGTAAAACGTTTAGCACGCCGCAATAACAATATGCAATGGTTTAAATTGCCGCCAAAAATGTACTTTGAAAAGCATGCAACACAATATTTAGCAAAAATGCCAAAAATCTCCCGTGCGTTTATCGTAACTGACCCTGGCATGGTGAAATTAAGATATGTAGATACAGTTGTTCATTACTTGAACCAAAATCCAAACAACGTACAAATTGAAATTTTCTCTGATGTTGAGCCGGATCCATCTGATGTGACTGTATTCAAAGGTGCAGAAATGATGCGTTCCTTCCAGCCAGATGTAATCATCGCGCTTGGCGGCGGTTCCGCAATGGATGCAGCAAAAGGAATGTGGCTGTTCTATGAACAACCAGAAACAAGCTTCCATGGCTTAAAACAAAAGTTCATCGACATTCGCAAACGTACTTTCAAATATCCTGAGCTTGGAGAAAAAGCGCAATTCGTTGCGATTCCGACTACTTCCGGTACAGGCTCTGAGGTAACGCCGTTTGCGGTTATTACAGATAAAGAAAACAACATCAAATATCCGTTGGCAGATTACGCGTTAACACCGGACATTGCCATCATCGACCCGCAGTTTGTTATGACAGTACCGCCTCATATCACAGCTGATACAGGTATGGACGTTTTAACACACGCAATCGAATCTTACGTGTCCATTATGGCAAATGACTACACTGACGGATTGGCATTAAAAGCAATCGAACTTGTATTCAAATATTTGCCAAGAGCATATAAAGACGGCAGCGACGAAGAAGCGCGCGAAAAAATGCACAACGCTTCCGCAATCGCAGGTATGGCATTTGCGAATGCTTTCTTAGGAATCAACCACAGCTTAGCACATAAGCTTGGCGCAGAGTTCCATATCGCACACGGACGCGCAAACGCCATCTTAATGCCGCACGTAGTTCGCTACAACGCGAAAAAGCCGTTTAAACACGCGTTGTTCCCTAAATATGAGAGCTTTGTCGCAGACGAAAGATACGCACAAATTGCCCGCATGCTCGGTTTACCGGCAAGCACAATTGAAGAAGGTGTAGAAAGCTTAGTACAAGCAATCATTAATCTAGGAAAAGAGCTAAATATTCCAATGAGCATCGCTGCACAAGGCGTAGACCGCGCAGAGTTTGAAAGCAAAGTGAACTATTTAGCAGACCGTGCCTTCGAAGACCAGTGTACAACTGCAAATCCTAAATTACCGCTAGTAACTGAATTAGCAGAGATTTACCGCCAAGCTTACGAAGGTGTGTAAGATAAAACAGCCCGTTTCTATTGGAAACGGGCTTTCTTTTTCGTTACAATGAGAAAGATTACATTGTAAGGAGAATAATATGCAAACAAAAAAACAAGGAGAATGGTGCAATGTTACAGTTCCTGCCGCTTGGGAAGGGAAAACGGTTGAAGCGGTATTAAAGGAGGAATGGCAAGTGCCAAAAAAGCTGCTTCATCAATATCGGATGAAGCAATCTGTTCTTTTAAAAGGAGAGACGGTTCGCTGGAATACCGTTATGCATGAAGGGGACAAGCTGCTTGTCCATATGTTCCCGGAAGAAGAATACGGTGTTGTGCCGGAATATATGGATATTGATGTAGTATATGAAGATGACCACCTGTTAATTGCCAATAAGCCGTACAATATGGATACACATCCGGCGGCAAAAGGCGGAATGGGCACGCTCGCCAACGGAGTTGCTTATTATTTGCAGACGCAAGGTGTTCAAACGAAGGTTCGCCATATTCACCGGCTGGATAAGGATACGACCGGCGGTGTTGTGTTTGCAAAGCATGCGCTTGCCGGCGCTATTATGGATCGCTTGTTAATGGAGAGAAAAATTAAGCGCACATATTTGGCGCTGGCAGAAGGAAAGGTGCGGCAAAAGCAAGGGAAAATCGATGCGCCGATTGGGCGCGACCGCCATCACGCGACACGCAGAAGAGTGTCGCCCCAAGGAGACAGAGCTGTTACATATTTTAAGAATATCCGCTATATTGCACCGTTAAAGGCGACATTGCTAGAGCTTGAGCTGGAGACGGGGAGAACGCATCAAATTCGTGTCCATATGAGCCACCTTGGTCATCCGCTTGTTGGCGATACATTGTACGGGGGACAGGAAGCTTTGTTGAAAAGACAAGCTCTGCATGCAGCGCGCATCAAATTGCTGCATCCGATTGAACATACACATGTACAAGTTGATATTCCGCTTCCTGAGGATTTGGAAGCACTGTTTTCCAGGCAATAAAAAAATCGGCGTTTAAGCCGATTTTTTTATTGCCTAGCAAATAATTCAAACGATTTAGGAAATAATTCAACCGACTTAAGCAGGAATTCGACCTGTTTTACAACTCGTTAACAAAATTCATATTTTTTGGTCAAAGAACCTTAGCTTTTGCGCCTGAGCGAGCCGGCTTCGCTTTTCTTATTTACGAATAAACATTTGTACCCAGCAGTTTTGGTTTGTTGTATGGCCAACGCCGATATGGGTGTAGTTGGCATTTAAAATATTGGCGCGGTGTCCCGGGCTATTCATCCAATCATCTACTACTTGCTGGGCGCTGCGTTGCCCTTTGGCGATATTTTCTCCTGCGGCAGTATAAGTAACTCCAAAAGACTTCATCATAGTAAACGGTGAGCCGTAAGTCGGGCTTGTGTGGGAGAAGTATCCTTTATTTGCCATATCAACGGCTTTAGTTTGCGCTACGTTAGCTAAAGTTATATCTACCGTTAAATCAGAAAGGCCGTTTCGCCGGCGCTGCTCATTTGTCAGCCTTACAACTTCCATTAGCATGCTATCGGCAGAAACATTTGCTGTTTCTGGCGTTGGACTTGTTGTGTTTGGCGTTGCCGGCTGCTCGGTCGTATCTGCCGGATTTGGCGTTGTTCCCGGCGTTGCTGGCGGTTCAGCCGGAGCCGTTGGTGTTGTGCTCCTATAGCTATAGCGCGGTCTATATCCATAATAATTGTTATAGTATCGATCGTTCCTATGGCTTACGGCTTGCATACCGTCATTGGGAGTAGCGGAAATCGGGCGTTTTGTAATAATTCCGTGGTCTGTATTAACAACCTTTTTCGTTGCGGGGTCGTTCACTTCCCGTTGTTCCTGTCCGGTTTTCGTTTCTGTATTACAGCCGGCCAAAAGGGACAAAGAAAGAGCAAATGCGGCTGTTTTTGAAAATAAGTGTGATTTCTTCATCGACTATACCTCCTTGATTATATGCGTAAATAGCATATGGCCTTTATAGTGTGGCTTATTGGCGAGAAACAATGTTTAGCAAATGTTCTCACTAGAGGAAAGGCGGTACAGGATAGAAAACGGATTTATAAGATAAAATAAAAAAAGCCTCCTCGAAAGGAGACTTGTAATAACTATTTAGAAATGAACATTTGTGTCCAGATGTTTTTGCCTTCCACAAAGCCAACACCGATATGAGTGTACGTATTGTTCATAATGTTAGCGCGGTGGCCGGCACTGTTCATCCATGCTTGTACTACTTCTTCCGGTGTGCGTTGGCCCATGGCAATATTTTCACCTGCTGTACGGTAAGAGATTCCAAAACGTTTCATCATATCGAATGGAGAACCGTAAGTCGGGCTGTTGTGGTCAAAGTAATTTTTGTTATACATATCTTGAGACTTCGCTTTTGCCACTTTGCTTAGCTCTAGGTCTACTTTTAATGCCGGAAGACCTGCTTTTGCACGTTCAGCATTTGTTAAATCCACTACACGCTGCTCATATTGGCTTAATGCACTAGGAGCCGGTGTTGGCGCTGGCGCTGGTTTTGGAGCCGGTGTTGGCGCAGGTGCAGGTTTTGGAGCTGGCGCAGTTGGTTGCTGTGGAAGCGCCACGTTGCCAGGCTGTACAATAATCGGCTTCCATGTAATTTGCTTTCCGAAAATAGATGCTAAGAACTCGTTCAATTGCGCTTGATTCATAGGTTGATAGAAAAATTGGAAAGGAGATGCATACGTCACTTTTTGAACTTTTACTGGAGCTGTTGTTTCAGCTTTTGCCGCATTTGTTGTTGCCCCAAAAGTTAAAGCTGTTGCCGCTGCTAAAGATAATAGAACGGTTTTCTTCATAAGTTAGTACCTCCTAAAGTTGAATGTTTTATGAAAATGGACTATATCCGAAAACTTGTTAGTGTAATTTGTCAGCTGCTGTCGTCTGACACGTTCTCATAGTAACATAGATTGCTAGGAAGGGAAGGTGTAAAAAAATTCCTAGTATAATATTTTTCCGTTTTTTTCCGTTGTAGAAAAAGTCAAAAAATAAAGTGCTTTCTTTTTCAAAGCTAGAAGAGACAAGGCATCCATCACTGGAATAAGTGAAAAATGAGAGGGAAACTCTTAATAAAAAATGGATAAAAATACTAAATAAAAAGGGAGGAAAAGCGATAAAATAAGGCTTAAGGAGCAATCATTGAGGATATATATGGAAAATTTTTAACATAACTGTAACAATCTCGTCTAATTTGTTTACATTATAGTAATATATCGTTAAACTTGCAATCCTAACGAGAAAAAGCGCCTCTTATGCAAGAGACGCTTTTTGTATTAACGGGTTGCGGCCGCTTCTTGCAGCGCGCCTTGCTGTGCATGCTCGACTGCTTCAAGAAGAAGATCGACGATGTGTACGGCCCGCATTTTATGGGATAAGCCTTCGCGCTCAATGCCAAGTTTCATTTGCAATAAGCAGCCTGGATTTGCTGTTACGATTGTCGTCGCGCTTGTTTCATGGACGCGCTCCATTTTATAGTCTAAAAATTGCATAGACAGCTCAGAATGAACAATATTATAAATACCGGCAGAGCCACAGCAGCGGTCGGCATCCTTCATCTCGCGGTACGACACGTTTTGGATAGCCTGCAGCAGCATGCGCGGCTGCGTTGCTGTTTTTTGGACGTTGCGCAAGTGGCAGGAATCCTGGTACGTAATGACTTGCTTTGGAAGCCGCAGGTTATGCTTATGGAAATCTAATTCTACTAAAATGGAAGAAATATCCTTAATTTTCGCGACAAATTGCTTCGCGCGTTCCGACCAATCTGGCTCATCTTTTAAAAGGTAGTCATAGTCGACAAGGTAGGCGCCGCAGCCGCCCGCGTTCGTAATAATATAATCAACGCCAAGATTTTCAAATGCCTCGATATTTTTCTTCGCCATTTCTCTCGCGCCGCCCTTTTCGCCGGCATGGCCGTGCAGCGCGCCGCAGCAATTTTGTTCCTTTGGAATAACAATATCACAGCCTGCCAACTGCAGCAGCTTCATCGTCGAGTTATTTGTTTCCATAAACATCGTATCCATTAAGCAGCCTTTAAAGAACGCAACACGCTTGCGTTTTGGCGCTTCGGCAGGCAAAAATTCCGGCCGGTTTTTCATATCCTTCATCTTTGGCACCTTTGGAAGAATGCGCTCCATTGTCGCTAATGTTTCCGGGAACAAGTTCATAATGCCGAGCTTGCGCGCGATTGTCTGCAAGCCGGAGCGCTGGTAGACGCCAAGAAGGCCGGTCATCGTTCTCATGCGGTTTTGGTGTGGAAACAATTCTTCAAATACAACCTTGCGCAAAGCGCGCACCGGCGCGGAGAACTTTTTGTTTTGGTTAATAATATCGCGCGCTTCTTCAAGCAAATGGCCGTATTTGACGCCTGATGGGCATACCGGCTCGCAAGCGCGGCAGCCAAGGCAGACATTTAATGTATTTTCTACATCTTCGTCCGGTTCAATTAAGCCGTCAACGACCGCCTTCATTAACGCGATGCGGCCGCGCGGAGAGTGAGACTCTTTAAACCCGGATTGAATGTAAGTGGGACATGTCGGAAGACAGAAGCCGCAGCGCATACAGTTCAGCAGTTCATCTTCGTTCATGCGCGCTTTAAATTCTTCTTGAATTTTTGCTTTGTTTAACGTTGTCATCGTTACATCACCACTCTTTTGCGAGTATCTTTTGCAAACACCTTGCCAGGGTTCATAATGTGATTTGGGTCGAATGCCGTTTTAATTGCTTTCATTGCTTCAATGCCGGCTTCCCCGAGTTTCAATTCAAGATAAGGGGCTTTCATTGCTCCTACACCATGTTCGCCTGTAATTGTGCCGCCGAGCTCGACCGCTTTTTCGAAAATCTCTGCAAACGCCGCTTCTACCCGGTGGATTTCTTCCTCATTGCGCACGTCAGTCGGACAGGTCGGGTGCAGGTTGCCGTCGCCCGCGTGGCCGAACGTACAAATTTTTACGCCGTATTTTTTGGCGATTTCATTTGTAGCACGAACCATCGCCGCAATTTTAGAGCGCGGCACTGTCGCATCTTCCAAAATTGTCGTTGGTGCTAAACGCGCCAGTGCCGATAGGGCGTTGCGGCGTGCAGTACGCAATGCATCTGCCTCTGTTTCATCCTTTGCTACACGTACATCTACAGCGTTTAACGATTTACATACTTCTTCAATTTTGGCAATATCGCGTTCCACCACTTCAGGCGGACCGTCTTGTTCAATTAATAGAATGGCTTGCGCTTCTGTCGGCAGGCCGATTTGCGCGTAATCCTCCACGACTTCAATCGTCGGCTGGTCTAAAAACTCAAGCGTTGTCGGAATAATTCTGTTTGCGATAATCGCAGAAACGGCGCGCGCCGCATCTTCAATATCTTCATAAAGAGCCAAAATCGTTTTCTTTGTTTCCGGCATCGGAATTAATTTTAAAATCGCTTCTGTAACGATGCCAAGCGTGCCTTCAGAGCCGACGAACAGACGGGTAAGGTCATAGCCGGCTACATCTTTAGCGAGCTTCCCGCCGGTACGGATAATATCGCCGTTTGGCAGAACGATTTCCAAGCCCATTACATAATCGCGTGTAACCCCGTATTTTAAGCCGCGCAAGCCGCCGGAGTTTTCATTAATATTGCCGCCGATTGTAGAAATTTTCATCGAGCTTGGATCTGGCGGATAAAACAAGCCTTTTGCTTCTACAGCACGGATCATATCAAGTGTAATCACACCCGCTTGTACGGTTACTGTTAAGTTTTCTTCGTCAATTTCCAAAATGTTGTTCATATGGCGGAAATTGATTACAACGCCGCCTTCTACCGGACAGGTTCCGGCGCAAAGGTTTGTGCCGGAGCCGCGCGGTACGACCGGAATTTTATGTTCGTTGCATACTTTTAAAATCGCGGATACTTCTTCTGTACTGCGAGGCGCCACGACCGCATCCGGCATTGTTTGAAATTGCGGTGTCGCGTCGTAGCTATAAGTTAAACGTCCCATATTGGAAGTGTCCACATTTTCCGCGCCGACAATCGATATGAATGCATCAATAATGTGCTGCTCTAACATAAGCAAAGTTCCCCCTTATAAAGCGTTTCCAAAGTGTGATATATATCACATTACAAGTTAAACATAGTGCTTTTCTTATATAATAAAAAAAGCGGGGAATCCCCGCCATGTGTAAAGATACAAAAGTTTACCGTTTTCATACTATTTTTTTTGGATGATTATCCAGTAGCAGCAAAGCAACACTTAATGTTACGAGGTCTTTAAAGTGTTTTGGATTTAAACCGGTTAGTTCTTCAATTTTCTTAAAGCGGTAATGAAGCGTATTAATGTGAATGTGAAGCGCTTTTGCCGTCTGTTTGTACGATTGATTATAATCAATAAATAATTGCAGCGTTTCTAGCAGCTCTTTATCGGCCAAAATGTTGTCCAATGTCCGTTTTAAAAATTCTGCCCGTGTCCCTTCGGATACATCCTGCAAGCACATCTCAAGCCGTAAATCTTCATAAAACACAATCCCTCTTGCTTGCGAAGCAATATGCAGCGCCCGCAGCGCTTGATCGTAGGATGCGTACATTTCAATCGGAGCGGTGCTTTGGCCGATGCCGATAGCCAGCTCGACAGAAAACAAAGCTTCGGATTCTTGCTTTACCCGCTTAAGAAATGCAAGCAGCTCTTTTTTCGTTTCCATTGCGGCTTCTTTTAGTAAAATTAACCTATCGTTTCCCCAACGGATACATAAATCTTGCTTCGGGAGCATCGTGTGAATATGCTCCCAAATTTTGCGCTGCAAGAGTGAGTCGTCAAGATTGAGGGAAAAAATGATTAATTGCTTCGGGCGCTGCAAATCGATGCCGAGTGTTTTGGCACGGTCCAGAAATGTGCGCGACCAGTCCCGCCGCTGCAGCCAATCGAAGACAAACGCTTCATACGAACGCTGTTCTAAATCAAGCTGTTCGATAAAATAATTTTCATGAATTAGCAGCTCAGTCATTTTGCGCATAATTTCGCCGTATTGCGAGATCTTTTCAGGTTCTCCTGTAATGCCGATGACCCCGATTACTTCATCGTGGAAAAGAAGCGGGAGGTTAATACCGGCTTTCACACCGGTTAAACGATGTTCGTCCTCTTTTGTAATGACAACCGTTTTTTTGAGCTGGGAACAAAGCAACGCCCCTTCATGAAACGTTCCGAGCCGGGATAAATCGGTACTGGCGATAATAATTCCATTCACGTCGATAATAATGATATTTTCATCAATCAGCCGCCGCACTTCGCGGACGATTTTTTTTGCTAAATCAGGAAAAAGCATCGTATGCACCTCTGTTGTCGTTACATTTTCTTTATTATATATTCTGAATAAGGCAGAGAGAAAGATTTCATACTTTCCTCACAAATATTTGCTATTTTGTAGAAAAAACATATAGGAAGCAGGGGTGGAAGCTTGAAGAAATATATAATAGTTATGGTATTCGTTTTGTTGCTTGCCGGATGCGGTGCGGAACGGTACACGCCTGTCGTTTCACAAGAAACTATTTTGATTACAACGAATATAAAAGACGGAAGCCTCAGTTTTATAGAGGCGAAACGGGGGAAGCTGCTTGCAACATGGCACATAAACAAAGCGGTGACGGGAAGCGTGCTGCTTCCGGACAATGATACGCTGATCGTCTATGGAAAACGCCTTAACAGCATGTATGTATATTCTTTAAAAGAAGGAAAGCGAATCGGAAAATGGGATACGGGCGAAGGGATTGTAAATGCTATGCTAACCGCAGATAAACAACATGTTATTTTGGCGGACCAGCAAAGCAACCAGGTGCGCCTATATACGGTAAAAGGAAAGGAAACAGCGGCAATTTCTGTCGGAAAAGGGCCGCTGACGATAGTGCAAGGCGAGGGGTTGGTGTATACAATCAACTTTTATGATGCTGTTTTGTCTGTAGTGGATATAGGCCAAAAACGGGAGGTGCGCCGGTTTTCGATTCCGCCGTCTTCGCTCGGAGCTGCGCTGTATAACGGACAAATCTGGCTTGGCGGTCATGGGAGCGGAGAAAGCATTAATTCCGCAGTGCATGTGTACGACGTAAAGGAAGGGGCATTAACAAGAAGCGTCGATGCGCCGCAAATGCCGATCAGCTTTGCAGCGCACGGGGATTATATATACGTCTTAAGCCATGGATCCTCTACGCTTCGGAAAATGAACGCGCGCACTTATCAGGAGGAAGCGAGTGTGGAAGCGGGCGCGAATCCATTTGCCGTTTTTTATACGGCCGGCCGTGTCTTTGTCGCGAGCTATGACAGCGACGAAGTATATCAAATTGACGCGGACACGATGAAGGTACAGAATGTAATCTCTGTCGGAAAAGGGCCGTTTCATTTCACAGAACGAAAAGGGGAGAGAAAATGAAGCCTTATAAAGTATTGATAGTAGACGATGAAAGTGATATGAGACAGCTTGTCGGCATGTATTTAGAGAATTCGGGCTATAGTTGGGAAGAGGCGGAAAACGGAAAAGAAGCACTTATGAAAATAAAGCGGCAGGCATTTGATTTGCTTATTCTCGATATTATGATGCCGGAGCTGGATGGGATTTCATTATGCAAAGAAATACGGAAAACATCGGATGTGCCGATTATTTTTTTAACGGCAAAAGGAGAGGAGTGGAACCGCGTCAACGGATTGCGCACAGGCGGGGATGACTATATTGTGAAGCCGTTTAGCCCTGGAGAATTAATTGCCAGAATGGAAGCTGTCCTGCGCCGCTATACGAGGGAGGAAACAAAGCAGGAGCTAAAGTGGGGGCCGATCTCCATCGATGAAAAGGGGCGTCGCGTTGAAGTAGACGGAGAAGCAATCTCTTTAACGGTAAAGGAATTTGATTTACTGCTGTTTTTATGCGCGCATAAAGGCCAAGTGTTCAGCCGCGAGCAGCTGCTTGAAAAGGTGTGGGGCTATGATTATGCAGGCAGTACCAGGACAGTGGACACGCATATTAAAACAATTCGCTTAAAGCTTAAGGAGCACGCGGATTGTATTCAAACGGTATGGGGCGTAGGCTATAAGTTTGAGGTGTAGGCGCATGAAATTAACAATGGTTCAAAAGCTATGGCTAACAATAAGCTCCGCTGTTATCGTAACGGTGGCAAGCTTGTATTTTATTTCACTTTATTCGTATGAAAAGCTGTACGTGCAAAATGTGGAGGAAACGTTAACGGCTGAAGGGAAACGGCTTGTCGCCCAGTATAATAGCGAGGTGCCGCTTCAAGATTTTGAGAATCAAGTGTTCGCTTTTAACAAGATTTCAAACGCGGAGCTGCTATTTGTTAGCAATCCCCGCGATTTAAGCGCTTGCCTGCCGTTTGATATTCAATACAACCCGATTATTAGCGAAAAGGACCGCCAAAAGCTGCTGGCAGGAAGGACGATTGCCAAGACAGGGTACGAAGAACGGTTTGAACGGAACATCATGGGGGTTGTCGTTCCTGTACTAGACGGCAAAAAACTGGTTGGCATCATTTATTCTTATCTCCCAATCAAAGGAATTAAAGATTTGATTTTTGAGATGGGCTTAATTTTGGCGCCGCTCGCTTTTGCTCTTATTGTCCTTACGGCATGGATCGGGCGCAAAATCGTCATTGCCGTTACGAAGCCGCTTTCGCAAATGGAGAGAATCTCTTACAAAATGTCAAAGGGAGACTTTACAGAACGAATTAACATCTCTTCAAACGATGAAATCGGGAAAATGGCGGCAGCCTTTAACAAAATGGCGCGCGCCTTACAGAAGGAGGATTTGCAGCGCAAGGAATTTTTAGCGAATGTATCCCATGAGCTGCGGACACCGCTTAGCTATATTAAAGGGTACAGCGAGGCGATTTTAGATGGAGTGGTAAAGCAGGAGCAGCAGCTGAAATTTATGGCGCTCATCCATAAGGAGGCGGGGCGCATGCAGCGCCTTGTCCATGATTTATTAGATTTGGCGCAGCTTGAAGGAGACTTATTTCCGCTCAAAAAGCAGCCGCTTGTGCTCGCGCAATTAATAGAGGACACACTCGAGACGTATGAACCGAAGCTTACGGAAAAACAAATCATGCTAAAAAAACAATTAAACCCGGATATTATCGCACAGGTTGACGAAGACCGCATACAGCAGGTGATACACAATATTATGGACAATGCGATTCGCTATACGCCAATCGCGGGAAGCATTTCTGTTTCTTTACAGCAAAACGGCAGCTTTGGCCGCTTGACGATTGCCGATACTGGAATCGGGATTGCAAAAGAGCATTTGGAGAAGCTTGGAGAGCGTTTTTACCGGGTCGATAAGGCGAGAAGCCGGCAAAACGGCGGAACGGGACTCGGTCTTGCCATTGTAAAACAAATTGTCGAAATACACGAAGGCTCTTTTTGGATTGAAAGTGAAGCGGGAAAAGGAACAGCAGCTATCATTGAGTTGCCGATACTAGAATAATATTTGTGTCTAAATTGTGTATAAAGTATTGAGCTTGCAATCGTTTAGGTCTAAAATAGGATATATAAACTAAAACTTCCATTAGCGGGAAATTATTAAAAAATGATAGTATTGCAATTCCTGTTATGGATGTGGCAGTAACTGACAGAATGTTTGGGGTGGTTGCTTCTGGAATACAAATCAATTAAACCGAAGAAGATATATGAAGAAGTATCCGATGCGA
The DNA here is from genome assembly GCA_048976805.1 of Ectobacillus sp. Lineage (GTDB taxonomy): Bacteria > Bacillota > Bacilli > Bacillales > Bacillaceae_G > Ectobacillus. The sequence goes on along the minus strand of JBHGUR010000006.1, from coordinate 45,154 downwards.
TTTTAGATATGATTAAAAATGGCACGTTAAAACCGGGCGACAAGCTGCTTCCTGTCCACCAGCTGGCAGAGGAATTTAAAGTTGGACGTTCAGCCGTGCGGGAAGCGCTTACTGCCCTAAGTGCGATGGGGCTTATTGAAATGCGCCAAGGCGAAGGGACATACGTGAAGAGCTTTAGCGCGGCGGCGGTCGCAACGTTTTTAAATACGGCAATACTTATGAAGCAGGAAGATATTATGAATCTTTTAGAGGTGCGCAAAGTATTAGAAACGGGTGTTGTACAGGCTGCTGCCATGCGGCGGACGGCGGAGGATTTGCAGGAAATGGAACGCTGGCTTCGGGAAATGAAGAATGGAATCGGAGACGAAAAAATAGGAGAACAGGCTGATTTCCATTTCCATATGGCGGTATCTAAAGCGTCCCACAATCGGATTCTTGTTGAATTGATGAACCACGTATCCGAAATGGTGGCGGAAACGATTGGCGAAACGCGTCAGCTTATCTTATATGGGGAACAAACGACAGCGGAACGGCTGGCGGAAGAGCACCGGGTTATTTATGATGCGATTGTAAATCAAGATGGCGAGGCGGCGCGCCAAGCGGTATATGACCATTTAACAGGGGTTGAAAATATGCTGGCGGCTGTTTGGAACGACAAAAATACGGAAATAATAGAAAAATAATTTTTAGTCTTTTAAAATTTGAATTTTTTGTTACAATATAGAAGTATAAGTAAGCGTTTTCTTTTATTGTTACGGTGGCAAAGAAGAATCGATTGTTCCGTTGGAATAGCTCGTTTCTTTCTTTTTTTCGCAAGTCATCAGATGACCAGATAAATGCAGGGCGATGCAATCAAGGGGGATTATGCAATGAAAGTTACTTTATTTGTTACTTGTTTAATAGACATGTTCCAAACGAATGTCGGCAAGGCGACGGTGGAATTGCTAGAGCGTTTAGGCTGTGAAGTGGAGTTTCCAGAATCGCAAGTATGCTGCGGGCAGCCCGCTTACAACAGCGGCTATGTGGAGCCGGCAAAGGAAGCGGCCAAAAATATGATCCGCACATTTGAAAATGCAGAGTATGTTGTAGCGCCGTCCGGTTCCTGTGCAACGATGTTTATGGAATATCCCCATATGTTCAAAAATGAACCGGAATGGGAAGAACGCGCGAAGGCGTTAGCAGCAAAAACATATGAACTGACACAATTTATTGTGGAAGTACTAAAGGTGACAGATGTAGGCGCAAGGTTGGAAGGAACAGGAACGTACCATACATCATGCCATATGACACGTTTACTCGGAGTCAAGGACGCACCGTTTATCCTTCTTTCCAACGTAAAGGGTCTTGAGATGAAACCACTGCCAAACGCACAAAATTGCTGTGGCTTTGGGGGAACGTTCTCTGTAAAAATGACGCCGATTTCAGAACAAATGGTAGATGAAAAGGTAGACAGTGTTATGGAAACGGAAGCAAATTACTTAATCGGCGCAGACTGCGGATGTTTAATGAACATCGGCGGACGGATGGAGCGTTTAGGAAAAAATGTGCGTGTGATGCATATCGCCGAAGTATTAACGAGCCGCTAAGGGGGATTATATTATGGCTATGAAAACAAGCAATGAAAAATTTTATGATCGCATCGGTTCCGGAATCCAAGATTCAGTTATGCGCGGTGCTGTTTCATCCGCACAGGAACGTCTCTATACACGCCGCTTGACGGCCGCCGAAGAATTGGGAAACTGGGAAGAGTGGCGCGAGCTTGGCGAGCAAATTCGCCAGCATACATTGGAAAATTTAGATTACTATTTAATGCAGCTAAGCGACAATGTGGCAAAGCGCGGGGGACACGTCTTTTTTGCTAGAACGAAAGAAGAAGCCGCACAGTATATTAAAGAGGTAGTCGAAAAGAAGCAAGCGAAAAAGGTTGTCAAATCGAAGTCGATGGTAACGGAAGAAATTAGCATGAACCAAGTGCTTGAAAGCATTGGCTGTGAAGTAGTTGAAAGCGATCTTGGCGAGTATATTTTACAAGTTGACGACCATGAGCCTCCGTCCCATATTGTGGCGCCTGCGCTTCATAAAAATAAATCGCAAATCCGCGAGGTGTTTAAAGAAAAGCTTGGCTATGAACATTCTGAGGACCCATATGAAATGACAAAGTTTGTCCGTAAAATTTTGCGCGAAAAGTTTATGGAAGCAGAAGTTGGCGTAACGGGCTGCAACTTCGCCGTAGCGAATACAGGCTCGCTTTGTTTAGTAACAAATGAAGGAAATGCCGACTTGGCAATGGCGATACCGAAAACGCAAATTGCGGTAATGGGTATGGAACGTATCGTTCCGACAATGGAAGAGTTGGATGTATTGGTCGGATTATTATGCCGCAGTGCGGTTGGCCAAAAGCTGACAAGCTACATTACGGTAGCCGGCCCGATTGCTGAGGGCGAAGGCGACGGACCGGAGGAGTTCCATCTCGTTATTGTAGATAACGGCCGCTCCGGCATTTTAGGCTCTGAGTTCCGCCAAGTGCTGCAATGTATCCGCTGTGCCGCATGCATTAACGTATGTCCGGTATACCGCCACGTCGGCGGACATTCTTACGGTTCGATTTACCCAGGCCCAATCGGCGCTGTTTTAACACCGCTGCTTGGCGGCTATGATGATTATAAAGAATTGCCGTACGCATCCAGCCTATGCGCCGCTTGTACAGATGCTTGTCCGGTGAAAATTCCGCTGCACGAACTGCTGCTTAAGCACCGTCAAGTGATTGTCGAAAAAGAAGGGCGTGCGCCGCTTAGCGAAAAGCTGGCGATGAAAATGTTTGGAATGGGTGCCTCTTCTTCGGCGCTATATAAGCTTGGCTCTAAGGTAGCTCCGGCCGCGATGAGTCCGTTCACTGCCGGGGATCGTGTTTCCAAAGGTGTAGGGCCATTAAAGAACTGGACTGAAATCCGCGAGTTTCCGGCTCCAAGCAAGGAACGCTTCCGCGACTGGTTTAAAGAGCACAAGAAAGGCGGGAACAACTAATGCAAGGAACAATCCAAAATCGCGATTCATTTTTAAATCATATTGCGAGCCAGCTTGGCCGCGAGCGCAGAACGAGCGGTGTAACACGTCCCGTATGGAAGTATAATGTGAATTGGGAAGTGCTAAGCGGCTGTACACAGGATGAACTGTTAGAGGTATTTAAAAAACAATGCAACAATATTCATACGACAGTCATTGAAACATCGAAAGAGCAATTGGCTGATGTAGTGAAGCAGCTTGTCGCTGAACATGGAGGCCCGGTGATAACATCGCAGGATCCGCGCTTTGCCGAATACGGGCTGGTGGGGCTGCTGCAGCAAGAATTGCCTGCTGCAAATGTGGAAGTGCATGTATGGGACCCGGCGAAAAAGGAAGGAAACTTCAAGATTGCCGAGAGAGCCAAATTTGGAATTGTCTTTAGCGACTATACGCTTGCCGAATCCGGCACAATCGTCGTACAAACGCGTGAAGGACAAGGGCGCGCGCTCCACTTTTTGCCGGAAATTTATGTGGCGATTATTCCGCGTGAAACATTGGTGCCGCGCATTACGCAAGCCGTTCATGATTTGAACAAGCGCGTCGAAAGCGGTGAGGTTCCGGCTTCCTGCGTTAACTTTATTTCCGGCCCGAGCAACTCCGCCGATATCGAGATGAATCTTGTAGTCGGCGTCCACGGACCGTTAAAAGCGTATTATTTAGTAGTGTAAAAAAGAACGGGCATCCCGTTCTTTTTTTATACCTGCCATTTGTAAAATTATATATAATTATAGAAAGATAATATAACATGTATATTTAATGGAGATGAGGCATCTATGAAGAAGACGGGGACGGCTTTGCTCACATTGCTTATGTTAATGGGCTGCTCGGCGGAAAATGCTACACAAGAACAAAAAAATAATATTGCCAGCTTGCAAGCTGCTAATGAAAAAACGTTATCAAGAACATTTGCTGCCGGCACAACGACGATAGAAGTGAAGGAAGGGAGCAATGTATTAATTCGCTACCGATTCAAGCCAGTCATCCCCGCGTCCGCGATTCAGGCTGAGCAAATAAAAGTTCCGGGACTGCGCCCATTTGTCATCTATGAAAGTGAATTACAGGCCGCAATGAATTCAAATAATAAAAAAATTGTTCTTGGAGACGGAGCCAAGGATATCATTGCGTTTTCCGGTAATTGGGAAAGTGAAATCATATCGGGCCATCCTGTATCTTTATCAATCGATGACCTAAATAAACTCGGCTTTCAGAAAGTAAAAGGAAATAAAACAGGACCGTTTATTTCAGCAGTGGAAACATTGGTAGCCAATACCGGCGGCAAGTCCGTGTCGGTTCTAGTCCCGGTTGTAAATAGCCAGCATATATTTACAAGCTTCGCCCGGATTTCTGTATATGTGGAGGCTGAAAAAAGAGGGTATGGCAATAAAACGGCAGTGGGCACATTTGAGGAAGTTGTTGATCCGAAGAGAATGCTAGAGTCCGAAGCAATGGATATAGGCATGTTTGAGGAAAAGCTTCCGCCGCAATTAGAAGCAGTCCAATTGCCTGAAGGGTTTACGTTTAACAAGGAGAACGGCGGAAATTATATAAGAGCAAGCCTAGGAGAGCGCAGGTTTACGAGAAATGCCGCGGGGGATTATGAAGGCACGGACATCGATTTTTCGTTTACGCTAAAGGCAGGGGCAAGCGGAACGTATACGCTAGGATCGGCACAATATCCGGCAAAAATTACAAATGGTCAGCTGCCAAATGCAACCTTATACTTTACACCATTAACGTTAACGGTATCTCCAGGCTTAAAAGCGGTGTCTTTGCCGGCGGAAATGAAGCTGAATATAGAGGAAGGGAGAAAAGCATTTCCGATTGAAACAGTACCTGCCCAAGTGCAAGTGCTTTCTTTCCAACCGGTTATGCTCGGAAACCAAAATGTTGCGAAAATTGAAATTATCGGCGGTGATTTATATGTAACACCGCTTCAGCCCGGAAACACAACAGTGAAAGTAACAGCAACAGATAAGTTTCAGACAGCCGTGGCTTCGGGTGAAACAAAAATTAACGTGTTTAGCACACCGCCTATATTAGAAGCACCTTCTGTTACCGAAGTAGAGGAAAAAGCTTCTAGTACATTAGATGTTGCAGTAATGCCGGCCGATGCGGCGCTTAGCTGCGAATCACAGGATCGCAATATTGCTATTTGCGGCGATAAGCAGCCGGTACCTGGAAATGGAAAGATTGTGTATTCGATACCGATACAAGGGATAAAGGCGGGCGAAACGGTTGTTACATTAAAGGTAAAAAATAAATTCGGGCAAGAGGCTGCAAAGAATGTAAAGGTAATTGTCAAAGCGGCACAAGAAAGCACGGAAGAGGAAACACCGGGCTTGCCGAGCGATACCCCTATTTTTCGCTGGTAAAGGTAAAGCCCGTCAGCTCTTTAGAAGAATCGCTCCTTGTTTTTGTATTGAATGTTGTTGTGGTGACTCCATTCTAACAAAAATCGAGCGATTCTTTTATTTTTTTTTTTTGCCTAAAAAAGCTCTGTTAAAGGCTAATGTTGATTTTGATTGATTTGTTGATTGGGAATGAAAGGCGGCGATTCCGGCGGGAAAAGCGGCTCGGCCCCGCCCGCGGAAAGCGTCCGCCTGTAGTGGAAAAGCAACAATCAAGTTTAACAGAGCTAATAAAAAGGGACTGACCGCAAAACGCGTTAGCGTTTCGGGTCAGCCCCATTCTCGTTACATAGATTTTTTTCCCGCCTCAATCTGGTAATCTTCTACAATAAATTGCAGTGTATTTACAGCAGGGAGCGCATCGAGCTGATTTAGGAGAATATCTTTATTATGCTCGACCACAAAGCGGGAATGCTGCCCTTCCTGCAAACTGCTGGAAACGATAGGAAGGTCAATCTTTGTAGCATCCGGGAGTTGCTCTGGTACGTTCATTTCATTTTGCCGGATCGCATTGATTGTCAGCTCGCGCTTGGCGAAAATGCCGCCATAAATTTTAAACAATGAGCCGATTCCGTACAGCTCGGCGTTTTTATCTGTATACAAGTAGGCTTCTAGCGGCTCAATATCGCCAGCGGCATTTTGAAACTCATTTATGCGTGTTATTAATAAATCATCCTGTGACAATAATACAAGCTGTCCGTTATTTTCGCCTTTAATGTTTGTACTGTAAATGGTCGCTTTTCCGGTTGCGTAGATGGTGGAGTCAAACGAAACGCTGTCGGTTTCATGCCCGAAATCAGCCGGGTTGCCGTATATAAACACATTGCCTAAAACGAGAATATTTCCTATAATCGAAATCGGCTTTTGATTGCTGTAAATCGCCAAATCGCCATCTACAATAAGCCACTGCGAGCTGTCATTTCGCAACTCGACATTGTCGGAAATGACAAACGCGTCTTTTTCGATGAGATGGCCAAGCGTACTTGGCGCTTCAGGAGCCGGCGCGTTTTTCTCTGTTGTTGTGCCAGTTGCCGCTTGCCTTTTAATAAAAAGCACTTTTTCGGCAGCAGAGGCGCTTAAGTCTGCCGTTGTGCTGATTACTTTTACGTTGCTTTTGCCGTTTAAAATCGCTTGTACGATTTTTTCATGGCCATTTTTGTTGTTTGCGTCCGGTATATCTTCTTTCTTAATGTTTAAAAACCCGAGTTTGTTCAGCTTATCGGCAAACGTTTCTTTAAAATCAACGGATGAAAAACGGCCGTGTGCTTTGTGAATAAAAGGCGTGCCGTTTTTTTCATAAAAATAGCCCGTAAAATCCGCGTAGTCAATGGCTGCCAAATGCTGCTTATCGATGCGGATTGCGCCTGAAAAACGAAGAGCTTCATTTAATTTGCCGCTTGCCGGTTGTGGATTGCTGTCAGCTTGTTTTAGCTGTCTATCGTAAATTTCCAGCTGTTTATTTATAATGAGATTTCCCTGGATAGATGGATACAATGTGTCTTGATACGTAAATTGTGTTGCAATGCTCCCAGCAGCGTTCGTTAGCATATTGGCATAGCGTGTTTTGTTGGCCAGAGTTATTGTATCGCCGTACACATTGCCGATAATTTCGGAAGCGCCGTTTAGCTGTAACGTGTTTTCAGAGCCGGCTGCATATTGCAAAAAGCTCGGTGTTGGCGACAACAGCACATTCCGTTTAATCGTTTTTGTGATTTTTGGCTCCGCGTTGTTCACATCGTTTACATATATAAGCGCTACTTCGTAATAGCGGGTAAAATAATCTTTATAATTTTTCAGATGCAGCGCGCTTTCTGTTTGATCGGCTACACTTAGCACCGCATTCCGTGAAATTGCGCCTGTGTATTTCAGTTCTAGTTTTTGGATAATGTCGGCTAGCTTGCTGTCGTACTCTAAGGTTGATAGCTCTGCAATCGGCAGCTTCGTTACTTCTTGTTTGAAATCCGAGAGAATAGCGTTCATTTCCCCAATAGCGCTTTGGGTTGTCGCAACATCCGTTTTGCGAATTTCGGCCCGCTTCGTTCCGTTGATTGTAACTGTGAAAATAGCAAGTCCAATCGTAATGAACACAGTGCTAATTAATAAGACGAGAATTAAGGTGGAGCCCCGTTCGTTTTTCATATTTGTCCCCCCACTTAAAATCCAATTTCGCTCGTGACAGTAAGCGGTGCTATATTTGGATTTTTTGCTTTAAAAACGAGATGCAATTGTAAAATGCCATTTTGGCATACCGTGAGCGGTTTCGGCTTTTCGTCTATGCGTGGAAAAATGTTAACACGTTTCGTACAAAGCATATCAATTTTGGAATCTGTTTCTAACGTAATGTCATCATTTTCAGAAAAAGAATGCTTCTTCCCGTTTGCTTCCTCAAAAAATATACGTCCGTTTTCTATATATAGCCACGCCGCGGGAGAAGCTGCATAGCTATATTGGAACGTAACATCATCATTTTGAAATAACATCCCGTCTTTTCGTTTATATAGCTCTAGTTTTTCTGTCGTTTTATTATAAATAACATCATCATAATTAGAGGAATAGAGTTTATTCATAAGCATAGACATGACATAATCGGCTTCATCGCGCAATTTTGCTTCTATATTGATGTTTTGGTATGTTTGGAAGCCAGTTGTAAAAACGCCGTACATAGATGCTGTAAGAATAGAAATAATGACAATAGAACCGAGCAGCTCAACAAGTGTAATGCCGTGTTCATTTTTCCAGCTGTCAGCGAATCGATTCATCAGCTATGCTCCCTTCTAGCAGAATTCCTTCTGTATCGTCATTTTCATTTAAATCAATATACACAATGACAGGCATCATGTTGGCAGCACGCTCTTTTTGGAGCTTGCTTAACCCGTTTGTAATAGGAGCAAGCGGAGTTTTCGGGTGAACAGCTTGAATATGGTTGGCAATTTCGGTAATTTGTGCCGCTCCCCAATTGTTTGGAAGCAGATAAACCTGTATATTCCGTTTGTCGTATGTCACGTTGTTAATGGTCGGAGCCAAAATTTTCGCGCAGCTTTGCGCATCTGGAAATAATCGAATGTTATGAAACCTGCTGCCATCGGGCTCTTTGATTGTTGTCGGGGCGCTGCAAATCGTGGCAGTATCCAATATCGCTGTTTCCGTATCGCCGAGTTCGCGCCGATAGCCTGCCAATAGATCATAGTCTTGCTTTTCAAAGTAATGAAGTACGCCGTGAGCTAAATTTATTGCAATTGTTTTCGTTTGATTTTCTTTCGTGAAAAAATATGCTTTTGGGAAAATAAATAATAAACCGATTGTAAGAATAGATAAAATGGTTATAGATGCCAAGATTTCCACTAAAGTGAATCCGTTTTCGCATTTTTTTTGCATTTTTTCCCTTCATTCCTTCACTCGATTAGTATAATATAATGATATAGTACAAGAATATTCTTTTTTAATCTACTATATTATATATACCGAATTTGTATCGATATAAAAGAGGTGCAAGCATGGAATATACGTTTTCAACATTATTGGCATCATTTTTAGTAATTCCTATTTTATATGTGCTTCGATTAGGGCTTTCTGCAATTGGAATCGTTATTGTTGCATTTCTTTCTTTTTTGTTTGTAGAACTTTTATTATTGTCCCAAGCTGTATTTCCGCTTTGGCAAGGCGCGCTAATTATGCTGCTGTTTGCTTTATGTGTGTCATATCTTTTACAGAAGCGGATGTCCCATTTTTTGTTTACTGAAACACAAGGGGAGGATATGATTTTGGAACTTTCGGCAGAAGCTGTAAAGCAGACTGGACAGGAAGGGGCAGAGCTGTGAAAACGATTTATTCGCTGCGCTTGTTTGTCATTGTGCTGTCCGCCTCCGTATTTGTATTTGCCGCTCAATACGGAGGACAAGCAGCGATGAGGAAGGTGCTTGATACAACGCACGGGTTTGCAGACGGTACAGTGCTTGGCAATGTAAATGTTTCAGGAAAAATAGAAGAAGAAGCCCAAGTTCTCCTGCAAAAGCGGGTGGATATTTGGAAAAGAGAGGCGCGTTTACAGTTTTTCTATGAAGATACAGGACTGATGCTGCCAAGTTCGCTATTTATCTTTGATATTGTCGATAGTGTACAGGGAGCCAGGGACGGAAGGCATTCTCCTTTAGAAGTAATACTACAGGAGGAACAGCTTCGTTCATTTTTGTCTGAACATATAGGCGACCAATTGCTAAAGCAAATGAACATAGAAAAGCTGCAAGAGCAGCTGCTGCAAGCGGCAAGTATGCTGTCGCGCGAAAAAACTTGGCATCTTGCAGATGTAATCGGTCAAGATGCAACAAAAACCGTTGTATCACAAAATGCAATTGCCGGAATCTCTTCGTATTACGGTGGGCTGCAGGAGTGGATGGCCCGTTATGAAACGCTCACGATTCCAGCAAAAGGTGAAATTTCTTTAGAAAAGATTGTGCAAAAGGGAGCGCTTGCTATTGATAATGGGACATTAAGCGTGATTGCATCGCTCATGTACAAAACAGTGCTGCCTACAAATTTTCAAGTGAAGGAGCGAAGCATTAGCATGGAGCTTCCGCAATATGCCGAGCTTGGAACAGAGGCACGGTTTGCAAAAGGTAAGGCTGATTTTGTCATCTATAACCCGAATGAATTTCCCTACACGCTTCGTTTCGTTCTTGAAGGAGATACGTTCACGCTTTCTGTAGAAGGAATGCCGTTTGTGCATTCGTATATGGTAAAGCGCAATGAAATATCGGATATACCGGCGCGCACAGTTGTGCAGCCGTTTTTGTCCAGCCAGTCGAAGCATGATGCGGTGACGCCGCCCCATGCCGGGAAAAAAGGATACGTTGTGAAGGTATACCGCGAGCAGTACCGGAGCAATGGAACGTTTGTTAAACGGGAGCTGATGGCAGAAGATTATTATTTGCAAAGCAATGAAGTAATACATGTAGACGTGGTGTCGTGGCCTGAGCAAAGCAGCCCGGAAATGCCGGCGCCGCAAACGAAAAACGGACAGTAAGGAGAAGCGGACATGAAACGAGTTCGAAAACGGCTTGGAGATTTGCTTGTTGAAGAAGGCATTATTACAGAAGAACAGCTTCAGCAAACCTTGCGTGATAAAGGGCCGAACCAGAAGCTTGGCGATGCGCTGCTGCAGCGCGGTTTTTTGACTGAGCAACAATTAATTGAGGTATTGGAGTTTCAGCTTGGCATTCCGCATGTCAGTTTGTACCGCTATCCCTTTGACGAATCGTTGTTTCACCTTATCCCGAAAGAAATAGCTAAGCGGAATTTGGTCGTTCCGTTAAAAAAGCAGGGAGATAAGCTATATGTGGCGATGGCCGACCCGATGGATTATTTTGTTATGAACGATTTGCGGCTGCTTACCGGCTTTCAGATCGAGCCTTTAATCGCGGTGAAAGATGATATTTTGCGGACGATTAACCGCCATTATGATTTACAAGAGCCTTTAGAAGGATGGCAAGTAGAAATGGAGCCGGTTCAACGAGAAGAGCCAGAGCTGGATGATGATTCTCCGGCAGTAAAGCTGGTGAATCAGCTTGTGCAGTACGCCATCACGCAAAAAGCGAGCGATATTCATATCGACCCACAAGAATCGAAGATAATAGTGCGCTATCGCATTGACGGCAAGCTGCACACGGAGCGGGTTTTGCCAAAGTATATGCAAGGGATGCTGACAGCCCGCATTAAAATTATGGCGGCTATGGATATTACCGAACAACGTATTCCCCAGGACGGGCGCATTAAATTTCAGTATGAATTTCATCAGGCTGATTTGCGCGTATCGTCGCTGCCGACCATATATGGCGAAAAGCTTGTGCTTCGCGTACTTGATCTAGGAAACTCGTTAAATGATGTAACGAAGCTAGGGTTTCATTCCGTAAATATGGAGCGGTTTTTAAAGCTGATTCACAAGCCGCACGGCATCGTATTAATTACAGGGCCGACGGGCAGCGGGAAATCGTCTACGCTGTATGCAGCGCTGAACAAGCTGAACACGGAAGATGTAAACATTATTACAATTGAAGATCCTGTGGAATACCAGCTGGAAGGGGTTAATCAAATTCAAGTGAACCCTCAAATAGGAATGACGTTTGCAACAGGACTGCGCTCGATTTTACGGCAAGACCCGAACATCATTATGGTCGGAGAAATCCGTGACCGGGAAACGGCGGAAATCGCGATTCGCGCTTCGTTAACGGGGCATTTGGTGCTAAGCACGCTGCATACAAATGACTCGCTTAGCACAGTGACGCGCTTAATGGATATGGGAATTGAGCCGTTTTTATTGGCATCATCTTTAACGGGAGTTGTTTCGCAGCGTTTAATACGCAGGGTGTGCCGCGATTGTAAAACGGAAGTGGCAGCGACTGAGAGAGAGAAGGAAATTTTTGTGAGCAGAGGTTTGTCCATCGATACCGTATCAAGAGGCATGGGCTGCCCGACGTGCAATATGAGCGGCTATAAGGGGAGGCTTGCGATTCATGAGCTGCTTGTAATTGATGAACAAATGCGCCAGGCTATCGCAAATCGGGAAAGCTTTTCTGAACTGAGAAGGCTGGCGGTGCAAAATAAAACGATTTTTCTGCTTGATGACGGTTTGCTTAAAGTAAAACAAGGCTATACGACGACAGAAGAAGTGCTGCATGTCGTAATGGAGCAATAGAGGGGAGAGATGAACGTGCAAAAAAGGCTACAGCAGCTTTTATATACGGCGTGCCGCATGAAGGCATCCGATTTGCATTTGACGGCCGGATTGCCCCCAGTTCTTCGTTTCTACGGAGAGCTGCATACAATGCCGGAAGCAGCGCTAGAGCGCGAGGAATTGCATGAAATGGCCAAGGCTATTACGACTGAAAAGCAGTGGCAGCGGCTTTTGGAAATGGGAGAGCTTGATTTTTCGTATGAAGTGCAAGGCTTGTCCCGTTTTCGGTTGAATATATTTCGACAACGCGGCGAATTATCACTCGCCATACGGGTCATTCCAACGAAGATTCCGAGCCTTGATGAGCTGCTGCTGCCGTCGGTATTAAAGCAGTTAATTGCGAAACCGCAAGGGCTGCTGCTTGTAACAGGGCCGACGGGAAGTGGCAAATCAACTACACTGGCGGCACTGGTGGATTATATGAACAAAACGATGCGCAAGCATATTATTACGCTTGAGGACCCGATTGAATATGTGCATCGCCATGAAAGCTGCGTCATTCAGCAGCGTGAAGTCGGGCAGGATACAGAGAGCTTTGCAAGCGGCTTGCGGGCGGCGTTGCGGCAAGATCCCGATGTTTTGCTTGTCGGGGAATTGCGCGACTTAGAAACGATTAGCACCGCTATTACCGCTGCCGAAACCGGACATCTTGTCTTGGCAACGCTGCATACGACAAGCGCGCCGGCAACGATTGAGCGAATTATTGATGCGTTTCCTGCTGCGCAGCAAAACAAAATCCGTTTGCAGCTTGCCACTGTTTTAATCGGAGCTGTTGCGCAGCGTTTGTTCCCGCGCATGGACGGAAAGGGCAGAATCGCCGCCACGGAGATTTTAATTAATAATCCGGCCGTCGCGAATCTCATTCGCAGCGAAAAGTTTGAGCAGCTTCTAAATGTTATGCTTATGAATAAGGAACACGGAATGCATACACTATTTTCGTCTATTCAGGAGCATCTTGCAAAAGGATGTATTTCATATGAAGCTGCGGCGCCATTTTTGCAGGAGAGGATGGAGCAGCATGCCGCAGTTTGAATATGTTGTCCGTTTAAAAACGGGGAAAAAGCAAACGGGAAAGCTGACGGCTGTTTCTAAGCGGGAAGCATACGAAAAGCTTAGGGCAAGGGAGCTTCGTGTTTTAGAGATAAGAGAGGCAGCGCAAACGCTTTGGACGAAGGAAATTACAATTGGAAATCCGTTAAAGCTGCGTGACTTTGCCATTTATTTGCGCCAGTTTGCCACGCTTTTAAAGGCGGGCGTTGCTGTAGTGGAAGCAACGCATATTCTCGCCGCCCAAACGGAAAGCCGAGCGCTGCGCCGGGCGCTAGAAGCAATTGAGGATGACTTGCGGGCAGGCCGGGTGTTGTCTGAAGCTTATAGTGGCCATAAGCGTTTATTTTCTCCGATGTTCATCAGCATGGTTCGGGCCGGGGAAACGACAGGGCAGCTTGACGAAACGCTCGAGAGAATGGCCGATTATTATGAAAAGCAATTGCGAACCCGGCAAAAAATTCAATCTGCAATGGCTTATCCGATTACGGTCGGGCTTATCGCTGTCTTTGTTGTCACTTTCCTGCTTGTACAGGTTGTCCCGACATTTGTAGAAATGTTTGAAGAAAATGATATGGAGCTTCCTTGGCTTACAAAAGCTGTCATTTCCGCAAGCGCTTGGATGCAAGTATATTGGTGGATATTAGTAATTATGGCAGCGATTTTATATGCGGTTTTTCAGCTGGCTGTCCGCACGAAGAGTAGTAAGTATTATATCGACTATGCTATACTTAAGTTTCCTGTTATCGGAATATTATTTCAAAAAAACGTAATTGCACGCATGACCCGGACGTTAAGCTCGCTCGTTTCGAGTGCGGTTCCGATTTTACAAGCGTTATCCATTGTAGAAGACGTGGTTGGCAATGAAGTGGTCTCCAGGGCGGTTCAGAAATCGCGGGACGCTTTGCAAAAGGGGCAGCCGCTATCGCAGCCGCTGCAGCGCCACTGGGTGTTTCCAGCGCTCGTTTCCAGCATGATTGCTATCGGGGAACAAACAGGTTCAATGGATCATATGCTTGCTAAAATCGCGGACTTTTACGAAGCCGAAGTCGAAGCTGCCGCCGACCGCTTTAAAGCATTGATCGAGCCGCTTATGGTCGTGCTTCTTTCCGCTGTCGTCGGGACAATCGTTCTTGCGATTATGATTCCATTATTTGCACTTTACAATAATATAAATTAACTAGATTGAAAGGAAGATTAACAGATGTTTAAGAGAATGCTCAAAAATGAAAAAGGTGTAACGTTAATTGAATTGCTTGCGGTTATTGTAATTTTAGGTATCGTTGCGGCTATCGCGATTCCAAGCATCAGCAGTGTCATCCAAAAATCAAAAGAAGACGCAGTAAAGGCTGACGCGATTCAAGTAATCAATGCGGCTAAAACGTATGTGGCGGCGAATGGTTTAGAGGATACAGCCTTGGATGCAACAGACTTAGCTGACTATGTTAGTGATGTCGACTTTAAAACGAAGGATGGCGCAGCAAAAGGATTCGTGGTGAATGTTAGCGAAGGCGGCAAAGTATTTAAGTTAGAGGCAAAAGGTACTGCAGGCAGTGCAACAATTACTTTCGATGGAGCAACAACTAAAGGGATTCAAGCAGATAAAGGCAAGGGTACTAGGACGATTGATGAATAAGTAAATAAGATGCAATTTTCATGAAAAGGGTATGAAAAGGAACAAAAGGGGTTCCCTTTCTCATACCCTTTCTTTACTGTATAAGGTAAAGGGGTATAAGCTGCCCTAATACCTGAAAAGGAAGGCGTGGCATGATATTTCTATATTTGTATATTTTTCTTGTCGGCATGGTACTTGGTTCCTTTTATAATGTAGTAGGGATGCGCGTTCCGGTGGGACAATCGATTGTAGCGCCGCGCTCAGCTTGTCCGTCCTGCTCGCATACGTTAACGGCATATGAGCTTATACCGGTTATATCGTATGTAATGCAGCGGGGAAAATGCCGAAGCTGCCGTACGGCGATATCGCCTCTTTACCCGATGGTCGAAATTATGACGGGGCTGTTGTTCGTATTCTCATTTTTGTTATACGGGTGGAGCGCGGAAGTATGGATTGCATGGACGCTCGTTTCCTTGCTCGTCATTATCGTTGTATCTGACCTGTCGTATATGCTTATTCCGAACAAAATTTTGCTGTTTTTTTTGCCTATCGCCATGTTGGAGCGTTTTCTCGTTCCGCTGCCGTCCTGGTGGGATAGCCTGGCGGGCGCTGGAATCGGTTTTTCGATACTGTTTTTACTTGCTGTTATTAGCAAAGGCGGCATGGGCGGCGGAGATGTAAAATTGTTTGGGTTGCTCGGGCTGTTTCTTGGCAGCGAGCTTATCATTTTAGCGTTTTTGCTTTCTTCTTTTTATGGAACAGTATTTGGCATTGTTGGTTTGGCAGCAGGGCATGTAAAACGGAGCAAACCGATGCCGTTTGGGCCGTTTATTATGATGGGGGCACTGACTTCGTACTTTTTCGGACATAGAATAATAGCTTATTATTTTTCACTCTTTCAATAAGTGGTGGTGAAACGATGAATCTTTTGTCAACAAGAGCAGCAATCGGTTTAGAAATTAAAGATTACGTTATTCGATATGTAGACGGGAAAAAGGCAGCAGCGCCGCTTGTTTCCTCATTTGGGGAAGTGTATATGCCGCCTGGAATTATTAAAAACGGTTTAATTGCGGATGAACAGGCATTTGAGGCAGTATTGCGCAGCTGTGTGCAAAGATGGGGACTGCGGAAAAAGCAGGTTCACTTTATTGTGCCTGACGCTTATGTTATTGTGCGTAAGCAGCTTATCCCAGCGGATATTACGGAAGAAGAAATTCGAGGCTATATTTTTTTGGAGCTTGGGCATAGCATTCATCTTCCGTTCGATTCCCCGACATTTGATTATGTTGTCATCGGCGAACAGGATAACAAAAAAGAGGTTCTATTGTTTGCAGCTCCGGAGAATCTCGTGCAATCGTATGCGAACATGCTTGAAAAAGTGAAGCTCCGCCCCGTTTCTGCCGATTTAACCTCTCTTTCCTTAAGCAGGCTGTATCATCATATGGAGCAGCCGCCGAGCGGGGAAGAAGTTTTAATGGTAAAGGCAGATGCATTTGAGGCTACCATTACGATATTTTGTAATCAAAATCCTGTATTTATGCAGACTGAAAGCCTTGTTTATGGAAATGCGGCCGAGGTGGCCCAGTCCGGTATTATTCTGCAAGACAAGGAGGAGGCGCTAAAGGCTATCGATGAACTGTTGGAAGAGATTGACCGGATTTTGCATTTTTATAAATATTCTTTTCGGGCCGGACAGGATAATATTCAAAAAATGGTTCTTGTTGGAGATCATCCGCTCATGGAAGAAATTTATATGATTATGCGAAACCACTTTTCCTTTATTGTCGATCCGATGTATTATTCCAACGTTATCGTACCAGATGATAGACGGTTGCCTCCCAAATATTATCCGGTTCTCGGTCTTGCCTTAAAAGGGGTGTAGGGTATGCAGGCGAATATTAATTTGTTGCCAAGGCGGGAAAAAGAGACGTCGCCCGTTCGGATATTGCTGGCAGTGCTGTTGATTGTAACGCTTGTCGGCAGCGGTTGGACGTACTTAGCAATAAAGAAAACGGAAACGGAAATTACAGATGTTAAAAAACAGCTTTTATTAGCGAAGGTGGAAATGAAGCGGAGCCAAATGGAGGGCACAGGCATGCAAGCGAACGAAGCGGCGGCCCGGCTTAAGCAGGCGTTAAAGCAAACGGAAGAAGGGCGGCTAAAGACTGTTCCGGTTTTAAAGAAAATCACGAGCTTTTTACCGGGGCGCGGTGTATTCCAAAGCTTTTCTTATCAAGAGCCGGGTATATTTATCGTGGAAGTCCGCTTTGATGAAAAGCGGGATGCTGCTTATTATTACAACCGTTTGTTAGAGGAAAATTGGATAGCAAAAGCGAAGCTTTCCTATTTAAAAGCGATTGAAATACAGAGCGGGCAAGGAAGCGAAGCCGGGATGCCGCGCTATATCGCACGCTATGAATTCACAGTCAAGCGAGATGAAGTGAAGAGCTTGGAAAAGGAGGATCAGCAATGAATATCCGCCTTTCTAAAAAACAGCTATTTTTATCTTTCTTGGCATTTGTTCTAATGATTTTTGTATTCGTATATATATATTTTGCGGTTGTGCAGCCGCTTCATTTAGAAAAAGAGCAGCTGCAGCAAGAATTGGCTATGCAGCGTGTAGCGGTAGCCGGCGCAAAGGAGAGGCCGAAATCGTCGGAAGCCGGCACGCAAGCCGATTATATGTTGCAAAAGAAGCTGCCGGTAAAGCCTTTAGTAGAGCAATATATGCTCGATTTGGAAAAAGCGGAAGGGTTATCCGGCGTTGTAATTTTAAATGTAGCGCTTCAAGAGGAGGATGCAACTACCAAGACAGACAAGCAGACAGAGGCAGCTGTGCCGCTTACGTTTAAGCTTGTAGTTAAGTATACGGTGTATGAACAATTGCAGGCGTTTTTAAAGGCTGTAGAGGAGATGCCACGCATAACATATGTGCAGGGAATCCAATTTAAAGGGCGGGAAGAGATTGTGTCGGCTAATGCAAGGCAAGAACCATATGAAGGTACATTAACTGTAACGACATATTACATGCCCGCCTTAGAGGAGCTGGAGGAAGGAGCGCCTAAGCTGGAGCTTCCGCCATTGTGCAAAGACCGGACAAACCCGATTGAACCGCAGCCATGCCGGTAAGGCCTATACTGCAAGTGCATAATAAAAACCAAGCAGGATGCTGTTTCCGTGCTTGGTTTTTATATGGCAATATGCTCATTATTTCATAGGTTGGCCTATCTGCAAAAAATTGCATTAGTTCTTATGATCGGTATTCGGCAGTTTTCTGCAAATTAATGATTTCCTCGTGGGCTGCAGCATTATTTTCTTCTGCAACAGGTTTTGAAAGGCTCAAATATTGATATAGCATGCCTACAAATACAGAGCCACCAACGATGTTGCCGATTGTGACCGGAATTAAGTTATACAATGCACCGGTTAGCGTAATAGTATCAGGATGTGGAGACAATAGTGCCAGTGAGAATAAAGACAGATTTGCGATGCTATGCTCATATCCTGATAAAAAGAAGGCGAACACGAGAAGGATCATAACAGAGATTTTCGCCCCATCGCCCTTTACTTGCGTTGGCAAAAAGCATGCAAGACAAACGAGCCAGTTACAAAGGAGGCCTTTAAAAAACAATTGTGTTATTGTCGCATTCATTTTATACTCTACTACGTAATTCAGCAAGTGGTCTTTGCCGATATGGCCAAAAATACCGGTTGCGTAAAACAGGCCGGCAAAGAATAACGCGCCGAGCATATTTCCAAAGTAGCAAGCAACCCAGTTTCGCAAAGTGTCGCGGATGGTCGTTTGCTTCCGCATCGTCGCAACTGTAAAATACATCGTATTTCCGGTAAACAATTCTGCTCCTCCGTAAATGATAAGGACAAGAGCCGTGCCAAAATAAAGAGCCGAAACTAAAAATGTGGCAGGGGAATTTGCGACTCGGAAGAATTCACCCAATTTGAAGCTGACGACAATGATAAATCCGATATAAATTCCGGCAAGCGCGGCGCGCAGCATATACTGTTTCGGATTGCTATCAAGCATTTTCTTTTTCTTTAATGCAAGCTGAACTAAATATTCCATGCCTTGTTCCATTAGAGAGCACCTCTTTTAAAAATCCATTCATCTTTGTGATTTTTTTCACATATTTAAAGTACTCCTATTTTTTTTTTCTTGCAAGATAATTCGACCGGTTTTCATAAATTGTACAAATATCATCATTGAAAGTGCTTACATTTATGTGTACAATTAATGAAATAAGGGATTAAAGCAGGTGGTATTATGAACATATTTATGGATGATTCACGCCTTTGTCCGTACGGATTTACAGAAGCTGCTTCGGTAGAAGAGGCATTGGAGCTGGTGCGAAAGCATGATGTGGATATTTTATCTCTTGATTATAATATGGGGTTTCGAAAGCAGAATGGCCTTGACTTTGTGAATGCTTTTTGCCAAGAAGGATTATTTGCCAAGGAGATTCATCTGCACAGCAACGATATGATCGGCAAGCATTATATGGAGGAGCGGCTTAAGCGGGCAAAGGAAAAAGGAGAAATTGCAGCCTCTATTCAAATTAAACGGACACATGGATTATATTAGAAAGATTTAAACATATATCATATAAACAAAGAGGCGCCGTAAAATTACGGCGCTGTTTCTTTTGTAATAAAGGATTCAGTTATACAGGTTCGCACAATCCGCTCACCCGGTTAAAATATCTTCCGTTGGGTATTTCACCTTCATATTTTGCTTCTTCGCCAATGCAAAGGCAATCGTTAGCGGCCCCAGTTTTCCAAATAACATCATACAAGTAATAAGCAGCTTCCCGGCCATAGTAAGTTTCGCCGTTAATCCCATCGTAATGCCGACTGTGCCAAATGCCGAAACAACCTCAAAGACGATCATCAAAATCGGGGCGTCTTCCGTTATGCTCAAAAATAAGACAGCGAGAAAGATAGCCACTACGGCAATGAAGGAAATCGATAACGCCTTTACAATCGTGCTGTCTTTAATTGATTTTTTAAAGATAACAATATCATCCTGTTCGCGCAAAAATTTCGTTACGCCAAACAGCATTACTAAAATAGTTGTAAGTTTAACGCCGCCTCCGGTTGACGCGCTGCCCGCGCCGACAAACATGAGAAGCAGCATGAGCAACAGCACAGGTTCCGTTAATTTTCCAATGTCAACTGTATTAAAGCCTGCTGTTCTAGTTGTAATGCTTTGGAAATAAGCGCCCAGCACCTTTTCATATGTTGTCAATCCTCCCATAGAAGCGGTGTTATTATATTCGAAAAATAAAATAAAAAGCGTTGCCCCAATATTTACTGCAATTGTCGAAATGATCATTAGCTTAGAGTGCAAACTAAGACGGGAGAACGATCGCTTTTTCCATATGTCGATAAAAACGGTAAAGCCAAGCCCGCCGATAATAATTAGCGAAGTAATGACAAGGTTTACCATCGTGTTGCCGACGTGCCTCATCAAGCTATCAGGCCAGATGGAGAAACCGGCGTTATTAAACGCAGAAACCGCATGAAAAAAGCTAAAGTACAATCCTTTTTTCCAGCCGTATTTCGGCACCCATTCTAACGCAAGCAAAAGCATTGCCACAAGCTCTACAGCAAATGCAAAAAGAAGAACAGTCCGGGCGAGGCGGATAATGCCGCCGATACTCGTTTGATTTAACGTTTGCTGCATTAAAATGCGGTTTTGCAACCCGATTTTCTTGCCGAGCACAATAAAGCTAAGAATCGCAAAGCTCATAATTCCAAGTCCGCCGACCTGAATTAAGCATAAAATCACAAGCTGCCCGAATAAGGTAAATACAGTTCCCGTATCTACAACGCCAAGACCTGTTACTGTACAGGCTGACACAGCTGTAAATAAAGCGTCAACCCATGAGATAGGAGAAGTTGTGGAAATAGGAAGCTTTAACAGGCAAGTGCCGGCAAGCGCGAGTGCAAGGAAGGATAAAATAAGAAAGCGGGGCGGACTCATATGTATAGTCGTTCTTTTCATAGGGCTGCACCTCAAAAGCGTGATGATAGTATATGACCATTAAAAACATAGCATTCGTATTGAAAGCGGACAGAAGAAATCTGTCCGCATAGCCATTATGATATCGTTTTTTATCCGCGCAATTGGCTTTGCGCCATTGCTACTAAGCGTTTCGTTACTTCGCCGCCGACAGAGCCATTGGAGCGGGCGGCTGTATCAGAGCCTAAATTTACGCCAAATTCGCTGGCAATTTCATATTTAAATTGTTCAAGGGCTTGTTCAACACCTGGTACAAGCAATTTATTTGTTCTAGCCATATGAATAATTCTCCTTTCGGGTGTTCCAGCGGTATGCTGGTATTTATATCGTTTGCAGTTTTATAAGCTCCATACCGGGAAGTAATAGGATGTTTTAGTAGTTCTTGGCTAATACGAAAAAAGAGCAGCCAAAGGCTACTCCATTTTCATGATGGCTGCAGTTCCTTCTACAACAAGCTTGTTATGCTGATTGTAGATGTTTGTCTGCAACGTAATAATTTTTTTATCATCGCGTTTTTTTATCACTTCAGCAACAACACGGATTGTATCTCCAATCTTTACAGGAGCCTTAAAGGCTACGTTTTGGGAGAGATAAATCGTGTTTTTTCCAGGAAGCCTTGTGCCTAAAATAGTGGAGATATAACCTGCAACAAGCATACCGTGCGCAATGCGCTCTTTAAACATCGTGTTTTCGGCAAAGGAATCCAGTAAATGGACAGGATTTACGTCACCAGTCAGTTTTGCGAATGCTTGAATATCTTCGTCTGTAATTGTTTTTGTAAGAGAAGCTTGGTCTCCCACCTGAATGTCATCATACGCAAGCTCAGGGACAAATTCCGCTTCTTTAAAAAGATTCATGTCATCCTCCTTTTTCTTAGAGCCGAAAAATGTGAGTATTAAGGATGAGAATCCTAATAGGAACAGACGAAGTCCACTAGTAGCAAGAGGCCACATTTTTCTTATTTCACGGAAGTAAATAAATTTTTGGAGCTCTCCTCTACCTTCTTTATTAAGTCCAATTGTACGGCGCGCAGCTCGCTCAAAAAAGATTCCATTTGCTTTTGAATCTCCTCGCGCTGTTGTTGCTGCTGCGCAACGACTTGCTTCATTACCTCTTCAAATTGTCCGCTTGTTTGCAATAGCAAAGACAAAGACGTTTTCGTAGGAGATAAGGAGATATGCTGAATTTGTTGGGAAAGTTCGTTCCATTTGTTT
The DNA here is from genome assembly GCA_048976805.1 of Ectobacillus sp. Classification (GTDB taxonomy): domain Bacteria; phylum Bacillota; class Bacilli; order Bacillales; family Bacillaceae_G; genus Ectobacillus. The sequence continues at coordinate 23,043 of JBHGUR010000006.1, read as the reverse complement.
TGCCAGTCTTCGATTTGGGAACCGAATTGACCGCCTGAGAATTGCTTCATGTAATCCGCATATTGGGTGCTGATTTGAGATAAATATTGCTGCATTTCTTGTTCCATCATCTCAACGCCCTCAGTCATTTTATGGAACGCATCTTGTTGCTGCTTCATTGTTTCAATCGTAAGCTGCTCCATTTGTTTGCTTGCTGAAGTCAGCAGAGAAAGAGAATGAGACCAGTTTTTCCAGAATGTGTCGACCATTTCATATGGTTTAGTTTCCATGACTTAAACCTCCAAATATTTATTTACATATTGTGAATGCAGGTTATTCTGCAGAATCACCGCTGTTTCTGTCTTCTTCTTTGGCAGATGAAAACGGAAAAAATGCGTTGGTGTATAAGGTAAAGAATGTGCGCAGCATTTTTTGGTATTGCTCAAAGGAACAAGCGCAAGTTTCCAAATATTTCTCGCCATACTCTGTTAAAGAGTAAATGCGCTTAGCTGGACCGCCTTCGCTTGTATCCCAAGTGGAAGAAATCAGGTTTTCTTTTTCGAGCTTTCGCAGCGTGCGGTATACGTTGCCTTGATCGATGGAAGAAAAGCCGATATCCACAAGCATCTGAATGAGCTTGTAGCCGTGAAGGCTCCAATCCTTCAGACAAAGAAGCAAAAAGGGAACAAGAAAGTTTTTCGGCAACGAGTTAGGCTGCTTTGTTTGGGGTTCCCCCGCAAGCCCGTTTTGTCCAGGTTCATTTTTTAGCATCGTAGCAAATCACCTCATGAACGACATCGGAAATTAATGGTAATTGTTTTCTATATGTGTAATTTACACCTATCTGTTTGGTAAGTCAACAAAAAGTTAGAAAAAAATAATTATTAAAAATAATCCTTGCCATAACAGGAAAAATGTTGGAAAATAAAAAATAGATTGAATTGCCTACTATATAGTATATAAGGAGTGTGTAGGAGAAATGATTGATCAAAAGTTTGACCCGCTTAAAGCGTGGAAGGACGTATATGACCAAACTGAAAAGTTTTGGGGGAAAACACTGAATGAAACGTTGCAGACAGAAGAATATTCAGGTTGGATGGGCAGCGTTTTAGATTTGAATTTGTTCTATCAAAAAATGCTAAACGATATTACAAAGGGATATTTGGAAAAAATCAACATACCAACGCAGGATGATATCGCGCGTGTGGCATCACTTGTTGTAAATCTTGAGAACAAAGTCGATAGCATTGAAGAGTTTTTAGAAGAAAAAGTGGACATCCTGGAACAATCTCCTACCGCAAAAAGAGATATGACGAAAGTGAAAAGCGACCTTCGTCTTCTTGAAAGCAAAGTGGACAAAATTCTTGAGCACCTAGAAAAACAACAAGAACTATTGGCAAAACTCCAGTCTGAAGGATCAAAGCAGTAAGCTTTTTGATTCCATATACTGTAACAAACATAATATTTTAAAATTTAAGGAGGAGCAGAAATGGTTCATTTAGAAGGCAAAGTAGCGATTGTAACAGGTGGAGCAAAAGGAATTGGAGAAGCTATCACGACAGCGCTTGCAAAAGAAGGGGCAAAAGTAGTTATTAACTATAATAGCAGTAAAGATGCAGCGGAAGCGCTTGCCAATAAATTGGAAGCTGAAGGATGCGAAGTGTATATAAGCCAGGCAGATGTATCGAAGCTTGAGGATGCAAAGCGCCTAGTGGACGAAACTGTTCAGCGTTTTGGCAAGGTGGATATTCTTGTAAACAACGCGGGCATTACAAGAGACCGCACTTTCAAAAAGCTTGGTCGTGAAGATTGGGACCGTGTTATCGATGTTAACTTAAGCAGTGTTTATAACACTACAAGCTCTGTTCTTCCTTACATAACAGAATCTGATAGCGGAAGAATCATCAATATTTCTTCCATCATTGGCCAGGCTGGCGGCTTTGGGCAAACAAACTATTCTGCTGCAAAAGCGGGGATGATTGGTTTTACAAAATCTTTGGCGCTTGAACTTGCAAGAACAAATGTTACTGTTAATGCGATTTGCCCTGGATTTATTGATACGGAAATGGTAGCAGAAGTGCCGGAAGCTGTTCGCGAGCAAATTGTTTCGAAAATTCCGAAAAAACGTTTCGGAACACCGGAAGAAATCGCGCAAGGCGTTGTGTATTTATGCAAACACGGCGAATATATTACCGGCCAACAATTAAATATTAACGGCGGATTATATATGTAATAAAACAGCAGAGAAGTGCAAGCTCTTTGATAGGGATGCACTTCTTTTTTGAAAAAGGAGGATAAAAAATGGCATCTTTGTTAACAGAATGGGAAAAGCAATTGGAATTGTATCCAGAAGAATACCAAAGAGCATATAAGCGTGTAAAACGCGCAAGCGAAGTACTATGGCGCGAGTCGGAACCGCAGGTCGGACTCACTCCGAAAGAAGTGATTTGGACAAAAAACAAAGCGAAATTGTATCGTTATATTCCGACGCAAGAAAAGACAAACCGCGTTCCGTTACTGCTTATCTATGCTTTAATCAACAAGCCGTATATTATGGATTTAACGCCGGGAAACAGCCTTGTCGAATACTTAGTAAACCGCGGCTTTGATGTATATATGCTTGATTGGGGCACGTTTGGGCTGGAAGACCGCCATTTGAAGTTTGACGACTTTGTTATGGATTATATTGCAAAAGCGGTGAAGAAGGTGCTGCGCGTTTCCGGCGCAGATGAAATTTCTTTGCTTGGCTATTGCATGGGAGGAACATTAACGTCCATTTATGCGGCGCTTCACCCGGATGTGCCAATTCGCAATATTGTATTTATGACAAGCCCGTTCGATTTTTCAAATACAGGATTATATGCGCCGCTATTGGATGAAAGATACTTTAACTTAGACAAAGCTGTTGATACGTATGGCAATATTCCGCCAGAAATGATCGACTTTGGCAACAAAATGCTAAAGCCGATTACGAACTTCGTAGGGCCGTATGTGACATTGGTGGACCGCTCCGAAAACCAGCGTTTTGTAGAGAGCTGGAAGCTTGTACAAAAGTGGGTTGCCGACGGAATTCCATTCCCTGGCGAAGCGTATCGCCAGTGGATTCGTGAGTTTTATCAAAAAAATAAGCTAATCAACGGCGAGCTTGTGATTCGCGGCCAAAAGGTTAAGCTTGAAAATATTAAAGCGAACGTGTTAAATATTTCTGCAGGCCGTGACCATATTGCAATGCCATGCCAAGTAGAGGCGTTGCACGACCGCATTTCCAGCAAAGATGCGGAATATGTATGCATTCCAACTGGACATATGTCTATCGTTTATGGACCAACAGCGGTGAAGCAAACATATCCGACAATTGGAGACTGGCTAGAAAAACGTTCTAACTAATTCAAAGCCCGGAAGCAGCAAAAACTGCGTCCGGGCTTTGCTTATAGGGCCCTTTAGTCGTTTATCCCGAATTGCGGATGCATGAAAATTCCTTTGTCAGGGTGTTTCTTTTTCTCAAGCAGCTCCTGATTTTCAGGAGCAATCCACCCGATATCGTTAGTCGGGTGAACCCAGTCGTCTCCTGCCATAATCGCCGGATCTACTTCATCGCTCCAATTATTAAGAGGACTATGTGAAGAATTATATTGGCTATCGCCAATGACTACACCGTATTTATTAGTAAAGGGCGGCTGCATCGCAATGCCGGTTCCCTTAAAAGACGGAAAACCTGCTTGATGGGGAAGGGTTTCATCCAAAATTGGGGATTGATCATCCTGTTTATTTTTCATAAAGGCAGCACTCCTTTTTAGTTCATTTGCCTATTTAGACGCTAGGGCAGGATCACTTACAGATTTTAGTTGTTGTCTTGCATAATGGTTTTGGATACGCCTGTAAAGCCATGGGAGTTTTTTATAGTCTGTCTGTTTAGGAGCACTTTCTTGCAAGCGGGTTATCGTTAAAAGTTGCCAGATATAGTGTTTCACATTTGTTACATACTAGTAATGCAAATCATTTTTAGTATGTCATATAGGAGAGATTGCTATGGCAAAACGAAAAGTAGCTTATAAAGCGGCAATGAATAATAATAAAACACCGAAAGAAAGCTTGCCGGATGGAGAATTTGCGGTAGAGTACGCGAATGAAAGCGTAGCAAAATACGCAAACCGCAATTCTAAAAAAGGAAAGCACCCGCAATAAAAAGGAGAAGGCGTCTACCTTCTCCTTTTTATTTATTGGCTTTGTTAAAGACCAATGTTGATTTTTATATAACGTATGTCTGTACATTACGTCTATGCAGGACCAATCGCAAACTCGCTTTTAGGTGCGCTATATAGCTCGCATTGCAATGTTTTCGGGTTGAAATAGGCAAGCACAACAGACGGGGTCTCCACGATTGTTCCGTCCGCCAAGAAATGCGCAAGATGAAATGGCAAAAACTCTAAAATCGTATGCTTATGCAAATCTTTTTTTGTTAATTCCAATGCTAGAAAGGAATCCCCTAGTATGCGCGGATGTTCGGCAATGGTTCGATAGCAGGATGACAGCTCATTTTTTGTAATCCGTTCTTCCCACCATGGCTTGCGCGGTTTATATTTATGGTTTCGCAAGTAGTCTGCTTTCATCAATCCTTTTACGACGTGCAGCTGCGCAATCTTCTTCGTTTCAAGAAATTGATATAAGCGGCTAAACAGGTCCTCTAATTGATGCCCGATGCGCGCCCAGCCTTGTTCATCCCAATATGATCCAAATTCTTGGAAGAAGTCAAATGGCGTCGCAAATACTGCTGAAACGAGATATTCAAGCGTATAATCCATCCGGTGCGCATTCCAGTATTTTTCGAGAACATCTTCTACTTGTTTAATGCGTACGATATCGTCGAATGGAAGTACGTTATTTCCTAAAATTTCATAAGGAGCTTGATCCATATAAATATATTCATGCTCTTTTGCGCGAAGGCGAAGCCCTGTGCCGCGTAGCATTTTCAAAAAGCCAAGCTGCAATTCCTCCGGGCGCAATGCGAACACATCATTGAATGTTTTCTTAAAGGAATTGTAATCCTCTTCTGGCAGACCGGCGATTAGGTCTAAATGCTGATCAATTTTGCCGCCGTCTTTAACCATTGTTACCGTTCGGGTTAGCTTTTCAAAGTTTTGCCGCCTCATTACGAGCTCGTTTGTTTGGTCATTTGTAGATTGAACGCCAATTTCAAAACGGAATAATCCTGGAGGTGCTTCTTTATTTAAGAAATCAATGACTTCCGGGCGCATAATATCCGCTGTAATTTCAAATTGGAATACAGTGCCGGGCACATGCTCGTCAATTAAAAAGCGGAACATATCCATTGCATAGCTGCGACTAATATTAAAGGTACGGTCGACAAATTTAATGACGCGTGCTCCATTTTTCATTAGATATCGAATATCGTCTTTAATACGTTCACGATCGAAGTAGCGAACGCCTACTTCAATAGAAGAGAGGCAAAATTGGCAGCTAAACGGGCAGCCGCGGCTCGTTTCAATATAGGTAATCCGTTTGCTTAAGTGCGGCAAGTCCTCCTTAAAACGGTACGGGGACGGTATTTCATTTAAGTTTAATTTTTCCCGCTGCGGTTTTATAACGAATGTTCCGTCAGTTTTTAAAAAGGCGATGCCGTCTAGCTGTTCATAGCACTGCTGTCCTTTTATTTCAAATAGAAGGTTTTTGACGGCAGCTTCTCCTTCGCCAATAATGATAAAATCAATTTCTGGTACGCGTTCGAGCCATTCTTTTACATCGTAGGTGACTTCCGGTCCGCCGGCAAAAATAATGATGTGCGGATTGATTTTCTTTAGCATCCGGATGACTTGAATGGTTTCCTCGATATTCCAAATGTAGCAGCTAAAGCCGATGACATCTGGGTTGCGGCGATGCAAATCAGTTACAATGTTCATCGCGGGGTCCTTAATAGTGTATTCAACCATTTCCAGGTCGAATTCCGGCGCAGCATATGCTTTTAAATAGCGAATAGCCAAGTTTGTATGAATATATTTAGCGTTTAATGTACTAACGATTGCTTTCATAATTTATCTACCCTCAACTCTAGTTTTGGTCATAGTTTTGACACCTTCCTAGTATAGGCATACTCGGGAGAAAACACAATGAATAAGAATTTTTATCTGCAGAAATTTTTTTGGCTTAACGCAACTTTCTGTACACATCTGTTATTTTTATTCATATAATTTACCAACAGAAAAAAAGTTTGCTAAAAGAAAGAAGGGGCAAAAATGAATCAGCGGATACAGGGGAAGATCGAATTTTATGCACAATTATTGGAAAAGCTTCATATCATTAGTGAGGAAGAAAAACAACAAATATTGAAACAAACAAAAAAAACGCAGCCTTCATCTTAACAGCGAACATGTTCTCATTAGGCTATTTTAGTAAACATTGTCGTTTTTGCGCCGCCTTTTCAGAACGAGCAATGCAAAAGGGCAACTGGATTTGTCACAGAAGCGTCTCTCGTTTTGAAAAGTGCCATGCTAAAGCAGGACAAGAAGTCTAGGGTCCAAAAACAACAATCTTTTAGATATGTATGCCAGTTGGATACTCCTCGTATGGTAATCAAATTAATAGGAAATAATTCCCTGAATATACGGAAAAGTTATTGACAAAAAGACCATTTCCATGTGATAATTCAATTAAATTTCAAGAATTATCAAAAAATTAAAAGAAAAGAACGTCCATATAGAAAAAGTGAAGCAATTGCTTAACATGACACGGGGGAGTGGAAAATATGTTGTTATTTCTCAGGAAATGGAAAGAGCTGCAAGATATTAAAATGGAATTGGCCTTGCGTGATTGGTTTTATGGCACAAAAATAAGCATGTCTATGCGAACATCAGATGATCCTCTTACATTTCTTATTAATATAGAAGGAAAAGATAAAGGGCTGTATCACGAAGATGATTTTATCGTTGTTAATGAGCTATGTGAACCAGTATTTTTAGTAGAGGAAAAGCCGGCATCAGAATCATCTGTGCATGCTGCTATTTATAAAAAAACGAGTGCAGAATGCATCTTGCAAGTACAGACTGTCGACAGCCATTTGATTTCTGAAATATATAGCGAACAGGGAAAGGTTACCTTTGAACCAAAAAATGTAAGCCGCGTTTTTGGGAAGGAAGGAATTGATAATATTACGATTCCGATCGTAGATGATGAACAAGCTTTCGTTGCTTTAATGGAGGAAGCGGAACAATTTAAAAAACGCGGGGCGGTTTTGATTCATAACTATGGCCTTGTCGTGTGGTCGGGAACTCCGGATGAGACAAAAAACTGGCTGGAAGGATTAGAGTATTTAATGAATTATCATGTAAAGCTGCTAATGATTAAAGGAGCACAAAGCTCTGTTATTTAGCAGAGGAAAACACTTCTTAGGGAAAATGGCCTGAAGAGTGTTTTTGACGTAAAATCTCCATAAATGTAAGTGTTTTAATAATTGAGTGCAATCATAAAGCAAGCTTCCTCCTACTATATATAACTTACATGGTGATTAGCGAGGGGGAGCAGCTTGTGAGGGTTAAATACCATTTTGTTCCGAAGAGAGAGGTTGTATTTTGTAATGGTTCCGACACTGTCGCGGATGCGCTAAGAAAAATGAAGGAAAGCGGATATCGAGCTATTCCGGTATTGGCGGAAAGCGGGAGCGTATTTGCGGGCCTTGTGTATAAAGTAGATGCGCTCGAGTATATATATGAGCAAAAAGGCGATGCTTCTGATGGAATTGAGAAAATTGCGCGGGATTGCCAAGCTTATATCTTTGAAAGAGACTCGTTTTTTCGGGCATTTTATACGATACGGCGTTTGCCTTTCCTTGCCGTTCTTAATGAACAGCATATGTTTGTCGGCATTTTCACTCACTCGAACGTATTTGATGTAATTGAAGATTCCTTCGGCTTAAATACGGGAGGATATACGCTAACGCTGGCGACACATGAAGGAAAAGGGACAATCAAGGAGCTTGGTGCGCTGCTTAAGAATTATAACATTGGCGGGCTTTTAACATTGGATAATGGAGATAAATATATAAGGCGCATTGTCGTGAACATTACGGACGATTTGCAAAAGGAAGAATTCGAAAAGCTGATTGCAAGGCTCGAGAAAAAGGATTTTCGTGTGAGTTGTGTAGACCGCATTTGAGAGAGGGGTTAGTTACCCTCTCTCTTTTTTTGCTACGGCTAGGCTAAATGTGTTATTGGTGCACCTTTACCTGCTCGCGAATTGGCGAAATTTCTTTATCATGCGGAAAAAACGGCGTTTTCTGTGGAAGAAGCTGCGATACGAAAAGGAAGTCAGCCTTTTGGCGAACCTTTGGTATATAGGCTTTTAAAACGCTAGACGTAATTTCGCCGGGGGGGCCTACGTGGCCGATTGCGACAACAACAGGCTCCGTTGCAATTTTATCAAGTAATAAATCGGCTTGCTTTACAACATGGGAATGGGTGTATAAGTCGTCAAAGAATAGGTTGTTTTCTATAACAGGCACGCCGATCTCTTTGGCAACTTTGCGAACGACGCTTTTAGAATTTGTTTTGCTGTCTAAATAAAAAAATCCGTGTTTTTTACAAACTGAAAGAACGATGCGCATCACTCTTTCATCTGCCGTAGCTTTAGAGCCCATATGATTATTCATCCCGATTGCAAAAGGAACATCACGTATAGCCATTTCCACGCGTTTTCTAATTTCCTCGTCGCTTAAATCGGTCGTAATGGCATTCGGGCCGAGCCAGCTGCGTTTGCCCTTAATTGGCTCCATGGGCAAATGCACGATTACTTCATAGCCCTTTGCATGAGCAAGTTGCGCATCCGTTTTTGTGGAAGGTAAAAATGGCATGACAGCAGCTGTTAGAGGGATGGGAAGAGAGAGCATTTGCTCTGTCCCTTTCATATTATTGCCAAAGTCATCAATTACAATGGCAACTTTATGAGACGTTTTAGCGCTTATAAAGGATGGGAAAGCCACCATAATAGAAAAGAAACAAAGAATAGCCACCTTTTTCATGAAACTCCTCCTTTTGAGCTATACAAATAGCTATATTATTTTTAGCGATTTATGGCGAATTTAACCGAAATAAATGGCTACAATGTAAGATGGAAACCAATGAAACATAAAGATAGTAAAAAAACACCTAAAAAATATGTCTATTATTGCAAAGGTATTTACAAAGATAGAATAATTTGTAATAATTCTTAAGGTAAGGTTAATAACTTATAAATTACAGGGATTGTACATATAAAACTATCGTCTTTTATTTGAGCTTGAAATAGATAATAGCTCTATTGTGTTAGGGGTATGTTGTTTCTTCGGTCTTGACAAAAGCAACTGCGTTTTGAGGATGCGTGCGGCAAATGAGGGGGAGAAAAATGTTCACTGTAAAGAAAAAATGTGCAATGGACAAGCTGTTGTTGGATATTAACTTAAAAAAAGAAGAAATGATTGAGCTTGGTTTAAAAATGGGGTTCCAAAGTGCTGAAACGATTAAAATAAGCCAAGAGCTGGACGTGTTAATTTTACAATATCAGCGTTATAAAGAAGAAATGGACAAATCTCGGAACTATTCTTTATTTTTAAGCAATTTTTTCAAAAAATGGTATTTTTCTATGTCGAAGGCGATTGTCCAATTTATAGTAACAGCCATTTTAAAATAAGATGTAATGTAACAGTATTAAGAGCCGAGCGCGGAAAATGCCTGCGCTCGGCTTTTTTGGAATATGGAATCAATGTTATGAGAGCTGTAAAGCATCGCTTGCTTCTTGTACACATTACAGCTATATCAAGTGGAAGATTCAACTAACGGCAAGTACACATGAAATGCAGTGCCTTTTCCTTCTGTGCTTTCAATGCGGATGTTGCCGTTATACATATCTACAATACGTTTGCATACGACAAGCCCTAATCCTGTGCCTTGTTCTTTACTGGTGAAAAAAGGATCGAATATTTTATTTTTAATATGCTCAGGCATTCCGCTTCCTGTATCAGTAATGCAAATGTGTGCATAATTATGCTCGATGCTCGCTTCAATAGTTAAAGTATCGTGCGGCCGCATAGCTTCAAAAGCATTTTTCGTAATATTAAGGATAACTTGCTTAATATGATCTTTAGAACAGCGTATTAAAATCGGCTTGTGTTCCATCAGCGTAATAAAGTGAAGGCTATGCAGATTTGCTTCGGATTGGATAATGGGCGAAACTTCCGTTATGATGTTCTTTAAATCATATATTTCCTTTATAACAGCTGTTGGCTTTCCTAAAATTAAAAATTCGCTTACAATCTCATTAATCCGCTCAATTTCCTTTTGGATGACAGAGAAATAAAATTGGTCCTCCTCGTTTTTATGCTTTTCGCTTAACAAGGTTACCAATCCTTTAATGCCTGTTAGTGGATTGCGGATTTCATGGGCAGCGCTGGCGGCCAATGTTCCAACGAGCTCTAGTTTTTGCACTTCGTTTTGCCTGCGCTCATATTCAGTGCGCCGCTTTAAAAGGGCATATTGAATAAATAGAAAAATAATATTTGTTAGAAACAATGTAACGAAAAATTCACCAGCCACTTTTTTGTATAATTGTGTTTTATTAATAGGCAAAGGAGATATAGTTACATTCCACGGAACGTTGGAAAGCGGAACGGTAACCTTGCCGGCGGCCTTGCTATGGCCGTTGCCGCCATGAGGCAAAATGATGGCTCCTTTTTTATCTGTAACCTTGAAATTATAGTCCGGCTTTAATTTCTTCAGTATGGCTGTCATGTAATCTAACCGCAAACTGGCCATTAGCAGCCCGGATACCTCCTTTTTGGAGTTTAGCACGGGCGTTGCCGCCACTACGACATTTCTGCCGCGAACACGCCCTTTAATGGCTGGAGAAAGCGTTGTTTTTTTTGATTGGATAGCTTCTTGAATATATGGGCGATCCGCGACATCAACATTCTGGCGTAACGGATGGGATGCTAAATAAATGGAGGCATCTTCTCGGGAATAATAAAATCCGGAAAAACGCGGATCTTTTTCGCTTGCTTTTTCGAGAATATTCTGAATTTCCTTTGCGTCGTTTCCGCCGATGCTGATGGACATTGCCAGCATTTCCAACCCGGATATTGACTCGCCGACAAGGCGCTCCAAATGATATTTATACAAATCAGCCACTTCTTTTGCATTTGCGAAATTGTTTTGTTTCATAGCTAGGCTGTGGTATGTAAGGAAAAAAAGACTGATTATGGCAGAGGGAATTATAACAAGCAATATGTATACTATGGCTTTTTTTGCTGTTGTATTCACGGGGGCTGCTCCTTTTCCTTCTTAATATAAAAATTATACCAAAATAATTGATTTTTGTCGAATATTATATAGATTAGGAAGCTAATATTCAGAAATTTCATTGACAATTTCCAATTCTTTCCGCTATAATATCCTTGCTTTGAGATATTTTTACCAAAAGGGCGGAATAACATGAACCCATTATATGAAAAAGAAGATATTGCTCTATCCTTAAAGGTGTTTATCGCTTTATCTAAGGTGCAGCGCTCGTTAATGGATCAATCGAATAAATCTGTACAAAGCTACGGTTTAAATCCGACTGAATTTGCAGTGCTGGAACTGTTGTATCATAAAGGAGGACAACCGCTTCAGCAAATTGGGGAGAAAATTTTAATCGCAAGCGGCAGCATTACATATGTGGTGGATAAATTGGAAAAGAAACAGCTTGCGGTTCGGAAACCGTGTCTTCATGACCGCCGTGTTATTTATGCCGAGTTGACCGATGCCGGGAGGAAGCTTATGGATGAAATTTTTCCATTGCATGAAACGGTTTTACATAAAGCGTTACATATGCTGACGAATGAAGAAAAACAAGATTTATTACAGTTATTAAAAAAAATAAGTTCATATGAAGGTTAATGGGATGAAGGGCTGGCACGGACATCTATCCGTGCCAATCTTTTATACAAGGCTATGTAAAGAACGGCGCTGCTTTTAGCGCGCCAAAAAGAATGTTTAGCAATCAATAATAACGTTGGCCTATAGCCTTGAAAATAAACGATGGGGTGAGAGTATGGCGTTTGAACATTATGTGTATGTAAGGCCGGATATCGAAGCGGTGAAAACAAAGTTTGATATGGCAGTGCAGCGCTTTTCTGAGGCGGCATCGCCAGCAGAACAGGAACGATGGATGGAGGAGATCAATCGAATTCGCAATAATTATAACACGATGGCCAATTTATGCCACATCCGCCACACAATTGATACGAATGATGAATTTTATAAGGAAGAAAATGACTTTTTCGATGAAACAATGCCGATTTTAAAAGGGTATGAGAGCAAGTATTATCAAGCGCTTGTTGTTTCGCCGTTTCGCCGGGAGCTGGAGGAAAAGTACGGCACGCAGCTGTTTGCGCTGGCGGAGGCCGAGCTTAAAACATATGCGGACGAAGTGCTTCCTGATTTGCAGCTAGAAAATAAATTGTCTTCTCAGTATACGAAATTGCTTGCTTCTGCCAAAATTGAGTTTGAGGGGGAAGAGCGGACACTTTCACAGCTCGCACCGTTTATGGAGCATAGGGATCGCGATATGAGAAAACATGCAAGCGAAGCGTATTACGGGTTTATGGCAGAGCATGAAGAGGAGCTCGATGATATTTACGATCAGCTTGTGAAGGTGCGCTCTTCGATTGCGCAAAAGCTCGGTTTTAAAAACTTTGTGGAGCTCGGGTATGCGAGAATGTACCGTACGGATTATAACGCGATGATGGTGGCGAACTTCCGCAAGCAAGTATGGGAGCATATCGTCCCGCTTGCTACAAAGCTGCGCGAGCGCCAGCAAGAGCGCATCGGCGTTGATAAGCTAAAGTTTTACGATGAAAACTTTGAATATCCGTCCGGGAATGCAACGCCAAAAGGAGATGCCGCCTGGATTGTGGAGAACGGCAAAAAGATGTACGGGGAGCTTTCTAAAGAAACGGATGAGTTTTTTACGTTCATGCTCGACCATAGTTTGATGGACCTTGTCGCAAAAACAGGGAAAGCGGGCGGCGGCTATTGCACATTTATTGAAAATTATAAAGCGCCGTTTATTTTCTCGAATTTTAACGGTACGTCCGGTGATATTGACGTGTTGACGCATGAAGCAGGCCATGCCTTTCAGGTGTATGAAAGCCGCCATTTTTCCATACCGGAATATTATTGGCCAACGTATGAAGCGTGCGAAATTCACTCGATGAGCATGGAATTTTTTACATGGCCGTGGATGGAGCTATTTTTTAAGGAGGATACAGAAAAATATTATTTTTCCCATTTAAGCTCGGCCCTATTGTTTTTGCCATATGGGGTAGCGGTAGATGAATTTCAGCATTTTGTGTATGAACATTCAGAGGCGGCGCCGGCAGAACGCAAGCAGGCGTGGCGGAATATTGAGAAGAAATACTTGCCGCACCGTGATTATGATGGTAACGATTATTTAGAGCGCGGCGGCTTTTGGCAGCGGCAGGCCCATATTTACAATTCGCCGTTTTACTATATTGATTATACGTTAGCGCAAATTTGCGCCTTTCAATTTTGGAAAAGGTCGCGGGAGAACCGGGAAGCGGCCTGGGCTGATTATGTCGCACTCTGCCGCCAGGGCGGAAGCAAATCCTTCCTGCAGCTTGTACAAGGAGCAAATTTGCAATCGCCGTTTGCGGACGGCTGTGTTCAATCTGTTATAGGGGAAATTGCTGCTTGGCTTAATTCCATTGATGACACAAAATTGTAAAATAAGATTAAAGATTCTGACTAATCCGAAATCGACATCATCTTTCCTTCATGAGATAATAAACACACAGGATATGCGCTGCATACGCCTATCTTGTGTGTTTTAAGCAATCATAAGGGTGTCTCTCTCTTAGAAACGCCCTCTTTTAGCTTAATGAGCGGTTGCAAAAGAAAAGGCGAATTTGACAAAGGGGGAGTATAAGATGGTGAATCAAAAAGTGGATGCTGGCATGGAAGCGCTTTTTACGGCTTTAGCAACGACAAGAGACATGTTATGGAAAGAAATAGAAGGCCTGAACGATACGCAGCTCAATGCAAAGCCGAAGCGGGAGAAATGGAGCATTGTGCAAAATTTGCATCATCTTGATTTAGTAGAGCAGTCTGTTATTTCAGCCATTGTAAACGGCCTGAAAAAAGAGGAGTGCAAGGAAGTGCCGATTAAGCCTGTGCATTTGGCTTTGGACAGAACGCACAAAGCCGAGACGCCGGAGCAAATGCGGCCGACAGAAACATTAATGAAAGAGGAGCAAATCCGCAATTTGCTGCAAAATTCGCGTACGAAGCTGCTAGAGGTGCTGGGTAGCACGAACAAACAAGAATTGACAGAAAAATATTCCAATCATCCAATGTTTGGCGAGTTAAGCCTATATCAATGGGTGGAATTTTTAAATTTTCATGAGCAACGCCATTTGGAACAAATTAGAGAAGCAAAGCAAGCTTTGCACCAGTAAAAAAGGGGGCTGATCCAAAACGCTAACGCGTTTTGCGGTCAGCCCCCTTTTTTAGCTCTGTTAAACTGGATTGTTGATTTTCCATTACAGGCGGACGCTTTCCGCGGGCGGGGCCGAGCCGCTTTTCCCGCTGGAGTCGCCGCCTTTCGTTCCAAATCAATATTAGCCTTTAAGCTACTCTATTCACCAGCGGCCCGGTGACACCCGTTGTTTTCTGCCACATCTGGAGGCGTATATCAAGTGCGGGACGTATGAAGAAGAGGAAGATGCGTGGGTTTGCGCCAATGGAAAGAAGCTTGTCCGAACAGGGACTGTAAAGCAGGAAACAGAGTCTGGCTACGTCAGTGTTACCCACAAATATCAGTGCCGCGAGTGTGAGGGCTGCCCGTTCCGCAGTGACTGCACGACTTCCCGGTATGCCCGCACAACACAATGGAGTTCGGTGTATGACGAGCAAAAGAAGAAAGGGCGGGAACGTCTGGAAAGTGAAAGAGGACAGGCCCTGTACCGGCAGCGCAAAATTGATATTGAAGGTGTGTTTGGGCAAATCAAACAGAATCGCGGATTTCGCCGCTTCGTACTGCGAGGTCTCCCAAAAACTTCCGTCGAGTGGGGGCTTATTTGTGTTGCCCACAATCTCCTGAAAAAAGCTGCGAAGGACCGGGAAAGGTCCACCGTGGCGTGAGGAAGGGAGGACATGAGGGCTCCCTGCAGTCTCGATATTACATAATATATAAAAACGGAAAGAGAGCTGACCAAAAGTCCGCTTTTAGCGGATTTTTGGGTCAGCTCCTTTTTTTATACTTTTTCTTGTTTGGCTTGGCGATAGAAAAACAATTCGTACATGACCGGAATAATAATTAAAGTCAGCAATGTGGATGATGTGAGACCGCCGATAACGGTGATGGCCAAGCCTTTAGAAATCAATGTACCGGACGATGTTGTCAGCGCCAAAGGAATTAACGCTGTAATAGTCGCGAAGGCGGTCATTAAAATTGGGCGCAAGCGGGTTTTGCCTGCTTCAATTAACGATTCGCGAATAAGCATGCCTTTTCGTTCGCGGTTTTGCCCAATGCGGTCAACGAGTACGATAGCGTTCGTTGTTACGATACCAATCAGCATTAAAAATCCAATCATAACGCTGACAGAAAGCGGTTCTTTCGCGAGGAAAAGCGAAACGAGAGAGCCGATTGGCACAAAAATTAGGGAAGATAGAATAATAAACGGAATGCGCGCTTTTCCGAATGTAATAAGCATTGTTAAGTACACAAGGCCGATTGCGACAAGCATCGCCAACCCAAGGTCTTGGAATGTTTTTACGGTTTCATCGCTTCCGCCGCCGCCTTCAAGAGAAACATCCTTTGGCAGCTTTACATCCCGTTTCACGCCGTTTACTACATCCTGCGTTACTTTTTGGATGTTATCTCCTTTTACTTGCCCCGAAATGCGGGCGTATACTTTGCTATCAAGCTTTTGAATCGATGTAAAGCTGTCCGCTTCCCTTATTTGCGCTACTTCGCTTAATGGCACCAGGCCGCGTTGGCTAAAGAGCATAATCTTTTGCAAGTCCTCAAGGGAAGCAAGCTCTTTGTCATAAGAGAGCTGCATAGTCTGTTCTTTATTATCAAGATTTAATGTGCCGATGCTAACTGGCGTTGTCTGGTCAGAAATCGTGCCGAGAATTTGGAAGCCCGACAGTCCATATTGCGCCGACTTGTTTGGGTCGATTTCTACTAAATATTGTTTTTGTTTATCGGTAAAGTTGTTTGTAATGTATTTCAAGTCGTCGTTTTTCTGCATGTACGCCTCTACTTTTCTGGCAGCTTCCTGCAGCGCCTCTAAGTTGTTAGAGTATAAGTCAATATCGATGTTGTTATTAGAAGGAGGTCCGCCTGTAGAGAGTTCCTGAACGCCGAGCTTTGTGCCTTTGGCTTCTGTGTCTGTAATAGATTGCATGTCTTTTTCAAGCTCTTTAATAAACGCTTGTACGTTAACGTTTTCGTCTAAGTTTATAAAGTAGTTTGCCTGGTTTTCGCGTTTTAAGCCGGTGCGGAAGTCGCGGCTGCCGACAGCGGCTGTTACTTCTTTAATTTCCTGCTTTTTATCAAACATCTTTTCAATTTTTAACGATACATCATTCGTTTTTTCAACAGATGTAGAAGCGGGAAGCTCGATAGAAGCAATTAATGTTTTTTGCTGTTCGTTTGGAATAAATGTAAATCCAAGCGTCGGCACAAGAGCGAAAGAGCTGAATAATAGCACAACAGATGCGATAATGACCATGAGTTTATGGTTTAGCGACCATTCAATTGCGCGTGCATAAAAGCGCTGCAATCTATCTTCTTTTTCTTCCTTTGGCACCTTTTTAAAGGAAAACCGCGCCAAAATCGGAACGACTGTAACAGCGACCAGCAAGGAAGCAAGCAGCGAAAACACAATCGTTAACGCAAACGGCAGAAAGAATTCGCTTGTAATGCCGCCGACAACGCCAAGCGGCAAGAATACGACAACCGTTGTAATGGTAGAAGAGGTAATCGCCTTTAAAATTTCTTTTGTTGAATCTTCAACAAGCTCGTTTGACATGCCTTCTTTTGACTTGCGGACGCGCCGGAAAATGTTTTCGATAACGACGATGCTATCATCGACGACGCGGCCGACCGCAACCGCCATACCGCCAAGCGTCATAATGTTTAAGGAGATGTCCAAGCGATTTAAGAAAATGGCTGCTACCAATAGGGATAATGGAATTGAAACGATGGCAATAATAGTAGCGCGGATATTGCGCAAGAACACGAGCACCGCAAGCGATGCGAACAATGCCCCGAGCAAGCCTTCACGAACGAGAGTTTCTACCGATTTTTTTATCCCGTCGGCAGAGTCAAAACCGATAGAGTAGTCGATTTTGTCATCGTATTTATTTAACACTTCAATTACCCGATCAGCGACTTCTACCGTATTGGCATCTTGTTTTTTTGTAATTGCCATCGATAAGGAGTCTTGCAAGTTATAGCGCGTTTTTTCAGTTTGATCTGTTACAGATTCGATTTTTGCAATATCTTTTAAGAGAATTGCAGGAGTACTGCTTGAGCCTTGCTGCGGATTAACTGCGCCTAAAAAGCCTGGAGTCAGCTGCAGATTTTCCAGCTTTTCGATTTCGGCAAGCTTTTCATTCACGCGCACCGGGATTTGTAAATCTGCTGTTTTTACACGCCCAGCAGGGAAGGATAAGTATTTGGCGTTAATTTGTTCTTTAATGCTATTTAATGTTAATCCGTATTGCAGTGCTTTTTCTTTATTTACTGTAATTTGAACGAGATCTTCTTTCGTTCCGCCGATAGAAATGCTGTTAATGCCGGAAATTTTATTTAATTCTGGAACGATTGTGCCGTCCAATAGCTTTTCTACATCCGTGTTTCCTTTTGCGAAAATGGAGATGTTGTAAATCGGGAATGTTCCAAAAGAAAAGCGGTTTACTTTTGTTTGTACTTTCTCAGGAAGGCTGGCATCCTTTATGAAGCTGTTTAATTGCTGTTCCACCTTATCCATATCTGTATGAAACGGAAACTCTAAGTTGATAATGCCAATTGACTCAAAGGAAGAGCTGCTTATTTTTTTCACATCTTCAATTCCTTTGAATTTCTCTTCCAGCTTTGTCGTAACCTGTTCATTCACATCTTCAGGAGAAGCACCGGGATAAATCACTTCTACTGAAACTTGGGGAAACTCAATGTTGGGCAATAAATCCACCTTTAAGTTAGAAAACGAATATGCCCCGCTAAAAATGAGAAGAAACGAGATAATAAAGACCGCAGCGGCATTTTTTAAGCTGAATCTCGTTAAAAAATTCATAGTCACATCCCTTTCTATGTATTTAATTAATTCCACATGAACTATTGTAGACGATTCCGTCCCCTTATGCATCTATAACGTCCTGTTTTTTATAACTTTTGTATAGTTTTTTTAAAAGTTTTCTATATAGTATATTTTCTGTTATATGTGCCATTCTAAAATAGACAATTGACCCATAAGGAGTTGTTTCATATGTCAGATAAAAAACGTGAACAAGAAAGACAATGGAAAGCGCGCAAGGAAAATCAACAGTCGCACGGCAAAGTGAAGACGTTTGCGGAGCTTGCGGGAGAAGAAGGCAAAAAATAAAACGTGATGATATCATCACGTTTTATTTTGAACAATCGGGAAAGTTAAGGTGAAGGTTGTTCCGACATTGGGCTCGCTGTTGATTTCAATTGTTCCCCCTAATGCTTTAACAACGCTGATGACAACCATCATGCCAAGCCCAGTGCCTTTTTCTTTCGTAGAGTAGAACGGCGAACCGAGACGCCTCAGCTGTTCTTCGCTCATCCCGATTCCCGTATCCTCAATGAACAGTCGTACAGCTTCATTCTCCTTTTGCAGCTTAATGCTTAACGTCCCGCCGTCAGGCATAGCTTCGATGCAGTTTTTCATAATATTAAGCAAGCACTGGTGCAGCTTTTGCTTTTCTCCGTGAATAAGGAGAGGCTGTGCCGGTTTATCATACTGAATGACTACATTCGCGAAGTTGGCCATCGGGGTCATTAATGTAAGCACATTTAACACTTCCTGCTCTAGCTGCAGTGTTTGTACCTTATCTATACTCGGTTTGGCAAATGTTAAATAATCTGTTAATACGTGATTGGCTTGGTCAATTCCGTTAATTGCGATGTCTAAATATATTTTCTTTTCCTCTTCTGAACAGCTATTTGATTGCAGCAGCTGCAGAAAGCCGCGGGTGGAAGTGAGCGGATTGCGGATTTCGTGGGAGATGGAGGCTGCCATTTCCCCGATAAGCTGAAATTTCTCGGCATTAATAAGCTCTTCTTGCAATTTTACTTGGGAGTTCAAAATTTCCATTAAATATAGAATTAAGATGGCGGCGATAGTGCTGCACAGCTGATATATGACAATATGTGTAATATATTGCCGAGGATCCCCAACATGAGAGACGAATGTTGGAATCCATCCTATGCTAAAAATCATGCTCGTTACAATGGATAAAAGAATCTTTTTCCAAAGCCCGGATTTTATAAAAACAGGATGCATAAGCAGCAATAATATGTATAAAATGGTGCTAGACAATAGAGCGGGAACAACTCCGTCTCCCCCGAAAAAGACCCGGTATGCGTTCATGATAATCCAAACGACGCCTCCAGCCACAGGACCGCCCGCCAATGTGCTAATAATAAGAACAATATGCCGGAGGTCGAAGCGAAAGCCTGCATACGGCTCCGCTGCAAAGGTGATGCACATAAAGGTGGAAAACATGCTAAGAATGATAAACACAACGGCATTTAGCTTTGGATGTTGTTTTCCTTTGTGAACCCAAAATAAGTGGTACACTAAAATTGATACTAAAATGAAGAGAATGTTCAATAAGAGATATACGATAAAGAGCTTCAGTGTTTATCCCTCCCCTTTTCCACCGTTATGAATGAAATCCCTTACATGACTTATAATAATATAATACTATCAACGAAAAAGTTTTTAAATACAAAATATTTAGAAAATATACATTGTATGTTTCATAGTTTTCTGCTTCGGGAATATATGTTAGAATGAATAAGCAATTCAAGAAGAAAGTCCATGCATGTGCATGGGAGAGGTTCGCGAACTCCCTCTATAAAAAACTAAGGGAAACAATACCTTGGTATTGTTTTGTTTTTTTTAGAACAAGAAAGCATCGTGAACGCTCGTCTTCTTAATCTTATAGAAAAAGGAGAATGAGTGAATATGAAGAATGAAAAGGCGGTTGTCGTGTTCAGCGGCGGGCAGGATAGTACGACATGCTTATTCTGGGCGCTGCAAAACTTTAAGGAAGTAGAAGCAGTTACTTTTAATTATAATCAGCGCCATAGCTTGGAAATCGAATGCGCCGCAAGCATTGCTAAAGAATTAGGCGTAAAGCATACTGTTTTAGATATGGGATTATTGAACCAATTAGCTCCGAATGCGTTGACGCGCAATGATATTGCAATTACAGAGACAGAAGGGGAGCCGCCGTCCACCTTTGTAGACGGGCGCAATCTATTGTTTCTATCCTTTGCGGCGGTGCTTGCGAAACAAGCAGGCGCAAGGCATATTATAACCGGTGTATGTGAAACGGACTTTAGCGGTTATCCGGATTGCCGTGATGTATTTGTAAAATCGTTGAATGTTACATTGAATTTGGCAATGGACTATCAATTTGTCATTCATACGCCGTTAATGTGGTTAAATAAAGCCGAAACGTGGAAGCTTGCTGATGAGCTCGGCGCATTTGCGTTCATCCGTGAGAAAACATTAACGTGCTATAACGGCATCATTGGTGACGGATGCGGAGAATGTCCGGCGTGCAAGCTTCGCAAGGCAGGATTGGATACGTATATGCTAGAACGTGAAGGGGCGAACGTATAATGCAAGAGAACTTCTTTGGATTTCGCATCGTTGAGAATTTGCAAAAAATTGATCAAGATATTAAACGCAGCCAATTAAAGTATCATAGTAAACGCGTTATGGTAAGCAAGGAATTCACGTTTGATGCTGCCCATCATTTGCATTGCTATGAAGGAAAATGCAAAAACCTCCATGGCCATACGTATAAAGTCGTGTTCGGAATTAGCGCCTATGTGAATGAAATTGGAATTGCGATTGATTTTGGCGATATTAAAGAGATATGGAAAAATGAAATTGAGATTTATCTTGACCATCGTTATCTAAATGAAACGCTGCCTCCGATGAATACGACAGCGGAAAATATGGTCGTATGGATTTTTGAAAAGATGGAAGAGGCGCTCGGGAAAAAAGAGCGTTTAGAACAATATAAAGGCGCGCGTGTGGAGTTTGTCAGATTATATGAAACGCCAACAAGCTATGCGGAAATGAGACGGGAGTGGATGGAACTTGACTAACATTCCTGTTTTAGAAATATTCGGTCCAACCATTCAAGGAGAAGGAATGGTTATCGGCCAAAAAACAATGTTTGTGCGCACAGCCGGCTGTGATTATCGCTGCAGCTGGTGTGATTCAGCTTTTACATGGGACGGATCGGCCAAGGGGCAAATTCGGCAAATGAGCGCGGAGGAAATATGGAATGAACTGAAGGAAATCGGCGGCGGCTGTTTTTCGCACGTCACGATTTCAGGCGGAAATCCGGCGCTGTTACAAACGCTTGGTGAACTGGTTGCGTTGCTGAAGCGAAACGGCATTCGCACCGCAATTGAAACGCAAGGAAGCAAATGGCAGAATTGGCTGCTTGACATAGATGAAGTGACGATTTCGCCAAAGCCGCCAAGCTCTGGCATGAAAACGGATTTTCAAATGCTGGACTCAGTTATTGAGCGTCTGCAAAATCGTCATATAAGTTTAAAGGTCGTTGTGTTTAGTGAAGAGGATTTTGCATATGCGAAAATGGTTCACCAACGCTATCCAGGCGTGCCGTTTTATTTGCAGGTCGGCAATGAGGATGTACACACGGCAAATGATACAGAGCTGATTGCCCGCTTGCTGCGCCGGTATGAATGGCTGATTGAGCAAGCAGTACAAAGCGTGGAAATGAACGATGCAAAAGTGCTTCCGCAGCTTCACACTTTAGTGTGGGGCAATAAGCGCGGCGTATAAGAGAGGAGATGGAGAGAGTGGCAGGACGTAAAGATGAAGAATTAACAAATGTAACATTGCTTGGCAATCAAAATACGAAATATTTATTTGAATATGATCCCGGGGTTTTGGAAACGTTTGACAACAACCATCCAGACCGCGATTACTTTGTAAAGTTTAATTGCCCGGAGTTTACGAGCTTATGCCCGAAAACAGGACAGCCGGACTTTGCTACGATTTACATCAGCTATATTCCGGATATTAAAATGGTAGAAAGCAAATCACTTAAGCTGTATTTATTCAGCTTCCGCAATCATGGCGATTTCCATGAGGACTGCATGAACATTATTATGAATGACTTAATCAAATTGATGGACCCGCGCTATATTGAGGTGTGGGGCAAATTCACGCCGCGCGGCGGCATTTCGATTGACCCGTACTGCAATTACGGCCGTCCGGGCACGAAGTATGAAAAAATGGCGGAATATCGCATGATGAATCATGATTTATATCCTGAAAAAATAGATAATCGATAAAAAAGAAGGGCCGTATCGACCCTTCTTTCTTTATTCAGCTATATATAACCAATTTATCCTTTCGGCATTTCCCTTTGCTATGTCGAAGAAAGCGGCAGTGGCACCCGCTCTTTCTCTTTGTTTTTTGATACCTCGGGTTTGGCTGCTTCCATACATCGCTGGACGCTCTCGCCCCTTATAAAAGGGGCGATTTTTTTAACAGATTTTCCGGAAAGAAGTCCCCTACCTCTAGGAGTGAGTTGGGCGTAGCCCAACGAGTAGGTGGGGGATGTATTACCGGTAGGCGACAGCCTACCCATTGTCTCATATCCCATATCTTGGTATAATGAACATATGTTCTTTGACAACCTAAGATATGAGGTTGCTGCTAGGAATTTCGTTAGCAGCGTAAAATCTTAGACGTATACGACATGTCAT
>JBHGUR010000005.1:0-13616 GCA_048976805.1 Ectobacillus sp. | reverse complement strand
GAGCGTGTGAGTCCAACGTACACATTTGCAGTTTTCAGGGCGGGAACCGTCCGTAGAGCCTGCTAACATAACTAAGCGATAGCTTGGTGTTCGCAGGAAGAATCCCCCACTTCAAGCGAAGCTAAGTGGTGGGTAGTTCAAATAATAGAAAGGCTACCCTAAAAAATAATCTGTGTTAAACGTTAATGTTGATGTAAACCCTTCTTTTTCTCCCGGCCGAATATCGTAACGGTCAAGGCCTAGTTCTGCCTCGTCCAAAGGAAAACCAGAGGGAAGATAAGTGCGGGTTGCAATGTCTGCATAGCCGTGATGTACAGACGTACGTGATATAAAAATCAACATCGGCCTACCCTAAAAAATAAAAATTTTTTATCTATCGTGGTACGAGTTATATTCTTGCATGGATGCCTCTGTTAAAGGCTCATGTTGATTTGGATTCATTTGTTGATTGGGAACGAAAGGCGGCGACTCCAGCGGGAAAAGCGGGATAGCCGAGACCCTCAACTGAGCGCAGCGAGGGAAGCGGCTCGGCCCCGCCCGCAAAAAGCGTCCGCCTGTAGCGAAAAATCAACAATCAAATTTAACAGGGCCAATAGAAAAGACAGAGGTTAATCCCCTGTCTTGATAATTTTCATTGCGGCTTTCCCAAACATATGCAAAAGCGGCAAATCCGTTATGTTCGTCCATTTTTGTTCCTTCACTCCACTATCTTCTTTACATATTTGGGCAATGTAAAAGCGGCGCGAAATACTTCCTTGTCAATATATTGCGTATCCTTATCCTTCAATCGGCCCAAATCCGCTTGCAGCGGATCATACTTTTTAGAAGCAATCGTAAAACTCCAAATGCCGCACGGAAAAAGCGGGATAGAAGCTAAATAGGTGCGGACAATCGGAAATAGCTTTCGCGCGCTTTGGACAGTTCGCTCCAGCGTGGAGACATTATAGTAAGGAGAGCCTGACTGAAAAACAACAACTCCATCATCAGCAAGGGCATCATATACATATTGATAAAACTCCGGTTGAAACAGCTTTTCTCCCGGTCCTTCCGGATCAGGCCGGTCAATGATTAGAACGTCATAGCTTCCTTTTTTCTCCTGAATCCAATCCAGTCCGTCACGGTGGATCATGCGCAGTCTTTGGTCATTTTCATAATGGGAAGCCGGCGTTAACCATGTGCGGCACACCTCTGTTACCCGTTGGTCAATCTCGACAACATCAATTTGCTCAATTTCCGCATATTTCATCGCCTCGCGCGCCGGGCCGCAGTCCCCGCCGCCAATCATCGCTACTTTCTTTGGATTCGGATGGGTAATGATTGGAACATGGCTAATCATTTCATTATAAATAAAGCCCTCATTCATTGAGGTTTGCGGCGTTCCGTCCAAGACAAGCATCTTTCCAAACTCCTTTGTATCAACAATGCTAATTTCTTGAAACGGGCTTTGTTCGTAATGCAGCAATGTCTGTATTTTATAGCCAACCTTTAGCTTAATTTTCGCAACATAGCTCCATAACCAAAGCACATTATTATCGTCCTTCTCATATCCAGTAAGCGATTTTCGATCTTTCATACTTTTTCACCTCCTGCTTCTATATATAATTGACTTACCTTTCGACATTTTCGCGAGCTATGCCAAACAAAATGACAGCCCCAGTTTCCCTAGCCCCCTATAAAAAGCCGATTTTCTATTCATTTTCATATAAAGTATCTTTCTTTACATACACTATGAAGGCTTGTCATAAATTGCTATACTCCAATAGCACAAAAATGCTGCCAATTTTGTTGTTACATAGCGGTCCAGTATATTTTCATTGACTAAAGCGGCCGCAGGATTATAGGATTATTTCTTGCGCCTGGGGAAGCCAGCCGATTTCTTTCTGACATATAAAAAACAAGGAGCGATTTATGCAGTGAAAATTAAAACACTCGCCTTTTTAGAGGGGGGAAAGTGCTCCCAACCGCGTGTAGTAACGGCCAGGGCCTAGTTTTGCCTCGTCCAAAGGAAAACCAGAAGGAGGACATGAGTGCCACTGCCGTTTTGTTCGACATAGCCTATAGAAATGTTGAGATAATAAACCATGTATATACAGAAACACCTTTTCCTATTAACAATACGGGAGGGCGCCGTACCTTCAGCCTCCCAAACATGCTATAGCGTTTTCCTCATGTTATTATAGAAACATAACCATGAAAGGAAGTTGAAAAACATGAAAGACGAAATCATCAAGCGGTTTACTTCATACGTGAAAGTAGACACACAATCCGACGGAAACAGCGTTACATGCCCTTCTACGCCAGGACAACTGACGCTTGCCCGCATGCTTGTCGATGAACTAAAAGCAATCGGCATGGAAGAAGTTGCAATGGATGAAAACGGATACGTAATGGCTACCCTTCCGGCCAACACGGAAAAAGACGTGCCAACTATCGGATTTTTGGCGCATATGGACACGGCAACCGACTTTACCGGCGCCAATGTAAATCCGCAAATTGTCGAAAACTATGACGGAACAGATATTGTGCTAAATCAAGATTTACATATTGTGCTATCGCCGCAGGATTTCCTTGAGCTGCCCCGATATAAAGGGCATACATTAATTACGACTGACGGTACAACCTTGCTTGGCGCAGACAACAAGGCCGGCATTGCCGAAATTATGACAGCGATGGCCTACCTCATTCAACATCCGGAAATCAAACATGGAAAAATAAGAGTCGCTTTTACGCCTGACGAAGAAATTGGCAGAGGCCCTCACAAATTTGACGTAGAGGCATTCAATGCTTCTTTTGCATACACGGTAGACGGCGGCCCGCTTGGTGAGCTCGAGTATGAAAGCTTCAACGCAGCTGCTGCAAAGCTTACGTTTAAAGGGAAAAATGTCCACCCAGGGTCTGCAAAAGGAAAAATGATCAATTCCGCGAAAATCGCAATGGAATTCAACAGAAGATTGCCGGCAGAGGAAGCTCCTGAAACAACAGAAGGCTACGAAGGGTTTTACCATTTAATTTCGATAAATGGGGATGTAGAAGAAACGGTACTTCACTATATTATTCGGGATTTTGATAAAGAACGGTTCGCAGCCCGCAAAACTTATATCGAGAAAATAGTGAATGACCTGCGCCAAGAATATGGAGAAGAGCGCATTCTATTAGAAATGAATGACCAATATTACAATATGAAAGAAAAAATCGAACCGGTGAAAGAGATTGTCGATATCGCTTATGAGGCAATGAAAAACCTCGGCATTGAGCCGATTATCAAGCCAATTCGCGGCGGCACGGACGGCTCCCAGCTTTCTTATATGGGGCTGCCGACTCCGAACATTTTCACAGGCGGCGAAAACTTCCACGGCAGATATGAATATGTTTCTGTAGATAATATGATACGGGCAACAAATGTGATTATTGAAATTATTAAACTGTTTGAGCAAAAAGCGGATATTATATGAACCTCCCCCCCTACCACTAGTGCGCTTGAGGTGGGGGTTTCTTGTCACTTCCTCCAGAATCAGAAGCTGGACAAGGTCAATGGAGTAGCTTCGATTGAGACATGACTTACTAAGTAAAGGTGTTTATGCCATCATTAACAAAAACGATTAGGCTTCGTTGATTGATTTGTCTATTAACCGTTGTAAATCTTGCATCATACCCTCAAAAACTGGGTCAGTCGTGATTTTTTCGTAGGCAGATAATCTATATTTCTTGTATGTTCCAGAGACGATATCAAACAGCCTGTCTTCTTCAGGAGTAAATAAAAGAGGATATATGAGGTGGAGTGGACAAATGAGACACAATGCGAAAACCAAGCCCGTCATCCTTCCACTCGTAAAATAATCAAGGTAACGAAAGAACTTTCATTTCGTTGGACATCTACCGCAGGGACTGCGGGAAGTAACGCTCAGGGAGACGAAAGTATCCTTTCGTCGTGGAGCTGAGAAGAAGCCCCCACTTTAAGCGAAGCTAAGTGGCGGGTAGTTCACTTGTACTAACTATCCTGGAGATTTAAAATTGATAAAAAAAGAACAGGAGGGGTATTTTATATGAAGATAAGTAAACAAAACGCAGAACATTACATATGGGGGGATATTTGTGATGGATGGCATCTAGTAAAAAATAAAGAATTAAGTGTCATTCACGAAAGGATGCCCGTTAACACTTCAGAAGTAAGGCATTTTCACAGTCAAGCACGTCAATTTTTCTTTATTTTATCTGGTACTGCTACGATAGAAGTCAATGGAGAACGTATAATTTTGAACCCTCAAGAGGGAGTTGAAATAGCACCTTTAACACCACACCAAATGATTAATGATTCAAATAAGGATGTTGAATTTTTGGTAATTTCTCAATCTACCAGCAAAAGTGATAGAATATTAACAGAAGAGTAATTTGATTTGTTATTCAACTCATGGAGGCTTTAATCGAAGAAGCTCTCCTAAAAAAGCTCAGAGTAGTAAACTCCGAGCTTTTTTTAGGGGATCAGAGGAACTAGCGGTGTGAAGCAGTGGTCAAACCCTATTTCCACCCCATGCGATGGAAAGCCAAAGGGAGAACAGGGGTGCCGCTGCCATTTTGTTTGACATAGCCCATGAATATGTCGAAATGGCAAGTCAGTTATATATAGCTTGTTACTTTAGGTTTTCTTCACAATAACTGAACTACTTACACGCTGTAGCCCCTTCTTTCCTTTTACCGGAATCCGGCGGGTTTTATCCATAATCCGTTCAACCGCCTAATTCCTAGGGATATCGCACGCTTCGTCTGTACAAACCGCACCGTCATGCATCGTTTCATTCAACCGGTTCTCGTCATATACCTTCTGCAGCACTTCTAGAAACACTTCACTTGGCTGTGCACCGGAGACGGCGTATTTGCCATTGAATACGAAAAATGGAACGCCGCTGATGCCTAGTTCTCTAGCACGTTGTTCATCGGCGCGAACTTCCGCTGTATATTCATCGCTAGCCAGCATCGCCGCGGTATTTTCTTTATCAAGCCCAACCTCTGCCGCCAATGCCATCAACGTTTCACGATCCCCAATATGTTTAGAGTCTATAAAGTACGCTTGAAACAGCCGTTCCATCATTTCCTGCATTTTTCCGTGCCCAGCGGCAAAGTGAACGAGGCGATGGGCATCGAAAGAATTCGTAGGAATCATCGTATCAAAGCGGAACGTAAGGCCAACTTCTTTTGCTTGCATCGCAATGTTGTTGTTAGCCGCTTGTGCTTGCTCGCGACTGATTCCATACTTTGCCGCAATCAAGCTATGAATATCCGTCTCAATATCACGCTTGGCATTTGGATTCAGCTCAAAGCTGCGGTATACCACTTCTACCTCATCCTTGTGTGCAAACTGCTGTAATGCCGCTTCCAATCGGCGTTTTCCGATATAGCAAAACGGGCACAAAAAATCAGACCAAATTTCAATTTTCATTCGATTTCCTCCAAAAGATCAGATTAAACCAAGCTTTTCTAGGCCGTGCTTCACGCCGTCCTCATCAACTGATTTCGTAACCATATTGGCGCGGGCCTGCACCTCTGGTCTAGCATTGCCCATTGCCACCCCCATACCGACTAAAGACAGCATTTCAACGTCGTTCAAGCCATCGCCAAAAGCAACAGCTTCATCCGGCGCAACACCGAGCTTTTCTAGCATCTTCATGATTCCGGAAGCCTTCGTTCCGTTTGATAAATTTACATCGCACGTGCGCATTCCCGGCTGGCTCCATCGTCTAAAATGAAGCTCAGGAATATTTTGCTCATATTTGCGCTCCTCTTCCATTTCACAATGGAGAAACAGCTGATAAATATCTTGCTCCATCCAAAACAGCGGGGATGCTTGCTTTGGCTTCCACGGGTCATATGAAAAAGCTTCTGTTACATACGGATGTGTAAGCTCTGTTGTCCGAAACTCTGATTCTCCTAAATACGTAACAGGATGTTTATGCTTTCCTGTCTGTACATGCAGCTTTTTTAGCACCTTCTTTTCAATCGGCGCCCGGTGCAGCACCTCTCCCTGATGCTGGACGTATGAGCCATTGAAAAAAACCGCGGATTTTACTCCGACATCACGGACAATTGAATCCGCAAAGTACGGCGCTCTTCCTGTTGCAATCACAACTTGGAGCTTCTTTTCCTGCAAACGCCGGATTGCGTGCTTCGTCGCATTCGTAATCCGTTTTCCATGCGGCAAAATCGTACCGTCAATATCTAAAAATACAACTTTATAGCTCATGATGAAATTCCTCCTTCTACCATTAGTATGGTTGTTGGAGCATGTGACAAAATGTTCAGCTGTGATTTCCTGTTAGGTTGAGCGATCACATGATGCATGCTCTTACAATATATTTTCTATTTTAATATATATAGGGCTGTTTCTTCCAAATATATATCCCTATATTTTGTATTATAATTTACAAATATAAAAACCTCCCGCTTTAAATTAAGTGAGGGAGTATTCATACATGACATTTAAAATTACTGACTCGTTGTTTTTTCACTCATTGTTAAGGATACACTTATCACAAAAAAAGAGGCCGACAACCAGAAATCCTCTTTTATCGGACTTTTGGGTCAGCCCCCTTCAAGGTTTAGAGATTAATAAATTTTTATATTAAACAGTCTGGTTTAATAATCCTATCCACTTGCCCCTTGAAGATAATGCATGTATTCAACTACTTATAACTCCCGCTAACGGATGTATTTTCCATTATACACCATATAATCTATTTACACTTTCATCTTACAACAGCCAACTTATACACCTGAATTGCTACAAGCGGCATAAGCGCCAAACCGTATATAGCAAAAAACTGGGCGCTGTTAAGAGGCGCTACCTCAAATATGCCCCTAAGCGGCGGGAACAGGAGCACTATATGCAATAACGCAATTCCAAGCAGCACCGCAATCCAAATATACTTATTAGAAAAGACGCCTATCTTAAAAATAGATTGCTTGGATCTTGAGTTAAACCCGTGCAGCAGCCTCGATAAACATAGCGTCGCAAACGCCATCGTGCTCGCTGCTGCGTGATCCCCTGATGCAAGCCCAATCTGAAAGGCAAACACCGTTCCGAGCGCTATTAAAAATCCCTCTAGCATCACTTCAACCGCAAACGTTTTGTTTAAAATCGGCGTGTTTATATTTCTTGGCTTCTCTTTCATAATATTTTCATTGTGGGGCTCAAGCCCAATCGCTATTGCGGGCAGGCTGTCCGTCAACAAGTTAATAAACAAAAGATGCACAGGGGCAAACGGAACCGGCAAAGCGCTTAAGGAAGCGTACAGGACAGACAATATCCCTGCCGTATTTCCTGATAGCAAAAACTTGATCGAGTTTTTAATATTTTCATAGATGCTTCTTCCGTTAGAAATCGCCCTTACAATTGTCGAGAAATTATCATCGGTTAACACCATTGCTGCTGCGTCCTTTGCAACCTCGGTGCCGGTTATCCCCATCGCGATGCCGATATCGGCCTGTTTTAAAGCCGGCGCATCGTTTACTCCATCTCCCGTCATCGCCACGACATTTCCTTTTTCCTGCCACGCCCTTACGATTCTGATTTTATGCTCCGGGGACACCCTTGCATATACAGAAATGCTTTCAACTCTATCTCTTAGCTCTTCGTCGCTTAGGTTTTCGAGTTCAAAGCCCTCCATCGCTTCCGATTCATCCTGCAATATCCCGATTTGCTTCGCAATCGCGCTGGCGGTTATTTTATGGTCCCCTGTTATCATGACCGGCTTAATGCCGGCGTTCATACAGCTCGCTACCGCCTCGGCAGACTCGTCTCTTGGCGGGTCCATCATGGCGGTAAGCCCGACAAATATTAAGCCGTTTTCATCTTCAAGGCTAACATCGCTGTTCTCTTGCACCTCTTTATAGGCAAATGCGAGAACCCTTAATCCATTCTTTGAAAAATTCATGTTTATATTTTCTATTTCCTGTTTATGCTCTCCCGTAATCTCTATAATGCCTTGTGATGTTTCGATTTTTACTACCCTCGATAAAAGTACATCAAGCGCTCCCTTTGTAATCATTAGCACCTTGTCGCCAAAGCGGTTCACTGTACTCATCAGTTTTCTATCGGAATCAAACGGCAGCTCTCCCAGCCTCGGATAAGTTTCCCTGACATCTAACTCGTCCAAGTGATGGCTTTCTCCCAAATTGACGAGCGCAACCTCCGTCGGATCGCCGATTTCCTTCTTCTCAATTGTCACTGCGTCATTGCATAATAAAGCCATCAATACAAGCTTTTGCTCTAGAGCCTTATCATGAGTCAATTTATCATAATCAAGGACCTTTCCATCAACAAAAACCTTTCGTACCGTCATCTTATTTTGCGTCAGCGTTCCTGTCTTATCTGAACATATGACTGAAATGCTGCCTAAGCTTTCAACGGCATGAAGCTTTCGGATAATCGCGTTTTTCTTGGCCATTTTTTGTGTGCCCAGCGCAAGCACAATTGTTACAATTGAGCTTAGCGCTTCCGGGATGGCTGCCACCGCAAGCGATACGGCAAACATAAAGGAATCAACAAGCGGGCGCCCTCTAACTAAATCGAGAACAAATATAAATATTGCTATCACAATAATTACAAAGGCAAGCTTCTTCCCGAAACTATCTAGGCTTGCTTGCAGCGGCGTTTTCTTCTCCTTGGCAGTCTCCAGCAGGTTGGCGATTTTCCCTATTTCCGTGTTCATCCCAATGGCTGTAACCAAAACAACAGCTCTGCCATACGTTACAAAGCTCCCGGAAAATACCATGTTTTTTCTATCTCCGATAGCGACGTTATCCTCATCTATCGGTTCAACAAACTTTAGTACACTGTCCGATTCCCCTGTTAACGAGCTTTCATTCACTTGCAGGCTGTACGTTTCCAGAATCCTTCCATCCGCGCTCACATAATCGCCGGCATCTAAATATAAAATATCCCCGACTAGCACTTCCCTTGAAGGTATCTCTATTTTTTGCCCATCCCTTAACACTTTAGCTACCGGCGAAGAAAGAGCCTTCAAGCTTTTTAAGGAACGCTCCGCCTTCACATGCTGCACCGTTCCAAGCACTGCGTTAATAATTACCACTATTAAAATAACGAGGGTACTCTCCAGCTTTCCTAAAAAAGCAGAAACAGCTGCCGCCACTAGCAATATGATAACTAAGAAATCCTTAAATTGATTGAAAAATACTTGTATGGTGCTTTTTCGCGCTGCTTCCTCCAATTCATTAAAGCCGTATTGCTCCCGTCTTTTTGGAATTTCGGAAGTATGTAATCCTTGCTCGGAAACACCTAAAGCTCTCATTGCTTCATCTGCGGATTTTCTGTGAAAGTCGCTCATTTTCTATCTCCTTTCTGGCTAATAAAACTAAAGACTCTATAGCTAGAATAATCCCCAGCTATAGAGTCTCACTAAACTAAATGTGTTTTCAAAGCCGGGACTTTGTCCGCAATGACGACTTTGAATCCTGACATATTCCAGGCAGTTACTCCCTCTATCTATTCACATAATATTTAAATAATTATAATTATATTAACATGGGCATGAAATTATAGCAATCGCGGTTCAAGGCCATCACTTGCCGCCATTATATTTTACGCCTTTATATAGAGCGGACCCCATCTCAAGAACCGTTACAATTACGATACAAAACAACACCGCATTTGTAATTTGCTTCCAAGCTGCTGGAAAGTCAAAATCAAAATTTACATACTTAGCAAGCTCCACACCAAAATTATCGTTCCATACAGCTGGGTTAAAAAACACGATGATAAATAAAACCATGGAAATTACGCTTAAAATCGAGAGGCTTACGGCTAATGCAATTGTCCATTTTCTATATACGAGCTTCAATATCTCTTTTGCTATCGCAATGATAAATATAGATAAAAGAAAAATATTGTACCCCTTCAAGGAAGCTGCATCAAAAATCGGAATGACAGCAAGCTCTCCGCTTTCCTGCGGGATATACGCCGCAAAACGCTGCGGGGCAATGTACAATATAGTTAGAAATATCGTTGAAAACAAAATTCCCGCAATCGGCTCTCCCAGTCCAATAACGGCTTTTTTATCCATAGCTGCAGGCAAATCGTCCAAGCTCCACCGTTTCGGTTTTTTTAAGCTACTAGGAAAATCGGCACCTTTATATTCCATGATAGCGAACATGACGGTTACCCAAGTAAACGCTTGAGCTAGCCCCGACCATAGTAAACCAAAATACTCTGCAGCAGCCTTAGTTAGATTTGCATCAGCTGCAGAAGCGACTTGTACAACATTAACGATGGATATTCCGATAAATACCGCCACTAAAACGAGTTTTAGCATAAACATATATGCTCTATAATTTTTCGGGCCAATTAAATATTTTTGTGTATGCGTATATCTCTCTGCAACAATGCCAGGGTCACCCATTTCCAATAACGCTTTTTCCGCTTTGCTGGCCTCCGATTCCCTAGCTGGATACCTTTCCATTAAATGGTCGATAGAAATCCTGACTTCTCTTTCAACCTCTCCTCTTTTCACTTTCGGTATTTTACGAACGACCGCGTAAACATATCTATCTATCAGCTCCATATATACGCACCGCCTTCATCAATAGATTTATCATTTTGATTTTATCTATCGGCTGCGCATCGTTGTCAACCCTTCATAAATTTAAGTTCGAATGCATAGGAATCCCTTGATTATATAAATACAAGTTAAAAAAAGAACATAAAACCTTTCTTTTGAAAGGGGAGAAAGTATCCGGCAATGCATAGAAGCGGTCAAAACCTATTCCTGCCCCATGCGATGGAAAACCAGAGAGAGGAAGCAAGTACAAGGTGCTGTTTGTTCTACTTAGCCGCGATGTATATGTCCAAATCATAAATTGGATATATATATTATACCATATTTTACTAAGTATCCTGACTATTCACAAAAATGTCATTTCAAAAGCTCCCGGCTGCTTCTTGCGAGGCAAATATGAAAATGAACGCATTCGCAAAATAATAAGCAATTGATGTACAGAACAAGGATATGCCGACTTGCGAGGATTGGCTCCAAGAGAACGCGTCGAGCTCATTATTGAACGCTGTGCGCACCCGAGCTACCGCAAACAGCTATGGGGCTATTACCAAGAAGCCCTCGCCGGAGGCGGACAAACTCCCCACGTTCTGGAAAAAGCCTTTTCCTGGCATATCAATTACGCAAAAAATGGAACGATGCTGCAAGCAGTTGAACAAAAGGCATAGCAATGTATCTTTCTGTCAGTGGGACCTTATTTCCCACTGATAGCTATTTTTCAATTTATCTCCGCTCACGCCACATACAACCTCTTCATTTTCACCCAAAAAATTCCTCATATGTCGAAAAACCACAATAAAACAAGAAAATCTTTTCCCAAAATATAAAGGATATAATCCCCCTATAGTTGAATAAGTGTGAACCAGCACTTTAAAGGAAAAGTTAGCTGAAGTATAAAAGGAGGGATTAAACAATGAATGAAAAATACGTAATGGAGTTAACAACATGTGAAGTGGATGAAATGCATCGATATGTAACAGATTCGGAGTTTCACGAAGGGCTAAATGTAATTGCAAAAGAGAACTTAATTCATGTATATAACAACTTGCAGCAAACTCTATACCATAGCCGCACGTCCCTCCAGTTGATAGACCGGATTCGTGTAATTGCAAATTTATAAACAACTTCCGTTAAAAGGAAGCAGAGCTGATCTAAAGACCTTCTGGGAACGGTTTCACAGATCAGCTCTTTTAAATTTGGCTATGTTAAAGGCCTATATTGATTTTGATATAACGTACATCTGTACATCAAGGCTATACAGACCAATCGCAACCTGCACTCATTTGCCCCTTCTGGTTTTCCTTTGAACGAGGTAAAGAAAACTCGCCGACTGGCGAGCCTGTAAAGGCGAAGACAGAGGCGTAGTTGCCCTTATACTTTATTCTTAAAATTGGCGTCGCGCATACTCTTCTTCGCTGCCAATTTATATTTTCTTAAAGTACAAAACTAGGCCCTGACCGTTACGATATACGGCCAGGAGCACTCTCCCCCTCTAAAAATAAGGGGTTACATCAACACTAACGTTTAGCACAGATTATTTTTTAGGGTAGCCTATATAGATATACTCGCCCCTTTCTCTTTTTTTACCTCTACCTTTACTTTCATAATTCGTTTATCTTCCATTTTATCAACTGTAAACAAAAGATTTTTATAAGCAACAGATGGCTGTTCAGCTTCACCCGGTATATAACCGAGCTGTCCGATGACAAAACCGCTTAAGGTATCAAATTCTTGTATGGGCAAGTCCGCTTTTACAATATCCTCTACTTCATAAAGATTCGTCGTTCCGGCAATCAAATACGTGTTAGGGGCAATCTCCTTTATTTCCTCAGCCTCCATTGCAGGCTCATCATATTCATCAAAAATATTCCCGACGATTTCTTCAATTAAATCCTCTATCGTCACAATTCCATCTGTTCCTCCGTATTCATCAATTACAATCGCCATATGGACATTATTTTGCTGCATTTCCTTAAATAACTGATCGATTCTCTTTGACTCAAGCACATAATAAGGCTCACGGATTATTTCCCGTAAGTTAAAGGCGCTATGGTCAGCTTCTTCTATAAACTGAATTAAATCCTTCACATGCAGTATACCGACAATATTATCAATCTGCTCTTCGTACACAGGGAATCTTGTATATTTTTCTGCATTTGCG
Organism: Ectobacillus sp.; assembly: GCA_048976805.1. Taxonomy (GTDB): domain Bacteria; phylum Bacillota; class Bacilli; order Bacillales; family Bacillaceae_G; genus Ectobacillus. Next base: position 893 of record JBHGUR010000005.1, on the reverse strand, counting down.
ATATGCAAACTCTCTTGCAAACTGCAATCAATAGGGATGGCAACAACGTTCGTGCGATGTGTCATAATATCAGATACAGTCTTATTATCAAACTCAAAAATATTGTTAATCATTTCTTTTTCTATTTCTTGAATCGTGCCTTTTTCTTTCCCTACATCCACCATCATCCGAATTTCTTCTTCGGTCACGTTCTCATCATCAGCATTCGGGTCGACTCCAAAAAGGCGTACAATTAAGTTCGTGGATAAAGTCAACAATTTAACAAACGGTGCAGATGCTTTAGATAAAAGCGTTAGGGGCGTTACCGCCAACATTGAAATTGCTTCCGCCTTTTGCAAAGCGAGCCGCTTCGGAACTAGCTCGCCTAAAACTAACGTGAAAAACGATAATACTAACGTGATAACAATGAGCGAGATTGTTTCAAGCAATTCTTCCGAAATTGGGATCCCCATGTTGTATAAAGCCTGTGCCAATCTTCCGGCAAAGTTCTCCGCTGCAAATGCGCTTGCCAAAAATCCGGCAAGCGTTATGCCGATTTGAATGGTAGCCAAAAAACGGCTTGGCTCGTTTAAAAGATGATGCAGCATTTTTGCTTTTTTATCTCCGCCTTCAGCCATCATTTTAACTTTATTATCATTTAATGAAATTAACGCAATTTCAGATGCAGCAAAAAATGCATTTAAAACAATTAGTATAACAAGCACTAATATTTCAGTTATCAAAAGATCAACCTCCAAATAAGTAGGGACAGCTTTAACATATTCCGAAAGAAGTCTCCCTCTTCAATCGTGTGAAGGGCGTAGCCCAACGATAAGGGGGAGATGAATTTCGGTAGGCGACAGCCTACCCATTGTCTCATATCCCATATCTTGGTATAATGAACATATGTTCTT
>JBHGUR010000004.1:0-60692 GCA_048976805.1 Ectobacillus sp. | reverse complement strand
GCAAAAGCCGCCTTTCCATTTCAGGCCATGCGACCTGAAAACCTATCTGGTATTAGCTTCGGTTTCCCGAAGTTATCCCAGTCTTACAGGCAGGTTACCCACGTGTTACTCACCCGTTCGCCGCTGACCTCTAAAAGAGGTTCGCTCGACTTGCATGTATTAGGCACGCCGCCAGCGTTCATCCTGAGCCAGGATCAAACTCTCCATAAAAGTGTTTGTCTTGCTCATAAATAAAAATTGACGTTTTGTGTTTTGTTTAGTTTTCAAAGAACTGCTTGTCGCCCAAAGCGACTTCTTAATACTAACATTCTCAAAACAAAATGTCAACAAGTCGTTTTAACTATTCACATTTTGTTTTTGTCGCTCATCAGCGACGGATTTAAATTTATCACAACATCAGATATAATGTCAACATCTTTTTTGTATTTTATCTGTAAGGGCACTGTCCCCGCAAATTGCATATTTGCGGGAACATGGCGACTTGTTTTCTGGGCTGTATCTAATAATGAACTCTTTTTCTTACATATTGTGTACATTCTGAAGGAGAGGTAATTCGCGAAAATAACCGAAATAGAATCGCGTATCTTTCCTCCATTGCCCGTTTCACCCTCCGGTCAATTCTTTCATCTTCAAAGTCGAACAAAATTTCATCCATTTCCCTTTTTAGAAGATATTCCAATTCCCGCAATTCTTTTGCGTTTACTATAAATCCCAGCATATATACACCTCTAATTAGCAGTTTTATGCTAATTATTTCCTTTTGTCCTGTTTTTATAAATAAAATTACAGGTTATCTTTTTTATTTTTTCTGCATATAAGTAATTGAAGAGGATTGGACAAGGGAGAGGAGATAAAATGTTTTTCTTCTTCGTAACAAGCAAAGGTAAATTAAAACAAACAATGGTAATTGTGTTGCTTTCCTTATTTACAGCATGGTTTTTATTTTTAGAAACATACTCCTATCAATCTGTATTTTCTACAGCGACAGGGCCAAAAGCAATTTACAAAGGAGATGTTTCTAAAAAGCACGTTGCTTTAACATTTGATATTAGCTGGGGCGACGAAAAGGCAGTGCCGATTCTAGATACGTTAAAGGAGCTTAATATCAAAAACGCGACCTTTTTCCTTTCCGCCGCTTGGGCAGAACGTCACCCTGATATCGTGGAGCGCATTATGAAAGATGGCCATGAAATTGGAAGCATGGGATATAACTATGAAGACTATACTTCCCTAGAAGCAAACGAGATAAGACAGGACTTAGCGAAATCGCAAGAAATATTTGAGAAACTGGGGGTAAAGAAGGTGCAGCTGCTCCGGCCGCCAAGCGGAAGCTTTAATAAAGCTGTACTAAAAATTGCAGATTCCATGGGATTTACTGTCGTACACTGGAGCAATAATTCAGATGACTGGAAAAATCCGGGTGCAGCCGCTATCGTAGATAAGGTAACCAAATCCCTTTCTCCTGGCGACATTATTTTGCTCCATGCCTCTGATTCCGCTTTACAGACAAATAAAGCATTGCCCTTGCTGGTCCAAAAACTGCAGGCTGAAGGCTACACAAACGCTTCTATTTCAGAACTCATTTCCAATACCGAAACTCAAAGCAAGGATGTAGAATAAAAAAGCTGGTCCTTTAAGGATCAGCTTTCTTTTTTGACTAAACGATGCAAAACCAACAACTGATATGTATTGCAAATTAAAAGCGGCCCTACCATTAAATATAGCCAATCGCGATCATTGACCCGCAAGGCCGGCATCCACTCTATAATCGTAACTACTACCATAAAGAAAAGCGCCGGAATAAAGGCCTGCTTGTTTGTTTCCTTGCTTTTAATATAAGCTACCGCTATCCCTACAAGTAAAAGTATGGCTGCTATGAGCACATTGGAAGCTACAGAAGCTCCGTCACCTGCAAAAAGAGCCGTTCGCAAATATACAAAATCAAACAAAACAAAAGCTACCAAAAACACCTGAACCGCGTTCCAGAGCGACATGGAGCGAAACATCCCTAACCCGAAGCGGTGAACTGTTAAATACGCGAAAAACCCCATTTGGCTGACCACACTAAAAATAAAGCCTACACCGAGAAGCCAAAATGAAATGGAAAGGATTTCTTTCCCGTCAAAGTCTTGAAAAAGCGAAGCATATTTATCCCATCTTAAAAAAAATCCAATTAGAACGGTGCTTCCCCCGCCAAGCAACAAAGTAGAAAAAAACAAACGTACCCATTTTCGGCTATTCACGACATAATCCCCCACTATTCTGCATAGTTCTAACTAAATTGTAACAACGCCCCCTCTAAAAAGCTAGTCGCGATTATGCATAAATTTCGCTAAGTTATTCATATTAAAAGGGAGAAACTTGCGAAAGGAGCTCCGGTCAATGAAACGGATTCCGTTGGTATTGCTATTATGTATCCTCTTCTTTATCACAACGGCATGTGCCCAGGAAAAAGCAGCGACACCAGAGCTGGATTATGACCAAACGAAAAAAATGGTGATTGACATCTTAAAAACCGATCAAGGAAAAAAGGCAATTCAAGATGTGTTAACAGATGAAAAAATGAAACAAGCGCTTATCCTTGACGAAGCTGTTGTCAAAAAAACAATAGAAGAAGCGATGGTATCAGAAAAAGGGCAGCAGTTTTGGCAAAAGCTTTTCAATGACCCGAAATTCGCTGCAAAATTTGCAAAAAGCATGGAAAAAGAACAAGCAAATTTAATGAAAACATTGCTAAAAGATCCGCAATATCAGGAAGGCGTTATAACTATAATGACAAACCCGGAAGTCGAAAAGCAAATGCTGCAGGTTATGAAGAGCCAGCAATATCGCAAGCATGTACAGCAAATTTTAACTGAAACGACGGAAAGCCCTCTTTTCCAAGCAAAGATGATTGATGTAATTACTAAAGCTATTGAAAAAGCGGAAAAAGGCGGGGATGGCGGCTCGCAACCTTCAAGCCCAAATAAGGAAAGCGGGGCCGGAAGCGATGCACAAGGCAACGAACAACAACAATAACCTCTTCAAAATGAAGAGGTTATTGTTTTATCCTATCATATCCACCGTGCCGGCCACATAGAGGGAACCCGCTTATACAGTTACTAAATCTATGATCTCCTGCGCGATTTCATTATATATAGCCCCAATTTTATGGTCCGCATCATATACAGAAGGAGCAAAGTCTTCTTTATCCCAATCTGGCTGCTCAAGCGGAATTTGCCCTAAAAGCCTTGTACGGAGCTCATCCGCCAGCTTTTGTCCCCCGCCTTTGCCAAATACATATTCTTTTTCTCCTGTCAGCTTACTTTCAAAGTAAGACATATTCTCGATAACGCCAATAATTTCATGCTCTGTGCGCAAAGCCATCGCCCCTGCTCTTGCCGCAACAAAAGAAGCTGTCGGATGCGGAGTCGTTACAATTACTTCCTTGCAAGAAGGCAGCATAGAATGAACGTCTAACGCCACATCCCCTGTTCCAGGAGGCAAATCAAGCACTAAATAATCAAGGTCTCCCCACTCTACTTCCGTGAAGAAGTGGTTTAACATTTTTCCTAGCATCGGCCCGCGCCAAATAACCGGGGCATTATCTTCTACAAAAAAGCCCATGGACATAACCTTTACACCTAAACGCTCTACCGGAATAATCCGCTCGCCGCGCACAACCGGGCGTTTTGTAATCCCCATCATATCAGGAACGCTAAATCCGTAAATATCAGCGTCAACAATTCCGACCTTTTTGCCAAGGCGCGCTAAAGCAACAGCAAGGTTAACCGATACAGTGGATTTCCCTACCCCACCTTTACCGCTCGCTACTGCCAAGAAAACAGTCTTAGAATTAGGAGATAGCAGCGTTTGCGGCTCTTGCTGCGCAGGAGTTCCAAACTCATCAAGCTCTTCTGCTGTCAATTCCGTAAACCGCAGGCCGACTGTAGCGGCTCCAAGCTCTTTTACCAGCCTAACGATTTCCGCTTGCAGCTGCATTTGCTCGGCTGTTCCCGTTTTCGCAATTGCCACCTTTACGCTTACATGCGCTTTTTCCGGTTTTACAGTTACTTCTTTAACGCCGTGTGTTTCCTTTAACGTTTTATGTAGAAATGGATCCTTTAATTGTTCCAATACTTGTACTACCTGTTCTTTAGTTATCATGAGTCCACCACCTGTGTGAATTGAATGTGCTTTCACATTTTAGTATACCATATTCTTAAAAAGTAATATGAAAAACCCTCCTGTTTTATTCAGGAGGAGTTCCCTTATCAGTAAAATAACGCAATACGCCCCTATAAACAGCGGCAGCCACCTTTTGCTGGTATTTTTCGGAATTCAGCAGGTACCTCTCATTTACATTCGACAAAAACCCGGCCTCTACCAAAACCCCCGGCGCCTTGGCGTGTTTTAATAAATAAACACGGCTAATTGTTTTTGCGGAACGATTTGTATTTTCCAAACTCGTCCGCAGCTCTGCTTGGATGAATTTCGCAGCTCTTTCATTCTCTACTAGAGACCGTGTGTAAAATGTTTGAGCACCTTTAGAATTATGGATAGGGATGGCGTTTAAATGGATGCTTACAAACAAATCTGCGCCGGAATTATTAATAATATTGACACGCTCCCGCAAATCCTCCGCTTTACGGCGGCTATAGCCTTTTGTACCTTTAGAGGCTAAATCATAATCCCCGTCTCTCGTTAAAATGACAAGTGCTCCTTGCTCCTGCAAATAGTCGCGCAGTTTTTTCGTAAGCTCCATCGTAATATCTTTTTCAATAATTTCTTTTCCCCCTACCGCTCCTCCATCAGGGCCGCCATGTCCCGCATCTAACACAATAATTTTTCCTGATAGCGGCAAATTCCACGCCTTCCACGTTTTAGTAACTTCAAATTCGTACCTGACAAGAAAGAAGAGTATAATGGCGGCTATGATAAAAGAGATAGCTTTAATTTTTTTCATACCTTCCCCTCCCGCTAATCCTCTATTTACTTATATGGGACAAGGGGAAGGATTATGAATAATTAGTGCAGCCGAAGGCGGTACCGCCGTTCACCTTTTTCATAGCCCTCTTTCCACCATAGGGAAACAAAGCTCTGGCATCTATCATAAAGTTGATTTCGCTGCTGTTCGGAAAGCTCGGCTATCGGAATGCTCGATAAAAAATGAAACAGCATTTCCGTTAAGCTTTGTTCTTCCCAAATGCAGCGCTGCTTCACATCAAAAAATGACTCTCCGTAATAACCGAACTTGCTGTAGCTTGCCCCAAGCAAATAAGACTCAATCGCAAGCTCGATGCAATATTCCTCGCAGCAGCGTGCAAACTGCGGGATTTCTGTATATGCCATAAAGTATTTATTTATGTTTTTCTTAAGTATTTGAAGTGAAAGCTCCCTGAGCATTTTGCGCTCATATTTAATTTGCTTTTCTTTTCGTTTTTCTTTTAGGGTAGTAATAACTGTCATTGTTGCACCTCCCTATTAGGTAGTCTAAACGTATATATAGGGAAAATGCTCATTAAAATATTCCAATGGGAAACTGCCATGACTTTATAGCGGCTTCCTTAAATAATCGAAAACAGAGACGAATATACAAACAAAGGCAACACATATTTAATATAGTTATATTAAAAAGGGGAATATTAATGGCAACAATACCGAATTTTCCACAGCGCCTTCTTAGAGAGCATGCCGAGTGGCACAGAAATATGGGAAGGGACATGGGAACGCGTCCAGGCGACGGAATTGAATTCCTTGAATTCCACCGAAACTTTATGGAAAAATCTTTGAATTGGTATAGGGAACAAAGGCTAAATTCAAGATTGGTGGAGCCTTGGGCTTCGATTCCTTTAGAAATAACAAGGCATCGCAGATGGGGCAGAAGGCTTCAAAATGCAGAGAATCGTATCATTAGAAACCTAGCCTCATTTGATTCGCCCGATGAGTTAGGCAGGTTTATACAAACCTCATCTCTGCATGATGCTGTACATGTAATTGGAGCGGAAGTTTTTGATGACGATGATTTCAGCCGGGTTATAATGTCACCGCGAAGCACGCTTTTCTATAATTGGCATGGGCTTATTGATAACTGGTGGAGGCTGTTGGAGCGATAATATAGAGCTGCCGCCGCTTAGTTTGAAATAGGACCTTCTTTCGGATAATAAAAAAGGCTCCCAACCAAAAGGTCCGGGAGCCTTTGAAACGTCCAATAATTAACGTTTTGAGAACTGAGGCGCGCGACGAGCGCCTTTAAGGCCGTATTTCTTACGCTCTTTCATACGTGCGTCACGAGTCAACAGACCCGCGCGTTTTAATGTTAAGCGGTATTCTGGATCAGCTTGAAGCAATGCTCTTGCGATGCCGTGGCGGATTGCGCCAGCTTGGCCTGTGTAGCCGCCGCCGTTTACGTTAACTAGAACATCATAGTTACCTAAAGTTTCAGTTGCAACTAGAGGTTGCTTTACCACTTCGCGCAATGCTGCGAATGGAATGTAGTTTTCAAATTCACGACCGTTGATGATAACGCGTCCCTCGCCAGGAACTAGACGTACACGCGCTACTGAACTCTTACGACGTCCAGTACCATAGTATTGTACCTGTGCCAAAGTAAACCCTCCTTAAATGATTATCCGCGAAGCTCGTAAACTTCTGGTTGTTGTGCTTGATGTGGATGCTCAGTGCCAGCATACACTTTTAATTTCTTAGCCATTTGACGGCCTAAACGGTTTTTAGGAAGCATTCCTTTCACCGCAAGCTCGATCATTTGTACAGGGTAGTTTGTACGCATTTCTAGAGCTGTTCTTTGTTTTAATCCGCCTGGATGCATGCTGTGACGGTAGTAAATTTTATCGTTTAATTTATTACCTGTTAAATGAACCTTTTCTGCATTGATAATAATTACATGATCACCAGTGTCAACGTGTGGTGTGTAAGTTGGTTTGTTTTTACCGCGTAAAATAGAAGCAACTTCGCTTGCAAGACGACCTAAAGTTTGACCTTCAGCGTCGATTACGTACCATTTACGCTCAACTTCGTTAGCTTTTGCCATGAAAGTCGTACGCATGTTTTTCCCTCCTAATCATTGTTAAGCAATCATCATTTCTTGTGTATCTTAAACACGACTAATTTCGGGGCTAATCGTGGTTTTAGAAACAATACCATATGTTATAATATCCTTTCGCGATACTAATGTCAAGCAAATGTTACACCAGGATTAGTTGTTATAGTTTACCTGCCATAAATACAGGCCATGGCCCGGTGCTGTCTTGCCCGCCAGCCGCCGGTCCCGCGCCCTTAAAATATCGGGAACTGCCTCCGGCTCTATCTTCCCTTGCCCAATATCAAGCAATGTGCCGACAATAATGCGGACCATATTATATAAAAAGCCGTTTCCTACAAAACGAAACACAAGCTCTTCTCCTTGGCGGACCATTTCCAGCTCGTAGATTGTGCGCACCCGGTCCTCAATTTCGGTCTTCGCCGAGCAAAAAGAAGTAAAGTCATGCGTTCCGATGAAATGCAAAGTTGCGGCTTCTATCGCTGAAAGGTTAAGAGAATACGGGTAATGGTACACGTAATTTCTTTTAAATACATCTTTCTTTTTAGATAGCAACACGCGATAGCGGTACTCCTTCGTTGCAACATGGAATCTCGCATGAAAGTCCGGCGCTGCTTTCTCCGCTTCTATTACCGCGATATCCTTTGGCAATAAAGCATTTAAGGCCGCCTCCCAGCGCTCCTCTGGAAGCTGCAGGGGCGAGTCAAAATGAATCACCTGCCCTGCCGCATGAACGGATGCATCTGTTCTTCCGGAAGCGTAAACGCGAATATGCTCCCCTTTATGAAGCTTTTGCAAAACCGCTTCTATCTCTTGCTGGACAGTGCGCTTTTCCTGCTGTATTTGATAGCCCGAAAAATTAGTTCCATCATAAGCAATTGTACATTTAATTCTTTCCATCATACTCTCCATTATGAACGTGCCCAAAGTAAAATAAACGCTAAAAGAAGCAGGCTGAGAAGAGCTATCGTATCCTTGCCCTGCCAAAGGAGCTGGCGAAGCTTGGACCGTCCTTCTCCCCCTTGGTATCCTCTTGCTTCCATCGCAACCGCTAAATCCTCCGCCCGCTTAAAGGCGTTAATAAACAGCGGGACAAGCAATGAAACAACTGCTCTTAGCCGATCCTTGAGCGGTCCCCCTGCAAAATCCACGCCGCGCGAAGATTGCGCCTTCATAATTTTCTCTGTTTCTTCCATAAGCGTAGGGATGAAACGCAAGGAAATAGACATCATAAGGGCAATCTCGTGAACGGGCAAGCCTATTTTCTTAAAAGGATGCAGCAACGCTTCCATCCCATCTGTAATTTCAATCGGAGTTGTCGTTAATGTTAATAGAGTCGTTATAATAATAATGACCAAAAAGCGAAGAGAGATATAAATCCCTTGCGCAAAGCCTTTTTCATAGACAGAAAACCAACCGATTTGAAATAAAAGCTCCCCTTCCTTTGTTGTAAAAACATGAAGGAAAAAGGTGAATAAAAAAATCCACAAGATGGGCTTTAGACCGGAAAGGACGTAATGAACCGGTATGCGAGACAAAACGAGCGGAATAAGGGCATATAAAAATAAAAAGCTATAAGAAAGCGCGTTATTTGCCAAAAAAACAACGAATACATATAGAAAAACGAGCAACAGCTTTGCCCGCGGATCAAGCCGGTGAATAAGAGACTCTCCCGGAATATATTTCCCAATAATAATTTGCTGCATTATCCGGCATCTCCTTTTTTCAAAATGCTTACCATTTCTTCCGCTAAATCCTCTAGGGTTAGTGGAGAGGCGCAAATTTCTACCCCAAGTTTTTCTTCCAGCAGCCTCTTATACTGCAGCGAAACCGGCAAGGATACTCCGATTGCCTCAAGCTTATCTGCATGCGAAAATACTTCCTCCGGGCTTCCTTCCAAAAAGACAGTGCCCTTATCCATAACAATAATATCATCTGCATAGCGGGCCGCATCCTCCATGTTATGCGTTACAAGAATGACCGTTAACCCTTTTTCCTTATGAAGCTTATAAAACATATCCATAAGCTCCCCCTGCCCTCTTGGGTCCAATCCAGCAGTCGGCTCATCCAATACGAGCACTTCCGGTTCCATTACTAACACCCCAGCAATAGCCACCCTCCGCATTTGCCCGCCGCTTAACTCAAACGGAGACTTCGTTAATAGCTCTTCAGGCAAGCCTACCATGAGAAGGGCTTCTCGCGCCTTTTCCTTAGCAGCTTCTTCATTCATGCCAAAATTTAAGGGGCCGAAGCATATGTCTTTTTCTACTGTTTCCTCAAACAGCTGATGCTCCGGAAACTGAAAAACAACCCCCACTCTTTGGCGCAACGGCTTCAGCTTCTTTTCTTTTTTTTGCGGGGATATTGTATACTCTCCAGCTTGGACTGTACCGGATGTCGGCTGCAAAAGCCCATTTAAATGTTGAATAACAGTGGACTTTCCAGAACCTGTATGGCCGATTATGGCATAATACTTCCCGCTTTGGAATGAAAGATTTACGTCGTAAATCGCAAGCCTCTCAAACGGTGTTTTGTACTGGTAGCGATGCTCTACCTTTTGAAATATGATGTCCAAAGTTCATTCACCAAACTTTCCATTGTAAGATGCATAGTTTGCAAGGAGATATTCCTTGTCTGAAGCATCTTCGTTAACTTTACAGAAAATGGAACATCCAATCCGATTTGCTGTAATTCATCCGCATATTGAAAGAGAACTTCCGGTGTCCCTTCTCTTATGATCCTGCCGTTATTTAAGACGATAATACGATCGGATTGTGCAGCTTCCTCTAGGTCATGAGTAATGGACAGGACTGTAATCCTCTTTTTGCGAACAAGCTCCCGCACTGTCTCTAATACTTCCTTGCGCCCTCTAGGGTCTAGCATGGATGTTGCCTCATCTAAAATTAAAATAGATGGCTCTAAGGCTAAAACGCCCGCAATTGCTACCCGCTGTTTTTGTCCCCCAGATAACGAATGCGGTTCCTGGTTTTCGAACTCCTTCATTCCAACGAGAGATAAAGCATGTTCGATTCTTTCTACCATCTTCTCCCGCGGCATCCCTATGTTTTCTAATCCGAATGCTATATCATCCTTTACCGTCGTCCCCACAAACTGATTATCAGGATTTTGAAAAACCATCCCGATTTGTTTGCGAATATTCCAAACCGTTTCTTCAGACAGTACAATTCCCTCTTCAACAGTAATAATTCCTTCACGTGGCATTAACAGCCCGTTTAATAACTTGGCCAGCGTTGATTTTCCCGAACCGTTTTGTCCAATAATGGAAACCCACTCACCTTCATATACAGAAAACGATACATCCTGCAAAGCAGGCGCAGGGGCCTGAGGATATTGGAAGAATAAACGATCTACACGAAGTTTTTCTTGCTTCATCGCTCGACACCTTCCCGCATTATTTCCTAAGAAATATTGTATTCCCTTACAAATTGACATATAGAAAAGCGAAACCGGCTCGCCCAGCTCCGGAAGGCAGAGGCTCCCTAACATGAACTAACCGGTAACAGCTCCCATACATGTCAATTTATGATTTGGGCATCTACATCACGGCTAAGTAGAACAAACAGCTGCCCGCACTCATTTCCTCCCCCCGGTTTTCCATCACATGGGGCAGAAATAGGCCTTGACTGCTTCTACCCATATCCGGATGCTCTCTTCCTATTTCAAAAAAATGTTTTCTTTTTACTTATGGCTCTGTTAAAGGCTAATGTTGATTTGGAACGAAAGGCGGCGACTCCAGCGGGAAAAGCGGGACAGCCGAGACCCTGGACTGAGCGCAGCGAGGGAAGAGGCTCGGCCCCGCCCGCAAAAAGCGTCCGCCTGTAGTGGAACATCAACAATCAAGTTTAACAGAAACATCCATGCAAGAATGTAACTTGCACCACGATAGATAAAAAATTTTTATTTTTTAGGGTAGGCCGATGTTGATTTTGATATCACGTACGTCTGTACATCACGGCTATGCAGAACCAACAGCAACCCGCGCTTATCTTCTCCCTCTGGTTTTCCTTTGGACGAGGCAGAACTAGGCCCTGACTGTTACTACACACGGCTGGGAGCACTTTCCCCCTTCTAAAAAAGAAGGGTTTATATATCAACACTAACGTTTAACACAGATTATTTTTTAGGGTAGCCTTACTTATACAAAAAGCTATGTTAAAAAATAGTATTGCCTTACCAACAATAACGCTTAACATAGCCATACAAAAAAAGGGCCACGACCAGTTGCTTAAAAAAGCACTGTTCTGCCCTTTTGCTGTCATTATACTAATTCAATAATAACCATTGGAGCGCCGTCGCCGCGACGAGGCCCGATTTTAGCGATGCGAGTATATCCGCCTTGGCGCTCTGCATAGCGAGGAGCGATGTCAGCAAATAATTTTTGCAACGCATCTTGCTTAGTTTCTTGGTTTGCTACTTCGTTGCGAACGTAAGCAGCTGCTTGACGGCGAGCGTGAAGATCTCCGCGCTTACCTAGAGTAATCATTTTTTCTACTACGGAACGAAGCTCTTTCGCACGAGTCTCAGTCGTTTCGATGCGCTCGTTAATGATTAAGTCAGTAGTCAAGTCACGTAGCATAGCTTTGCGTTGTGCACTTGTACGGCCTAGCTTTCTGTATGCCATTCGTAGTTCCCTCCTTCGTTGGTTTTTAACAAAACAAAGAAGCCTTAGTCATCTTTACGTAAGCCTAAGCCAAGTTCCTCAAGCTTATGCTTTACTTCTTCTAAGGATTTACGTCCTAAATTGCGAACTTTCATCATATCTTCTTCTGTTTTGTTAGCAAGCTCTTGTACTGTATTAATACCGGCCCGCTTTAAGCAGTTATAAGAACGAACAGAAAGGTCAAGCTCTTCAATTGTCATTTCTAGAACTTTCTCTTTTTGGTCTTCTTCTTTTTCTACCATAATCTCAGCATTTTGCGCTTCGTCAGTTAGACCAACAAAGATATTTAAATGCTCGGTTAAAATTTTAGCTCCTAAAGAAATTGCTTCTTTTGGCCCGATGCTTCCATCCGTCCATACATCAAGCGTGAGCTTATCGAAATTTGTCACCTGTCCAACACGTGTGTTTTCTACCTGGTAAGTCACACGCGATACTGGAGTATAAATCGAATCAATAGGAATAACACCTATCGGTTGATCCTCTCTCTTGTTTGCATCAGCTGGCGTATAACCACGACCACGCTTTGCAGTTAGACGCATACGCAAGTGCGCATCTTTTGCTAACGTTGCAATGTGTAAATCCGGATTTAAGATTTCGACATCGCTATCGTGAGTAATATCAGCAGCTGTGACAACACCTTCGCCCTGCACATCAATCTCAAGCGTTTTCTCTTCATCGGAGTAAATCTTAAGTGCCAATTTCTTTATGTTTAAGATAATCGTTGTGACATCCTCCACAACGCCCTCAATCGTAGAAAACTCGTGTAAAACACCGTCAATTTGGATAGATGTTACAGCGGCGCCAGGGAGTGAGGATAACAGGATACGACGTAAGGAGTTACCCAAAGTAGTACCATATCCACGCTCAAGTGGTTCAATAACGAATTTGCCGTATTTAGCATCCTCGTTAATTTCAACCGTTTCGATTTTCGGTTTTTCAATCTCAATCATGTATTAAACCCTCCTTCAAAACGTCGAAACCCCGGCTAGACAATGATTTATTGCCTAACCGAAAGTCCCCCTTAGGCAGTTCCCGATTGTGCACAACAACAAGCGATGTTTCTGTAAAAAATTCTCAAAACGATTCTATCATATCCCATTATAGACAATGTTAGAAAATTTATACAGAAAATTTACACACGGCGACGTTTTGGCGGACGGCATCCGTTATGAGGTACTGGAGTAACATCTCTGATAGCTGTTACTTCTAGACCTGCAGCTTGAAGCGCACGGATAGCTGCTTCACGGCCAGCACCAGGACCTTTAACAGTAACCTCTAAAGTTTTCAAGCCATGCTCCATAGAAGCTTTTGCAGCAGTTTCAGCAGCCATTTGCGCAGCAAATGGTGTAGATTTACGAGAACCTCTGAAACCAAGCGCTCCTGCACTGGACCAAGAAAGTGCGTTACCATGAACGTCTGTAATAGTTACAATTGTATTATTGAAAGTAGAACGAATGTGAGCTATACCAGACTCAATGTTCTTTTTCACACGACGCTTACGAGTATTAGTTTTGCGTGCCATTAATGTTCAACCTCCTTTACTTAATTATTTCTTTTTGTTCGCTACTGTACGACGAGGACCTTTACGTGTACGCGCGTTATTTTTAGTATTTTGACCACGAACTGGTAAACCGCGGCGGTGGCGAAGACCACGATAAGAACCGATTTCCATTAGACGCTTAATGTTTAAAGAAACTTCACGGCGAAGGTCACCTTCTACTTTTAAGCGGTCTACGATATCACGGATTTTACCTAATTCTTCTTCTGTTAAATCACGAACTCGAGTATCTTCAGAAACGCCTGCTTCTGCAAGAACTTTCTCAGCAGTTGGACGACCGATACCATATACGTATGTTAAAGAAATAACGACGCGTTTGTCACGAGGAATATCTACACCTGCAATACGTGCCATTAGAGACACCTCCTTCAATTAACCTTGTTTTTGCTTATGCTTAGGATTTTCACAGATAACCATTACTTTTCCTCTTCTGCGAATAACTTTGCATTTTTCGCAGATCGGCTTTACGGATGGTCTTACTTTCATATCTCTAACCTCCTTGAGGATTACGGAGTGCTATATTATTTAAAACGGTACGTAATGCGACCACGATTTAAATCATACGGAGACAATTCTACCGTAACTTTGTCTCCAGGTAAAATGCGAATAAAGTTCATCCGAATTTTACCAGAAACATGCGCTAATACAACATGCCCGTTCTCAAGTTCCACTTTGAACATAGCATTAGGCAATGTTTCAATAACGGTACCTTCAATTTCAATTACATCGTCTTTAGCCATTCAATGTTCTCCCTTCTTCAAATCAGTAACCTTCTAGACTGCTCTGAAATCTCGGAGAGTTAAGCTACTCGATTGTTAAAATTTCGTATCCTGTTTCTGTAATGGCAACAGTATGCTCAAAATGCGCACACCATAAACCATCAACAGTCACTACAGTCCAATTATCCGACAATGTAGTTACATATCGTTTTCCTTGATTGACCATTGGTTCTATACAAAGCACCATGCCAGGCTTAAGTCTCGGCCCTTTATTTGGAGGACCGTAATGTGGAATTTGCGGAGCCTCATGTAAGCCTTGCCCAATTCCATGCCCAACATACTCCCTGACAATCGAAAAGCCATTATCCTCCACATACGTTTGTATAGCATGTGAAATATTGGATAGGCGTTCGCCAGGTTTTGCCTGCTCTAAACCAAGATACAGCGATTTCTCAGTGACATCAAGCAGCTTCTGAACAGATTCTGAAATCTTCCCGACCGGATATGTCCACGCAGAATCTCCATGATATCCGTTATATTTCGCACCGATATCGATGCTGATAATATCGCCTTCTTGAAGCTTGCGATCTCCCGGTATTCCATGCACGAGCTCTTCATTTACGGAAGCACATATGCTTCCCGGAAAACCGTTATATCCTTTAAATGATGGCGTTGCGCCATATTTTCGAATCGTTTTTTCCGCAATTATATCGAGCTCTTTCGTTGTGATACCTGGAATGATATGTTGCTTCAACTCTTTATGAGTCAAAGCAACTATTTTTCCCGCTTCTCGCATAATCTCGATTTCTCGAGGCGTTTTGCAAATGATCATTATGCAAGGCCCCCGATGAGGGCATCAACATCCGCAAACACCTTATCAATCTCTTGCTCACCGTCGATATTTCGTACATAACCGAGCTCGCCATAGAAGTCAAGCAAAGGCTGAGTTTGCTTAATGTTTACTTCCAAGCGGTTAGCAACTGTCTCTTCATTATCATCAGAGCGTTGATATAGTTCTCCGCCACATTTATCGCAAACGCCTTCTGCTGCAGGCGGATTGAAAATTAAGTGATACGTGGCACCGCAGCTTTTACAGATACGTCTGCCTGTTAGCCGTTTAAGCAATAACGCTGAATCAACATTGATATTGATTACATAGTCGATCTTCTTGCCAAGATCTTTCATGATTCCTTCAAGAGCTGACGCTTGTGCTACAGTTCGCGGAAAACCGTCAAGCAAAAAGCCCTTGTCGCAATCCGCTTTACTTAAACGTTCACGAACAATACCGATTGTTACTTCGTCTGGAACAAGCTCGCCTTTGTCCATGAAAGATTTTGCTTGTAGGCCCAGTTCCGTTCCTTCTTTGATGGCAGCGCGAAACATGTCTCCTGTTGAGATGTGAGGAATGCTGTACTTAGCAACGATTTTCTCAGCTTGTGTTCCTTTTCCAGCACCCGGCAGTCCCATTAAAATTAAATTCATTTTTATTCCCCCTCAGGTAAATGAGCCACTTAGGGAAGAAGCCTCTTCCCGATCTGCTCATCGTTTAATAAAGCCTTTATAATGGCGCTTTACTAACTGGCTTTCTAGTTGCTTCATTGTTTCTAAAGCAACCCCTATTACGATTAGTAAGCTCGTTCCACCGATTTGTGCAGACGGTGGGAGGTTTGCAATTTTAATGAATATTACAGGAAGTATTGCAATTGCTGCTAGGAATATTGAACCTACGAACGTTAAACGATACAAGATTTTGGTTAAATACTGTTCCGTATTCTTGCCCGGACGAATGCCAGGAACGTATCCACCTTGCTTGTTTAGGTTTTCAGACATCTGTTCAGGATTGACTTGAACAAATGCATAGAAATAAGTGAAGGCAACGATTAACGCTACATATACAATCATTCCCACAGGATGAGAATAGTTAAAGTTCTTAATAATCCATTGCGAAACATCGTGTTTCGGAAAAAACTGAGCAATGGTTGGCGGTGTAATCAGGAAAGAAACAGCAAAGATTACCGGAATTACTCCAGCGCTATTTACCTTTAACGGCAAATGCGTGTTTTGCGCACCGGTAAAGCTTCCATTTCCTGTTGCACGTTTTGCGTACTGAATTGGAATTTTTCTTGTTGCTTGTTGAATATAAATAACTCCAACAATAACAGCTAGCACAGCAATTAAAATTAAAGCTATCTTTACAATGCGAATGAACAGTTCATCGCCGGCATCTTGAAACTGCTGGGCATATATTTGGTTCATTACGTTTGGGATCGCTGCTACAATGCCGGCAAAAATGATAATGGAAATTCCATTACCAACGCCTTTAGCCGTGATTTGTTCGCCAAGCCACATTAAAAAGGCTGTTCCGGCAGTTAGAACAGTAGCAATATACAAATACGTAGTCCAGCCAGGATTTTCGATCAGCTGTCCATTTGCTAAATTGTTAAAGCCGATAGACATTCCAATTGCTTGAATGTAAGCTAAAACAATTGTAAAGTAGCGGGTAAACTGAGCTAATTTACGACGTCCCATTTCACCTTGTTTAGACCACTCCGTAAACTTGGGCACAACATCCATCTGCAAAAGCTGCACAATGATGGATGCTGTAATGTAAGGCATAATCCCCATAGCCAAGATAGAGAAGTTCTGCAATGCTCCTCCCCCGAACGTATTAAGGATGCCTAATACATTGAGTTGATCTTGCGCTTTTAAAACGTCGGCGTTTACGTGTGGCACCGGGATGAATGTACCGATGCGAAACACGACTAGCATTAATAAGGTGAAGATGATTTTCCGTCTTATTTCAGCAACGCGCATAAAGTTGGAGATTGTGCGAAACATTAAATCACCTCAGTTTTTCCGCCAGCCGCTTCAATAGCTTCTTTAGCAGTTGAAGAGAACTTATGAGCCTTAACAGTAAGCTTTTTCTCTAACTTACCGTTTGCAAGAATTTTAACACCGTTGTTTACTTTGCTGATTACGCCAGTTTCAAGCAATAATTCTGGTGTTACTTCTGTACCGTCTTCAAAGCGATTTAATGCTTCTAAATTAACGATAGCGAATTCTTTGCGGTTGATATTCGTAAAGCCGCGTTTTGGTAAACGGCGGAACAATGGAGTTTGACCACCTTCAAAGCCAAGACGAACACCGCCGCCAGAACGAGCATTTTGTCCTTTATGACCTTTACCAGCAGTTTTACCGTTGCCAGAACCGATACCGCGTCCAACACGGTTGCGAACTTTACGAGAACCTTCAGCAGGCTTTAATTCATGAAGTTTCATTCCGAGGCACCTCCTTATAATATTTAATTATAATTAAACTTCCTTAACAGTTACAAGGTGAGAAACTTTAGTAATCATGCCGCGGATCGCAGGAGATTCCTCTTTTACTACAGTTTGATTAAGTTTGCGTAAACCTAAAGCTTCAACCGTTTTGCGTTGATCTTGCGGACGACCGATTACACTACGAGTGAGGGTGATTTCTAACTTCTTTGCCATGTGTTTTCCCTCCTTCTTCTTAGCCTAGCAGCTCTTCTACAGTTTTACCACGTAGCTTAGCTACTTCTTCAGCACGCTTCAATTGTGTTAATCCGTTCATAGTAGCACGAATCATGTTTACAGGTGTGTTGGATCCTAAAGATTTAGAAAGGATATCTTGTACACCAGCTAATTCAAGAACCGCACGAACCGGTCCGCCAGCGATAACCCCTGTACCTTCAGCAGCCGGCTTCAAGAATACTTCACCAGCTCCAAATTGGCCAAGTACTTGGTGTGGAATTGTTGTACCTACTAGTGGTACTTCGATTAAGTTTTTCTTAGCATCTTCAATAGCCTTGCGGATTGCATCTGGTACCTCTTGCGCTTTGCCAGTTCCGAATCCAACATGGCCGTTTTTATCTCCAACTACAACCAATGCAGCGAAACGGAAACGACGTCCACCCTTAACAACTTTCGCAACACGGTTAACCGTTACAACACGTTCTTCAAGTTCTAATTTGCTTGGGTCAATGCGACGCATCTATTTTCCCTCCTTTGACCATTAAAATTGTAATCCAGCTTCACGAGCAGCTTCAGCTAACGCTTTAACACGACCATGGTAAAGATAGCCGCCGCGATCGAATACTACTTCTTTAATACCTTTCTCAACAGCACGCTTTGCAACTAGCTCGCCTACTTTCGTAGCAGCTGCCACATTGCTAGTACCTTCAAGAGAAAGTTCTTTATCAAGAGTAGATGCACTTACTAATGTAACACCGTTCACATCATCGATTACTTGTGCGTAAATGTGTTGATTAGAACGGAACACGTTTAGACGCGGACGTTCAGCAGTACCTGTAAGTTTTGCGCGTACACGTGCATGTCTTTTCTTACGAACCGCATTTTTATCAGGTTTAGTGATCATTTATGTCACTCCTTTCCTTTCACCTAATGGGCTTACTTAGCTGTTTTACCTTCTTTGCGACGTACAACTTCGCCTTCGTAGCGAATACCTTTACCTTTGTAAGGCTCTGGAGCGCGTACTGCACGAATGTTAGCAGCTAATTCGCCAACACGTTGTTTATCGATACCTTTAACAATGATCTTTGTGTTTGCAGGAACTTCGATTTCAATGCCTGCTTCAGGTGTAATCTCAACTGGGTGAGAGTAACCTACGTTTAATACAAGCTTGTTGCCTTGCTTTTGCGCACGGTAACCAACCCCGATTAACTCAAGGCCGCGTTGGAATCCGTTCGTTACACCTTCAACCATGTTTCCGATCAACGCACGAGTTGTACCGTGAAGCGCACGGTGTTCCTTTTGATCAGAAGGACGCTCTACAGTTAATGTATTGTCTTCAATGTTGATTTTCATATCAGCATGGAATTTGCGAGTTAATTCACCTTTAGGCCCTTTTACAGTAACAGTATTGTCATCTGCGATTGTTACTGTAACGCCTGCAGGGATTTCAAGAATCTTTTTACCAATACGGGACATATGTCACACCTCCGTTCGTTTCAATATTACCAAACGTATGCTAACACTTCTCCACCAGTTTGTAATTGACGAGCTTCTTTGTCTGTCAATACGCCCTTGGATGTAGAAACGATTGCAATACCTAATCCGTTAAGTACGCGCGGTACTTCATCTGCTTTTGCGTATACGCGTAAACCAGGTTTACTGATACGTTTTAATCCAGTGATTACACGTTCGTTGTTTGGACCGTATTTCAAGAAAATACGAAGGATACCTTGTTTGTTATCCTCGATGTATTCTACGTCACGGATGAAACCTTCACGCTTTAGGATTTCTGCAACTTCTTTTTTCATCTTAGAAGCAGGAACTTCTAATTTCTCGTGACGTACCATGTTCGCATTACGGATGCGAGTAAGCATATCTGCAATTGGATCTGTCATGACCATTTGTTTTACCTCCTTCCCATTTTCGGGTATTACCAACTAGCTTTTTTAACACCAGGAATTTGTCCTTTATATGCGAGTTCACGGAAACAAATACGGCAAAGTTTAAATTTACGGTATACGGAATGTGGACGACCGCAACGTTCACAGCGAGTATACGCTTGAACTTGGAACTTTGGAGCGCGTTTTTGTTTCGCAATCATTGACTTCTTAGCCACGTTTTCGCCTCCTCTACTTAGCGTTGGCTTCCATTATTTTTGGAATGGCATACCGAGTTGTGTTAAAAGCTCACGAGCTTCTTCATCAGTATTAGCAGTTGTTACGATTACGATATCCATACCACGAACTTTGCTTACTTTATCATAATCGATTTCAGGGAAAATCAACTGTTCTTTAATACCTAAAGTATAGTTACCGCGACCGTCAAAAGATTTCTTAGATACGCCGTGGAAGTCACGAACGCGTGGTAGAGAAACGGATACTAATTTATCGAAGAATTCGTACATTTTCTCACCGCGAAGTGTAACTTTCGCTCCGATTGGCATACCTTCACGAAGACGGAAACCAGCGATAGATTTTTTCGCACGAGTGATAACAGGCTTTTGACCTGTAATCGCTGCTAACTCTTCAACCGCGTTATCTAGAGCCTTGGAGTTTTGTACAGCATCACCTACGCCCATGTTGATAACGATTTTTTCAAGCTTTGGAGTTTGCATCACAGATTTATAGTTAAACTTGCTCATTAAAGCAGGTGTGATTTCTTTTTGGAACTTTTCTTTAAGGCGATTCAATTAAGGGACCTCCTTTCAAACGAATTATTTATCTAATAATTCACCAGATTTTTTCGCAACACGAACTTTGTTGCCGTCTACTACTTTATAACCTACGCGAGTAGGCTCACCTGTTTTTGGATCTAATGGCATAACATTAGATACATGGATAGGTGCTTCTTTTGTAATGATTCCGCCTTGCGGATTCAATTGGGATGGTTTAGAGTGCTTCTTAACGATGTTAACACCCTCAACGATTACACGGTTTTGTTTTGGGAAAGCAGCAAGAATTACGCCTTGTTTCCCTTTATCTTTACCAGTGATTACTTGTACTTTGTCACCTTTTTTAACATGCATCTTACTTGTGCACCTCCTTAGAAAGGCAATACCTCAAATTATAGAACTTCTGGAGCTAAAGAAACGATTTTCATGAAGTTGTTGTCGCGCAGTTCACGAGCTACCGGCCCGAAGATACGAGTGCCGCGCGGGCTCTTATCTTCACGGATAATAACTGCTGCGTTTTCGTCAAAACGGATGTAAGAACCATCTTTACGACGAACGCCGCTCTTAGTGCGTACAACTACTGCTTTAACAACGTCACCTTTTTTAACAACGCCACCTGGTGTTGCTTGTTTTACAGAAGCAACGATAACGTCACCGATGTTAGCGTACTTGCGACCGGAACCGCCTAGTACTTTAATTGTTAATAATTCACGAGCACCAGAGTTGTCAGCAACTTTTAAACGAGTTTCTTGTTGGATCATGCTATGAAACCTCCCTTCGGATTTCTCATTTATCCGATTCGTCTATTAGATAATAACAGCTTCTTCAACGATTTCAACTAAACGGAAGCGCTTAGTAGCAGAAAGCGGGCGAGTTTCCATGATTTTCACGATATCGCCAGTTTTCGCTTGGTTTTGCTCATCATGTGCTTTGTACTTCTTGGAGTACTTAACGCGTTTTCCATATAATGGATGAGTTTTGTAAGTCTCAACTAAAACTGTGATAGTTTTATCCATTTTGTCAGAAACAACACGTCCAGTGTAAACTTTACGTTGGTTGCGTTCGCTCACTGTGCAAACCTCCCCTCAATTTTTATCCGTTAATTCCGATCTCTCTTTCACGAACTACAGTTTTCATACGAGCAATCGCTTTGCGAACCTCACGGATGCGAGCTGTATTTTCTAATTGGCCTGTAGCTAATTGGAAGCGAAGGTTGAATAACTCTTCCTTCAATGCTTTAACTTTTTGTTCGATTTCGGCAGTGGTTAATTCACGAATTTCATTAGTTTTCATTTGCTTCACCACCATTTTCTTCACGTTTTACAAACTTGCACTTAACAGGCAGTTTGTGAGCTGCAAGACGTAATGCTTCGCGTGCTACTTCTTCAGAAACACCCGCGATTTCGAACATTACTTTTCCAGGCTTAACTACTGCTACCCAACCTTCAGGAGCACCTTTACCGGAACCCATGCGCACCTCTAGAGGCTTTGCAGTGTATGGCTTAGAAGGGAAAATTTTAATCCAAACTTTACCGCCACGTCTCATGTAACGAGTCATTGCACGACGAGCAGCTTCGATTTGACGGTTTGTGATCCAAGATGCTTCAAGAGCTTGCAGACCGAATTCGCCGAAATGAACTTCAGTGCCGCCTTTTGCTCTTCCACGCATTTTACCACGATGCTCTCTACGATATTTTACGCGTTTAGGCATTAACATATTTATTTTCCTCCTTCCTCAGAAGCTCTCTTTTTTGTAGGAAGGACTTCTCCACGGTAGATCCATACTTTTACGCCAAGCTTTCCGTACGTTGTATCAGCTTCAGCTGTTGCATAGTCGATGTCAGCGCGAAGAGTATGAAGAGGAACAGTTCCTTCACTGTAAGATTCTGCACGAGCGATATCAGCGCCGCCAAGACGTCCAGAAACTTGAGTTTTAATACCTTGTGCACCTGCACGCATTGTGCGTTGAATAGCTTGCTTTTGCGCACGGCGGAAAGATACACGGTTTTCTAATTGACGAGCGATATTCTCAGCAACTAGTTTTGCATCAAGATCAGCTTTCTTGATTTCCAAAATATTGATGTGTACACGCTTGCCAGTTAATTGGTTAAGAGCTTTACGAAGGGCTTCTACTTCTGTACCACCTTTACCAATTACCATACCAGGCTTTGCAGTGTGGATTGTAATGTTCACACGGTTTGCAGCGCGTTCGATTTCCACTTTAGAAACAGAAGCATCTTTCAAACGAGCAGCAATGTATTCACGAACCTTGATATCTTCGTGTAACAGATCAGCAAAATCTTTATCAGCGTACCACTTGGATTCCCAATCACGAATAATGCCGACACGAAGACCGACCGGACTTACCTTTTGACCCATCGATTATCCCTCCTTCTTTTCTGATACCACGATTGTAATGTGGCTAGTACGTTTGTTGATTTGGCTTGCACGTCCCATAGCGCGTGGACGGAAACGTTTCAATGTTGGACCTTCATCAGCAAAAGTTGCGCTAACAACTAGATTGTTCGGATCCATTTCGTAGTTGTGCTCTGCATTTGCGATTGCAGATTTTAAAACCTTCTCTACAATTGGAGAAGCAGCTTTTGGTGTGTGGCGAAGAATTGCGATTGCTTCACCAACTTGCTTTCCTCGAATTAAATCTAATACTAGACGAACTTTACGAGGAGCAATACGAACTGTTCTCGCTACTGCTTTAGCTTGCATTGAGGTGCCTCCTCTCATTATCTTCTTGTTTTCTTGTCATCGGCATCATGGCCTTTGTACGTACGAGTAGGTGCGAATTCACCTAATTTGTGGCCAACCATGTCCTCAGTAATATATACAGGAACGTGTTTGCGGCCGTCATAAACTGCGATTGTATGACCGATGAACTGCGGGAAAATTGTAGAACGGCGAGACCAAGTCTTAACAACTTGCTTTGAGTTAGTTTCATTTAATCCTTCAATTTTCTTCATTAAATGATCATCGACAAATGGTCCTTTTTTCAAGCTGCGACCCATTTTTGTACCTCCCTTCGTGATTGGCGTACGGTTCTAATGAACCGTACTACAACCCCGTTATTTTTTACGACGACGAACGATAAATTTATCGGAAGCTTTGTTCTTTTTGCGAGTCTTGTATCCAAGAGTCGGTTTGCCCCATGGAGTCATTGGAGACTTGCGTCCGATAGGCGCGCGGCCTTCACCACCACCGTGCGGGTGATCTACTGGGTTCATAACAGAACCACGAACTGTAGGGCGTTTGCCTAACCAACGAGAACGACCAGCTTTACCGATTTTGATAAGTTCGTGTTGTTCGTTACCAACTTGACCGACTGTAGCACGGCATGTACCTAAGATTAAACGCACTTCGCCAGAAGTTAAACGTACAAGTACGTATTTGCCTTCTTTACCAAGTACTTGAGCAGAAGAACCAGCAGAACGCACTAATTGTCCGCCTTTACCAGGTTTAAGCTCGATGTTGTGGATTACAGTACCAACAGGCATATTAACAAGCGGCAATGCGTTACCTACTTTAATGTCCGCTTCAGGGCCAGACATAATCTCCATACCTACTTGTAGGTTTTTAGGAGCTAGAATATAGCGTTTTTCACCATCAACATAGTTAATAAGCGCGATGTTTGCAGAACGGTTTGGATCGTACTCGATAGTAGCAACGCGTCCTGGAATTCCATCTTTATCGCGTTTGAAGTCGATGATACGATATTGACGCTTATGTCCGCCACCTTGGTGACGTACAGTAATTTTACCTTGGTTGTTACGACCAGCCTTTTTGTTTAAAGGCGCAAGCAAAGATTTTTCCGGTCTGTCAGTTGTAATTTCAGCGAAATCAGATACTGTCATACCGCGACGACCGTTAGATGTTGGTTTATACTTCTTGATTGCCATCTCAGTTTCCCTCCTTCTCTATTAGAATTAAACGCCTTCGAAGATTTCGATTTCTTTGCTATCTGCAGTAAGCTTCACGATAGCTTTTCTGCGGCGGTTTGTTAAACCGGAATAGCGGCCTACACGTCTGAATTTTGGTTTGTAGTTCATGATGTTTACTTTTTCAACCTTCACGCCAAAAATTGCTTCCACAGCATCTTTGACTTCAGTTTTATTTGCTTTAACATCTACTTCAAATGTGTATTTCTTCTCAGCCATAACTTCCATAGAACGTTCAGTGATAACCGGGCGCTTAATGATATCACGAGGATCTCTCATTATGCAAGCACCTCCTCTACTTTTTCAACTGCCGCTTTCGTCATGATTAATTTATCATGATGAAGCACGTCTAAAACGTTCACGCCATTAGCAGTAGTTACTGTTACTCCAGGAATATTGCGGGCAGACAATTGAACTGCTTCGTTTGCATCAGCAGTTACAATAAGAGCTTTCTTGTCTACGGATAATCCTTTCAAAACTGCAACCATTTCTTTTGTTTTTGGTGCATTAAAAGTTAAGTCTTCAAGAACGATTACGTTGTTCTCTAATACTTTTGCAGATAATGCAGATTTGATAGCTAAACGACGAACTTTTTTAGGTAATTTGTAAGAATAAGATCTTGGTGTAGGTCCAAATACGATACCGCCACCGCGCCATTGAGGGGAACGGATAGAACCTTGACGAGCGCGTCCAGTTCCTTTTTGGCGCCATGGTTTGCGTCCTCCACCGCTTACTTCAGAGCGATTTTTAACTTTGTGTGTACCTTGACGCATAGATGCACGCTGCATGATTACTGCATCGAAAAGTACTGCTTCATTTGGCTCGATACCGAATACCGCTTCAGCTAATTCGATTTCGCCAACTTGAGATCCTGCTTGGTTAAATAACGTTACTTTTGGCATTGGGTTTCCTCCTTTCTTCTAATTATTTACCAGCTTTAACAGCAGCGCGAACCATTACTAAAGATTTTTTAGCACCTGGCACGTTGCCTTTTACTAATAATAGGTTGCGTTCAGCGTCAACCTTAACGATTTCTAAGTTTTGAACAGTAACTTGCTCTCCACCCATACGGCCAGCAAGCGCTTTGCCTTTGAATACGCGGTTTGGAGCAACTGGTCCCATTGAACCAGGACGACGGTGGTAACGGGAACCGTGGGACATAGGTCCGCGGGATTGTCCGTGGCGCTTAATAGCACCTTGGAATCCTTTACCTTTGGAAACCCCTGTTACGTCTACTACATCGCCTTGTGCGAAGATTTCTACTTTAACCTCTTGACCAACTTCGTACTCTTCTACGTTTGCATCGCGGAATTCGCGAATGAAGCGCTTAGGAGCAGTATTTGCTTTTGCTACATGACCTTTTTCCGGTTTGTTAGCAAGCTTTTCGCGCTTATCTTCAAAACCTAACTGGATTGCGCTGTAGCCGTCAGTTTCTTCTGTTTTCTTTTGAAGAACAACGTTTGGAGTCGCTTCGATAACAGTTACCGGAATTAGTTCGCCATTTTCAGTAAATACTTGAGTCATACCGATCTTTCTTCCTAAGATTCCTTTGGTCATGAGTCACACCTCCTGCATGTTTGTAATTTTTATTTATAGTTTAATTTCGATATCTACACCGGATGGTAAGTCTAATCGCATTAGTGAATCTACAGTTTGCGGCGTAGGGTTCACGATGTCGATTAAACGCTTATGAGTGCGCATTTCAAATTGCTCACGAGAATCTTTGTACTTATGAACCGCACGAAGAATTGTGTAAACAGCTTTTTCAGTCGGCAATGGAATCGGACCAGATACCGCTGCACCGGAACGTTTAGCTGTTTCCACGATTTTTTCTGCTGATTGATCAAGAATTCTGTGATCATAAGCTTTTAAACGGATACGAATTTTTTCTTTTGCCATTATTTTCCCTCCTTCTTCGCCTATTTTAAAAATAGACATTCTCCATGGAAATTTCCTCACACTCGCCATGGCAAAGCGGCCGGGTGTGTCAGCAACCTTCCACTTCATCGCAGTCAAAGACCAACATCGTCTATTATATAATATCTAGACACAATATGCAACAGCAAATTAATCATTTTTGCTTTTTTGCCGTACTTTTCATATTATACACAGACCTTTTCTAGATTTCAAGCAATCTTCCCCTTCACAGAGAAATGCAAATTTTACTACCTCGAAAAGCGGAATCGGCTCGCCCAGGCGCAGAAGATAAGGTTCTTCGACCAGAAAGGCGCTTTTTGCCTTTACGGGCGGAGGTTCTCTGACAGGAGGAGCTAGCCGGCGCAGCTAGACAACCCCGAAATGCGGAGCCGGCTCGTTCAGCTCCGGCAGTCAAACCAGAAATCGGCCTGTTCAAGCGCAGCCATTATATATAGAAGAAAACAGTATCACATTTGCTTCTATTTATGTTTAAACACTTGGCTACCCTAACACACACATTTGAGGTAAACTTTAGCTGTTGTGCCGCTTCAGAAATTTTTTATCCATCGTGGTGCATGTGATATTCTTGCATGAATATCTCTGTTAAAGGCCAATGTTAATTTTGATATCACCACGTACGTCTGTACATCATGGCTGTGCAGGATGAATCGCAACCTGCACTCACTTTCTCCCTCTGGTTTTCCTTTGGACGAGGCGAAGTTAGGCCCTGGCCGTTACTTACACACAGCTGGGAGCACTCTCCACCGCCAAAAAGAAGGGGGTTTATCAACACTAACGTTTAGCAGCACCTTTCACAAAAAGCAATGTTAAAGCTTGTTGTTGATTTTTGTGCCAACAGTGCGTTCACGTGCATCAAGGTTAGGTAGAACAGACAGCAGCCTGCTCTCGCTCCTTGCTTCTGGTTTTTCTTTGGACGAGGAAAAGTTAGGTCCTGACCGTTACTACACACGGCCGGGAGCATTCTCCACCCCCAAAAAGAAGGGGGATTTATCAACACTAACGTTTAGCAGCGCCTTTCACAAAAAAAAGAGCCCGGAACACTTCCGGACTCTTTGATTCTTATTGGTAATTACTCGATGATAGAAGCAACTACGCCAGCGCCTACTGTACGGCCGCCTTCACGGATAGAGAACTTAGTTCCCTCTTCAACCGCGATTGGAGCGATAAGCTCAACAGTCATTTCGATGTTGTCGCCAGGCATAACCATTTCAGTACCTTCTGGTAATTGGATGATTCCAGTTACGTCAGTTGTACGGAAATAGAATTGTGGACGGTAGTTAGCGAAGAATGGAGTATGACGTCCACCTTCTTCTTTAGATAGAACGTAAACTTCCGCTTTGAACTTTGTATGTTGCTTAACGGAACCTGGTTTAGCAAGAACTTGTCCGCGTTGGATTTCGTCACGAGCTACACCGCGAAGAAGAGCACCGATGTTGTCTCCAGCTTCTGCTTGGTCAAGAAGCTTACGGAACATTTCTACACCTGTTACAGTAGTAGATTTAGTTTCTTCAGCAAGACCGATGATTTCTACAACTTCACCAACTTTAACAGTACCGCGCTCTACGCGACCTGTAGCAACTGTACCACGACCAGTGATAGAGAATACGTCCTCAACTGGCATTAAGAATGGTTTGTCAGTTTGACGCTCTGGAGTTGGGATGTAAGCATCAACTTCAGCCATTAATTCGTTAATTTTTGCTTCCCACTCTGGGTCTCCTTCAAGAGCTTTAAGAGCAGAACCTCTGATAACTGGGATATCATCGCCAGGGAATTCGTATTCAGATAGTAGATCACGAACTTCCATTTCTACTAATTCAAGAAGCTCTTCGTCGTCTACCATGTCGCATTTGTTTAAGAATACTACGATGTATGGTACACCTACTTGACGAGAAAGAAGGATGTGCTCACGAGTTTGTGGCATTGGGCCATCAGCAGCAGATACTACTAGGATAGCGCCGTCCATTTGCGCAGCACCAGTGATCATGTTTTTAACATAGTCAGCGTGTCCTGGGCAGTCTACGTGTGCATAGTGGCGAGTTGCAGTTTCATACTCAACGTGTGCAGTAGAGATTGTGATACCGCGCTCTCTTTCTTCAGGAGCAGCATCGATTTGATCGTATGCACGCGCCTCAGCTCCACCTTGCTTTGCAAGAACTGTAGTGATAGCAGCAGTTAAAGTAGTTTTACCATGGTCAACGTGGCCGATTGTACCAATGTTAACGTGTGGTTTAGAGCGTTCGAATTTAGCTTTAGCCATTATAATATCCTCCTTAATTTACAGTTGTTTATATAGGGTAGAAAGCGGAAAGCGGAAAGCCTGTCCGCCTTCTAGACTTACATAAGTAGTTATACTTGAACAATCGATAAAAATCAATTATTCGCCTTTATTTTTCTTCACGATTTCTTCAGCAATGCTGCGAGGAACTTCTTCATAGTGGTCAAATACCATAGAGAATGTTCCGCGTCCTTGCGTGTTAGAACGTAAGGATGTTGCATAACCGAACATTTCAGAAAGTGGAACCATCGCACGAACTACTTGCGCGTTGCCGCGTGCTTCCATACCTTCTACACGGCCGCGGCGGGAAGTGATATCACCCATGATGTCGCCTAAGTACTCATCAGGGATAACAACTTCAACCTTCATCATTGGCTCAAGGATTACTGGGCTACATTTAGAAGCCGCAGCTTTTAGCGCCATAGATGCCGCAATTTTAAATGCCATCTCGGAAGAGTCAACATCATGGTAAGATCCGTCAACCAATGCAGCTTTAATGTCTACTAGAGGGAATCCTGCCAGTACACCGTTTTGCATTGCGTCTTCAAGACCCGCTTGTACCGCTGGGATGTATTCACGAGGAACTACACCGCCGACGATTTTGTTTTCGAACTCGAAGCCTTTTCCTTCTTCATTCGGTTCGAATTCAATCCACACGTGACCGTATTGTCCACGACCGCCGGATTGGCGAGCAAACTTACCTTCAACTTTAGCCGCAGCACGGAATGTTTCGCGGTAAGCTACTTGCGGAGCACCTACGTTAGCTTCTACTTTGAACTCGCGACGCATACGGTCAACGATGATATCAAGGTGAAGCTCACCCATACCAGAAATGATTGTTTGGCCAGTCTCTTGATCAGTATGAGCGCGGAATGTTGGATCCTCTTCAGAAAGCTTCGCTAATGCTGTACCCATTTTATCTTGGTCAGCTTTAGACTTAGGCTCGATAGCTACAGAGATAACCGGCTCTGGGAATGTCATAGACTCAAGGATTACTTGGTTTTTCTCATCACATAAAGTGTCGCCAGTTGTAGTATCTTTTAAACCTACAGCAGCCGCAATGTCACCGGAGTAACATACAGAAATCTCTTGACGGGAGTTTGCGTGCATTTGCAGGATACGTCCTAAACGTTCACGCTTTCCTTTTGTAGAGTTCACTACATAAGAACCAGCTTCTGCTTTACCGGAGTAAACGCGGAAGAACGTTAATTTACCAACATAAGGGTCAGTCATGATTTTGAATGCCAATGCGGAGAATGGACCTTCATCATCAGCTGGACGAGTTACTTCTTCATCTGTATCAGGAACGACACCTGTGATAGCAGGAACATCAACTGGAGATGGAAGGTAATCAATTACCGCATCCAACATAAGCTGAACACCTTTATTTTTGAAAGCAGAGCCGCACACTACAGGGAAGAATTCTACGCTTAGCGTAGCTTTGCGGATAGCCGCTTTTAACTCTTCAACTGTAACCTCTTCACCTTCAAGATACTTCATCATAAGCTCTTCATCATGGTCAGCAAGCGCTTCAATTAAAGAGCCGCGAAGTTCTTCTGCTTTATCTTGATATTCAGCAGGGATTTCACCTACTTGAATGTCAGTGCCTAAGTCATTCGTATAGAAATGGGCTTTCATTTCTACAAGGTCAATAATCGCTTTAAATTGATCTTCCGCACCAATCGGTAATTGGATTGGGTGAGCATTCGCTTGCAAGCGATCATGTAATGTACCTACAGAGTATAAGAAGTCAGCACCGATTTTGTCCATTTTGTTAACGAACACGATACGAGGAACTCTGTAAGTTGTTGCTTGACGCCAAACAGTTTCTGTTTGCGGCTCAACACCAGATTGAGCATCAAGTACAGCAACCGCACCGTCAAGCACACGCAAAGAACGTTCAACTTCTACAGTGAAGTCTACGTGTCCAGGAGTATCGATGATGTTTACACGATGGCCTTTCCATTGAGCTGTTGTAGCAGCAGACGTGATTGTAATACCACGCTCTTGCTCTTGCTCCATCCAGTCCATTGTTGCAGCACCTTCGTGCACTTCGCCGATTTTGTGTACACGGCCAGTGTAGAACAAGATACGCTCAGTCGTAGTTGTTTTACCAGCATCGATATGGGCCATGATACCAATATTACGAGTCTTTTCTAAGGAGAACTCTCTTGCCATATGGTGTTTTTTCTCCTTCCTTATAGTGGATTGGATTTTTATGGGTAAGCATAAAGGCTGCCCCTCTTGTCATACATGGTAAGTATATCCAAAAACATCCTCATTATGTAAGACGTTCATTGAAGAGAGAGGAATCTCTCCCTCTCTCTACTTTTCATGAACGACAAGCTGAACAGCCTTATACATACAACTATTATTTTAATCTTACCAGCGGTAGTGAGCAAACGCTTTGTTCGCTTCTGCCATTTTGTGAGTGTCCTCACGCTTCTTAACAGATGCGCCAGTATTGTTAGCAGCATCTAAAATT
The DNA here is from genome assembly GCA_048976805.1 of Ectobacillus sp. Lineage (GTDB taxonomy): Bacteria > Bacillota > Bacilli > Bacillales > Bacillaceae_G > Ectobacillus. The sequence continues at coordinate 29,885 of JBHGUR010000004.1, read as the reverse complement.
TCGTTAGCTAAACGCTCTTCCATCGTTTTTTCACCGCGAAGGCGAGCGTAGTTTACTAACCAGCGAAGACCTAAAGTAGTGCGACGCTCTGGGCGAACTTCTACTGGAACTTGGTAGTTTGCACCACCAACACGACGAGCGCGAACTTCAAGAACTGGCATGATGTTTTTAAGCGCTTGTTCGAATACTTCCATAGGATCTTTTCCTGTACGGTCGCGTACAATGTCAAATGCGCTATAAAGAATAGCTTGGGATTTACCTTTTTTACCGTCGATCATCATTTTGTTGATCAAACGAGTTACAAGCTTAGAGTTGTAAATTGGATCTGGTAATACGTCTCTTTTAGAAACAGGTCCTTTACGAGGCATGTTTAGCTCCTCCTTTCAATGCGAATTTTCTATTATTTCTTAGCAGCTTTTGGTCTCTTAGTACCGTACTTAGAACGACCTTGCATACGGTTGTTAACACCTGCAGTATCAAGCGCACCGCGAACGATATGATAACGTACCCCTGGCAAGTCTTTTACACGACCGCCGCGGATTAGTACTACGCTGTGCTCTTGTAGGTTATGGCCGATACCTGGGATATAAGCAGTAACCTCAATACCGTTCGTTAAACGTACACGAGCATATTTACGCAACGCAGAGTTTGGTTTCTTTGGAGTCATTGTACCAACACGAGTACATACACCACGTTTTTGTGGAGCAGATAAATCAGTTGCTTTTTTCTTCAAAGAGTTGAAACCTTTATTTAACGCAGGTGATTTAGATTTCCATACTTTATCAGTACGACCTTTTCTTACTAACTGGTTAATTGTAGGCATGATTTGTCCTCCCTTCACATCTTTGTATGACCACATATCCAGGTGGTTCATTATTAGTTGAAAACAAAGTTTTTGCAAGGGGAGGCCTATAACCTCCGCCCCGCAAAAACAGTTTTAACTGATTATGCTTACTGTCTAACTCCCTTTCCGACAAACCATAAGACTTATCAGCAGTGGTATCGCAACGTGCTTTACGCATCGTCCAATGTGCCACTCAGGAGCAACCTTGCTTATATTAACATTTTACTTTATATGATGTCAACTGCCACAAAACGATTTTACATAAATTTATGATGGAAATTTTTAACTCTCCACATAAACTTCATCATTTTGCATATTGGCTTCTTCATCGGATGTTTTAACAAGTTCCACTTTACGGTAGCGGTTCATACCAGTACCAGCAGGAACAAGTTTACCGATGATAACATTTTCTTTTAAGCCGAGGAGCTCATCGCGTTTTCCTTTAATTGCCGCATCTGTAAGAACACGGGTTGTTTCTTGGAACGATGCTGCAGACAAGAAAGAATCCGTTTCAAGAGACGCTTTCGTAATACCGAGAAGAACAGGGCGAGCTGTCGCAGGCTGTTTGCCTTCTAGCAATACTTTTGCGTTGGCGTCTGTAAATTGGTGGATATCAAGCAATGTTCCTGGCAATACATCTGTATCTCCGGCATCTTTTACGCGCACTTTGCGAAGCATTTGACGAACCATTACCTCTACGTGCTTATCGCCAATTTCTACCCCTTGCATACGATATACTTTTTGTACCTCGCGAAGCAAGTACTCTTGAACTGCTGTAATATCTTTCACCTTTAGAAGCTCTTTCGGATCGATCGAACCTTCTGTAAGCTCTTGGCCGCTCTCAACACGCTGTCCTTCTGCCACCTTTACGCGCGCGCCATAAGGAATTGCGTAAGAACGGGTTTCAACATCGCCTTGAATTACGATTTCTTGGCGGTCTTTTACATCGTTAATCGCAGCTACTACCCCTTCAATTTCAGTGATAACAGCCTGCCCTTTTGGATTTCGCGCTTCAAATAGCTCTTGGATACGCGGTAAACCTTGTGTAATATCATCTCCTGCAACGCCGCCTGTATGGAACGTACGCATCGTTAACTGTGTTCCCGGCTCACCGATAGATTGGGCCGCGATAATACCTACCGCTTCACCCACTTCTACATCTGTTCCAGTCGCAAGGTTGCGTCCGTAACATTTTTTACATACGCCGTGGCGAGTGTTACATGTAAACGCAGAGCGAATATACACTTCTTCAATTCCCGCTTCAATGATCGCTTCAGCAGCATCCTCTGTAATCAGCTCATTTTCACGAAGGATTATTTCGTTCGTTTCTGGATGTCTTACTGATTTTCTTGTAAAGCGTCCTACAAGACGGTCATATAAAGACTCAATTACTTCATTTCCTTCTTTAATTGCACGTACGAGCAGGCCTCTGTCTGTACCGCAATCATCTTCACGAACAATGACATCTTGCGCTACATCAACAAGACGGCGTGTTAAGTAGCCTGAATCGGCTGTCTTAAGCGCCGTATCGGCAAGACCTTTACGCGCACCATGCGTGGAAATAAAGTATTCCAATACTGTTAAGCCTTCGCGGAAACTTGATTTAATTGGAAGTTCAATGATACGTCCAGATGGGTTAGCCATCAAACCGCGCATACCAGCAAGCTGAGTGAAGTTAGATGCGTTACCGCGGGCACCGGAATCACTCATCATGAAGATTGGGTTGCGCTTATCCAATGATTTCATTAACTTGCCTTGAATCACGTCTTTTGCGTTGCTCCAGATGGAGATAACGCGGTCATAACGCTCTTCTTCCGTAATTAAACCGCGGCGGAATTGCTTTGTAACTGTATCTACCTTCGCTTGTGCTTCTTGGAGAATTTGTTCCTTTTCGCCCAATACGAGGATATCTGCTACCCCAACCGTAATTCCAGCCTTAGTAGAAAATCTAAATCCGAGGTTTTTCATGCGGTCTAGCATACGGGACGTTTCTGTAATTTTGAAACGTTTAAATACTTCCGCAATGATATTGCCAAGAATTTTCTTTTTAAATGGCGCAACTTCTTCCCGTTCGGCGATAATCGCCTTTACATCCGCGCCTTTTGGAACAAAGTACTTAGCAGGTGTTTCTTTTTCTAAGTTTTCTCTTGTCGGCTCGTTAATGTAAGGGAAGGATTTCGGCAAGATTTCGTTGAAAATCAATTTACCGATAGTTGTTAATAGCAACATGCCATTTTGTTCTTCAGTAAAGGTTTCGTTATTTAAGCTGCCTGCAGCAACCGCGATGCGGGAATGCAAGTGCGCATATCCGTTATGATATGCAAGCAATGCTTCATTCGCATCCTTAAATACCATCCCTTCACCAATTGCACCCGCGCGTTCCATCGTTAAGTAATAGTTACCTAATACCATATCCTGAGATGGTGTAACAACCGGTTTTCCATCTTTCGGGTTTAGGATGTTTTGCGCTGCGAGCATAAGCAAACGCGCTTCTGCTTGCGCTTCTGCAGAAAGCGGTACGTGAACTGCCATTTGGTCGCCGTCGAAATCGGCGTTGTACGCTGTACATACAAGCGGATGAAGGCGAATTGCGCGGCCCTCTACAAGAGTTGGCTCAAACGCCTGAATACCGAGACGGTGAAGAGTCGGGGCACGGTTAAGAAGAACTGGGTGCTCCTTAATCACCGATTCTAAAACATCCCATACTTCCGGTTGTACACGTTCGATTTTTCTCTTTGCGCTCTTAATGTTATGCGCTAAACCTTTTTCTACAAGCTCTTTCATAACAAAAGGCTTGAATAGCTCGAGCGCCATTTCTTTTGGCAATCCGCACTGGTACATCTTCAAATTCGGGCCTACTACGATAACGGAACGGCCTGAATAGTCAACGCGCTTCCCAAGCAAGTTTTGGCGGAAGCGCCCTTGCTTACCTTTTAGCATATGAGAAAGCGATTTTAACGGGCGGTTGCCTGGACCTGTAACAGGGCGGCCGCGGCGGCCGTTATCAATCAATGCATCTACCGCCTCTTGAAGCATCCGCTTTTCGTTTTGAACGATAATGCTCGGAGCGCCTAAGTCAAGAAGTCGCTTTAAACGGTTATTACGGTTAATGACACGACGATATAAATCATTCAAGTCAGAAGTAGCAAAGCGTCCGCCATCTAGCTGCACCATCGGACGAAGCTCCGGCGGAATAACAGGAAGAACATCTAAAACCATCCAAGACGGTTCATTTCCTGATCCTCTAAATGATTCCAATACTTCTAAACGTTTAATTGCACGCGTACGGCGTTGTCCTTGTGCTGTCTTTAATTCTTCTTTTAAATATTCTACTTCTTTATCAAGGTTAATATCTGAAAGAAGCTTTTTAATCGCTTCTGCACCCATAGATGCCTGGAATGTATTTCCGTATCTTTCGCGATATGCACGATATTCCTTCTCAGAAAGCAGCTGTTTCTTCTCAAGCGGCGTATCTCCGCTGTCCGTTACTACATAAGAAGCAAAATAAATAATTTCTTCAAGCGCACGCGGGGACATGTCTAAAACAAGTCCCATGCGGCTAGGAATTCCCTTGAAATACCAAATGTGAGATACAGGGGCAGCCAGTTCAATATGCCCCATGCGCTCACGGCGTACTTTCGCACGCGTTACTTCAACTCCGCAGCGATCGCAAACAACGCCTTTGTAGCGAACACGCTTATATTTTCCACAGTGGCATTCCCAGTCCTTCGTAGGACCGAAAATGCGCTCGCAGAATAAGCCGTCTTTTTCTGGCTTTAATGTACGATAGTTAATCGTTTCTGGTTTTTTTACTTCCCCATATGACCAAGAGCGGATTTTGTCGGGTGAAGCAAGTCCAATCTTCATATATTCAAAGTTGTTTACATCTATCAAGGGGCCTACCTCCCTTTTAATCTACAGGTTATACCCAATTATTCCTTCGTTGTCTCAACTTCGATACTTAACTTATCATCTGATTGATGGTCATCATCTTCATCGACGTCGCGCATTTCAATTTCTTTATCTTCGCTAGACATCATCTTAACGTCCATCCCCAAGCTTTGAAGTTCCTTAATCAATACTTTAAAGGATTCAGGAACACCAGGCTCTGGAACACTTTCGCCTTTTACAATCGCTTCGTATGTCTTCACACGACCGACTACATCATCAGACTTAACCGTCAAGATTTCTTGAAGTGTGTAAGCAGCACCGTATGCTTCAAGCGCCCAAACCTCCATCTCACCGAAGCGTTGTCCACCGAACTGAGCTTTACCGCCAAGAGGCTGCTGTGTTACAAGCGAGTATGGGCCAGTCGAACGCGCATGCAGCTTATCGTCAACCATGTGCGCAAGCTTAATCATATACATGACGCCCACTGATACGCGGTTGTCGAACGGTTCACCTGTTCGCCCATCATATAGAATCGTTTTCGCATCGCGAGCCATTCCTGCCTCTTCAATCGTGGACCATACGTCTTCTTCACGGGCGCCATCGAATACTGGAGTAGCTACATGAATTCCCAGGTAGCGTGCAGCCATACCTAAGTGAAGCTCCAATACCTGACCGATATTCATACGTGAAGGTACCCCTAATGGGTTTAACATGATATCAATTGGCGTACCATCCGGAAGGAATGGCATATCCTCTTCTGGTAAAATGCGAGAGATAACCCCTTTATTACCGTGACGGCCCGCCATTTTATCTCCTTCTGAGATTTTACGTTTTTGTACGATGTATACACGTACTAATTGGTTCACACCTGGAGGCAATTCATCGCCGTCTTCACGGTTAAAAACTTTCACATCTAGGATGATTCCGCCGCCGCCGTGAGGTACGCGCAATGATGTGTCGCGAACTTCGCGGGCTTTTTCACCGAAAATCGCATGTAACAAACGTTCTTCTGCTGTAAGCTCTGTTACTCCTTTTGGTGTAACCTTGCCAACAAGAAGATCACCGTCTTTTACTTCCGCTCCGATGCGGATAATGCCGCGTTCATCCAAGTTGCGAAGCGCATCTTCCCCAACATTCGGGATGTCACGCGTAATTTCTTCAGGCCCAAGCTTTGTATCGCGAGCTTCTGATTCATATTCTTCAATATGAATTGATGTATAGACATCATCTTTTACTAGACGCTCACTCATAATGATAGCATCCTCATAGTTATATCCATCCCATGTCATGAAGCCTACTAGCACGTTACGGCCAAGAGCAAGCTCTCCCTTTTCCATGGAAGGGCCGTCAGCAAGGATTTCTCCTTTTACTACTTCATCTCCGACACTTACAATCGGACGCTGGTTATAACAAGTTCCTTGGTTGGAACGAACAAATTTCAATAGTCTATAGCGGTCTAAATCACCTTTTACCTTTTGTCCGTCTACTTCTATATAGCGGCGAACCCAAATTTCCTTCGCCTCTACACGTTCTACAATACCTGGATGCTTACAAATTACCGCAGCACCGGAGTCTTTTGCAGAAACATATTCCATACCCGTACCGACAATTGGAGCTTCAGGGTTTAGGAGCGGAACAGCTTGGCGTTGCATGTTTGCACCCATTAACGCGCGGTTAGAGTCATCGTTTTCCAAGAAAGGAATACAAGCTGTTGCAGCTGATACTACCTGCTTAGGAGATACGTCCATGTAGTCAACGCGGTCGCGCTTTACAACGATGTTTTCACCGCGGAAACGCGCGATAATTTCTTCATCGATGAATTCTCCGTCTTCTGATAGACGCATGTTCGCTTGCGCTACTACATAGTTATCTTCTTCATCCGCAGTTAAGTAATCAACGCGGTTTGTCACGCGGCCTGTCTCAGGGTCAACACGGCGATATGGCGTTTCAATGAAACCAAATTCATTTACTTTTGCAAATGAAGATAAAGAGTTAATCAAACCGATATTTGGACCCTCTGGCGTTTCAATCGGACACATACGGCCATAGTGGGAATAGTGAACGTCACGCACTTCCATGCCAGCGCGCTCACGCGTTAAACCGCCCGGCCCAAGCGCGGATAGACGGCGTTTATGCGTTAATTCCGCAAGAGGGTTTGTTTGGTCCATGAACTGCGACAGCTGAGAGCTTCCAAAAAACTCTTTAATAGACGCAATAACAGGGCGAATATTAATTAACGCTTGCGGCGTAATCGCATTCGTATCCTGAATGGACATTCTCTCGCGAACGACACGTTCCATACGGGAAAGGCCGATGCGGAATTGGTTTTGCAACAATTCCCCAACCGAACGGAGACGGCGGTTTCCTAGATGGTCAATATCGTCTGTATCCCCTACTTTATAAAGAAGATTAAAGAAATAACTGATAGATGCAACGATATCTGCCGGAGTAATGTGCTTTACATTCCGGTCAATATTTGCATTGCCGATAACATGAATTACTTGCTCTCCGTCAGATTCAGGGGCGTAAATTTTAATAGATTGAAGTGCAACATCTCCATCTACTACACCGCCCGCAGGCTTTGCAGTTTTAAAGCCGATGTTCTTCTCTAAATAAGGGAGAATGCGATCTAGCGTACGGCGGTCAAGAATTGTTCCCTCCGCTGCCAAAATTTCTCCTGTTTCTGGATCTACTAATGTCTCAGCAAGGCGCTGATTGAATAATCTATTTTTAATATGAAGCTTCTTGTTAATTTTATAGCGTCCTACGTTTGCAAGATCATAGCGCTTTGGATCAAAGAAGCGGGAAACGAGCAGGCTCTTTGCATTATCCACAGTAGGCGGTTCGCCCGGACGTAAGCGTTCATAAATCTCAAGCAATGCTTTTTCCGTAGAATCCGTATTGTCTTTTTCCAGAGTATTACGCAAGTACTCGTTCTCGCCTAAAAGCTCAGTGATTTCTTGATCAGAGCCGAATCCAAGCGCACGCAATAGAACTGTTACAGGCAATTTGCGCGTACGATCGATACGTACGTAAACTACATCTTTCGCGTCTGTTTCGTACTCTAACCAAGCGCCGCGATTTGGAATTACAGTCGCAGTAAATCCACGTTTTCCGTTTTTATCGATTTTGCCGCTGTAATATACACTTGGCGAGCGAACAAGCTGGGAAACAATAACGCGCTCTGCGCCGTTAATGACAAAAGTACCCGTTTCGGTCATTAATGGAAAATCACCCATAAATACGTCTTGCTCTTTCACTTCACCTGTTTCTTTATTGATAAGACGCACTTTCACACGCAATGGTGCAGCATATGTAGCGTCACGCTCTTTACATTCTTCTACAGAATACTTAGGTTCACCCAGGCTGTAGTCAATGAACTCAAGAGATAGATTTCCCGTGAAGTCTTCGATTGGAGAAATATCTTGGAACATTTCCCGTAAACCCTCATCAAGAAACCATTGATAAGAAGAGGTTTGAATTTCAATAAGATTTGGTAAATCCAATACTTCACTAATACGGGCATAACTTCTTCGTTGGCGGTGGCGTCCGTATTGAACTAGTTGACCTGTCAACTGCTTCACCCCTCAAATCATGAATATTATAAATGCACTAAAAGTGCAAAAACACAAACCAAAAACGACTAACACCTTAAAGATGCAGCCTTTTTCATACGCGAAGCCTTTTCGCGCAAAAAAGAAAAATGGCTTCTCATGAGAAAACCACCATTCTGTTTCAGTCTGTACCGATTTTACTATCTTTCCCAAGTTATACATTTTTATACATATATAAAAACTCAGAAAATCATATATTGGCATTGTATAATGTTAACATATCCAAAAATAACCGTCAACGTTTTTTTGATTTTATGATATAATATCCTTTTTTCTTTTCCACTACTTCTACAAAAGGATATACTTCCTCAAGCTTTGCTAAAGCAGATGGAGCCCCTTGTTTTTTTTGGATAACAATCCAAAGCTCCCCTTCAGGTGCAAGATATTCATTTGCACGCTCCAATATTTCATGAACAACTTGCTTTCCTGCACGAATTGGCGGGTTGGATAAAATAGCTGCGTACGGCCCGCTCACATTTTCATAGACATTGCTTTGAAAAATCGATACATTCGCTACCTTATTGAGAACGGCATTTTCCTTTGCAAGTTCAAGCGCCCGTTCATTTACATCTACCATGTCTACACGCCGGTCCGCAAACTCCTTCGCAAGCGCCAATCCAATCGGCCCATACCCGCAGCCCACATCCAAAAAGTTCCCTTCTGCCTGCGGAGCTTGAAACGCCTCAATCAAAAGCCGGGAACCAAAGTCTACTTCGCTCTTGGAGAATACTCCATAATCAGATAAAAAAGAAAAGGAAGTGCCGCGCAATGTAAAATTCCATCGCTTCCGGTCACTTTTACTCGTTGGGTTATTGGAGAAATAATGTTCTGCCACATCCTCACCTCTTTCTTTAAAATAGCCCCATTTCTTGTATATACCTATTTGGTCCTATTTTATACTTCGTATAAGAAGAGCCCCGTTAAAGGACAATGTTGATTTTTACGTCAAAAGAGCGTTCATGCATATGACGGCCAAACAGAACAAACAGAAACCTGCACTTGCTTCCTCTCTCCAGTTTTCCTTCGGACGAGGCCAGACCGCGTTACGATACACAGCCGAGAGCGCTCTCCCTAAAAAAAGGATTTATTTTAACACTGCCCATATGAAAAAAAAAGCCCGCTTAAGAGCGAGCTTTTTATGCAGCATAAGTTAAATTACTTAACTTCAACAGCTGCTCCAACTTCTTCAAGTTTAGCTTTGATTTCTTCAGCTTCTTCTTTAGAAGCGCCTTCTTTGATTGTTTTTGGAGTGTTGTCAACTAATTCTTTAGCTTCTTTTAAGCCAAGGCCAGTAAGTTCACGAACAACTTTGATAACTTTGATTTTTTGAGCGCCTGCGTTAGCAAGTACTACGTCAAATTCAGTTTTCTCAGCAGCTTCAGCAGCTCCGCCGCCAGCTACAACAGCTACTGGAGCAGCAGCAGTTACGCCGAATTCTTCTTCGATTGCCTTAACTAGGTCGTTAAGCTCTAATACAGTCATATTTTTAACCGCTTCAATGATTTGTTCTTTAGTCATTTGAAGATCCTCCCTTATTTACATAGAATTTAATTTTATAAATAGATCAAAACCGGTCTAAAATTAAGCGCCTTGCTCTTCTTTTTGGTCAGCAACAGCTTTTGCAGCAAGTGCAAGGTTGCGGATTGGAGCTTGAAGAACGCTAAGCAACATAGAAAGCAAGCCTTCGCGGGATGGAAGCTCAGCGATTGCTTTAACTTCATCTACACTTACTAATTTACCTTCGATAACACCCGCTTTAATTTCTAAAGCCTCGTGTTTTTTCGCAAAATCGTTTAATACTTTTGCAGGAGCTACTACGTCTTCATTGCTGAATGCGATAGCGTTTGGACCTGTTAAGTACTCGTTTAGATCAGCTACATTTGCTTCTTCCGCTGCACGACGAGTTAACGTGTTTTTGTAAACCTTGAACTCGATGCCTGCTTCGCGAAGCTGTTTACGAAGTTCAGTTGCTTCTGCTACTGTTAAGCCGCGGTAGTCTACAACAATTGTAGATTTGCTCGCGCGAAACTTATCAGCGATTTCAGTTACGACTTGTTTTTTCGCTTCAATTGCTTTGCTCATCGTTACACCTCCTATAGGAATGGATTGTACCGATACCGTGCGTCAAAAATAAACCTCCAGGCCTTTCACAGACATGGAGGTATTATAGCTGCAGAAAATTCCGCTTCTATTATTAACACCTCGGTAGGGAATTAAGCCTTTTGTTCGGCACCTACTGTCTACGGTACATCTATTAAATTTAAGACATTAATGATTATATATAAACTTCCTTACGAAGTCAACTTCCATTTTTTACGCAAAAGTAGAAACATCTACGCGTACGCCAGGACCCATTGTGGAAGTAACCGTTACGTTCTTCACGTAAGTGCCTTTTGCAGCAGCCGGCTTAGCTTTTAGCATAGCTTCGTAAACTGTTTGCAAGTTTTCAACTAGCTTTTCGCTTTCGAAAGATACTTTACCGATTGGAACATGGATGTTACCAGCCTTGTCTACACGGTATTCCACTTTACCAGCTTTGATTTCGTTGATCGCTTTTGTTACATCAAATGTAACTGTGCCAGTTTTAGGGTTTGGCATTAAGCCTTTAGGACCTAGTACACGGCCAAGCTTACCAACTTCGCCCATCATGTCAGGAGTTGCCACTACTACGTCAAACTCGAACCAACCTTGTTGGATTTTGTTGATATAGTCTGTATCACCTACATAGTCAGCACCAGCAGCTTCTGCTTCTTTCGCTTTTTCACCTTTCGCAAATACCAACACGCGTTGTACTTTACCAGTACCGTTTGGCAGCACTACAGCGCCGCGGATTTGTTGGTCCGCTTTCTTAGGGTCTACTCCTAAACGGAATGCCGCTTCTACAGTTGCATCAAATTTCACTGTAGTTGTTTTTTTCGCAAGTTCAATTGCTTCTGCTACAGAGTACGCAGTCGCACGATCTACAAGCTTTGCAGCTTCTAGATACTTTTTACCTCTTTTCGCCATTTCAATTTCCTCCTTAATGTGGTTTTAGCGGAATAACCTCCCACGTATGCATTCTGCATTTGTCAGCTAAAGCTGAAGGGGCGAATGCCGAAACCCTTTTATTTAAAAACGAATCTTTTCTTACGATAATAAAGGTTGCGAATTGGAATTCCAGACCCGCAACCTCTTATACAACAAACAAACCGAAATTAGTCTTCGATAACGATACCCATGCTGCGTGCAGTACCTTCAACCATGCGCATTGCAGCTTCTACGCTTGCAGCGTTCAGGTCAGGCATTTTTTGTTCAGCGATTTCGCGTACTTTATCACGCTTAACAGTTGCCACTTTATTACGGTTTGGCTCACCAGAACCAGACTGAATGCCAGCTACTACTTTAAGAAGAACAGCAGCAGGCGGAGTTTTTGTAATAAAAGTGAAGGAACGGTCTTCAAACACCGTAATTTCAACAGGGATAATCAAACCAGCTTGGTCAGCTGTACGAGCGTTGAACTCTTTACAGAAGCCCATGATGTTAACACCCGCTTGTCCTAGTGCCGGACCAACCGGTGGAGCTGGGTTAGCTTTACCTGCAGGAATTTGTAGTTTAACAACTTTAATTACCTTTTTAGCCACGAGACACACCTCCTTAAGTCCGTGATGTGGTAAATGGGCCTTTGACCCTCCCACTTATCTTTTATCCTTAGTAAGATAAAAGATTTTTAATCAAAGTCTTCATTGCCGAAGACATACTGACCTTAAAGATATTATCACTTTTTACAATCCATTTCAAGGTTTTACTTTATAATTTTTCAACTTGGGCAAAATCCAGCTCTACCGGAGTTTCACGACCAAACATATCTACCAGTACTGTGACCTTTTGCTTCTCGGCATCGATTTCCTCGATTGTACCGGTATAATTTGCAAACGGGCCTTCTTTTACACGTATCGTTTCATTTAGTTCAAAGTCGAAGTCCACTTTTTCACTTTCTACGCCCATACGCTTCAGAATTACCGCTACCTCTTCCTCCAAAAGCGGCGTCGGTTTAGAGCCAGAACCGGCCGATCCGACAAACCCTGTTACACCCGGGGTATTACGCACTACATACCAAGAATCGTCAGTCATAACCAATTCTACCAGTACATATCCTGGAAACACCTTGCGCTTCATTAACTTTTCTTTGCCGTTTTTCATCTCTACTTCTACTTCTTCCGGAACGACAACGCGGAAAATTTTGTCCTGCATGTTCATCGTTTCTACACGCTTTTCCAAGTTCGTTTTTACCTTATTCTCATATCCGGAATATGTATGTACAACATACCAACGTTTTTCCATTCAGTTAGGACGAATGTCCTTCCCTCCCCAACACTACTTTTTTTCGCTCAAATGAAAAAACCCGTTCACCGGGTTTTTAACACAGTTCGTATAGATATCATTATATCATGTACAAGTGCTTCTTATTCAAGAATTAAACGAATTAGTGAAGAAATCCCCATATCCAAAACTGCAAAGAAGATTGCGAAGAATGCTACTGTTGCAATAACGGTAATGGTAGAACGAACCAATTCATCTCTTTTCGGCCAGCTTACTTTCTTCATCTCGCGAGCTACTTCGCCAAAAAAGTTAGTCAAACGCATTTATGGGACCTCCAATATGAATAGCAATTCTTATTTTGTTTCTCTATGAACAGTATGATTATTGCAAACCTTACAAAACTTTCTTATTTCAAGGCGCTCCGCAGAAGCTGCATCCTTCATCGTAGAGTAATTTCTGCTATTGCATTCCGTGCATGAAAGCACAATCTTTTTTCTCATTTTTCGCACCAGCCTTATGAGACTATGTCCCTAAAAATGTACCATAAAATAAAAGATTATGTCAATTGTACCAAGGTTGGGAATGTGCAAATAAGAAAGGGGCTGATCCAAAACGCTAACGCGTTTTGCGGTCAGCCCCCTTTTTTAGCTCTGTTAAACTTGTTTGTTGATTTTTCACTACAGGCGGGGCCGAGCCGCTGCGTACTGCAAGTCCCCCCAAAAATCCCCGTCGAGTGGGGGCTTATTTGTATTGCCCACAATCTCCTGAAAAAAGCTGCGAAGGACCGGCAAAGATCCACCGTAGCATGAGGAAGGGAGGACATAAGGGCTCCCTACAACCTCGATATTACATAATATGTAAAAACGAAAAGAGAGCTGACCAAAAGTCCGCTTTTAGCAGACTTTTGGGTCAGCTCCTTTCAGCTCTTAATTTAACGTTGTACTTTCCCGCATTTCCACGTATCGTTCCAATTTCCTTTTCACCCGCTGCAATGCATTATCGATAGATTTAACATGGCGGTTCAATTGCTCAGATATTTCCTGATAAGAACGGCCGTCTAAATATAAAGAAAGAACCTTTCTTTCTAAATCGCTCAATAATTCAGATATTTTAAGCTCTATGTCTACATATTCTTCCTGATTAATAATCATTTCTTCTGGATCAGACACCTTTGTCTCCGATATAACGTCCAACAACGTCCGGTCAGATTCTTCATCATAAATAGGCTTGTCCAAGGAAACATAAGAGTTTAAAGGAATATGTTTTTGTCTTGTCGCCGTTTTAATAGCGGTGATGATTTGTCTTGTAATACAAAGCTCCGCAAAAGCCTTAAAAGATGACAGCTTGTCTTCCTTATAATCGCGAATCGCTTTAAATAAGCCAATCATGCCTTCCTGAATAATATCTTCACGGTCGGCACCAACTAAAAAGTAGGACCTGGACTTTGCACGCACAAAATTTTTATATTTGTTAATTAAAAATTCAAGCGCATCTTCATCTCCATGCCGCACAAATTCAACTACTTCCTCATCTTCCAGTCCTAGAAACCTCGCGTTGCTCTCGCTTAAGAAGCCTGCTTCCATCCTCATCACCCCGACCAGTAGTTAGATAGAAATATTATACAGTAAGCGTTTTAAGAGCGTCAATAACTCAACGCTCTCCTCGCCTTAATTTTTCTAACTTTTCTGTAACATCTTTGTTAAATCTTGATCGGAACGCCCCGTTCTCCTCTTTTTTCTCTTTTATTTTTTGCCGCACTTGATTTTCCATTGTTTCTACTTCTATCTCTAATTCACGTGCAGATTTGCGCAATGCCCCTTGGGCGAAAATAACCCATTGTTCTGTATAGTCGGAAGTTGCAACATAAATACGCGTATCAATACTTCTTAGTTCAATGGCCAACTGCTCAATTTTTTCGTCAGCTGTCTGGTTTTTTCTTGTAAATATAACTTCTACCTTCGCTTGCTTGTGCTTTTTCTCAATACCTTGTACATAATGGGCATCAAAAACGATAATCACCCTGATCCCGCTATAACCTTGATAGTTAGCCATTTTATCGATAAGCAAATCCCGGGCCGCCTGCAAATCCGTGTTTTTTAGCTTTCTTAAACTTGTCCAAGCCCCGATGATATTATAGCCATCAACGATTAAAATCTCTTTCATCCCTACTCACCGATAGGCTGGCGCTTTCGATATACCTCATACATTAAAAGAGCTGCTGCGACAGAAGCATTTAAAGACGTCACTTTCCCAATCATAGGGAGACTAATAAGGAAATCACATTTTTCTCGGACAAGACGGCTCATTCCTTTTCCTTCGCTGCCGATAACTAACCCAAGAGGCATAGTGCCGTCAAACTGGCGGTAATCCTCCGTCCCCTTCGCATCCGTACCTGCAATCCAAACACCGCGCTCCTTTAACTCATCAATTGTTCTTGCCAAATTCGTTACGCGCACAACTGGAATGTACTCGATAGCTCCTGTTGAGGCTTTAGCTACAGCCGCAGTGAGGCCAACCGCTCTTCTCTTTGGAATGATAATGCCATGCGCGCCTACCGCATCTGCCGTTCTCATGATTGAACCAAGATTATGGGGATCTTCAATTTCATCCAGCAGCAGAAAAAACGGAGCTTCTCCCCGCTCCTGTGCAACCGCAAATAAGTCCTCTAGTTCCGCATATTGATACGCGGCTACTTGGGCAATCACACCTTGATGATTTCCTTCCACCATTTGATCAAGCTTCTTTTTCGGGGATTGCTGAATGATAACGCCATTCTCCTTCGCTAGCTGCAGAACGGTTTGAATTTGCCCTTTAGCCGCCCCCTCCGCTATCCAGATTTTATTAATATCCCTTCCTGACTTTAACGCTTCAATAACTGTATTTCTGCCGATAATATATTCCTGACTCATTTGTCTCCTCCTTCCTGCCTTTCTAAAATATCGATAGCTGCATATATAAGCTGCTCCATTCTATCTTGCCTATGGGACAAATATTGGTAACCGATTAAGGCCTCAAAAGCGGTGCTATAGCGGTACGTTTGGACATCCGTGTTTTTAGGGACAGAGCCCGACTTAGCGTTCCGGCCCCGCATTAATACCGCTATTTCCTCATCAGTTAGCATACTTTTATCCAATAGCTCGTACACAACCTTTGCCTGCGCCTTTGCAGATACATATTTTGTGCTGAGCCGATGCAGCTGATTCGGCCGCACCGCTCCTTTGGATAAAAGGTGATGGCGGATATACTGCTCGTATACCGCATCACCCATATAAGCCAACGCTAAACTATTTAATTGCTTTGCATCAATCATGCTTATCCTCTTTTCCATCTTGTTCCTTGCGGCGTATCCTCGAGAATGATATTGCGCGCTTTCAGTTCATCGCGGATTTGGTCCGCTAATGCAAAGTCGCGGTTTTTCCGCGCCTCAATGCGTTTTTGGATTAAAGATTCCACTTCTTCATCCAATAGCTCTCCTTGGTCAGAAAGCGTTAAACCTAATACCCCGAACAATTCTTCAAATTCTTTTATATATTTTTCTATTACCGCTTTAGATGTATGAGTTTCCATCAAATATTGATTCGCATGGTTTACCAGGTTATACAGCTCTGTTACTGCATTTGCCGTATTAAAATCATCATCCATCGCCTCTTCAAAGGCTTTTCGGAATCCTTCTGCTTCAGTTAGCCACTTTTCATCGTCATCTGTTAAGTTTGTGCTGCTTTCCATGCGATGCTGTAGATTATGGTATGCATTTTTAATTCTCTCCAGCCCGTTTTGCGTGCTTTGCAGCAACTCTTCGCTAAAATTAATCGGGTTGCGGTAATGAACGGACAGCATAAAGAAACGAATCAACTGCGGATCATATTGCTTAATAATATCGTGCACTAAAATAAAATTGCCTAACGACTTAGACATTTTTTCATTATTGATATTAATATAGCCGTTATGCAGCCAATAGCGGGCGAATGGTTTGCCGGTTAATGCCTCTGATTGGGCAATCTCATTTTCATGATGCGGAAACGTTAAATCTTGCCCCCCGGCATGAATATCAATTGTATCGCCCAAATACTTCCGGGCCATAGCGGAGCATTCAATATGCCAGCCCGGGCGTCCTTTGCCCCATGGACTTTCCCAATAAATTTCTCCTTCTTTCGCCGCTTTCCAAAGCGCAAAGTCTAGCGGGTCTTGTTTTTTCTCTCCTACTTCAATACGGGCGCCGTGGCGAAGCTCCGCAATCGGTTGATGAGAAAGCTTTCCGTACCCTTCAAATTCCTTTGTTTTGTAGTACACATCACCATCTGATTCATAAGCATACCCTTTATCGATAAGCCCTTGAATAAACTCGATAATGATATCCATATTTTCCGTTACCCGCGGGTGAACGGTAGCATGGCGGCATCCAAGTGCAGATACATCTTCAAAATAAGCCTGAATGAAGCGGTCTGCAATTGTCGGCACATCTTCCCCAAGCTGGTTTGCTGCCTTAATTAATTTGTCATCTACGTCTGTAAAGTTGGAAACATAGTTTACTTCATATCCTTTATATTCCAAATAACGTCGAATTGTATCAAAAACGATGGCCGGTCTTGCGTTTCCAATATGAATATAGTTATATACGGTTGGGCCGCACACATACATTTTTACCTTATTCTCTTCTAATGGAACAAATTTTTCTTTTTTGCGGCTTAATGTATTATAAAGATAAATAGTCATTTGATTTCTTCCCTTCCTTCAAAGCTTCCAGTTGCTGTTTTAACTCGGATATTTCTGTTTCCATTGCTTTAAGCTTATCTGCAATCGGATCCGGCAGGTCGCAATGGTTTAAGTCGCGGTTAATCTTGACCCCGTCACGGATTACGACGCGCCCTGGAATACCGACTACGGTGGAGTTATCAGGAACTTCCCTTAACACAACCGAGCCGGCGCCAATTTTTGAATTCTCGCCAACTGTAATGGATCCCAATACCTTCGCTCCAGTTGCAATTAAAACATTATCCTTAATAGTCGGATGGCGTTTGCCTTTTTCTTTTCCGGTTCCCCCTAACGTAACGCCCTGAAACACAGTTACATTATCGCCAATTTCGCATGTTTCCCCAATTACGACTCCCATGCCATGGTCAATAAAGAACCTTCTTCCAATTTTTGCTCCCGGGTGGATTTCAATGCCGGTGAAAAAACGGCTTATTTGTGAAATGACACGGGCAAAAAAGAAAAAGCGCCTTTTATATAAAGCATGTGCTACGCGATGCGCCCAAATAGCATGCAATCCAGAATACGTAAGAATAACCTCCAAGTAACTCCTTGCCGCCGGATCTTGATCAAAGACGACTTCTATATCTTCGCGAAGCCTCTTAAACATCTTATTGATCTCCCCTCTCTCAAATAAATCTTTGTTTCAAAATTCGAAACACATGCAGTATTCATCATATCCTCTTTTACGGCAAAATAAAAAGGCGCCTCTGCATATAGACAGAGACGCCTTGTAGGCGCGGTTCCACTCTGTTTAGGTTCAAAAAACCTCAACTCATGTTCTCTAACGGCTCTTCACCGCTTTTGCCTACTGCAGATTTCAGCAAAAGGCTCAAAGGTGCACTTCGGGAATCAGCTCTTGAACCGCTTGCAGCCATGACGGTTCTCTCTGAAAAGAACTATACTCCGTACTTCTCCTTATCTCCGCTTTTTCGATATTCAGTTACTATACACTAACATTCACTTGTAAAGAATCACTCTTATTATATTTCAAAAAAGAGAAAAATGTTAATTATTTATCTTACGAATTCTAGTTATAATTTTACCTTTCCCCAATAAGGAAATTGCCTTCGGTAAATCCGGACCGTGAGTTTGACCTGTTGCCGCTACACGAATTGGCATAAACAGTTTTTTGCCTTTTTGTCCCGTTTCCTTTTGAACAGCCTTAATCGCTGCATTTACCGCTTCAGGCGTAAACTCTTCAATTGCCTCTAGATGAGCAAGAAACGAAGCCATTACTTGAGGAACTTGCTCTTCAGCTAACACAGCTTTCGCTTCTTCATCATAGCTAATATCCTCCTTAAAGAATACCTCGGATAACGCAACAATTTCCGCCCCGTAGCTTAGTTGATCCTGATATAGCGCAACTAAATTGCGAACCCATTCTTGCTCCTGGGCATTCATATTCTCGCTTACCCGCCCTGCTTTTATTAAATGCGGTACGCAAAGTTTAACTACACGGTCAAGCGGCTGTTTCTTTATATATTGGTTATTCATCCATTTCAGCTTCTGTGTATCAAATACGGCCGGGGATTTGGATAAACGGGCAGCATCAAACATTTCAATAAACTGCTCTTTCGTGAAAATTTCTTCCTCCCCAACCGGAGACCAGCCGAGAAGGCCAATGAAATTCAATAGTGCCTCAGGCAAATATCCCAGCTCTTCATATTGTTGAATGAATTGAATTACAGACTCATCACGTTTGCTTAATTTCTTTTTGCTTTCATTAACAATAAGCGTCATATGGCCAAACTGCGGCGGTTCCCAGCCAAATGCTTCATAGATCATCAACTGCCTTGGCGTATTGGAAATATGCTCTTCCCCGCGAAGTACATGCGAAATTTCCATCAGATGGTCATCCACCGCAACCGCAAAGTTATACGTTGGAATACCGTCCTTTTTAACAATGACAAAATCGCCAATATCTTCAGAGGTAAACGTTACTTTGCCTTTTACCATATCATTAAAGGTGTACTCCCGATTCTCAGGCACACGGAAGCGAATGCTCGGAATGCGCCCCTCTGCTTCAAACTCTTTTATCTGTTCTTCCGTTAATTCACGGTGGGCGCCGGAGTAACGCGGATTTTCGCCGCGAGCCATTTGTGCCTCACGCTCCGCTTCCAACTCTTCTTCTGTCATATAGCACTTATAAGCCAAGCCGCGCTCTATTAGCTCCTCATACAGCTCTTTATAAATATGCAAGCGCTCGGTTTGGCGATATGGGCCGTATGGGCCTCCGACATCAATGCTTTCATCCCACTCAATTCCCAGCCATTTTAAATACTTTAATTGGCTTTTCTCGCCGCCTTCTACATTGCGTTTTAAGTCTGTATCTTCAATGCGGACGATGAAATCTCCGTTATGATGCTTAGCGAACAGGTAGTTAAATAACGCTGTTCTTGTATTCCCAATATGTAAATGCCCTGTCGGACTTGGGGCATAACGTAATCTCACTTTGTTTGCCATATATGGACACCTTCCATTTTTATTTAGTACTCTGTAAGTTTATTGCTTTTTCTTTAATAATACAACCGCCTGGGAGGCAATTCCTTCTTCACGCCCTGTAAAGCCAAGCTTTTCGGTTGTCGTTGCTTTGACGTTTACATTCTCGATAGAAGTTTCCAGCAATGCGCTAATGCGCTTTCTCATATCTTCAATGTAAGGGGCCATCTTCGGCTTTTGGGCAATAATCGTACAATCCAGATTTGCTAGCTCATAGCCTTTTGCGCTGACAAATTCCCAAACCCTTTGCAATAAGACAGCTGAATCCGCATCTTTAAAAGCAGGATCAGTATCAGGAAAATGCTTGCCGATGTCACCGGCTGCAATAGCCCCTAGGCAAGCATCTGCAATAGCATGGAGCAATACATCCGCATCAGAGTGGCCGAGCAGCCCTTTTTCATAAGGGATTGTGACGCCTCCAATAATAAGCGGCCTCTCTTGCGCAAAGGCATGCACATCAAATCCTTGTCCAATTCGAAACATCCTATGTCCTCCTTAAAAGCTATCCTTCATCAAAAAGCTTTCTGCCACCACTAAGTCATCCGGTGTTGTTACTTTAATATTATAATAACTGCCTTGAACAACCCCGACCTCATGGCCAAGGTGCTCCACTAAGCTCGCATCATCTGTGCCTAAAATATTTTCTGCCCGCGCTTTTTCATGCGCCCGCAATAAAACGGGAAGTTGAAAGCCTTGCGGCGTCTGCACCGCCCACAAATTTGAACGTTCTACCGTTTCTGCCACAGTCTCTCCGCTCACCCGTTTAATCGTATCCTTTACCGGAACCGCGCATACGGATGCGCCTTTTTTCTTTGCCATTTCCAAAACATTATCAATAATTTCTTGTGTAACAAATGGGCGCGCCCCGTCATGAACGAGCACATACTTTGCATCTTTAGCCTGTAAAATGCCATTGTATACACTATGCTGACGTTCTGCGCCGCCATGAACAAATTGAATATCCTTCTTCAAGTCGTATTTTATGATTAGCTGTTCAAAAAGCGACCGCTCCGTTTCATTAATTGCAAGAATAATTCTTTTACACTTATCATCTTGCTCAAATATACGCAACGTATGAATAATAAGCGGAACAGAGGAAATCGGCAAAAACAGCTTATTTTTACCTGCTCCCATCCTCTTTCCCTGTCCAGCTGCAGGAATCACCAATATATACATACCTTTAAGCTCCTAATTACAATGCCTTTTCTAGCTGCTTTCGCTTTGCGAAAATCATTCTTCCGGCAGAAGTTTGAAGTACGCTTGTCACAAGCACATCAATTTGGGATCCGATATATTCCTTGCCATCCTCCACAACGATCATCGTACCATCATCAAGGTATGCCACCCCTTGATTTTGCTCCTTTCCGTCTTTTACAACATACACATTCATTTCTTCTCCAGGAAGAACTACCGGCTTAATCGCATTTGCTAAATCGTTAATATTTAATACCGGCACTCCTTGAAGCTCACACACCTTATTTAAGTTAAAATCATTCGTAATCACTGTGCCGCCCATAATTTTTGCAAGCTTTATCAGCTTGCTGTCTACTTCCTGAATATCTTCAAAGTCACCCTCATAAATCTCAACACGGATTTGAAGTTCCTTTTGCATTTTATTTAAAATGTCAAGGCCGCGTCTTCCGCGGTTTCGCTTTAATGCATCAGACGAGTCGGCAATATGCTGCAATTCCCCCAGTACAAACTGCGGAATAATCATAGTGCCCTCTAAAAATCCGGTTTGACAAATATCTGCGATTCTTCCGTCAATTATAACACTCGTGTCTAAAATCTTAAAATTCGTCTGCTGCGGCTCAATCTCCACATCCACCTCTTCTCCTCTATGGTTTTTCCGCTTCACCGCCCGCTGCGGCAGGGAGAAAAGAGTTACAAGCTCATTGCGCTTTTTAAAGCCTACTTGAAAGCCAAGATAACCAAGCAAAAGCGTTACAAAAATTTGCAGTACAGTACTAATAACTTGTACCGTTATTGATTTTATTGGAAGAAGAATTAAATAAGCCACTATAAGTCCAAAGATAAGCCCTAAACTTCCAAATAAAACGTCCGTAACCGGCGCTTTAACCATCGCTTCTTCAACATATTTAATCAAATGAACAATATAGTCCACCAACCAGAATGTTGTCACAAATAAAACGATTGCACCAATAATGGCACGAATATAGGATTCTTCTAGCCACGGCATTGAACCGACATTTAATACATTTATCACTTTTGGAATAAAGAAAATCCCTAAAGCCCCTCCTATTATTAAAAAGAAGAGCTGTACAATCCGTTTTAACATTCAACCACCTCCCACTCATTATAAACGGTATGTATACTTTAAAAACGGCGAATGCAAAAGCGGTGCTTTACTTGTAATTTACTTACCAATATATCATACCATAACTTGCAAATGTTGAAATGATGCCATCTTGTTATATGAATGTAATCTTGTTAATTATGGCGGCTAATGTAAAGCTGCTCCTGAATGCGTTTAAGGCCGTCACGAATCTTCTTGGCCCGAACTTCACCAATTCCTTCCACTTCATCTAAGTCATCGATGCTAGCTTTACAAATTCCTTGTAAATTTTTAAAGCGATTAATAAGATTTTCAATAATAAGCGGCGGCAATCTTGATATTTTGCCCAAGATACGGTATCCGCGCGGCGTAACAGGCTCCTCCAAATTCACTTGGCCGGGATATCCAAGCAATTTCACTAAATCGCTATCTTCAAGCAGTTCAACATTAGAAAGCTCCTGCAGCTTTTTTAGAATTTGATAATGATCTTGTGTTTTCTCATAATAATAATCTTTAATAAGCAAAGCTGCTTCTTCCTCCAAATCCGCCAATAGCTCCGTAAGCTGCAAGCGAATTAAACGGCCTTCCGTTCCCAATTCATGAATATAGCTGTAAATCTCGTTTTTAATACGCAACACCATTTCCACACTATGTAATACATGGAGCACCTCAGAAAGCATAACTACTTCCTCAAATTCCAAAACGCCTAGGTTTGTAATGCCTTCATTCCAAACCGCCTTATACTTTTCAAGTGTTTGAATCGCCTGATTGGCTTTAGTCAAAATTACACCGATATCTTTTAATGTATAGCGCAGGCTTCCTTGATATAAAGTAATAACATTACGCCTTTGGGAAATCGCGATTACGAGGCTGCCTGTTTGTTTTGCAACACGCTCAGCCGTCCGGTGGCGCATTCCGGTTTCCATTGATTCAATAGAGGCATCAGGCATAAGTTGTGCATTGGCAATAAGAATCTTGCTGCCCGTCTCATTTAAAATAATAGCGCCATCCATTTTAGCTAGTTCATATAAACTGGCAGGGGCGCATGGGCAATTAATATGGAAGCCGCCATCTACAATGCTCTTAATTTGTTCATTATAGCCTAGAACAATAAGGCCGCCAGTTTGAGCACGAAGAACATTATCAATTCCCTCACGCAAAGGCGTTCCTGGTGCTACAAGCTGTAAAATATTCATAATACTTTTTGCCCGTTGTTTACTTTCTTCCATCACGATCCTCCTAGCGTATACCGAAGAGCCTCCCCTATATCCGATACACCGATAACCTCAATTTCTTTCGGAATTGTCCAACCTCCCAAGTTCTTCTGAGGAATAATTGCTCTTTTGAATCCTAACTTCGCCGCCTCTTGCACGCGCTGTTCAATCCGTGATACTCTTCGAACCTCACCTGTTAAGCCCACTTCCCCAATTACGACATCAGTAGGGAAGGAAGGCTTATCACGGAAGCTTGAAGCGATGCTTAACGCAACTGCCAAGTCAATAGCAGGTTCATCAAGCTTTAAGCCGCCTGCCACCTTAAGATATGCATCTTGGTTCTGCAAAAGCATTCCGGCACGTTTTTCCAGAACAGCCATAATCAATGATACACGATTATGGTCTATACCTGTAGCCATTCTGCGCGGATTCCCAAAGCTTGTAGGAGAAATAAGGGCTTGTACCTCCACTAATACAGGACGGGTGCCCTCCATTGAGGCGACTACGGTAGAGCCGGCAACACCGACCGGACGCTCCTCTAAAAAAATTTCCGAGGGATTGAGGACTTCTTGTAATCCTAATTCCTTCATTTCAAAAATACCTATTTCATTTGTAGAACCAAATCGATTTTTAACAGCGCGTAAAATACGGTATGTATGATGTCTGTCCCCTTCAAAGTATAATACCGCATCAACCATATGCTCCAGCATGCGCGGTCCCGCAATATTCCCTTCCTTTGTCACATGCCCGACAATAAAGATTGGAATCCCTCGCGTTTTTGCCAACTTCATTAGCTCAGCGGTACACTCCCGCACCTGCGACACACTGCCAGGCGCCGAGGTTACTTCTGGCAAATAAATAGTTTGGATAGAATCTATAACAACGAAGGAAGGGTTCATCTCCTCAATATGTTGAACAATACGCTGCAAATCTGTTTCAGAAAAAACGAATAAATTGCTGCTGTTAATATGAAAGCGATCGGCACGTAATTTAATTTGCTTAGGGGATTCTTCACCTGATATATATAAAACGTTATATGCGTTTTCCGCTAATTGCGATGATACTTGCAACAATAGAGTGGATTTTCCAATTCCCGGATCTCCCCCAATCAATACAAGAGACCCATCTACAATCCCGCCCCCCAGTACTCTATTTAATTCTTGAAAACGCGTTTGTATGCGGGCTTCTTGCTTTGTTTCTACATCAGTAATAGGCCGCGGTTTCGACGTCTCTGCTTGATGCCCGGTAACAAAGGTTAGGCGCCTGGATGAGACTGCCGCCGCTATCTCCTCCACCAATGTGTTCCAGGCGCCGCATCCCGGACATTTCCCCATCCACTTTGGTGATTCATAACCGCAATCTTGACAAACAAATTTCGTCTTCCTCTTTGCCATTATTTCCCTCTTCTTCGTTAAATTTATACCCAGATTATGTATATTTTACTAAAGGATTTTTTATTAGCATAAAAATAGATATATCCTGGATTTTATAGTTTTTCAATTCTATAAGAAAAAGGGCTACTTTCTAGCCCCTTTTCTCTTTCATTATTATTTTACCTTTTCTGCACTGCGGATGACAAATGATTCTCCTTCCGCATCCATGACAACCTTTTGCCCTTTTTCAATAGAGCCTTTTAACAGTTCCTCAGATAATCTATCTTCTACATACTTCTGAATAGCACGGCGCAGCGGGCGTGCTCCATACTCTGGGTCAAAGCCTTTATCTGCGATTTTTTCAATTGCCGCTTCAGTAAGCTCTAAGTCAATTTCCTGTTCAACAAGGCGCTTTTTCAACTGATCGATCATCAGCGTTACAATTTCTTTAATATGCTTTTTCTCTAATGGATGGAATACAATAATTTCATCAATACGGTTTAGGAATTCTGGACGGAATGCCTTTTTCAATTCATCCATCACTTTGCCCTTCATGTCCGCATAATCACGGCCTTCGTCTTGTACGTTAAAGCCCATGTGCTTGCTTCGTTTTAATGTATCCGCACCCACGTTAGATGTCATGATAACAATTGTATTGCGGAAATCGACAGTGCGTCCTTTGGAATCTGTTAAACGGCCATCCTCAAGCACTTGCAATAAGATATTGAAAACATCCGGATGCGCCTTTTCTACTTCATCCAACAGGATTACGGAATATGGCTTGCGGCGTACCTTTTCTGTTAGCTGCCCGCCCTCATCATATCCTACATATCCTGGAGGAGAACCAACAAGGCGGGAAGTTGAATGCTTCTCCATATATTCGGACATGTCGATGCGAATCATCGCGTCCTCATCACCGAACATGGATTCTGCCAAAGCTCTTGCCAGCTCTGTTTTACCGATACCTGTAGGGCCAAGGAAAATAAAGGAACCGATTGGGCGTTTTGGATCCTTCAATCCTGCTCTTGCACGGCGTACCGCTTTTGAAACTGCCACTACCGCTTCATCTTGGCCAATGACACGATTATGAAGAATATTTTCAAGGTTTAAAAGCTTATCAGTTTCAGTTTGAGCGAGCTTAGAAACTGGAATTCGGGTCCAAGTAGACACAACGTTCGCAATATCTTCAACTGTAACTTCCGAGTTTTCTTTGCCTTGTTTTTCTTTCCACTCACGCTTCGTTTCCTCTAATTGTTCACGAAGGCGCTGTTCCATATCCCGCAAGGATGCTGCCTTTTCAAACTCCTGGCTTTGTACAGCCGCATCTTTTTCTTTGCGGACTTCTTCAAGCTTTTGTTCACATTCTTTTAAATTTGGCGGAGCCGTATAAGAACGCAAACGAACTTTAGAAGCTGCTTCATCAATTAAATCAATTGCTTTATCTGGCAAGAAACGGTCTGTAATGTAACGGTCTGATAATTTTACAGCTGCCTCAATTGCTTCATCAGAAATGGATACACGATGGTGCGCTTCATAGCGGTCGCGCAAGCCTTTTAAAATCTGAATAGACTCTTCAGCGCTCGGTTCATCAACTTGAATTGGTTGAAAACGGCGCTCTAATGCCGCATCCTTCTCGATATATTTGCGGTATTCATCAAGTGTTGTGGCCCCGATGCATTGTAATTCCCCGCGCGCTAGTGAAGGTTTTAAAATATTGGATGCATCAATAGCACCTTCTGCTCCTCCCGCACCAATTAATGTATGAAGCTCGTCAATGAAAAGAATAATGTTGCCGGCCTGGCGAATTTCATCCATTACCTTTTTCAAGCGGTCTTCAAACTCGCCGCGATATTTTGTTCCCGCAACAACCGTTCCCATATCAAGCGTCATAACACGCTTGTCGCGAAGCGTTTCCGGCACTTCATTATTTACAATTTGCTGTGCCAAACCTTCGGCAATGGCCGTCTTACCGACGCCCGGCTCACCGATTAACACAGGATTATTTTTCGTGCGGCGGCTTAATACTTCGATAACACGCTGAATTTCTTTGCTTCTTCCGATAACCGGATCCAAGCGGCCTTCACGCGCAATCGCCGTTAAGTCGCGTGCTAGACTATCCAAGGTTGGCGTATTGGCATTTGCTGTTGCCCCTCCTTGGTGCCCGGATGAAGATTCATTGCTTCCAAGAAGCTGAAGAACTTGTTGTCTTGCTTTATTTAAGCTAACGCCAAGGTTATTGAGGACGCGCGCTGCTACTCCTTCGCCTTCCCGGATTAAGCCAAGTAAAATATGCTCTGTTCCTACATAAGAATGACCGAGCTTTCTTGCCTCATCCATTGATAATTCAATAACCTTTTTAGCTCGCGGTGTATAATGGACAGTTTGTGTTGCTTCCGTTCCGCGCCCAATTAGAGCCTCTACTTCCTTTTGAATTTTCTCCGGGCTTAAGCCTAGAGCAAGAAGGGCTTTCGCTGCAATTCCTTCTCCCTCGCGAACAAGTCCGAGCAAAATATGCTCTGTCCCAATGTTATTATGCCCGATGCGGATCGCTTCTTCTTGAGATAACGCCAGCACTTTTTGTGCTCGCTCTGTAAATCTTCCAAACATCATACGAATCAGCTCCCTACATATTTTTATTTTGCTCTAACAATAATCTTTCTCGGATAAGCGCGGCTCTTCGGTAATCCCGTTCCTCCGGCCGTAATGGACCGCCGGCATATTGCTGTAAAATTCCCGGCTGGGTCAAAATCATCAGCTCCGTTAGAATATTTCCCGGTAAGTTTTGAATATACCCCAAGTCAATTCCTAAACGGACATCCGATAGGCGGTTGGCTGCCTCGCCTGACTCAATTAAACGGCTATTAGAAAGAATTCCAAAGGAACGATATACCTTGTCTTCCAGCTGGATGCTGGATGTTTTCTTAAGAACCTCTCTGGCTCCTCTTTCTTGTTGAATTAGCTGACGCACAACGCCCTTCAAATCCTCAATAATGTCTTCTTCCGATTTCCCTAGAGTGATTTGGTTAGATACTTGGAAAATGTTCCCGAGCGCTTCGCTTCCTTCTCCATATATTCCGCGGACAACCAAACCTAGCTGGTTAATCGCCGGAATAACACGATTAATTTGCTGGGTAAGAACAAGTGCCGGCAAATGCATCATAACAGAGGCGCGAAGGCCCGTTCCAACGTTGGTAGGACAGCTTGTGAGATATCCTTTCTCCTCATCAAAAGCATATGTCACGTATTCTTCAAGATAATCATCTACTTTGCTTGCCAAATCCAAAGCCTCCGATAGCTGAAAGCCCGGGAATAAACATTGTATACGAATATGGTCTTCCTCATTAATCATAATGCTGATTTGTTCAGTTTCTGATAGCAAACATGCGCCAAACGGGGAATTATCAGCCAAATCTGGGCTAATTAAATGCTTTTCAACTAGCACACGCCTTTGAATCGGCTGTATTTCATTCATTCTTATAACTGCCAGCTGCCCAAATTGTTGTGCTCCCAAGTGAATGCGCTTCTCAAGCATATCAACAATTTCCTTAGCTTTTTCCGGTTTTAATAGTATAGGAAATGGATAGTCCTGCAAATTGCGGGCCAATCGGATGCGCGTGCTTAAAACGATATCGGAATCCGGGCCCTCCTCTTTCATCCAAGGACTAGTCGCTTCATTTATAATGCGGTCGAGTGACATAGAATTATTCCTCCTTTCTATGTGCACTTAACTGTTGTTCAAGCTTGCGAATCCGGTCACGCGCCTTAGCAGCCTGCTCGAATTCTTCCCGCTGAATATAGTGCTGCATCTTACGTTTTAATTCTTCTAATTCTTTACGCAAATGAAGATTTCCTCCTATGCGCTTTGGAATTTTCCCTTTGTGTACAGTATTTCCGCTGTGAAGCCGGCGCAATATCGGATCAAGCTGCGATTCAAACGTCTTATAGCAATGAGCGCATCCGAATCGGCCAAGCTTTGTAAATTGCGGATAAGTCATGTGGCAATTTTGGCACATAATAGTTTGAACCTGCGTAAAGGGATTTACCTTTTTTTCCTCCGCTGGATGGTCTGCATTTAGCAGGCCTGATAATAGATTATGAAATGAGAAATTAGAGTTTCCAGAAGAAAAGAATGATGAATATCCTTTTTCTTTTGCGCAATGCTCGCAAATATGAACTTCTGATTTCTCCCCATTTACAACTTTTGTGAAATGCAGTGTAGCCGGTCTAGATTTACATTCCTGACAAATCAAAATGCATCCCCACCTTTAAGCAGCTATTTATATTTTAAAGATGTTAACATTGCCTTTAACATGCGGGCCCTTAATTCATCCCGGTAAGGTGAATCAGTAAGCAGTACAGATCGATCTAATACACTGAGCATTAGTTTTGCTTCGCGGCTTGTTATAATCCTCTCTTCCTCCAACCGTTTAATTATGCTTTCTGAGCTCGATTGGGTAATGCTATTTTTTATAATTTCAAGCATTTGATCAATTAAATGGATTTCATCATGGAGTTTAACTTTAATAATTCTAATATAGCCCCCTCCGCCTCGTTTACTTTCGACTATAAACCCTCTTTCTAGAGTAAATCTTGTATTGATTACATAATTAATTTGGGAAGGAACACACTCAAACTTATCAGCAATTTCACTACGTTTAATTTCAATGACGTTATTTCCGCTTAAGTCAATAATCTGCTTCAAGTAACGCTCAATAATATCAGATATATTTCTCATTCACCTTCCACCTTTATTGACTTTGACTATCTTTGACTTTAATTATATACTTCTCAAAAAAAATTGCAACTATTTTGTATCCCACTTTTATCCTTGCCAAATTTTTATCTCCTTAACCTTTGAATTTGCACGCCAAGCTGTTTTTACAATTAACCTACCAGCTTACCTCCTCAGCTTAATAAGGGGATGAATTGACAATACTTTATGCAAAGGCACTGTTAAACTTGATTGTTGATTTTCCACTACAGGCGGACGCTTTCCGCGGGCGGGGCCGAGCCGCTTTTCCCGCTGGAGTCGCCGCCTTTCGTTTCAAATCAACAAATGAATCCAAATCAACATTAGCCTTTAACAGAGCCTACGCAAAAGAA
>JBHGUR010000003.1:0-21733 GCA_048976805.1 Ectobacillus sp. | reverse complement strand
GGTTGGAACAATAGCGAACTGAAATCCGGCTGTGGTCCAACCTTCTGGTAATTCTTTTTTGGTTCCCTTGATGTATGTTCCATCTTTTTGGTTTGCCATGGTTTCACCTCCTTTGTTTTTTGATGGAGTCATACACTTAGTATACCAAACGCGCGTTCTGTTTTCGGTAAAAAAGATAAATTTGCCCTACAAAAAGTAGGCTTATGCCTACCGGAAATTCATCCCCCACCTACTCGTTGGGCTACGCCCTTCCCACTCCTTGAGGTAGGGGACTTCTTTCCGGAAAATCTGTTAAATAGCCGTAAAAAAACAATATCAATGCTTTTTTCCGTACAAAAAAACAGCTACAAAAGCGCAGCTGTTTTTTTATGCTTCCTTTGCTTCTTCATGCCTTACAAGCACTTTTTTCATTTTCCGCTCAAATTCACGTCTTGGAATAAGAACGGAATGCGCGCATCCTTCACATTTAATCCGGATATCCATGCCCATACGAATAATTTTCCAGCGATTTACTCCACATGGATGCGGTTTTTTCATCTCTACAATATCATTTAAATCAAATTGCTTCTTCTCCATATTTTAACACCTCTGCTTACACTTAGTTTACTTGTTTACTCTCCATCTCTTCGCGGTTGTACAATACCATACGAGGATAAGGAATTTCAATTCCATGCTCATCAAGCCGCAGTTTAATTTCCTTGCGTAATGCCCTTGAAATAGCGAAGTGCTGCATTGGTTGCACCTCTGAAACAACACGAAGCACAATTTCAGAAGCTCCCAATTGATGTACACCAAGAAGCTCTGGGCGTTTTACCATTTGCTCGTATTTCATCGGCAGCTCATCTAATAACTCTTCAATTACTCTTTCCGCATGCTCAATATCGCTTTCATAAGAAATGCTTACATCTACAAAAGCGACACTATTATTTAAAGAGAAGTTCGTTACTTCCTTTATGCTGCCATTTGGGAGAATGTGCATCTCACCTGTCCAGCTCTTAATTTTTGTTGTCCGCAAGCCTATCTCTTGAATTACCCCCTCAAACCTTCCTAGGCGAACATAATCACCTACGGAAAATTGGTCTTCAAGCAAGATGAAAAATCCTGTAATTACATCACGCACTAAGTTTTGTGCGCCGAAGCCGACCGCCAAGCCAATTACCCCTGCACCAGCAAGCAAGCCTTTCGTTTCGATTCCAAGTACCCCTAAAATCATAATAATTACAACGAATACCACTACATACGTAATAATATTTTCAAGCAGTTTAGAAACTGTATTTGTCCTTCTCTCCGAAATTTGAAGCGGAGATTTTGTATTTATTTTAAAAGCATTCCGTACAATCGCTCTTCCGACTCTTACTACAATACTGGCTACAGCAATAATAAAAATAATCTTTAAAATCCCTATAGCCACGCTCTTCCATAATTCAGCATCTAGCATATAATCTATAAACTTATTATATATGTTATTAAACCAGCCCATTTGCCTACCTCTCCTTAATAGTTTCAAATTCATTCCTTATTGTAACAGAATTTTCGATTTCATCCTAAAAAATCTATTTATAGTTTATTTACTTTTTAGTTACACAAAACAGGTATAAAATGGGATAATTATATATATACTGGTACTATTATGCCAAAGGATGGATGTTCGTGAATCTCGGAATGTTTAATTTAAAACAGTTTTTTGAGAAGGAAGCTCAATCTATTTTCTATCACGAAAGAGAAGCCGATTACCGTATCAGTGATATTTTAAATGCATACTTGCCTCAAGAAAATGACCATCCTTTTGTTATTTTATGCATCGGTACCGATCGCTCAACTGGCGATTCATTAGGACCTCTCGTCGGCTCTAAGCTTATTGAAAAAGGCATTAAAAATTTTCATTTATACGGGACTTTAGATAATCCTGTCCATGCCCTAAATTTGGAAGAAACCCTTTCTGAAATCCAAATTAAATACCATCAACCCTTTATCATTGCGATTGACGCATGCCTTGGAAAATCCCAAAATATAGGCGCTATTTCAATAGGGAAGGGGCCAAGCAAACCAGGTGCTGCTATGAACAAAAACCTGCCGGAAGTCGGAGATATGTATATTCATGGAATTGTAAATGTTCATGGTTTTATGGAATTTTTTGTTCTTCAAAACACACGTTTAAACTTAGTAATGAAAATGGCCGATGTAATCGCCTCTAGCATCGAAAATATAGACAGAAGATTATCAATCCGAAAAAAAATAAACCATCTATATTGATGGTTTATTTTTCCGTTCCTTCTAGTACGTCTAGAATACGTTGCAGATCCTCTTGGCTGAAAAATTCAATTTCAATTTTTCCTTTATTATTCTTTTCTTTAATTTTAACGGATGTTCCAAGCCGTTCCTGCAAAAATGATTCACGTTCTTTAATAAAAACATTTTTCTCGTGTTTTACCTGCTTTGTTTCACGTGGAACTTTTTCATTCATCTTTTGAATTAATTTTTCTAGCTGTCGAACATTTAAATCCTCTTTTTTAATTTGATTTAAAACGGCTTTGAGCTTTGTTTTATCCTTTAAAGACAACAGCGTACGTCCATGCCCCATCGAGATTGTTCCATTTGAAATACATTCTTGTACAAAAGGAGGGAGGGATAATAACCGAACATAATTTGCGATATGCGGCCTACTTTTTCCTAGCCTTTTTGCCAACTGCTCCTGTGTTAATTTAAGTGTATCCATTAGCTTTTGATAAGCAGCAGCTTCTTCAATAGGTGTTAAATCTTCGCGCTGCAGGTTTTCTAATAATGCCAGCTCCATCATTTGCTTGTCATCCATTTCGCGGATGATAGCAGGAATTGCTTCAAGCTGCGCTTCTTTAGCAGCCCTGAATCTTCTTTCCCCTGCAACGATTTCATAGCCTTTAATTGTTTTTCTAATAATGATTGGCTGCAAAATTCCATGTTCCAAAATTGAAGCCTTTAACTCTTCGATGGATTCTTCTGAAAAACTTTTTCGCGGTTGATATGGGTTTGGGCGTATTTGGGAAATATTCACTTCTGCAATTTTTTCTTCTTCCTTAACGTCTAAATTCGGGAAAAGAGCATGAATTCCTTTTCCAAGGCCTTTAGCCACCTGCAATCACTTCCTTTGCTAAATCTAAGTATACTTCTGCTCCCCTTGACTTAGCATCATACATAATAATCGGTTTACCATGACTGGGCGCTTCGCTTAAACGTACATTTCTCGGTATAATAGTGCGATAAACCTTATCCCTAAAATATTTTTTCACTTCATCGATAACTTGCAAACCTAAGTTTGTGCGGGCATCTAGCATAGTCAGCAATACCCCTTGTATACTTAAATTTTTATTTAAATGCTTCTGAACAAGCCTCACTGTATTAAGCAATTGGCTTAATCCTTCTAAAGCGTAATATTCACATTGAACAGGAATAATAACTGAGTCTGAAGCTGTTAAAGCATTAATTGTTAATAAACCGAGGGAAGGAGGACAATCAATAATAATATAATCATACTCATCCCGGATCGGCTGCAACGCCCGTTTTAAACGAACTTCCCGTGAAATGGTTGGGACAAGCTCGATTTCGGCACCTGCAAGCTGAATTGTCGCGGGAAGAACATATAAATTCTCTATTGCCGTCGGTTGAATAATTCCACGAATATCTTCATCCTCTACCAGTACATTATAAATACATTGATCTAAATCGGATTTTTCAATTCCAACCCCAGTAGTTGCATTTCCTTGTGCATCTATATCAACTAAGAGAACCTTTTTTCCTAAATATGCCAAACCAGCTCCTAAGTTAACGGATGTTGTCGTTTTGCCAACTCCTCCCTTTTGGTTAGCAATGGAAATGATTTTCCCCATGATGTCACCTACCTTCAAATTTCTATTCTATTCTATTTTAATTATGCTTCTATTAAACGCCGGTGTTAATGTTAGCTCATTGTTTCAAAAGCGCAACAGATAAGGGTTGAGCGTAAATGAACCAAAGTGAGCGTTATATCAACAGCAGCGTTTAACATATTCCCATTATAATAGACTGCCCTCATTGTATCATGAAACAATACGGTTTCCTTTTGTTCCCCTTATAAAACTTCAAAATGTTACTTATAATATCCTGCCTGATACATAATAAATCTACATAAAAAAACGACCCCTTCCTTAGCATGAGAGGTCAAATAAGCTTTGTTTTAATGTTTTTTCGGGATTTTAATTGTAATTTGATAATAGTCTTCAAATTCCTCTTCTTCTGAATCTACCTTTAAACCGCTATTGGTCACCATTTGTAAAGATTGCCTAATTGTATTCATAGCAATGCGCATATCACGGCTTACAGCTTTACGTTTCGGTTTAGCTTTTGGTTTATTTTGTTCCACAGCCTTTGCTACCCGTTCCTCTGTTTGCTTCACATTTAACTGTCGCTCGATAATTTCCTCTAATATTTTCAGCTGCAGTTCTTCATTTTGCAATGGAATAAGCGCCCGCGCATGGCGTTCTGTAACTTTTTTCTCTAATAATGCCTGTTTTACCGGTTCTGGAAGCTTCAATAAGCGCAGCTTATTAGCAATAGTGGATTGGCCTTTTCCTAACCTTTGGGCGAGAGCCTCTTGCGTTAAATTATGTAAGTCCAAAAGCTTCTGATAAGCAAGCGCTTCTTCAATAGCAGTTAATTCTTCTCTTTGCAGATTTTCAATTAATGCAACTGATGCTGTCTCCGCATCATTCATCTTTTTTACAATCGCCGGAAT
This sequence comes from Ectobacillus sp., assembly GCA_048976805.1. Classification (GTDB taxonomy): domain Bacteria; phylum Bacillota; class Bacilli; order Bacillales; family Bacillaceae_G; genus Ectobacillus. The sequence goes on along the minus strand of JBHGUR010000003.1, from coordinate 16,986 downwards.
CGTCTCCCAGCCTAGCTTACTGACAGCCCGAAACCTTCTTTCGCCAGCAATAATTTCGTATTTTCCAATCTCATACATTCTAACAACTATAGGCTGAATAATGCCATGCGTACGAATAGTCAATGCAAGCTCTTCAATTCGTTCGTCATTAAAAATAGTACGCGGCTGGTAACGGTTTGGAACAATATCGACAATCGGAATCTGCTTTATCTCTTCACGGCTTTCCTCCTGGACAGATATAGCTTCACTTTTATCCCCACGTCCAAAGAAACGAGAAATCGTATTTCGCATTGTACTCCACCACCCCTTAACTCCTATTGAATGCTATATATTCAATGTTTCACGTGAAACATGAAGGCCTTTTTTATATGGTGTCAATAAACCACAATTTAAGTTACACATAATTTTTTATATTAAGGCTCTGTTACACTTGATTGCTGATTTTCCACTACAGGCGGACGCTTTCCGCGGGCGGGGCCGAGCGCTTTTCGTTCCAAATCAACATTAGCCTTTAACAGAGCCTATATTAATATAGGCGGAAAATTTACTACATCATCCTTATTTTTCAATAGGCATCTTATTTGGAATTCCTGGTTTACGTGGATATTTTTTTGGAGTTTTTCTTTTTTTGCTAATCTCAATAATATTGCGTTCGCTATCCTCAAATGGAAGATAAAACTTTGATACCTTTTGTATTTCGCCGCCTAATACCTGCACTGCATGATTGCCATTTTCTATTTCATCCTGGGCGGCTGCACCCTTCATCGCAATAAATGTACCGCCTGGCTTAACCAATGGCAAGCATAGCTCGCTTAATACTGAGAGGCGCGCCACTGCCCTTGCCATAACAATATCAAAGGATTCACGAATCCCTTCCTTTTGGGCGAATGTCTCGGCACGGTCATGGTAAAATGCTACGTTCTCTAAGCCTAGCTGGACTGCGAGATGATTTAAAAATGTAATGCGCTTTTGCAATGAATCTACAATCGTAATCTTTAAATTTGGAAAGCAAATTTTAAGGGGAATACTTGGAAAACCGGCGCCCGCTCCAACGTCGCATACAGAAACATCCTCGGAAAAGTCATAATAAAAAGCTGCTGTAACAGAATCAAAAAAATGCTTCAAATATACTTCTTCCTTTTCTGTTATAGCTGTTAAATTCATTTTTTCATTCCATTCAACAAGCAACTCATAGTATTTATCAAATTGTTCTAATTGCCGAGGAGAAAGGGAGATCCCTTTTTCCTCAAGCATGTTTTGAAATTCCTGCACATTCATAACGATAAATCTCCTACTTCTTTATTGGTTCGATACTCTTGCGATTTTTCCTTGTTCTAAATATACAAGCAGAATGGAAACATCAGCAGGGTTTACCCCGGAAATACGGGAAGCCTGCCCAACAGACAGCGGGCGAACCTCTTTAAGCTTCTGGCGCGCTTCTGTTGCCAATCCTGTGATAGCATCATAGTCAATATCGACCGGAATTTTCTTGCTTTCCATCTTTTTCATTCGTTCTACTTGCTGCAAGGATTTTTCAATATATCCCTCATACTTGATTTGAATTTCGACCTGTTCTGCAACTTCAGCATCAATTGGCTCTTCCGCAGGAGCGAGAATTTGAATATGCTCATATGTCATCTCAGGCCTGCGCAGCAGGTCGCTTGCACGAATGCCGTCCTTTAATTCGCTTCCCCCTACGCTCCGAATAAGCTCTTGCGTCTCAGGGCGAGGTTTAATAATTGTGTTCATTAGGCGTTCTTTTTCTTTTGCAATCTGTTCTCTCTTGGTTGTAAAGCGTCTATATCGCTCTTCGCTAATCATGCCAATTTCATAGCCGATATCTGTAAGGCGAAGGTCAGCATTGTCATGGCGCAGCAATAGGCGGTATTCAGCGCGGGAAGTTAAAAGGCGATATGGCTCGTTCGTTCCCTTCGTTACTAGATCATCAATTAACACACCGATATACGCTTGGGAACGGTCTAAAATGACTTCTTTCTTGCCCAATGCACGGCAAGCTGCATTGATTCCGGCCATCAAGCCTTGGCCAGCAGCCTCTTCATAACCCGATGTCCCATTAATTTGGCCGGCTGTATATAAGTTTTTCACCTTTTTTGTTTCTAATGTCGGCCATAATTGAGTTGGAACTACCGCATCGTATTCAATCGCATAGCCAGTACGCATCATTTCTACATTTTCCAAGCCCGGTATTGTTTTTAAAATTTCTCTTTGCACGTCTTCAGGCAAACTTGTAGATAGCCCTTGCACATATACTTCCTGTGTGTTTCTTCCTTCTGGTTCAAGGAAAATTTGATGCCTTGGCTTATCATGGAAACGCACTACTTTATCTTCAATAGATGGACAGTAGCGAGGCCCTGTTCCTTTAATCATGCCGGAATACATAGCGGAACGGTGCAAATTCGCATCAATTAAACGATGTGTTTCCTCACTTGTATATGTCAGCCAACACGGAATTTGGTCCAAGATAAACTTAGTGGTTTCAAACGAAAATGCACGCGGCACCTCGTCTCCTGGCTGAATTTCGGTTTTGCTGTAGTCAATCGTGTGGCTATTTACGCGGGGAGGCGTCCCTGTTTTAAAGCGAACAAGCTCAAAACCGAGCTCTTCCAAGTGCTGAGAAAGCTTAACAGACGGCTGCTGATTATTTGGCCCGCTTGAGTATTTTAAATCGCCGATAATAATTTCGCCGCGCAAGAATGTTCCCGTTGTAATAACAACTGTTTTCGCTTTATATTCCGCTCCGGTTTGGGTGATAACGCCTTTACACTCTCCGCTTTCAACAATTAAACGCTCAACCATTCCTTGTCGAAGAGTAAGATTTGGCGTATTTTCAATTGTTTTTTTCATTTCATGCTGATACGCAAACTTATCGGCTTGCGCACGTAAAGCGCGGACAGCAGGGCCTTTGCCTGTATTAAGCATCCGCATTTGAATATGCGTTTTATCAATATTGCGGCCCATTTCCCCGCCTAAAGCGTCTATTTCCCGGACAACAATCCCTTTAGCAGGTCCCCCTACGGATGGATTACATGGCATAAATGCAACCATATCTAAATTAATAGTAAGCATAAGCGTTTTCGCGCCCATTCTGGCAGCTGCAAGCCCAGCTTCACAACCGGCATGGCCGGCGCCAACAACAATTACATCATATGAACCGGCATCATATCCCATAAATAATTCCTCCTTACATACTACTTTCCGAGGCAAAATTGAGAGAACAGCTGATCAATTAAGCTTTCATGTACAGTGTCTCCTGTAATTTCACCAAGTATTTCCCATGTTCTCGTTAAATCAATTTGTACCATATCAATTGGCATACCGCTTTGAATCGCCTCAATGGCATCGGCTATCGTATTTTCTGCCTGGACAAGCAAACCGATATGGCGTGCATTTGAAACATACGTCATATCACTTGTTTCAATAGAGCCTTCAAAAAATAACTCCGCGATAGCCTGCTCCAATTCATCCACGCCTTTTTCTTCAATAAGGGCTGTTGTAATAATTTTAGCATTTCCCGCAAGTTCCTTAACCCGCTGTAAATCGATTTGCCGGGGAAGGTCTGTTTTATTTACAATGATGATGAAATCTTTTTCTTGCACAGCCCGAAACAGCTCTTCATCGCTTTCGGTTAAAGGTTCATTGTAATTAAGTACAAGCAGGACAAGGTCCGCCTTTTGCATCATTTCTTTAGAGCGTTCCACGCCGATTTGTTCCACAATATCTTCCGTTTCCCGAATCCCTGCTGTATCAATTAAGCGAAGCGGCACACCTCTTACGTTCACATACTCTTCAATAACATCGCGTGTCGTCCCTGCGATATCGGTTACAATTGCTTTCTTTTCTTGGACCAGACTGTTTAAAAGAGACGATTTCCCTACATTAGGGCGTCCGATAATTGCTGTGGCAATGCCCTCGCGCAAAATTTTTCCTTGTTTTGATGTTTGCAGCAGCTTCCGGATTTCGTCACGAACACGGGTCGCCTTTTCAATTAACAATGAATGCGTCATTTCTTCTACATCATCATACTCAGGATAATCAATATTCACCTCTACATGCGCCAATGTCTCCAATAACTCTTGGCGAAGCCGTTGAATAAGCTTAGATAAGCGTCCTTCCATTTGATTAATGGCTACGCTCATGGCCCGGTCTGTTTTAGCTCGTATTAAATCCATTACAGCCTCCGCCTGTGATAAGTCAATCCTTCCATTTAAAAAGGCTCTTTTTGTAAACTCTCCGGGCTCTGCCAAACGTACGCCTTGGGCTAAAATTAGCTGCAATACTTTATTGACCGACACAAGCCCCCCGTGGCAGTTTACTTCTACTATATCTTCACGTGTAAACGTCCGGGGAGCCCTCATAACAGAAACCATTACTTCCTCTACAATTTGCCTCGTATCCGGATCAATAATGTTGCCATAATGAATCGTATGGGATGGAACCTGCGTCAAGTCCTTGCCCTTAAATATGCGATTCACCTTTTCTACTGCCTCTTCGCCACTCACCCTTACAATAGCGATAGCTCCTTCTCCAAGCGCTGTAGAAATGGCGGCAATTGTATCAAATTCCACTCTTTTCACCTCAATTGCTCGATATGTGATCTATTTAAACACAAAATATTTCCCGTCACTAAACTATTAGGATACCATATTGTTGTAATCTTAAAAAGAATTATAACTTATTTTATTATATCCTTGGCATAACGAACATAAACTTATCAACTGTGGATAAAAACATTGCAACAATCTAACTTATCCACAAACGATACCTTTTTAAACGTTGCTGTTGATATAGCGCAAATGAAGCAAAATCAACACGATTTCTCATTATAGCCTTAAAAAAAAGGATCTGTTAAAGGCTCATGTTGATTTTTACATCAAAATCACATGATTTATAACATAGTCCTGCACATTACGGCTATGTAGACACTCTCTTCCTCTCTCTGGTTTTCCTTTGGACGAGGCAAAACTAGGACCTGGCCGTTACTATATACGGTTGGGAACACTCTTCCCCTCTAAAAAAAGGATTTATATAGCAACACCAACGTTTAACACAGACAAAAAAGCCGCTATCCTTTTTGCAAGATAGCGGCTTTTTTGCTTCTGTTACATAAAATGGCCAAACTGTAATAGAGCTTTATTTAACGGCTAATGTTGATTTGGAACGAAAGGCGGCGACTCCAGCGGGAAAAGCGGCTCGGCCCCGCCCGCAGAAAGCATCCGCCTGTAGTGGAAAATCAACAATCAAGTGTAACAGAGCCTTATTTTAAAGAAATTAAAACATAGCGATACGGTTCTATTCCTTCAGAAGTAGTTATCACATAGGGATGGTTTGAAAGAGCTTGGTGGATAATCTTCCGCTCAAACGATGGCATCGGCTCCAATTTTACACTTTTTTTCGTGTTCGTTACTTGCCTTGCCAATCGCTGCGCTAAAGATTCTAACGTATTTTTGCGCTTTTCCCGGTAATTTTCCGCATCAACCAACACATTTACATATTGCTTCGTATTTCGGTTTGCGACAAGCTGCGTTAGTTGCTGTAATGCATTTAATGTAGCTCCCCTTTTTCCAATCAGAAGCGCTACCTGCTCGCCAGACAAGGAAAAGGTAATCTCTTTCCCTTTTATTGACGCATCAATATTAACCTTAATTCCCATCTCTTGAATGATGCTTTGTAAATACTTTTTTGCTTCCTCCATCGGGTCTTTTCTTACCGCAACTTCAACTACAGCTAAACGAGATCCGATAAATCCTAAAAATCCTTTTTTGCCTTCATCCAGCACTTTAATATCAACTTGCTCCCTAGAAACCTGCAACTGCTTTAAAGCGACTTGTACTGCTTCTTCGACTGTTTGTCCTTTAGCAGTAAAGATACTCACTTGCTTGTTCCCCCCGCTTTCGCCTCTTTTAATTCTGGGCCTTTAATAAAATAAGTTTGAGCGATACTGAAAATGTTTCCAACTACCCAATATAAGGAAAGAGCCGCAGGGAAATTAATCGCAAAAACAATGATCATAATCGGCATTAACCATAACATCATAGCCATTTGCGGATTTGGCGTAGTCCCTGCCATTGCAATTTTTTGCTGAATAAATGTAGTGAGGCCTGCTACCAACGGTAAAATGAAAAATGGATCCGGGCTTCCCAGGTCAAACCATAAGAAATCATGCTGCTTAATTTCCGCCGTACGCATAATTGCATGATAAAACGCAAAAAGAACAGGCATTTGAATAAAGATTGGCAAGCAGCCGGAAAGCGGATTTACGCCATGTTTCTGATACAGCTGCATCATTTCTTGCTGCAGCTTCTGTTGAGTTGCTTGGTCTTTAGAACTATATTTCTCCCGCAGCTTCATCATTTCAGGCTGCAATGCTTGCATCGCTTTTGTACTCTTTGTTTGCTTAATCATAAGAGGCAATAATCCGAAACGAATAATAATTGTTACCACGATGATTGATAATCCATAATCATTGTTAAACAATTCTGCAAAATATGTAATCAGCCAAGAAAGCGGATAAACAAAGTATTCATTCCAGACACCTTTGCTTTCTGGTGTAATCGGTTTGTTAACTTCGTTACAGCCGCTGACAATTGAAATAAGGGCTATCAGCATAACCAGAAAAAACAATTTCTTTTTCAAGGCCCTTTTCCTCCTTTAGATATGTATATGTTTTATTGCATATTCTCTTCTTTTCGTTCATTCTCCACCGCCTTAATCCCCGAGCGGCGCAATACATGAATCAAGCTTTTTTTCAGCTCATCATACGTCATTTCTACACAAGGCTTCCTTGCTATTATAACAAAATCTTTGTCGGAATCTATGGATTCTTTTAACTCTGTAAAGACTTGACGAATCATCCTTTTAATACGGTTTCTTGTCACTGCATTTCCTATCTTTTTACTTACAGAAAGGCCGATCCGAAACTCTCCCTGCCCTGGCTTATCTAGCTGGTACAACACAAATTGGCGGTTGGCACTGGATTTTCCTCTTTGAAACACAGCTTGAAATTCCTCGTTTTTCTTTACACGATTTTTTTTCTTCATTCGTTTGAACACTCCTGTATTTCGTCAGTGGAAACTTTCATACTGCTAGAAAAAAGACCACTGAACAATCAGTGGTCTACGCAGATAATACTTTTCTTCCCTTGCGGCGACGAGCTGCAAGAACCTTACGGCCGTTCTTTGTGCTCATACGGCTGCGGAAACCATGTACTTTGCTGCGTTTGCGTTTATTTGGTTGATAAGTTCTTTTCATTATATGACACCTCCCTGAGGAATAACTGTTACAGACAGTCTTATAAATTATAGTTAATTTTTTATTAAAATGTCAATGCTTATAGGAATTTTCATCAAATATGCAATTTATACCTATTCACAATATTGTTCACAATTATCTTTCCCTTTGTGGATAAAAAAAATCGAACAAATCAATATCCACAAAGATTCTTTCTTTTTTTACACAGTATATCGTGTTGTGGACAATCGTATTCCACAAGCGGTTGATTTTGTGGATAACATTCCAAAATACGTTGCCATTCCTAGCCTTTTTTGATATTATAGTTGTGTTTTCACCTTTGAATAACTTCTTTATCTATTAATATTATCCACAACATGTGCATAACCTGTGGACATGTCCGATAACATGTGGATATATATTTATCCACATTGTTGTTTCTTGTCGAAAACAACCTATCATATTTTAACATATATTTTAGATTTTTGAATGTTTTTGTATAAAGATACAACCGCAGATTTTTAGGTTGTACAAAACTTCAACAAAAAATGGCCGGCAGCTTTGTTAAAAGGAGGGACAATATTGGAAAACATCTCAGATTTATGGAATAACGCCTTAAAAGAGCTAGAAAAAAAGGTAAGTAAACCTAGCTTTGAAACGTGGCTAAAGTCTACAAAAGCCTATTCGCTTAAGAAAAATGTGCTTACAATTACCGCACCTAATGAATTTGCACGGGATTGGCTAGAGTCGCACTATGCCGAGCTTATTTCTGAAACTCTATATCACGTAACTGGGGGAGAGCTCGAGATTCGTTTTATTATTCCTCAAAGCCAGGAAGATGATGAATTTGACTACCCTCCAACACAAAAGAGAAAGACGATGAATGACGAACCGAATCATTTTCCGCAGAGCATGCTAAACCCTAAATATACATTTGATACATTCGTTATCGGTTCTGGAAACCGTTTCGCCCACGCAGCATCTTTGGCTGTAGCAGAAGCGCCGGCTAAGGCCTACAATCCTCTCTTCATTTACGGGGGTGTCGGGTTAGGGAAAACCCACTTAATGCACGCAATCGGCCATTACGTCATTGAGCACAACCCGAATGCAAAGGTAGTGTATCTGTCTTCAGAAAAATTTACAAATGAATTTATCAACTCTATCCGCGACAACAAAGCCGGCGATTTTCGCGATAAATATCGAAATGTTGACGTACTTCTAATAGACGATATTCAGTTTTTGGCGGGAAAAGAACAAACACAAGAGGAATTTTTCCATACATTTAACGCTTTACATGAGGAAAGCAAACAAATCATCATCTCAAGCGATCGGCCTCCAAAGGAGATTCCAACTTTAGAAGACCGCTTGCGTTCACGTTTTGAATGGGGATTAATCACCGATATTACACCGCCGGATTTAGAAACAAGAATTGCCATTTTGCGCAAAAAGGCTAAAGCTGAAGGCCTTGATATTCCTAACGAGGTTATGCTATATATCGCAAATCAAATTGATTCGAATATCCGTGAGCTAGAAGGCGCTTTAATTCGAGTTGTAGCATACTCATCACTAATTAACAAAGATATTAATGCTGACCTTGCTGCAGAAGCTCTCAAACATATCATCCCTAACTCGAAGCCAAAAATTATAACCATCCATGAAATCCAAAAAGCAGTAGGTCAAGTATTTCAAGTTAAATTAGAAGACTTTAAAGCAAAAAAACGCACAAAATCAGTAGCATTCCCGCGTCAAATTGCCATGTATTTATCACGTGAACTGACAGATTCATCTCTTCCAAAAATCGGGGAGGAATTTGGAGGACGCGATCATACGACCGTAATTCATGCCCATGAAAAAATTTCAAAACTTGTAAAAACTGATACGCAGCTTCAAAAGCAGTTAGATGAGGTGCGCGATATTTTAAATCGCCAATAGAATAATGTGAATAACACAGCCCGTTTTTTGCACAGTCTATCCACATGTTGATAGACTGTTTTTTCCTTGATTGAATATAGTTATCCACATTTCCACAAGTACTACTACTACTATTACTATTTTTATTTTATTAATTAAATAAAATTTACATTTACATCAACAGGAGGTTTTCATATGCGTTTTACTATTCAGAAAGACTATCTTGTGCGAAGTGTTCAAGATGTTATGAAAGCAGTATCTTCTCGCACAACGATTCCTATCCTTACAGGAATTAAAATTGTAGCTAACAGGGAAGGAGTAACCTTAACAGGAAGCGATTCTGATATTTCAATTGAATCTTTTATTCCTACCGAGGAAAATGGCAAAGAAATCGTGGAAATACAAGATCCAGGAAGCATCGTGCTCCAAGCAAAATACTTCAGTGAGATTGTAAAAAGGCTCCCAAAAGACATAGTGGAAGTAGAAGTTAAAGAGCATTTAATGACAAAAATTAAATCAGGGAAATCAGAATTTAGCTTAAATGGCTTGGACCCAGAAGAATACCCATTATTGCCGCAGATCGAAGAGCATCATGTATTTCAAGTTCCTACAGACTTGCTAAAGCATATGATACGTCAAACTGTATTTGCAGTTTCAACTTCAGAAACACGCCCAATCTTGACAGGTGTAAACTGGAAAGTATATAACAGCGAGTTGACCTGCATTGCAACAGATAGTCATCGCCTTGCCTTAAGGAAAGCTAAAATTACAGGAAATAATATATCTGAGGAGTTTAAAGCGAATGTTGTCATTCCGGGCAAAAGTTTAAATGAATTAAGTAAGATTCTAGATGAATCTGAAGAAACAGTAGATATTGTGATTACAGATTATCAAGTATTATTCCGCACAAAGCATCTGTTATTTTTATCTCGTTTATTAGAGGGAAACTATCCAGACACGTCCCGCCTAATCCCTGTAGATAGCAAGACAGATATTTTCATCAACACAAAAGAATTTTTACAAGCCATTGATCGTGCTTCCTTACTAGCAAGGGACGGACGAAATAATGTCGTAAAGCTATCTACCTTGGATGATAATATGATTGAAATTTCATCTAATTCCCCGGAGGTAGGAAAAGTAACAGAAGAGGTACAAGCAGAGCAGATTGAAGGAGAAGAATTAAAAATATCATTTAGTGCAAAATATATGATGGATGCTCTAAAAGCTTTAGATAGCACGGAAATTAAAATTAGTTTTACTGGTGCAATGCGGCCGTTTTTAATTCGTACTAATAACGATGAATCCATTATCCAATTGATTCTGCCAGTACGAACTTATTGATTATTTTAAAGCTACTAGTTAAAGGTCTAGTAGCTTTTTTAAATCCCTATTCTTTTCTAATGTTATATTATTTAGTACAATGAAAGAATGAACACTTTTAGAAAGTGAGCGATTTTAATGAAAACCTTTCAAATTTCGACAGAATATATTACATTAGGACAATTTTTAAAAGTTGCCGACTTAATTGAAAGCGGCGGGGCAGCAAAGTGGTTTTTGCAAGAATATGAAGTGTACGTAAATGGAGAACGTGAAGATAGACGCGGCCGCAAGCTTTTTGCTAATGATATAGTTGAAATTCCTGCAATCGGTAAATTTCAAGTGAAAGCATAAAGGGAGGGCATCCCTTTGTATATTCAAGAACTAGTACTGCAAAATTATCGTAATTATGAACAATTAGAGCTTTCATTTGAAGATAAGGTAAATGTAATTATTGGGGAAAATGCACAGGGAAAAACAAATTTGCTAGAAGCAATATATGTGCTGGCAATGGCCAAATCTCATCGCACTTCTAATGATCGCGAACTTATCAAATGGGATGCGGATTATGGTAAAATAAAAGGGAAACTCCAAAAACGCAACAGCTCTTTTTCTTTAGAATTGTTGATCTCCAAAAAAGGAAAGAAAGCAAAATTAAATCATTTGGAGCAACCTAAATTAAGTCAATATATTGGTGAGATGAACGTTGTTATGTTTGCTCCGGAGGATTTGAATTTGGTTAAAGGGAGCCCGCAAATAAGACGGCGTTTTTTGGATATGGAGCTTGGCCAGATTGCACCGGTTTATTTATATGAGCTCAGCCAGTACCAAAAAGTGCTTACCCAGCGCAACCATTTGTTGAAGTCCATGCATAGTGAAACAAAGAAGAATGAAGCAATGCTTGATATATTTACAATTCAGTTAATTGAGCATGGCGTGAAAATTTTAAAAAAGCGTTTTGAATTTCTTCGCTTGCTTCAGGAATGGGCAGCCCCGATTCACCGCGGCATTAGCAGAGGACTAGAAGAGCTCAAAATTATATATAAGCCGAGCATAGATGTATCAGAATCGATAGATTTGTCGAAAATGAAAGAAGTATACTATGAAAATTTTCAATCTATTAAGCAACGTGAACTCTTCCGTGGAACTACATTAATTGGTCCTCATCGCGACGACTTGCAATTCTTCGTTAATGATAAAAATGTTCAAGTCTTTGGTTCACAGGGACAACAGCGAACAACAGCACTTTCCCTTAAATTAGCTGAAATAGAATTAATTCATTCAGAAGTCAAAGAATATCCAATTCTGCTGCTTGATGACGTATTATCGGAATTGGATGATTATCGTCAATCCCACCTGTTAAATACCATTGAAGGCAAGGTGCAGACATTTGTAACAACAACGAGTGTCGAAGGGATTGAACATGAAACACTGAAAAAGGCAAAAACAATCCGAGTGACAAATGGCACAGTTCACAGCTAAGCCCGCGAAACGAGGTTGCTTCTGTTAAATGGAAAAGTAGGTGATGTTTGTGACAATGGAACAAAAACAATTAGAAGAAAATAAATATGATGAAAGTCAAATTCAGGTGCTCGAAGGGTTGGAGGCTGTTCGAAAACGCCCTGGGATGTATATTGGGTCTACAAACAGCAAAGGGCTGCACCATCTTGTTTGGGAAATTGTGGATAACAGTATTGATGAGGCGCTTGCTGGATATTGCGATAAGGTGCAGGTAACAATTGAGCCTGATAATAGCATTACAGTTATAGATAACGGGCGCGGTATACCTGTTGGAGTTCATGAAAAAATGGGGCGCCCTGCTGTAGAAGTAATTTTGACAGTTCTGCATGCTGGCGGCAAATTCGGCGGCGGCGGATATAAAGTATCTGGCGGGCTGCATGGGGTAGGTGCTTCAGTAGTAAACGCCCTATCCTCCAAATTAGAAGTTTTTGTGCATCGTGAAGGGAAGATTCATCATCAAGAGTATAAACGTGGTGTCCCTGTTAAAGATTTAGAAGTAATTGGCGAAACAGATAGAACCGGAACAACAATTCACTTTACGCCAGACCCGGAAATCTTCACAGAGACAACAGAATATGACTTTGATATATTAGCGAATCGCTTGCGTGAACTAGCATTCTTAAATCGCGGCATTAAGCTTGTTATAGAGGATAAGCGTGAAAATCCGCGTAAAAAAGAATTCCATTATGAGGGCGGTATTAGGTCTTACGTTGAACATTTGAATCGAACAAAGGAAGTAATTCACGAAGAGCCTGTGTATATTGAAGGTGCACGCGAAGGAATTTATGTAGAAATCTCCCTGCAATACAATGAAGGCTATACAAGCAATATTTATTCATTCGCCAATAATATTCACACATATGAAGGCGGTACGCATGAAGTTGGCTTTAAAACGGCTTTGACCCGCGTAATTAATGATTATGCAAGAAAAAACAATATTATTAAAGATAGCGATAGCAATTTAATTGGCGAGGACGTTCGTGAAGGTTTAACAGCTATTGTATCTGTTAAGCATCCGGATCCTCAGTTTGAAGGACAAACAAAAACAAAGCTTGGAAATAGCGAGGCTAGGACAATTACAGAATCTATTTTTGCAGAAAGCTTTGAGAAGTTCCTTCTGGAAAACCCTTCTGTAGCCAGAAAAATTGTCGAAAAAGGAATGATGGCTGCCCGTGCCCGTGTAGCTGCCAAAAAGGCCCGTGAGCTTACCCGTAGAAAAAATGCGCTTGAAGTATCAAGCTTGCCTGGAAAGCTGGCTGATTGTTCTTCTAAGGACCCTTCAATCAGCGAATTGTATATTGTAGAGGGGGACTCTGCAGGGGGGTCTGCAAAACAAGGCCGCGATCGCCATTTTCAAGCAATTTTACCTTTGAAGGGGAAAATTATTAACGTCGAAAAGTCGCGCTTGGATAAGATTTTATCTAATAACGAAGTGCGTGCAATTGTAACAGCAATCGGAACCGGAATTGGAGAAGATTTTGAAATAGAAAAAGCACGCTACCATAAGATTATTATTATGACTGATGCTGATGTAGACGGCGCTCATATTCGTACCCTATTATTGACCTTCTTTTATCGTTATATGCGCCAAATTATTGAGCATGGCTTTGTATATATCGCGCAGCCGCCTCTTTATAAGGTGCAGCAAGGCAAGAAAATTCTTTATGCTTACAATGATAAGCAACTGGAAAAAGTGTTATCGGAGTTGCCGTCCCAGCCAAAGCCGGGAATTCAGCGTTATAAGGGGCTTGGAGAAATGAACCCTACACAGTTATGGGAAACAACGATGGACCCTGAAGCCCGCTCCCTCCTTCAAGTAAATCTGCAGGATGCCATTGAAGCAGATGAAACGTTTGAAATTTTAATGGGAGATAAGGTGGAGCCGCGCCGCAACTTTATTCAAGAGAATGCGAAATACGTGAAGAATCTTGATATTTAATATACGACAGGAATATTCATTCCTGTCTTCTCCATATAAACGCAATTTGTCAGGAAATGTAAGAGGAGGTGCTGACGATGTCAGATAACCAACAACAAGAGCGAATTCGAGAAATAAATATCAGCCAAGAAATGCGTTCTTCTTTCTTGGATTATGCTATGAGCGTTATCGTATCCCGTGCTTTGCCGGATGTACGAGATGGTTTAAAGCCCGTTCATAGAAGGATTTTATATGCAATGAATGATCTGGGAATCACTGCCGATAAGCCGTATAAGAAATCTGCACGTATTGTTGGGGAAGTTATCGGTAAATACCATCCCCATGGCGATTCAGCTGTATACGATACAATGGTTCGTATGGCTCAGGACTTTAACCAACGGTATATGATGGTTGATGGGCATGGAAACTTTGGTTCAGTCGATGGTGACGCAGCAGCGGCAATGCGTTATACAGAAGCTAGAATGTCTAAAATTTCGATGGAATTGCTAAGAGATATTAATAAAAATACGATTGACTACCAAGATAACTATGATGGCTCTGAGAGGGAGCCTGTAGTTCTTCCAGCCCGCTTCCCTAACCTTCTTGTTAACGGGGGAACAGGGATTGCAGTTGGGATGGCCACCAACATTCCGCCTCACCAGCTTGGGGAAGTAATTGATGGAGTTTTGGCATTAAGCAAAAACCCGGAAATTACAATCGCGGAATTAATGGAATATATCCCGGGCCCTGATTTTCCAACAGCGGGCCTGATTATTGGAAAAAGCGGGATTAGGCGCGCTTATGAAACGGGACGGGGCAGCATTATTATCCGGGCAAAGGTCGAAATTGAAGAAAGAGGAAATGGAAAACAATCCATTATCGTTACTGAACTTCCGTATCAAGTGAATAAGGCAAAGCTAATTGAGAAAATAGCTGAACTTGTTCGCGATAAAAAAATTGAAGGCATTACAGATTTGCGTGATGAGTCAGACCGCAATGGCATGAGGATTGTAATGGAAGTGAAAAGGGACGCGAATGCGAATGTGCTTTTAAACAATTTGTACAAGCACACCGCATTACAAACGAGCTTTGGCATTAATATGTTATCTCTCGTTGACGGGGAACCAAAAGTATTAAATTTAAAAGAGTGTATTTACCATTACCTAGAACACCAAAAGGTAGTAATTCGCAGAAGGACTGCTTATGAACTAGAAAAGGCAGAAGCGAGAGCGCATATTTTAGAAGGGCTGCGAATTGCATTAGATAATCTTGATGAAGTTATTAGCTTGATTCGGTCCTCCCGTACAACTGATGCAGCGCGCATGGGACTAATGGAACGTTTCGGATTAAGCGAGAAGCAAGCTCAAGCTATACTAGATATGCGCCTCCAACGCTTAACCGGCTTAGAAAGAGAAAAAATTGAAGAGGAATATCAAGAGCTGCTAACCTTAATTGCCGAATTAAAAGCTATCCTTGCTGATGAAGAAAAAGTATTAGAAATTATCCGTGAGGAGCTTTTAGAAATAAAAGAGCGGTTTAACGATACGAGAAGAACGGAAATTGTTCCAGGAGGAATTGAATCCATTGAAGATGAAGATTTAATTCCAGAGCAAAATATTGTAATTACACTCACCCATAACGGTTATATCAAGAGGCTCCCTGCCTCTACCTATAAAACGCAAAACCGTGGCGGACGAGGCATACAGGGTATGGGAACGAATGATGATGACTTTGTCGAGCATTTGCTTACAACAACAACGCATGATCATATTTTATTCTTCACAAATAAGGGGAAAGTATACCGTACTAAAGGATATGAAATTCCTGAGTATAGCCGAACTGCTAAGGGAATCCCGATTATTAATTTATTGGAAATTGGCAAGGATGAATGGATCAATGCAATTATCCCTATTCGTGAGTTTACGGACACAGATTATTTGTTCTTTGCAACGAAGCAAGGGTTAACAAAACGTACACCATTGTCATCGTTTTCCCATATTCGCAATAATGGTTTGATTGCGATTACGCTCCGGGAGGATGATGAGGTTATTTCTGTTCGCTTAACGACAGGGGAAAAGGATATTATTATTGGTACGAGTGACGGCATGTTAATTCGTTTCCACGAGCAGGATGTACGTTCAATGGGCCGTACTGCTGCAGGAGTAAAGGGCATTACATTAAGTGAAGATGATTATGTAGTAGGTATGGAAGTTGCCGAAGAATCCATGGATGTATTGATTGTAACAAAAAATGGCTACGGTAAGCGTACCCCTATAGAAGAATATAGAATACAAAGCCGCGGGGGGAAAGGGCTTAAGACATGTAATATCACTGAAAAGAACGGAAAGCTAGTGGCTGTGAAGTCCGTACATGATGAAGAGGATATTATGCTTATTACAGCTGCCGGGGTCTTAATCCGTATTCCTGCCGACCAAATTTCAAAAATGGGAAGAAATACACAAGGTGTCCGCTTGATTCGCATTGAAGGCGAACAAGAAGTTGCAACAGTGGCTAAGGCACAGCGGGAAGAAGAAGCCGAACTAGAAGAGGCGGAATAAGAAGAGGGAAATTCTCCTTCTTCTTTTTTTATGCCGTTTTCGTAAACATCTTTGTTCTCGGGCCAATCTTGAACAATAATCTTTTTAAAAAGGCTCTGTTACACTTGATTGTTGATGTTCCACTACAGGCGGACGCTTTCTGCGGGCGGGGCCGAACTGCTTCCCTTGCTGCGCTCAGTCCAAGGTCTCGGCTATCCCGCTTTTCCCGCTGGAGTCGCCGCCTTTCGTTCCAAATCAACATTAGCCTTTAACAGAGCCTTTAAAAAAGAACTTATTAAAATTAATCTTGCGTTTTAGAAAA
This sequence comes from Ectobacillus sp., assembly GCA_048976805.1. Classification (GTDB taxonomy): domain Bacteria; phylum Bacillota; class Bacilli; order Bacillales; family Bacillaceae_G; genus Ectobacillus. Next base: position 212 of record JBHGUR010000003.1, on the reverse strand, counting down.
TAAGGGGATATAATAACGAAGTCGGCAATTTGATAATGTTTTTAAAAAGATTGTTGACATGCTTTACTAAGTATGTTAAATTATAAAAGTCGCTTCAATGCGATGTTTGAACTTTGAAAACTGAACAAAACGAAACGTCAATTTTTATCTTTAATGAGCAAGACAAACGCTTTTATGGAGAGTTTGATCCTGGCTCAGGATGAACGCTGGCG
>JBHGUR010000002.1:0-23692 GCA_048976805.1 Ectobacillus sp. | reverse complement strand
AGCAGTGTACCGCTCGCAGCAAAAGAAAGTGGAAAATGTGAATATTGAGGAATACGTCACAGGCGTTGTAGCGGCTGAAATGCCGGCCGATTTTGAGTTGGAGGCGCTAAAGGCGCAAGCGTTAACGGCGCGCACCTTCGTCGTGAAGCGGATGCTAAAAGGGGAAGCTCTCCCGAATAAAGCGGATGTCACGGATACGGTGGAGAATCAAGTGTACAAAAATGAAGCGGAGCTGAAGCAGCTGTGGGGCAAGGACTATGATTGGAAAATCAAGCGCATCCGCGAAGCGGTGTATGCAACGGCTGGACAAGTGTTAACGTATCAAGGAGAGCCGATTACCGCATCGTTTTTCTCTACAAGCAATGGCTACACGGAAAATTCGGAAGACTACTGGGGCAATGCGTATCCATATTTGCGCAGCGTGAACAGCCCGTGGGATAAAGCGGCGCCAAAGTTTGCGGCGGAGCAAACGTTTAGCGTGGCCGATTTTCAAAAACGCCTTGGCGTGCAGGTGCTTGCTGATGGAGGCGTCGGCAAAATTGTTGAGCGCACGTCCGGCAAGCGTGTCAAAACCGTTGATTTCAATGGCAAGAAGCTGACCGGCAAGCAGGTTCGCGAAAAGCTTGGCCTGCGCTCTTCCGATTTTACATGGAAACAAAAGGGGGATACGATTATCGTTACAACAAAGGGATACGGCCACGGTGTCGGCATGAGCCAATACGGCGCCAACGGCATGGCAAAGGAAGGCAAGTCCTATAAAGATATTTTGGCGCATTATTATAAGGGAGTTGAGGTTTCTGGGTTGAATGAGTATGAAGGGAAGCTGATGGCGAAGAAGTGATGGGAAATCCATGGCGTGTGCAGCGCCATGGATTTTTCGACTGCTTTTTTTGTCGATATTTGTAGTTATTTCTCTAAATTTAATTGAATTTTCAGTATTTTGTCTGTGTTATAATACAAAAGTACAGATATTTATAAAAGGGTGGGGATGCAAACATGATGATGGACGTGCAATTGTTGCTGCCGCTTATGTTGGAGCGCGCAGAGAAGTTTTTCCCGAAGAAAGAGGTCGTGTCCCGTACGCATTCGAAAATTCATAGGTTTACATACGGTGAAATTGCGAAGCGCACGCGCAAGCTTGCAAGCGCTTTAAATCGTATGGGAGTGCAAAAAGGCGATATGATCGGAACGCTGGCGTGGAACCATCACCGCCATTTGGAGGCGTACTTTGCGATTCCGAGCGTCGGCGCTATTCTCCATACTGTGAATTTGCGCTTATCCGAGCAGCATATCTCCTACATTATTAATCATGCCAACGATAAAATTATGTTCGTTGATGAAGACATGATTCCCGTATTAGAGAAAGTACAGCATGAAATTCCTCACGTAGAAGCATTCATTATTATGACTGACCAGCCAGAACTGCCTCAAACGACTCTATCTCCTGTATACCACTATGACAAGCTCGTTGAAGAAGGGGACGAACATTTCCAATTTGTAAAAGATATTGCAGAAACAGAGCCTGCCGGCATGTGCTATACGTCCGCAACGACCGGCAATCCGAAAGGCGTTATGTATACGCACCGCAGCATCACGCTTCACAGCTATGCGCTGGGACTTGCTGACGGCGGCGGATTATCGGAAAAAGACGTATGTATGCCGGTTGTGCCGATGTTCCACGTTAACGCGTGGGGACTTCCATTCGCATGCACATGGTTTGGCACAAAGCTCGTTCTTCCGGGGCCGCATTTTACGAACGAGGTGCTCGGCAATTTAATCGAACAGGAAAAAGTGACGCTAACAGCGGGTGTTCCGACAATTTGGATCGGCTTGCTGCAGGAGCTCGAGAAGCAGCCGCGCGATATTAGCAGCCTAAAACGCGTATGGTCCGGCGGTTCCGCTGCGCCAAAAGGCTTAATTAAGACGTATGAGGAGCAATACAACATCGAATTTATGCAAATTTACGGCATGACAGAGACAAGCCCTGCCGTTGTATTCAACCGCTTGAAGTCTTATCAAACGGATTTAACGGAAGAAGAATATTATGAAACGCGCACACGCCAAGGCTTTGTCATTCCAGGAGTGGAGATGAAGGTAGTGGGTGCAGAAGGCGAAATTAAATGGGACGGCAAGGAAATGGGCGAGCTTTGCCTGCGCGGTCCGTGGATTACGGGCGGCTACTATAAGGATGAGCGCACGTATGAGGCTGTCAAAGACGGCTGGCTTCATACTGGCGATGTTGTGACAGTAGATGAGGAAGGCTTCATCAAAATCGCCGACCGTACGAAGGATTTAATTAAGAGCGGCGGCGAGTGGATTTCCTCTATCGATTTGGAAAATGCGCTAATGGCCCATGAAGCGGTGCTTGAGGCTTCTGTAATTGCCGTTCCGCACGAAAAATGGCAGGAGCGCCCGGTGGCATGCGTTGTGCTGAAGGAACAGTATAAAGATAAGATAGAAAAAGGGGAGCTGTATGAATTTCTAGCGCCGCAATTTGCGAAATGGTGGCTCCCGGATGATATCATTTTCTTAGAGGAAATTCCGAAAACATCTGTTGGTAAGTTCTTAAAGCGCGCGCTTCGCGATCAATTGAAGGACTACTTAGTGCAAAAAGCATAATGCGAGAAAAAACGGGCAGCCCCGCGGCTGCCCGTTTTGCTTTAAAGAATGATAATCCGGCCAGAGCGGCGAGTCCCGGGCCGAAAGTGGCAAGAATCCGGCCGAAAGGAGCAAGAATCCGGCGGAAAGGAGCAAGAATCCGGCCGGAGCGGCAAGTCCCCGGCGGAAAGCGGCAAGAATCCGGCGGAAAGCAGCAAGAATCCGGCCGAAAGCAGCAAGAATCCGGCGGAAAGCGGCGAGAATCCGGCCGGAGCGGCGAGTCCCGGGCCGAAAGGAGCAAGAATCCGGCCGAAAGGAGCAAGAATCCGGCCGGAGCGGCAAGTTCCCGGCGGAAAGCGGCGAGAATCCGGCGGAAAGCAGCGAGAATCCGGCGGAAAGCAGCAAGAATCCGGCCGGAGCGGCAAGTCCCCGGCGGAAAGCGGCAAGAATCCGGCGGAAAGGAGTGAGAATCCGGCCGAAAGCAGCAAGAATTCGGCGGAAAGGAGTGAGAATCCGGCCGGAGCGGCGAGTCCCGGGCCGAAAGCGGCGAGAATCCGGCCGGAGCGGCGAGTCCCGGGCCGAAAGCAGCAAAAATCCGGCGGAAAGCGGCGAGTCCCGGGCGGAAAGCGGCAAGAATCCGGCGGAAAGCGGCGAGTCCCGGGCGGAAAGCGACAAGAATCCGGCCGAAAGGAGCAAGAATCCGGCGGAAAGCGGCGAGTCCCGGGCCGAAAGGAGCAAGAATCCGGCCGAAAGGAGCAAGAATCCGGCCGAAAGGAGTGAGAATCCGGCCGGAGCGGCGAGTCCCGGGCCGAAAGCAGCAAAAATCCGGCCGGAAGCTACTCGGCCTGGCGCAGCAGCTTATCTGTTTCCAGAAGCACCTCCGCAGCCTTGCCGCGGATCACAAGATCAAATTCGGAATCAAACGGCGTTTCATCCAAGTTAATTAAAGCAACCCGCCCGCCGGCCGCCCTTGGAAGCTGGTTGACCGGCGCTACTTGCAGGCTTGTACCGATAATAAGCAGCAAATCCGATTTCTCAATTTCCTGAAAGGCCGCATGCCAAATATCCTGCGGGAGCGGTTCGCCAAACAGTACGATATCGGGGCGCAGCTGTCCGCCGCATGCCATGCAGAGTTCTTTTTCGATGAACGCCTCCTTGGAAGCAGCTGAATGGCAGATATGGCAGCGGATCATTTCAAGGCCTCCGTGCAGATGCGCTACATTTACGCTGCCGGCGCGCTGATGCAAATTTTCCACATTTTGCGTCGCTAAATATTTCACGATATCGTGCTTTTGCCAACGCGCCAGTACTCGATGGCCGGCATTGGGCTTTACCTTTTTCAATTCCCGCATGCGATAGCTGTAAAATTCCTGGAAGGCCCCATAGTCCTTTTCGAGTGTGTCGATATGCGAAACAGTGAACGGATCATACTTTGTCCAAAGCCCCCGCTGCGAGCGAAAATCGGGAACGCCGCTTTCCGTGCTCATGCCGGCTCCTGTCAACACGACTGTATAAACGGAGTTTGCAATCCAATCTGCCAACGCAGCTACCTCGTCGATGCCGCACAGCGCTCTCCACTTGTCAAGGGTACATCCTGCTTTTTCAATTTCCCTCCAAACGAGAAATCGAAACTCGGGATGAACGGCTACAGGGGACAGCGTTTGCCACGGATAACGGCTTAAGATCCGCAATGCGCCCGTCCACGTATGGACAACTTCGTCTTCATAAATAAATTGCCACGTTCCATCCTCCTGCTTTTCTCCGCCAAGAATCATACCATCTGCCTGCAAAATAACTTCCTTATTACTCACGTTATCCCCGCCTTTCGATACATTCTTTTTACATACTTATACATTATTTGGCGAAAATCCTCTTTAGACAGGCCAAGCGGCGGGCAGCCGATAGCATTATGCCACATATATATGTTTCCATGAAGGGAAAAATGAGCGCCTCACGATGAGCTCTGCATCTGTTTCTTTATAAAAGCAACAATAAACAGCAGCACGGGAAGCCCGACCTGAAGGGGCAAATGGAAATAGTACGGCACTTGTTTTAGGCCGACTTCAATATGCTCCGAAAAGCTTTCGGACATTGCGATAGAATAGGCGATAATGGCGGGGGTGAAAATACTGAGCATATATAATGTCGACTTTTTCTTTTTTATCGAAAATAAGTCGCGAATTCCGAAAAGGGCGGCATAGTAAAAAATTAAGATTTTAAAAAAGCCCCCGATTATTAAGGCGGATAAAGCGATGGCGTCCAGGCGCTGGATAAACATTCCCACATTAATTTTTCCGATTGTGTTTAGAAGCGGAAATTGCTCTATACTCAATCTAGTAACGCCAAGGACGGAGATATTGAGCACCATTGTGAGGGCTAGCGCAATCCCGCTTGCTGTAATCGCGGCCAGGCCGGTTTTGACCGCCGCCTGTTTTTTGTGTACATAAGGAAGCAGCATCGTAAATACGACCGTTTCTCCAAAAGGAAAGGTAAATGTGAGCGGAAATGCCGTTTTTAAAACAGGCTTCCAGCCGCCCTCCAGGATGGGAAGCAGCTTTTCTAGCCTTACAATATCAGAAGAGAGAATGAGAATTCCTGTTATCGCCGTCATGAAGATAACCGCACCAAAAATAATTTCGCTCGTGCGCCCGATGACCTCAATGCCATGATATAAGGCGATGCTAATGACAACCATCATAATCGTGATAACCGCAAGCAAAGGGGTTTCATCGAAGGCTGATGATATGAGCAGCTCGGCGCAATCCCGCAACACGCGCGTGGCGATGTAAAAAAAATATAAAATATATATGAGTGCAACCGGAAAGCCAATATATTTCCCAAGCAGCAACTGAATATAGGTTGTTAACGGAGCGGCTGGGTATTGGATATGCAGATACCCATAAATGAGAAAAATGATAAGCCCGCCTGCCATTCCGAGGAGGGTGGCAATCCAGGCGTCCTGCTTTGCGCTTACTCCCAAGCCTACAACAATCGCGCTGCCGATTTCAAATAAGTACATGAGAATAAATAATTGCTTCATGCTGATGCTACTTTGTTCCATGGGTATCTTCCTTTCCAGCTTGCTGCCGCTTTGTTTTTATAGTATCGACAATCAGGAGAAGCAGCGGGAGGAAGACACCATATAAGGTGACGTTTGGTGTCCATATTTCTGTAGCGAACGAGAAAAAATAAACAGAGTTCGGGAATAAAATGCCAGCGAGTGCAATTACGATAAGCGAAAGCGGAAACGTAAGCAGATTCTGCTGCTTCAATCCGGAAATTTGCGAAAGGGTTGCAGCTGCGGCGTAAAAGCAAACCGTTGTTTTAAAAAACATCGTAATAATCCAAATCGCCCCGACAAATGCCTCAATCCTTTGGATAAATTCCGCGATGTTTACTTTCTGGGCTAAGTCGTAAATAGGATAAGTGGATACTGCTGTTAACTCCGTGCCGAGTACCATAATAGATAATGCCGCAATCACAATAATGCCGCCGCCGCCAATAATTACAGAAAGAAAATACGCTTTTTTCACCTTTTGGAACGATGGAACGTGGGGCACGAGCATTAAGAAAATAACAAGGTCTAAATACGGAATGCCGACAATTGTAAATGCCCCGTACAGAATGGGGCCGAGGCCGCTTCCCATTATCGGCTGCAGCTGCTCAGCTTTCATTAAGGGAAGCAAAAATAGCATGACAAGAGCTAGAAACAAAATAACCCATGGAAAGAAAATTTCCGCCGCCCTCGAGAAAGTTTCAAGCCCCAAACGAACTGCAATCACGATAGCGCTAAAATATATAATAATAACAGCATGAATCGGTGTTTCGGGCATAACAATCGTTACAAGCATTTCCGCCATTTGCCGCAGCAGCGCTGAAGTGATAAGGAGAAAGTAGAGAAAAAATAAAAAGGATACAACTTTTCCAAACCATTTTCCTAAAATTTTCTCGGTATACTGAGCGAGTGTCATATCTGGATATCGTTTCCCTAAGCTAACGTACAAATAAAGCAGCGGGAAAGTGATTGGAATTGCGATTAAGGCTGAAATCCATACATCTTGTTTCGTGTACGGCGTAACAATGGAGGGAATTAGCATCGTTGCGCTGCCGATGATAAACATAAACAGCAAAATAAAAAACTGCATGGCGGAAATTTGTTTGTCCTGCATATTATTCCCTCCTTACCCCTAAAAAGTCTTGTATAAATTGTGCTGCCGGTTCCCAGACAATCGTCAGCCAATCAAGCGGACTCGGTATCGGAAAATGGAGCGCTTGCAACATAATGAGCGCTGTACCGGCAAGCAAGACGAGCATATATGTCCATAGCTCACGCTTTTGCTTACTTCGAAAGAGCGGAAGCATATCATACAAAGCTATGCCGGAAATTGCCACTAAAACGCCAAATACTGATAGCATCGCAGCATCTACTCCTTCAAATCTTCTAAGTATGATTTATTCATCCTTCCGGTTCTCCGGATCTTTGCGTCTACATGAATTTCAACTGGAACATTCACGAATCCTTTCGTATTCCAATCTTTCTTCAGCTTCTCCCACGTCTTTGGCGACGTGCGGTGAATCGCCTCGCCGAACCCGAAAATATCCGATTTTAAGCGTTTCGCTTTCTTAACAGCGGACATAAGAATCTCCCGGTTGTGTTGCGCAAAAATCTTTTCCAGTTCATCAATTGTCTTAGCCTTTGTTAAGTCAACATCGCATCTAACCTCGCCGATATTGGCCTCTAACGATGAATAAATATCGATTTTCGGCTTTCCGTTGTGCAGCCTCGCCTTAACCTTTGCATTGGCATTGAAAATTTCGATGACAAGCCAGCCCTTCTTTGGGCAGGCGAGTTTTCCGACTGTGCTTTTTACTTCGCTTGATATATAGCTGAATCCCTTGCTTTCTTTTTCGCTAAGCCAGCCGACCAGCTTATCTTTTCTTAACACAGCCAATCTGAAATATTGTAAATGCGCGGCTGCTTTTACTTGCTCGACATTTGTCTTTGTACCGCCTATTTTTTTGGTGCCTGTATACATGACAGTTGTTAAAACGGCCTCTTTTCCATCGCTTGTCATGCTGGCAATCAGTTCATCAAGCTGTATCGTATGGGTGGGAGCCCATGCTTTTTGGGATACTTCTAAAGACTTATAAAGCTTTTGGGCTGGGATTTTCTCAAGCGGGCTGATGAATTTTAAAATGCTTGAGGCGCTTGTATCTTTGGCGAGCACGATAAAAAAGTCTGAACGAATTTCATGGTCGCGGGACAGCAGCTCCAGCGACTTTCCGATGCCTTCCTTTGCCACCGCCTCGCCGAGCACAAGAATGCGCAAGTGCGATAAATAAATTTTCCGTGGCGCAATCGTTGTTATCTTGCGCAGCCCTTCAAATACGGTATTCGCTTTTTGCTGGTATACGGTAACCGGAGCCCGTCCGCCGCCGCCTTGTTTTGGCGTCACCTCGCTCGGATCTACAACTTGAACGCTGATAAGGTATTCATTTTTTCCTGTTTTATCAATGGCAAGCCCGACAGCGATGGCAAGGTCATTCAACTCCCGCCTGCTCCAGCAGCCTGCTAACGGCACGATCATGATGAGGGTGAGCAAGATGATACATCCTTTTTTCATGAATTCCCCTTCTTTTCCGTTTCTTCACTTGGATTACTCGGTTTTGGCGTTTTGTTTCTTATCTTATTTTCCTTTGCAATTTCATCCGGCCTTTCATTAAGGGCCCAATGCGGAGCGCGCATGAACATATCCTTTTGGTGCTGGAACTTCATTGGGCTGAAAGGAGCCATATACGCGACGCCAAAGGAACGGAGCGAGCATAAATGGAGCACGATTACAATCAGCCCCATTGTAATGCCGAACAATCCGAAGGTTGCGGCCAGCACCATCATCAGAAAACGCAAAATCCGAATCGGAATCGCCATGTTATAAGCCGGAAATACGAAATTGGAAATAGCCGTAATCGCAACGACGATAACCATCGCTGCTGACACAAAACCTGCCTCAACCGCCGCCTGCCCGATTACTAACGCCCCGACAATTGAAATCGCCTGTCCCATCGGCCTCGGCATCCGGATACCGGCTTCGCGCAAAACCTCAAACATAACCTCCATAATCACGGCCTCAACAAAGGCGGGAAACGGAATCCCTTCCCGTTGCGATGCAAGGCTGATGAGCAGCTGCGTTGGCAGCATCTCCTGATGAAAGGTCGTAATTGCGATATAGGAAGACGGTGCAAGCAAGGCGACGAAGAGGCTCATATACCGCATCAGGCGCAACAGCGTTGAAACGATGGAGCGTTCATAATAGTCCTCCGCTGCTTGAAAAAACTGCCCGAATAATACAGGAATCAATAAAGCGAACGGCGTCCCGTCCACTAAAATGGCAACGCGCCCTTCCAGCATGGCGGCCGCGACGATATCCGGCCGCTCTGTATTATAGACCGTTGGAAACGGCGTCCACGTAGCGTCTTGAATAAATTCTTCGATATAGCCGCTTTCCAAAATGCCGTCAATATCAATCCGGTCGAGCCTTTTATATAGCTCCGCGACAACGCCCTCGTCGGCAATGCCTTTTATGTACATCACCGCAATATCGGTTTTTGTTACGCGCCCGATTTGCCGCTGCTCACAGCACAAATTTTCATCCCGAATTCTCCTTCTTACAAGCGCTGTGTTCGTCCGCAGCGATTCGGAAAAAGATTCGCGCGGCCCGCGCAGCACATTTTGCACGGCAGGCTCTGTTACGCCGCGGTCTTTCCAGCCTTTAGTCGAAACGGCCAGCGCTTTTTCGCAGCCGTTAAGCAGCACGACGGTTTCCCCGGTCATAATCGCTAAAAACAGCTGCTGAAAGTCGGTAATACGCTTCAGCTCGCCGCCTGTTAAAATGGAAGTGTACAGCGCTTCGTACAATTTTTCCGGGCTGCGCTCCGCGGCTTGCTCGACGAAGCGGCTGCCATTGCTCGTTAATGCATCCAAAATAAACTCATTCACCGCTTTAGCATCGGCCAGCCCGTCCGTATAGGCAATTACGATTGGCTCTTCATGTGCGCCGAGCTTCAATTGCCGGATGACAACATCATGGCTGCTTTCAAAGGTAGTTTGAATTCGCTTCAAATTTTGATGCAAATCGCGGCTTAACGGCCTTCGGAGATTTTGCTGTTTCGTTGTTTCCGATACCCGCTCCGCACCCTCGCCCCTGAATTCTTCCATGACATTCCCCTCTTTCCATTTCTTTCATTATTTGTAATATGCCTCATTTCTATGAAAAGGAATACAAAAACCTTTTTGTAGATGGCAGAGAGGGGCTTGCTATGCATAGAAGCTGTTTTTTATAGGCTTTGTTAAACTTGATTATTGATTTTCCGCTACAGGCGGACGCTTTCCGCGGGCGGGGCCGAGCCGTTTTTCCCGCTGGAGTCGCCGCCTTTCGTCCAAATCAACATTAGCTTTTTTATAAAAATCCTGCATAAATTCTCCTTCTTTGTCGAAAAATAATGTGTTAGCTCATGTATAGTTTGTTTCTATTCTGTTCAAAATGATTGCTGAGGTGATGATAGAATGAGAGAGGGAGAAAAGAAACAATCTTCTCGCAAGGTAGTGCGCCTATTTCAGCGGCGCTGGGTATTCCCGACTATTTATATCGTATGTGCAGCTGTTATTTTAACTGCGGCTCTTTGGTATCAAGCGGCAAATGATAAGCAGAATCCGAAGAAGCCGTCTGCACCGTACAGCCAACAAGAAACTCCAACAGTGCCTGTAGCAAATCCGTCTGAAATCGTGAAGATGCCGGCTGTAGATGCCGACCAAGTTTCCGTAAAGAAGAAATTTTACGAAGACAAGGCACCTGCACAGGAGCAAGAGCAAGCACTTGTATTCTATAACAACACTTATTCTGCAAACACAGGCATCGACATCGCTGCAAACGATGGCAAGTCCTTCGATGTAGCGGCAGCGGTAAGCGGCACGGTTACAAAGGCTGAAAAGGATTCCTTGCTTGGTTACGTCGTAACAGTAGACAGCGGCAACGGCATTACAACATTCTACCAAAGCTTAGAGGATGTAACGGTAGAGGTTGGCGATTCCGTGGCACAGGGTGAAGTAATCGGGAAAGCAGGCTTAAGCGAAGTCAATAAAGAAGCCGGCTACCATGTTCACTTTGAAATCCGCAAAGACAATACACCAGTAAACCCGGAGAAATACTTTAATAAGTCTGTAGCTGACATTACAGTAGAGCAAGCAAGCAATGAAAAGCCGCCAGCTAAGGAAGAAAAGCCAAATGCTGATGAGAAAGAGCCTGCAAAAGACGGCTCTGAGAAGGAAAACAACAACAAGCAAGGCGAGCAATAAGCAATCAGCTCCCCAAACTGGGGAGCTGGTTTTTTTCTGTATTCTAAGCGGCTGCTGCCCGCAATTCTACCTAATCGGGGAATTATTAACACCAATTTACAATTAATTCGACCGATTTGAGCCATAATTAAACCTAAATATAGATAACTATTTATGTCATTAAATGTTTACAAAATGTTCCTTTTATGGGTTAAATATTATTCTATAATATAAATATCCAAATCATTAGGGGGATATTTATGAAGAAGAGACTACTATTTGTACCGCTTACAGTTGCATCTATACTATTAGCGGCAGGATGCGGTTCAGAAGAAACAGCATCTAAGCCGGCTGCGAAACAGGAAGAGAAGAAAGAAACAAAAACGTGGAAGCAAGAGGATATGCAAAAAATCGTTACGGACCCTAGTGCTTATAAAGGCGATACAGTGGAATTTTACGGAAAAGTATTCGTAGAGCCGGAACGGGATAAAGAAGGGGTTTATCTGCAAATAAATGCATTAAATAAAGGACAAGACGGAAATACGATTGTGGCGTTTAGAGACCCGAATTTTCAGGTGAAGAATGGGGACATCGTATATGTCAAAGGTACTGTAAAGAAAACGTTTGAGGGCGAAAACGCAATGGGCGGCTCCGTTACAGCTCCTCTCATTGAAGCCAAAGAACTCAAGCAATCCGATTATGCTACAGCCTTCGCGCCGGCCAAGAAAACAATAGAAGTAAACCAAGAGCAAAACCAGCAAGGCTTTAAAGTAATAGTGAAGAAGATTGAAATTGCCCAAGATGAAACAAGGGTATATGTTACTGTCGCAAATGAATCGCAATCTGAAATTAGTTTTTATAAATATGATGCAAAGCTAGTGCAGGATGGAAAGCAATTAGAAGCAACCGATAATTATGATGCTGGATATCCGGAAATTCAATCTGATATACTGCCGGGCACAACGACAGAAGGCATCCTTGTCTATCCGGCTATTGCAGAAAGCGGCTCTGTGCAGCTGCATGCAGAAGGATATAGCGAGAATTATGATATAGATATTAATCCATTCCAATTTACAATCAGCTATTAAACTACCCCGGCATGAACCGTATATAAAAGCGGTTCATGCTTTTTTATTCTTGGCTCTGTTAAACTTGATTGTTGATTTTCCATTATAGGCGGACGCTTTCCGCGGGCGGGGCCGAGCCGCTTTTCCCGGTGGAGTCGCCGCCTTTCATTCGAAAACAGATCGTTATTCTTAAGCAAAACTTTCCCTAGTCCTACATATAATGTAGAGAAGGGAGAGGTTCATATGTCATTTATCATTACAGTCTTTTTTATCGCGTTATTTTTCATACTCGCAATCATTGTTATCTCGCTTTTTTCGAAAAAAGGAAAACAAAGCAAGGGTTTTGGTTCCTGGCACCACGATTTTGATTCCTCCGATTCGTCTGATTACAGCGGCGACAGCGGCGGCGATTCAGGCGGAGGGGGCGGAGATTAATATAAAGATAGAAAAAGATTAGAGTGCGCACTCTAATCTTTTTTGGGGAAGAAAATTCTTCCAGACGGGGCTGTATCTTATATAATAATGAGAGAGGGGGAGGGGGAGAAAGAATGCTTGCACCAGAGGAAAGAGAACCGGTCTACTATCAGAAAGGCGGATTGCTCATCACGAGGTCGCGTATGGAATATAAGGGAAAGCTGTACGCTGCCGCCTACATCTATTCAGCCGAAAAAGAAACGCGGCGCGCCGGCAAGCCGTGGGAGTTTCTTTACCTCGGCTTAGCGCTGGCGGTGCTGGAGTTATGCAGATATCTCTACATCGAACAGCAAAAACCGTGGGTATTGCCTTTGTTTATTCTTGGCGTTGCCCTATGGGTAGCTGCTTGGCGGCGTTTTGTAAAAAATACTCCCTACTACGGCATTATTGTCACAACATCTACGAACGAAACGATCTCTCTTTCGTTCGGGGGCAGCGAAGAAGACCAGGAAAGAGCATTTTTGGCGCTTGGTGAATCTATCGCTTTTTGGCATAGAAACGAAGATGGAAAGAGAACGGCAAGATGGCATAGCGATACCGAAGGCGATTACATAGAAGATGCGAAGGGAAGGCGTTCCTAAAGAGTGCATATAGCGCTGCTTTAGGAACGCCTTCTTTTATTTCGCAATCCGGCCGATTTGGCTGATAATTCGGCCGGTTCCGGGAAAAATCCGGCCGATTTGGTTGATAATCCGGCCAATTCCGGGAAAAATCCGGCCGTCCGCCTAATTGCGCCAAAAGCGCCTTTTTGGTCGAAGAACCTTAGCTTCTGCGCCTGGGCGAGCCGATTCCGCTTTTCTGGATAATTTTTGTCATCTTAGTCCGCAAAAACGCAAGAGATGTGGCATATAACTGTAATGCGGGCAATACAATGGTATAAACCCATCAAAGAGAGTGTTTGAGGTGAGAAATCGTGGATCAGTTCATCATAAATGCCAAGACATCCAAATTCTACGAGCAGCACTCGAACCAGCTTCTAGGAACAGCACAGCGAGTCTCATTTCACTCTTCTCATATCCAATTCGGGGAGGCGAGTGGTGTGCACGATTACATCAAAGAGAGAACTATCAAGATTGGAAAGTATATCGTGGAGACGAGAAAAACAGTTCGTGTGATTGCGAAGGAGTTTGGCGTATCAAAAAGCACCGTCCATAAAGACCTGACGGAACGACTGCCGGAAATCAACCCGGAGCTCGCAAACGAGGTGAAAGAAATTCTTGACTACCACAAATCTATCCGCCATTTGCGCGGCGGGGAAGCGACAAAGCAAAAATATAGGAAAGAAGAAACAGAAAGCACAGTCCAGCAGTAAATTCTCCGCGCAAAACGGGCTTTGTTCTCCTTGTGCAATTTTCTCGCGCAAATATAATTTGCCTTATTACGTTTCCGCAATATTTATGATAAAATCAGAAATTAGGTGTAAAAGAATTCGGTGCTCAATTCGGAGCGAATTATCAAGGAGGAACAAGCTGGAATGTTTGCGAGAGATATCGGAATTGACCTTGGGACAGCCAATGTGTTGATTCATGTGAAGGGTAAAGGGATTGTATTGAATGAGCCGTCTGTTGTGGCAATTGACCGCAATACAGGAAAGGTATTGGCAGTAGGTGAAGAAGCGCGACGCATGGTCGGACGTACACCTGGCAATATTGTGGCCATCCGTCCTTTGAAAGATGGCGTAATAGCGGACTTTGAAGTTACAGAAGCTATGCTGAAGCATTTCATTAACAAGCTTAATGTAAAAGGCTTTCTTTCCAAGCCCCGCATCTTAATTTGTTGCCCGACGAACATCACATCCGTCGAGCAAAAGGCGATTCGCGAAGCAGCCGAAAAATCCGGCGGCAAGAAGATCTACTTGGAAGAAGAGCCGAAGGTAGCTGCCGTTGGCGCGGGAATGGATATATTCCAGCCGAGCGGCAACATGGTTGTGGATATCGGCGGAGGTACGACGGATATCGCAGTTCTCTCCATGGGCGATATTGTTACCTCCTCCTCCATTAAAATGGCGGGCGACAAATTTGATGTGGAAATCCTAAATTATATTAAGCGCAAGTACAAGCTGTTAATCGGGGAACGGACAGCGGAAGAAATCAAGATTAAAGTCGGAACAGTATTCCCAGGTGCACGTAAAGAGGAAATTGACATTCGCGGACGCGATATGGTAACCGGCCTCCCGCGCACAATTACAGTTGGTTCTGAAGAAATCCAACAAGCATTAAAGGAAAATGCGGCTGTTATTGTACAAGCCGCCAAAGGCGTACTTGAACGCACACCGCCTGAATTATCCGCGGACATCATCGACCGCGGCGTCATCCTTACCGGAGGCGGCGCCCTGCTTCACGGCATGGATATGCTGCTGGCGGAAGAATTGAAGGTGCCTGTACTCATCGCTGAAGACCCGATGCAATGCGTTGCAATCGGAACGGGCATCATGCTTGACAACATCGACAAATTGCCGCGCCGCGGTTTGATTTAACAGAAAGGCAAGAACCCTATTTTTCATGGGGAAATAATGTAAATAATATACGAATGCCAAATCTAAATTCAATCTATTGACTGTGATATCTAAAGGATGTACTATAATATTAACAGAACCCACCACGCCTCTTAACAATGCGGACCAAGGTGGGTCATTTTTATTTAAGGGGAAATGTTGAATTGAATCCTGACAAAAAACAGGTGAAATTAAAACCGCCTACCACATTTAAAGAACAGGTTGAAATATTAAAAAGCCGAAACTTGGATGTTGAAGATTGTGAGCATGCAGAAAGAACACTGCAAAGGATAAATTATTACCGCCTTACCGTGTATGGACTCACCTTAAAACAAACTAGGGATCAATATACAGACGGAGCATCGTTCAACAAAATACTTTTCCTCTATGAATTTGATCGAAAATTAAGGTTACTGCTTTTTGGTGCATTAGAAACCATTGAAATAGCTTTTCGAACCCATATTTCCTATGAAATTGCTCATAAGTTTGGACCGATGGGGTATAAAAATAAAGAAAATTTTATTGATGAAAAGTTTCATCGAGATTCTTTAGAAGAAATCGAAAATTTAGTGAAAAAAAGTCGTAAGGGTGAGTTGTTCATCGAGCACCATTTTAAAAAGTATGATGGGCAAATACCGATTTGGGCTGTAATTGAAGTGACATCCTTTGGATTTCTATCCAAACTGTATAGAAACTTAAACGAGGATATGAAAAAGCACATAGCTAAAGTTTATTATAATATTCCTTATTTTTACTTGGAGAGCTGGCTGCAGACACTATCAAATGTTCGGAATATTTGTGCTCATTATGGGAGGTTGTATAATAAAAAGTTAACATTTCAACCCCGCCTATTTAGAGAAGAAAAGAAATTATTAGATAACCGATATGTCTTTGTAGCCATCTATATTATTCAACGGCTGTTAACCAAAACAGAGGGAACTAGATTCTGCACCGATTTAGAAGCACTTATTCTGGAGTACGAAGATTATGTTGATTTTTCTCATATTGGTTTCCCTAAAAACTGGGGTGAAATCCTTAGTAAAGTAAACATTAATAAATCTTAGGTAGCTACTTGGGCATGAGTCGGTATTGAATCGGATTTGGCGCGCCCTCCTTCACGGCATGGATATGCTATTGGCGGAAGAGTTGAAGGTTCCGGTACTTATCGCCGAAGACCCGATGCAATGCGTCGCAATCGGAACAGGCATTATGCTTGATAACATCGACAAATTGCCGCGCCGCGGTTTGATTTAACAGAAGGGCAAGAGTAAGGCATAACAAAATATCATAAAAAGGCTTTGGTTCATTCAGCCAAGCCTTTTTGTGCTGAATTTGCGATTCCCTGCATGAAGATGCATTAATGTTCACCGTTTTGTCACAAAACAACGGACAAAAACGCCCTATTTGAGAAAAAGAGAGTATAGACAAGAAAAAGCGAGAAAAAAAGAGGCAGAACGTTTAAATAACATTAAAATTGTTAAATTTGCCAATTTCCTTTTGGCGTCCTTTTCGTTATAATGGATTACGAATACGACACATGAGGCAAAATGCTTCACTACTCAAAAGTGAATGAATACTGCATATTGCCTTTCCCCTAACTTGGTCATATACCCTATTCACCTCCGTGTCAATGGTAAGGTTTAGCTTCCACCAACATTTGCTTTCGGAGTAGGGTATATGCTTTTTTTTTTGCTATTTTAAGCGTTAGTGTTGATAACCCCCTTCTTTTTGGAGGTGGAGAGTGCTCCCAGCTCTGTGTAGTATAACTTGGACTCGTCCAAAGGGAGAACGTGTGTGCAGGTTGCTGTTGGTTCTACATAGCCGTAACGTACAAGGCTCAGTTATAAATCATGTGATTTTGGCATAAAAATCACATGATTTATAACTGAGTTTTTTCTTTTTCTCTATTAAAAGCCGATTGCTATTCACAAATACCTATAACAATGGGATAATAAGAATACCGCTAAGTATTATGACCAAGTCATAAAGGAGAGTGTAATATGTTAGACACACAGCAAATTAAAGACATTATCCCGCACCGTTACCCGTTTTTGCTTGTAGACCAAATCTTGGAAGTCGAAGAAGGAAAACGCGCCGTTGGCATCAAAAACGTTACTGCCAACGAAGAATACTTCAACGGCCATTTCCCTGACTATCCGGTTATGCCCGGCGTTCTCATTGTTGAAGCGCTCGCGCAAGTCGGCGCAGTCGCTGTATTAATAAAGGAAGAAAATCGGGGAAGACTTGCGTTCTTCGCTGGCATTGACAACTGCCGCTTCAAACGCCAAGTGCGCCCCGGCGACCAGCTCCGCCTCGAAGTTGAAATGACGCGCGTCCGCGGCCCAGTCGGCAAAGGAAAAGCGGTTGCCACCGTAAATGGCGAAGTTGCCTGCGAAGCAGAAATTACATTTGCGCTTGGAGATAAAAAAGAGTAGGGCCGTGCTAACACGGCCTTTTGTTATTTTGAAATAATTTTGAGGTAAAACCTTGTATAAAGCGCTTTCATAAAAGTGTGAATTTTTTGGAAAAACTAAGCATTTTTATCTTGAAAATACCAAGGAAAATCATGTATGATTTTGTTTGTGAGTGTAGAATTTCTATGGGAACGGCAAACACTTGTCGAAGGTTGTCGATGAATGCCAAAAAGAAACAAATGCACAGGTGAAGTTTTGTGATATAATGTTTTTCGTGAGTTGAGAAATAATTAATAGAGTGTAATAAATGAATTTAAATATAGACGGAGGAGACCATGGAAGAAACGATTAGCCTAAAGGAATTATTTTCTGTATTACGTAAACGGTTAGCCATGATTATCAGCATCACCTTTGCAACCGCGCTCGTTAGTGCCGTTGTGAGCTTCTACTTTATTACGCCAATCTTTCAAACATCTACACAAATTCTCGTCAACCAGAAAAAAGAACAAGGCATTGTCCAGCCTGGTGAAATTCAAACGAACTTGCAATTAATTAACACCTATAATGTTATTATTAAAAGCCCAGCGATTTTAGATAAAGTAAAACAAGAACTAAACCTGGATATGACTGTGCAGGAATTAACAGAAAAAATTAACGTTGCCAGCGAAAAGGATTCGCAGGTCATCTCTGTAACGGTACAAGACCCAAATCCAAAGTTGGCAAAAGATATCGCAAACACAACAGCCGCAGCGTTCAAGGAAGAAATCGTGAAAATTATGAGCATTGACAACGTGACAATCTTATCAAAGGCAGAAGTAACACAAGGGCAAATGCCGGTTAAACCGCGCCCAATGCTAAATATTGCGATTGCTTTTGTTGTTGGCCTTATGGCATCCGTTGGTTTAGCATTTCTACTAGAATACTTGGATAACACAATCAAACGTGAACAAGATATCGAAACCATTCTGGAACTTCCGGTTCTTGGCGTCGTTGCCCAAATGGAAGAAAAAACAGGCGTAGCCGCCGTTGCAGCGAAAGTGAGGGGACAAACAGTTGGTTCTTAAACGAAAAACAATTCAACAAACCGTTCGCCAGCTCATTACGAAAACGGAGCCGAAATCTCCTATCTCTGAACAATACCGAAATGTCCGGACAAACATCCAATTTGCGGCTGTAGACCAAGAAATGCGTTCTATCGTTGTTACCTCCTCCAACCCGGCGGAAGGCAAAACGACTACAACGGCAAACTTGGCCGTTGTTTTTGCCCAACAAGGGAAACGGGTATTATTGATTGACGCCGACATGCGCAAGCCCGCGCTGCATACGATGTTCCGCACGGAAAATATGATTGGCTTAACAAGCGTATTATCCAAACAACAAAAGCTTGGCAACTGCATCAAAGAAACAGATGTACCCAATCTTGACTTTCTGCCGTCTGGCGCCATCCCGCCAAACCCGGCAGAACTGCTTGGTTCAAACATGATGGATCAATTGTTAGAAGAAGCATACCGGCACTATGACCTAGTAATTATTGATACACCTCCTGTTCTTGCTGTAACTGACGCGCAAGTGCTCGCAAACAAATGCGACGGCATCGTCTTCGTCGTGCGCAGCGGCAAAACGGAAAAAGAAGCAGCCTTAAAAGTAAAAGGCTTGCTGCAAAACGCAAAAGGCAAACTGCTTGGCGTTTTGCTGAACGCGAAAAAGCAAAAAGACGGGGAGAATTACTACTATTACGGTACGAATTAATCGAAAGGTTGTGTTAAACGTTAGTGTTGATAAATCCCTTTTTCTTTTGGGAGGTGAGAGTGCTCCCAGCCGTGTGTAGTAACGGTCAGGGCCTAACTTGGCCTCGTCCAAAGAAAAACCAGAAGCAAAAAGCGAGAGCAGGCTGCTGCCTGTTCTACCCAACCTTGATGCACATGAGCGCACTGTTAGCTCAAAAATCAACAACAAACTTTAACATAGCCAATCGAAAAAGGAGCGGATTGCGATGATTGACGTCCATTGTCATATTTTACATGGGATTGATGACGGAGCTAAAACATTGGAAGATAGCTTAGATATGGCAAAAGCAGCCGTAGCTGAAGGCATCCATACAATTGTCGCAACTCCGCACCACCAAAACGGCAAATACATCAACGAAAAGCAAACAATTGTTCATAAAGTAAATGAACTAAACGAAGTTCTCAAGCAACAGGAGCTGCCGCTCACGGTTTTGCCAGGGCAGGAGGTGCGCTTGTACGGTGAAATCCTGCAAGATTACGAGATTGGTACAGTATTAACAATGAACCATACGAACAAATACGTATTGATCGAATTTCCGTCCAACCACGTCCCGCGCTATGCGGAAGCACTGTTGTTTGACTTGCAATTACAGGGGCTTACCCCTATCATTGCCCACCCGGAGCGAAACAGCGAAATTGCTGAACGTCCGGACGTGTTGTATAACCTAATCAAAAAGGGTGCGCTCTCCCAAGTTACGGCATCCAGCCTAACGGGGCATTTTGGCAAAACGATTAAAAAGCTATCGCTGCAGCTCATTGAACATAACCTGGCACACATGATCGCATCAGATGCGCACAACACAACGAGCCGTTCCTTCAAGCTTCGAGACGGCTATAATGTTCTTGATAAAGAATTCGGGAAAGACATGCACTACTTATTCCAAGAAAACGTATATGCTGTAATTTCAGGACAGTCCATCTACAAGCTAGACCCGGAACGTGTCCGCAGAAAGAAGCTATTCGGATTGTTTTAAGGAAACGACGGTGATGTCTCCTTACCGCTATCAACGGGGGCACTCGGCCATGCTGTGGGTAAATGTGCTTTACCTTAGACGCCCGTCGTCGGTAGCATGGTGTGAGGGTGGGTTAGATGCCCATATTTAATTATTTTTCATATCGCAATGAATAAAAGTTCTAGCTATGTAATCCGTACAACGGAATATATAGCTAGAACTTTTATTGTAAAAAATTATAGAAAGGAACAGGGGCCTTGAGTTATCAAAAAAGATTATCGTTTTTAATATTGCTGGACTCATTGATTGTATTAACGTCTGTTTACTTAAGCTACTGGTTCATCCATCCCGGCGCGTTAAGCAACCTGCCGAAAATGGTTATTATCAGCTCAATTACACTCCTATGCAGCCATCACATTTTTGCCTACATGTATAAGCTGTATAAAAAAGCGTGGGAATACGCAAGCATTATGGAGCTATTCAATATTTTCAAAGCCGTCACATTTTCGATTCTTGTAACGGCGCTTGTACAATTTACACTTGCAGGCGATATGTATGTAAGAATCCTTGCGATTGCCTGGATGCTGCACATGCTCCTAATTGGCGGCTCGCGCTTTGCATGGCGCATGTTCCGCGACACATATATATCAAAAGGAACAGCACATGAAAACCAAAAACGCACACTCATCATCGGTGCCGGCTCCGGCGGCACAATGGTCGCAAGACAGCTGCTAAAAAGCAAGGAAGCTGAGCTATATCCGGTTGCATTTGTTGACGACGACCTCAAAAAGCAAAAGCTTGAAATCTTTAATATCCCAGTCGTCGGGACGACAAAAGATATTGAAGATATCGTGCATAACCATAACATCGAACATATCATCATCGCCATTCCATCATTAAACAGGCAGCAAATCAACACAATCTTCCAAGAATGCACGAAAACAAAAATAAAAACACAAATTATTCCGATGCTAGAAAACATTCTGGAAGGAAAAGTGTCCGTTAACGAATTTCGCGACGTACAAGTAGAAGACTTGCTTGGCCGCGAACCAGTAAAGCTGGATGATGCCGGAATCGCCGAAACGATAGCTGAACGGACCATTCTCGTAACAGGAGCGGGTGGATCAATTGGCTCAGAAATTTGCCGCCAAGTCATGAAATACAATCCGGAAAAGATTGTATTGCTTGGGCATGGAGAAAACAGCATCTACACAATCGAGATGGAACTGCGTGAAACGTACAAAGATAAAATTGAAATCGTCACAGAAATCGCCGATGTCCAAGACCGCGATAAGATGTTTGCGGTAATGGACAAACACCGTCCGTACATTGTATATCACGCGGCAGCGCATAAGCATGTGCCATTAATGGAACGGAATCCGGAAGAAGCGGTGAAGAACAATATTATCGGAACAAAAAATGTTGCCGAAGCGGCAGATACGTTTAAAGTAAATACATTTGTTATGGTATCTACTGACAAAGCGGTAAATCCAACAAACGTAATGGGCGCAACAAAACGCGTCGCCGAAATGATCATCCAGCATATGGCGACGGTAAGCGAAACGCGGTTTGTCGCAGTCCGGTTCGGAAATGTACTTGGAAGCCGCGGCAGCGTCATTCCGTTATTTAAAAGACAAATCCAAAAGGGCGGACCAATCACAGTTACACATCCAGAGATCACCCGTTACTTTATGACGATTCCAGAAGCGTCAAGGCTCGTTATCCAAGCCGGTGTGCTGGCGAAAGGCGGCGAAATCTTTGTGCTCGATATGGGAGAGCCGGTTAGGATTGTCGACCTAGCCAAAAATCTAATCCAGCTGTCAGGCTATTCTGTTGAAGAGATCGGGATTGAGTTTAGCGGTTTAAGACCGGGCGAGAAGATGTATGAAGAGTTGTTGAATGATAATGAAGTCCACCCAGAGCAGGTGTTTCCTAAGATACATATAGGGAAGGCTGTTTCGATGGAATTGGATATTATTCAGCAGTTTATAGATAACTTTGAACGGATGAGCAAGGAGAGTATAAGAGAGACTTTATTAGGATTTGCGAATAATAAAGTTACAGTTAAAAACTAATATAGAACGTAAGAATTGACGAAGGAAGGAAGTCTTTGAACAATGGGGGATAGAATATTTCTCTCCTCGCCGCATATGAGCGATGAGGGCTACGAAATGCAATATATTAAGGAAGCTTTTGATACGAACTGGATTGCGCCTCTTGGGGAGAACGTAAATGGATTTGAAAAAGAATTGGCTGCGAAAGTTGGTTCTAAAGCAGCCGCAGCGTTATCTTCCGGAACAGCTGCCATTCATATGGCGCTTAAAGCGGCGGGAGTAGGAGAAAGAGATATTGTATTTTGCCAAACACTCACATTTTCAGCTACCGCAAATCCAATTATCTATCAAAATGCCATTCCTGTTTTTATAGACAGCGATTATGAAACTTGGAATATGTGCCCTAAAGCATTGGAAGAAGCCTTTGAGAAATATCCGAATGTAAAGGCAGTTATCGTGGTTCACCTTTACGGCCTTTCTGCTGATATGGACAAAATCGTTGAGCTTTGCAAGAAACATAATGTTACTTTAATAGAAGATGCTGCGGAGTCTTTAGGCACTTACTACAAAGGAAAACATACAGGGACTTTTGGCGACTACGGCATCTTCTCTTTTAATGGAAACAAAATTATCACTACTTCCGGCGGCGGCATGCTTGTTTCTGATAATGAAGAGCGCATTGCGAAAGTAAGGTTTTGGGCTACGCAAAGCAGAGACCAGGCAAGACACTACCAGCATAGCGAATTAGGGTTCAATTACCGCATGAGCAATGTAATTGCCGGAATCGGCAGAGGGCAACTTAAGGTGCTAGATCAAAGAGTTCAGAAGAAAAGATATATCTTTGATTTCTATAAAAGAGAGCTAGCACATCTTGAAGGTGTTGAGTTTATGCCAAGCAATGAATGGAATGAGCCAAACTATTGGTTAAGTTCCATGACTTTAAAAGGCAAAGTTAGGCCAATCGATGTGATGGCAGCCCTTGAAAGAGAAAACATTGAATCAAGGCCAATCTGGAAACCAATGCATATGCAACCGTTCTTCGAGAAATACGATTTTGTTGGTACGGATGTATCCGAAAAGCTGTTTGAGAATGGGGTATGTTTGCCAAGCGATACGAAGATGACAGATGAAGACCTAGAGAGAGTTGTAAAGATTATTAAAGGGTTGTGGTTAGCGTAATGGAGAAATCAAAAGGTGGTATCTATAGAAGGTTTGTAAAAAGGCCCATGGATTTCATCCTAGCATTGATCGCTATTATAGCTCTTAGCCCTATTTTTTTAGTAGTTGCTATTCTTATAAGAACGAAGCTAGGCAGTCCGGTGTTATTTAAACAACAAAGACCAGGGCTGAATGAGAAAATTTTTATGATGTACAAGTTTAGGACGATGACGGATGAGAGAGATGAGAATGGGGAATTGCTTCCAGATAGTGTGCGGCTTACGAAGTTTGGCAAGTTTTTAAGATCCACCTCACTCGATGAACTGCCAGAGCTTTTGAATATTCTGAAAGGCGATATGTC
>JBHGUR010000001.1:0-15734 GCA_048976805.1 Ectobacillus sp. | reverse complement strand
CTGCCAAGGGCATCGCTGGGTAGCTATGTGCGGTCGGGATAAGTGCTGAAAGCATCTAAGCATGAAGCCCCCCTCAAGATGAGATTTCCCATAGCGTCAAGCTAGTAAGATCCCTGAAAGATGATCAGGTTGATAGGTCCGAGGTGGAAGCGCGGCGACGCGTGGAGCTGACGGATACTAATCGATCGAGGGCTTAACCAAAACAAAAAGCGGAGGCAGCTTGCCCAGAATCGAAGAGCATTGTAGCTCCTGACAAAGAAGCGCTTTTTGCTTCTGCAGGAAGGAGCAGAAACGATCGAGATTCTAGCTGCCGGAGCTGGATTATAAATACACGATGTTATCTAGTTTTGAAGGAATATCCTTCATATAGTCTAGTGATGATGGCAAAGAGGCCACACCCGTTCCCATACCGAACACGGAAGTTAAGCTCTTTAGCGCCGATGGTAGTTGGGGCCTTGCCCCTGTGAGAGTAGGACGTCGCTAGGTAAAAAAAGACCAATTGATTAAATTGGTCTTTTTTTTTGGCTCTGTTAAAGGCCAATGTTGATTTTTATATCACGTACGTCTGTACATCACGGCTATGCAGAACCAATCGCAACCTGCACTCATTTGCTCCTTCTGGTTTTCCTTTGGACGAGGCAAAACTAGGCCCTGACCGTTACTGCACACGGCTGGGAGCACTTTCCTCCCTCTAAAAGAAGGGTTTATATATCAACACTAACGTTTAACACAGCCTTTTTTTTTATAGTCAGAAAATATAAAGTAGCGGGTGTGCTTAGTTGTATATTTAATTCTTACCCGGGAAATATAAGGGATATTTGTTATATTAATGAAGCTTTTCAATAAGGTAAAGATAAATATAATAGGGAACCTTTTCACATGTTACTGATAAAAATTGGTGAATAAAGGGATAATCCTCTGTCGAGTAGCTATGTAATAAATCGCTCCACCATTCCGTTTCATATCTGGAGATCATGCTTAAATTGTATAGTAATAGGTAGTGAGCAAGTAATTCGGGAAAATTGCTAGCCTCATCCCGGCTTGCAGGTAAATAATACATATCTGTGTAAAAGTTGTATATAAAAGGAGAACTTAAATGCTTTCCCCATAATTGCAGCGGGGAAGAAAAAAATAATGCTTCTTTACTTTCCGGTTTTGCTACATGTTTTACATTTAGGTGAGAGCTTATCGTTTGAAAATAATCAATAAATCGATCTTTCGTCATATGGTAGCGATCTAAAATAATCATAGGAACGGTAATAGTTGAATCATCTATTCTTTTAATAGGGCATAAAGCAGGAGCTTTTTTGCTGTATACAAATAAATCAGCTAACTCACCAATTCTTTTTAAAAGTGTTTCCATTGTTATTTTTTCTCCTTCTAAATGTTTCATGTGAAACATTCGTTCCGCAATATGCATAAATAGGCCATTTTTTTGTATTTTCACCTCATCATCTAAAAACTCATAGTTTTGTTTTTTTAATTTTCTTGTTGTTACCCCGTGAGCCAGTACAGAAGTAGATTCTGGATAATTAGGGTCAACTGTTAATAGACAAGCCTTTAATAATTGAATCATTCCATAAAATAAAAGCACTGGTTTTATGGAAAGAGGGGAAATGCGGGATAATTCATAATAATTTTTTCCATGTTCCAGGTAGTAAATAAACGGATAACAATTTTCAAATCCTCTGCGTTCAGCATCCGAAATATGCAGTGCTTTATAACAATGAGAAAGATAATTTTGGGAATGGGAAGAGGAAATAAAAAAGCTTAATTTCCGCCATATTAATTCAGTATCCATTCTAAACAAGTCTCTCCTTATTCTGAAAATTCTAAAATATAAGCACTTCCTTGACAGTATTTTATCCAATTGTTAAGCTACTAATAATATTTTAGGTATGATGAGGGGGAATAATAATGTGGGAATCTAAATTTGTTAAAGAGGGTTTGACGTTTGATGATGTTTTGCTTATCCCTGCAAAATCTGAAGTACTGCCGCGCGAAGTGAGTGTAAAGGCAATTTTGTCTGAGACATTGCAGCTAAACATTCCAATTCTTAGCGCCGGTATGGATACAGTGACAGAAGCGGATATGGCAATTGCAATGGCAAGGCAGGGCGGCTTAGGCATTATCCATAAAAACATGTCCATTGAGCAGCAAGCAGAACAGGTAGATAAGGTAAAAAGATGCGAAAGCGGTGTAATTACAGACCCATTCTTTTTAACACCGGAACATCAAGTATATGATGCTGAACACTTAATGAGCAAATACCGTATTTCTGGCGTACCTATTGTAAATAACGAGGCAGAGCAAAAGCTAGTTGGCATTATTACGAATCGCGATTTGCGTTTTATCCAGGATTATTCCATTAAGATTGCAGATGTAATGACAAAAGATAATCTAGTTGTTGCCCCTGTTGGAACTACATTAGACGAAGCAGAGAAAATTCTTCAAAGACATAAAATTGAAAAGCTCCCCCTTGTAGATAAGAACGGTATTTTAAAAGGATTAATTACGATTAAAGATATTGAAAAAGTCATTGAATTTCCAAATTCCGCCAAAGATAAGCAAGGGCGCTTATTGGTCGGGGCTGCTGTCGGTGTAACTGCAGATGCTTTAATCAGGGTAGAGGCGCTTGTAAAAGCAAACGTGGATGTTATCGTATTGGATACGGCGCATGGACATTCAAAAGGCGTTTTGGAAAAGGTTAGAGAAATTCGGGCAAAGTATCCAAAGCTTAACATCATTGCCGGAAATGTAGCAACTGCTGAAGCGACGCGCGACCTTATTGAGGCAGGGGCAAATATTATTAAAGTTGGAATCGGTCCAGGTTCCATTTGTACGACTCGTGTTGTAGCTGGAGTCGGGGTACCGCAATTAACGGCTGTATATGATTGCGCTACGGAAGCGCGTAAGCATGGCGTTCCAATCATTGCCGATGGCGGTATTAAATATTCTGGTGATATTGTTAAAGCATTGGCTGCAGGAGCGCACGTGGTTATGCTAGGAAGCATTTTTGCCGGTGTTTCCGAGAGCCCTGGCGAGACGGAGATTTATCAAGGACGCCGTTTCAAGGTATACCGAGGTATGGGGTCTTTAGGGGCAATGGAACGCGGCAGCAAGGATCGCTACTTCCAAGAGGGAAATAAAAAACTTGTTCCAGAAGGAATTGAAGGCCGCGTTCCTTATAAAGGACCGTTGGCAGATACTATCCACCAATTAGTCGGGGGATTACGCGCTGGGATGGGATATTGTGGTGCAAAGGATTTAGAAGATTTGCGTGAAAATGCGCAATTTATTCGCATGAGCGGCGCTGGGCTTCGTGAAAGCCATCCGCATGATGTGCAAATTACGAAGGAAGCACCAAACTATTCATTATAATATTCCATTTTTCGACAGAGGTAGACTGCCTCTGTCTATTTTTTTGGGGTTGTGTTAGAATGATTTTTATGTGAAGGTAATTGATATAGGAGGTAGAAGCGTGAAAGGTTTATTTAAAAAGCGAATTTTTGCGATAGCGACTATATTTGCGTTAGTATGCAGCATGTTTTTTACATATAGCGTTGCCAATGCAGAAACGAATTCTGCATTAGATATACAGGCAGAGTCTGCAATTTTAGTAGAAGCAAAGTCCGGAAAAATTTTATATGGAAAAAATGTAGATGCTTCCTTGCCGATTGCAAGCATGACAAAAATGATGACAGAGTATTTAGTACACGAAGCGGTTGAAAAAGGGAAAATAAAATGGAACCAAAAGACGACAGTTTCAGAATATGCACACAATATCTCCCAAGACCGCGGGTTATCCAACGTCCCTCTAGAAAAAGGAGGATCTTACACAGTTAAGGAACTTTATGAAGCAATGGCTATCTATTCTGCCAATGGCGCATCAATTGCACTGGCAGAATTAATTGGCGGATCGGAAGCAAATTTTGTAAAGCTTATGAACGAAAAAGCAAAAGCATTAGGAATGAAAAATTATAAATTCGTTAACGCAACTGGCTTAACAAACAGCGATTTAAAAGGGAAGCATCCGGAAGGCACGAGCCCTGACGAGGAAAATATTATGTCTGCAAGGGATAGCGCAATTTTGGCGCAGCGTTTAATTAATGATTATCCAGAAGTATTAGAAACTGCCAAAATTCCAAAGAAGGTATTTCAGGAAAAAGGAAAATATCCTGTTCAAATGGATAATTGGAATTGGATGTTAAAGGGGCTCGTATACCAATATGAGGGAGTAGACGGATTAAAAACAGGGTCTACCCCGGAAGCCGGATATTGCTTTACAGGAACAGCCAAGCGCGATGACATGCGCTTAATCGCAGTTGTAATTAAAACAAATTCGTATGAAGCCCGATTCGAAGAAACGAAAAAGCTATTTGACTATGGCTTTACTGGTTTTCAAATGAAAGAATTATTTCCAAAAGGATATCAATTAAAGGGGCAGAAAACAATTTCTGTAGAAAAAGGCAAGGAAAAGGAAGTTGAAATCGCGACAACAAAGCCGGTGGAGATTGCCGTTCCAAGAGGGGAGAAGTCTCCATATAAGGTTGGCTATCGATTCGATAAAAAAGGGATTGTCGCTCCGATAAAGAAAAATACTAAAGTTGGTTATATGACAATTGCTGCGAAAGATAGCAGCGACTTGGGCTTTTTATATGGAAAAGAGTTAAAAGCAGAGCTTGTTACACAAACAAGTGTGGAAAAAGCTAATTGGTTCGTATTGGCTATGAGAGGAATCGGTTCATTTTTTGGCCAGCTTTGGACAGGAACTGTCGATACTGTGAAAAGTTGGTTTTAGAAAGTCCCCTAATTGGGGATTTTTTTATAGAGGGGCTATATTACACAAAATCATTAATAAAACACAAGTTTTGGCTTGTTATTAATTGTATGGTAAAAAAAGGAACTATCTTTATAGGAATTCTTAAGAATGTCCGGAAATACCTGTTATTCGTATTGGTTTTTGTACAAAATAGTAGACAAACACATAATAATTAGTGATAGAATGTAAGAGTATTCTTAATTTTTGGAAGCGAAAATAAATAGTGAACATAGAGGGGGCTTATCAGGATGACAAATTTAACAGGTACAGAGCGTGTAAAACGTGGAATGGCAGAAATGCAAAAAGGCGGAGTAATTATGGATGTTGTAAACGCCGAACAAGCAAAAATTGCTGAAGAAGCAGGAGCGGTGGCGGTAATGGCATTAGAGCGCGTCCCGGCTGATATTCGTGCAGCAGGCGGTGTAGCCCGTATGGCAGACCCTACAATCGTTGAAGAAGTTATGGGGGCAGTTTCCATCCCGGTTATGGCTAAATGCCGTATTGGCCATATTGTGGAGGCCCGCGTTTTAGAGGCTTTAGGAGTAGATTATATTGATGAAAGTGAAGTATTGACTCCAGCAGATGAAGTGTTTCATCTAAATAAACGCGATTATACAGTTCCATTTGTTTGCGGATGCCGCGACTTAGGCGAAGCAGCCCGCCGCATTGGCGAAGGTGCATCCATGCTTCGCACAAAGGGCGAGCCTGGAACTGGAAATATTGTAGAAGCGGTTCGCCATATGCGCCAAGTAAATGCGGAAATTCGCCAAGTAGCTGCAATGCGTGAGGACGAGCTTATGGCTTATGCGAAGACAATTGGCGCACCTTATGAAATCTTGCTTGAAATTAAACGCTTAGGAAGGTTGCCGGTTGTGAATTTCGCGGCAGGCGGTGTAGCGACTCCAGCAGATGCCGCTTTAATGATGCAGCTTGGGGCGGATGGCGTATTTGTCGGTTCTGGCATTTTTAAATCCGAAAACCCTGCTAAATTTGCGCGCGCTATTGTAGAGGCAACGACTCATTATGAAGATTACGAGTTAATTGCTCATTTATCTAAAGGATTAGGAAACGCAATGAAAGGAATTGAAATTTCTTCATTGCTTCCAGAACAACGTATGCAAGAGCGCGGTTGGTAAAAAGGAGTTTTTATATATGATTACAATTGGAGTATTAGGCCTACAAGGTGCAGTGCGCGAGCATGTTAAGTCTATTGAAGCATGTGGAGCAAGAGCTGTTATTGTAAAAAAAATAGAGCAGCTTGATGAAATTGATGCACTTATTTTGCCGGGCGGGGAAAGCACGACAATGCGCCGCCTCATTGATAAATATGGCTTTATGGAGCCGCTTCGCCGTTTTTTTGAATACGGAAAACCAATGTTCGGAACTTGCGCAGGCATGATTTTATTGGCAAAAAACCTTATCGGCTATGAAGAAGGCCACATTGGGGTTATGGATATTACAGTAGAACGCAATGCATTTGGCAGACAGCGCGAAAGCTTTGAAGCTTCCCTTTCCATTAAAGATGTAGGCGATGACTTCATTGGTGTGTTTATTCGCGCTCCATATGTGGTAAGTGTAGGAGAGCAGGTAGATGTGCTTGCTTCTCATGGAGAGCGTATCGTAGCAGCTCGTCAAGGGCATTTGCTTGCTGCGTCTTTTCACCCTGAGTTAACGGACGATCATCGTATGACAGCGTACTTTGTGAAAATGGCAGAAGAGGCAAAAGCGAAAAAAGCAGTATAACTCCCTTGCAAGTTGGTCAATCTTATAGTAAATTAATGGTAAACTTATATGCAATTAAAGCGTTGATAGGAAGCAGTAGCATGCATGTTCTTTTTAGAGAGTCGGTGGCAGGTGCAAACCGATAAGGGCAGCTTGTGAATCCATCCTAGAGCGGGGTGTGGAATGCCATTGGGCTAGTAAACATCCCCGGTGAAGAGCCGTTATATCCTGTAAAGAGGAAAGCTATGCTTTCAATTAGGGTGGCAACGCGGGTAAACTCTCGTCCCTTTTTAGGGATGAGGGTTTTTTGTTTTTTTATTTAGGCTCTGTTAAAGACTAATGTTGATTTGGATTTATTTGTTGATTTGGAACGAAAGGCGGTGGCTCCAACGGGAAAAGCGGCTCGGCCCCGCCCGCGGAAAGCGTCCGCCTGTAGTGGAAAATCAACAACCAAGTTTACCAGAGCCTTTATTTATTGCAGTAACTATAAAGGAGGATACAGAATATGTTAGACATTAAATATTTACGCGCTAACTTTGAAGAGGTGAAAGCGAAGCTGCAGCACCGCGGCGAAGATTTAACAGATTTTGCCCGTTTTGAGGAACTGGATAAAAGAAGAAGGGAATTGCTTGTCCAAACAGAAGATTTAAAGAGCAAGCGCAATGAAGTATCCCAACAAATTTCCATTTTAAAACGCGAGAAAAAAGATGCTGAAAGCCTAATCCTCGAAATGCGCGAGGTAGGTGCCAAAATTAAAGAGTTAGATGATGAGCTTCGCGTTGTAGAAGAAGATTTGGAAGGAATCATGATGACAATTCCGAATATTCCCCATGAATCTGTTCCAGTAGGAGAAACAGAGGATCAGAATGTAGAAATCCGCAAATGGGGCGAAGTGCCGCAATTTGCATTTGAACCGAAGCCGCATTGGGACATCGCAACGAATTTGGGCATTTTGGATTTTGAGCGCGCAGGAAAGGTTACAGGCAGTCGTTTCGTATTCTATAAAGGTTTAGGTGCGAGATTGGAGCGCGCTTTAATTAGCTTCATGCTTGATTTGCATACGGAAGAGCATGGGTATAAAGAAGTGCTTCCTCCTTATATTGTAAATCGCGACAGCATGACAGGGACGGGACAGCTTCCTAAATTTGAAGAAGATGCATTCCGCATTGAGAGCGAAGATTATTTCTTAATTCCAACAGCAGAGGTGCCAGTCACAAATCTGCATCGCGATGAAATTTTAAATGGTGAAGATATGCCGATTAAGTATGCTGCATTTAGTGCATGCTTCCGTTCTGAAGCAGGTTCTGCCGGCCGCGATACGCGCGGGTTAATTCGCCAGCATCAATTTAATAAAGTGGAGCTTGTGAAATTTGTAAAGCCGGAAGATTCTTATGATGAGCTGGAAAAGCTCACGAATGACGCAGAGCGCGTTCTGCAGCTTTTAGGGCTGCCTTACCGCGTTATGAGCATGTGTACAGGAGACTTAGGATTTACTGCAGCGAAGAAATATGACATTGAAGTATGGATCCCAAGCTACGGTACATATCGGGAAATTTCCTCTTGCAGTAATTTTGAAGGATTCCAAGCGCGTCGCGCAAATATCCGTTTCCGCCGTGAAGCGAATGCAAAGCCGGAGCATGTGCATACGCTAAATGGTTCTGGCCTTGCAATTGGCCGTACAGTAGCAGCTATTTTAGAAAATTATCAACAAGAAGACGGTACTGTGATTATACCTGAAGTGCTTCGGCCGTATATGGGCAATAGGGAAGCAATCAAGTAAGGAAAGGGGCGCCCCTTTCCTTTTTGTGTAAAGGCTAATGTTGATTTGGAACGAAAGGCGGCGACTCCAGCGGGAAAAACGGCTCGGCCCCGCCTGCGGAAAGCGTGCGCCTGTAGTGGAAAATCAACAATCAAGTTTACCGGAGCCTTTAGAAATTAAACAAGATACTTGACTAAAAAAGATTGTTTTGATATTATATTTCATGTCAATATGGAGGAATACCCAAGTCTGGCTGAAGGGGTCGGTCTTGAAAACCGAGAGGCGGTGAAAGCCGCGCGGGGGTTCGAATCCCTCTTCCTCCGCCATATAAAGTTGACAACAGCGCATATAAGTGGAGATTGGAGAACTCGTTACAAAACCGTAACGAGTTTTTGTTTACACATTAAGCAACTTAAATTGGAAACAGGGAAGATAGTTCGATATAGTAGCCTTCACCTGTACAGGCTCGCCAAGCGGCGGGTTTTCTTTATTCTTTTTTCCTTTGGCTATTTTAAACATTACTATTTGGAAATCGCGATTGGGTCCATTCACCTACAGGTACAAAGGAAATGAAAGGAGTAGCAATGGATATTCTAGTACAAGCCTTTCCTCTTGAAGGAAAAACATTATATTATGTACAATGTCAAGGTTGTAAGAGAAACCGGATTTTAAACAGTGCCTCAAATGTATCAAATATAGTGAGCAAGGAAGCATTTCGAAAACTTTGCGGCTGTGTATGCGATATAAAGAACACAGCAGCTAAGAAAGAAAAAGCAAAGAATACAGAGAAAAAGCGCAATGGAAAATCCTTAACGGTAATTGTTGATGGAAAAGAGTTAACAGTTAAGGAGATTGCGGATACATATGGCTTAAGCCCTAGCACTGTACGTCAGCGTATTCGTGCTGGCAAAACCGGCAATGAACTCATTGCTCCGACAAAACGAGCTGTAAAAAAAGAAAGTTAACAAAAAATCCCATGCGATATCGCACGGGATTTTTTTATCTTACTAATCTTTTTGTATGGTGCAAGAAAGTAGCGATTTTTTCAATAATAGGTTCGATGGATTTCTCGTTTTCGATAATGTCATACTCATTAATGTTCAAGCGTAGAACAGGACAGGCATTGAAGCTGTTAATCCAGTTTTCATAGCGCTCATGCATTTCCTTCCAATACTCAATTGGCGTTTGCTGTTCCATCGGCCTTCCGCGTTCGCGAATGCGTTTTACAATATCTTCAAATGATCCTTCTAGATAAATTAATAGGTTCGGATGCGGAAAATATGGAGTCATGACCATAGCGTCAAACAGCGCCTTATACGTTTCATAATCCGTCCTCGTCATTGTTCCTTTTTCAAAATGCATTTTTGCAAAAATACCTGTATCTTCATAAATAGAGCGATCTTGAACAAAACCGCCGCCATATTCAAAAATTCTTTTTTGCTCCTTAAAGCGCTCGGCTAAGAAATAAATTTGCAAATGAAAGCTCCAGCGTGTAAAGTCGGCATAAAACTTGTCCAGGTAAGGGTTTGTATCGACCTTTTCAAAGGAAGTCCGATATCTGAGCGCATTTGCAAGAGCATTTGTCATCGTGGATTTCCCTACACCGACAGTACCTGCAATTGTAATAACCGCATCATTTGGAATATCATATTTTTGTCTTAAATTCATTACTGTGCAATCTCCTTTTTGAGCGTATTTTCCAGCTTGGATAAGATATAATCCAAATCGCCCTTGTTATTTACAAAATCCATATTGTCGCCGTTAAATTTCAACACCGGTATTTCAGGATGATTGATTGCAAACTTTTCCATTGCTGCTTCATAATCGGCAATTAATTGAAGTAAATAATGGGGATCAATATTTTTTTCAAATTCGCGTCCCCGCATAGTAATGCGTTTTTGAAGGGTTTCAAGGCTCGCTGTCAAATACACGATTACGTTTGGAGTAGGCATGTCCTTTGTGAGGATATTATAAACTTGGATGTACTTTTCATATTGCGTATGCTGCAATGTTCGAGATGCAAAAATCAAATTTTTAAATATATGATAATCTGCTACTACCGGCATTTCATTTTTTAAATATTTGACATGGATATCTTCCAATTGCTTATAGCGATTGCATAAAAAAAACATCTCTGTTTGGAAGCTCCATTCATGTATATCTTCATAAAATTTCCCTAAAAAAGGATTCTCATCTACAATTTCCTTTAGTAAATGAAGGCGAAAGTGATCTGATATTGCTTTTGCAAGCGAGGTTTTGCCGACACCGATTGGTCCTTCCACAGTTATAAAAGGTATATCTGTCATTATTACTCCTCCTTTGCCTCGGCATCTTGAGACGAACAAAAAATCAAAACAGGACTATTGTAGCATAAGAGGGGCAGGAAAAGGACGAATTTATATTAAAACTTCATTAGAAATTTATGCAAGCTTATGTCCTGACAAAGATTACAGCTGTTGTTTATGTAAAGGGAACGGGTCCCATTTTCGCCAAATGTTATTTTGGTGCGCAGTGTAAGCTGTGCTTTTCTGATTGTTAACAGGTGTTAATTTGAAAGCCGTTTATTATGTCAATAATAAGAAAAGCGGCATTTTTCGTCTTGTCTTCTCCTTTCTTTCAGTTTAGTTTTAGGATAAAGAAGAAAAGTTATTTGCATTTAGAAGAAAGGATTTTTTTATGATGGAACGTGATAAGCGTTATATGAAAATGGCTATAGAAGAAGCCAAAAAGGCGAGAGAGATTCAAGAAGTTCCAATTGGGGCTGTAATCGTAATAGATGATAAGGTTATAAGCAGAGCCCATAACCTGCGGGAGACAGAACAGCGGTCAATCGCCCATGCAGAATTGCTGGCCATTGATCAGGCGTGCCAGAAGCTCGGAACGTGGCGTTTAGAAGACGCTACGCTCTATGTGACACTTGAGCCATGTCCAATGTGTGCCGGAGCTATTATGTTGTCGCGTGTGAAACGGGTTGTGTATGGAGCTAAGGACCCGAAAGGAGGCTGCGCTGGAACATTAATGAATTTGTTGGAAGAGGAACGGTTCAACCATCAATCGGAAGTAGTGGGCGGCGTCTTGGAAGAAGAGTGCGGGTCGATGCTTTCGGACTTTTTCCGGGAACTTCGCCGAAAAAAGAAAGAAAAGAAGGAAATGCTGGATAAAAATACTTCAGGGTGATACATTGCAATTTATAAAGAAACGCGTTATACTTACAATGTCTCAGTTGAGACAATTAAATATGGTTTTAACTTTGCCGTGCTAAGCGGGGAGGTAGCGGTGCCCTGTACTCGCAATCCGCTCTAGCGAGGCCGAATTCCTTCTCGAGGTTATGCTACTGTAGGGTCTGCCTCAAGTAAGTGGTGTTGACGCCTGGGTCCTGCGCAACGGGAATCCGTGAACCTTGTCAGGTCCGGAAGGAAGCAGCAATAAGCGGAACCTCTCGTGTGCCGCAGGGGTGCCTGGGCCGAGCTAACTGCTTGAGTAACGCTTATGGTACTTAATCGACAGAAGGTGCACGGCAGTTTAACTATGATATAAAACCTACTCATGAGAGTAGGTTTTATTTTTTATGTAATGGAATCGGCAAAAGGAATAGGTTATAATACAGTGAGATAATGTAAGTTGCCTTTTTTTAGTTGGAATAATTACGCTTGCAGCTGGTTTCATAGAGGTTGATTATAAAATATGGAAATAATATAAAAATTCTTTGAAGGAGGCTATACTTTCGTGTCATATCAGGCACTTTATCGAACCTGGAGGCCGCAGAGCTTTGAAGATGTGGTCGGTCAAGGACATGTAACGAAGACATTGCAAAATGCCCTTCTTCAAGAAAAGGTATCACATGCGTATTTATTCTCGGGTCCAAGAGGTACAGGAAAGACGACGATTGCCAAGGTGTTTGCGAAAGCGATTAACTGCGAACGGGCGCCAATCGCAGAGCCTTGTAATCAATGCGCCGCTTGCTTAGGGATTACAAATGGAAGCATTTCCGATGTTTTGGAGATTGATGCGGCGTCAAACAATGGAGTAGACGAGATTCGGGATATACGGGATAAAGTGAAATATGCGCCAAGCTCGGTTCGCTATAAGGTTTATATTATTGATGAAGTCCATATGCTTTCTATAGGGGCATTTAATGCATTACTAAAGACGCTAGAGGAACCGCCAAAGCATGTTATTTTTATTTTAGCAACAACAGAGCCGCATAAAATTCCGCCTACCATTATTTCCCGCTGCCAACGCTTTGAATTTCGGAAAATCTCTATCCATGACATTGTAGAGAGATTAACGACTGTTACTCGCAATGAAAGAGTAGAAATTCAAGAAGAAGCCTTGCAGATTGTAGCAAGAGCGGCAGAAGGTGGGATGCGCGATGCTTTAAGTTTATTGGATCAAGCTATCTCTTATAGCGAAGATACAGTCACTGCCGAGGATGTTCTTGCTGTTACAGGTTCTGTATCACAAAAGCATTTAGCAGAGTTAGTAAAATGTATATATGAAAACAATGTGCCGCAAGCTCTGCGCATCGTGGATGAAATGATGGATCAGGGGAAGGATCCTCTCCGTTTTATGGAGGATTTTATATACTATTACCGTGATATGCTTCTCTATCAGACATCGCCGCAGTTGGCTGATATGCTAGAGCGAGTTATCGTGGATGAAGAGTTCCAAGAATTAAGCAGCAAAATAAGTTCTGAAACAATTTATGAAGTCATTCATACATTAAGTAAGAGCCAGCAAGAGATGAAATGGACAAATCATCCCCGCATTTTTTTAGAGGTGGTAATAGTAAAACTCTCTCAACAGTTTGCGGTAAGTAATCAAGGCAACAATAAACTGCAAGCGCTTCTGCAGAGAATGCAGGAAATGGAGCAAGAATTAAAGCAATTAAAGCAAAATGGCGTTTCTGTTGTTCAAGTTCAGGACGCGGCAGCGTCAGAAAGAAAAACATCAAAACCATCCCGTGCCGGCGGCTTCCGCGTGCCGGTTGGCCGCGTAAATGAAGTGCTGAAAAAGGCGAAGCGAAAGGAACTGGAGCAGCTAAAAGGGATATGGGGAGAATTGTTGGAACAGCTCAAAAAGCAAAATAAGGTATCTTATGCTGTTTTGTTGGAAAATAGTGAACCTGTTGCGGCTTCTTCCGACTCCTACGTGCTTGCCTTTAAGTATGAAATTCACTGTAAAATGGCGAGTGAGAACCAAGATGGGATAGAAACTACAGAGCAGCTCTTGCTTAATATCATTGGGAGAAAAATGCAAATGATTGCTATTCCCAAGGCAGAGTGGGGGAAAATTAGGGAAGACTTTTTACAAAATGAACAAACAGAAGATACCAAACAAAAGGAAGATCCTCTTGTTGAAGAGGCAATTAAGCTAGTGGGGCAACATTTAGTTGAAATAAAAGAATAAATAGGAGGAATGTAAAATGATGCGTGGAATGGGAAACATGAATAATATGATGAAGCAAATGCAAAAAATGCAAAAGAAAATGCAAGAGGCTCAAGAGGAACTTGCGCAAAAAACAATTGAGGGAACAGCTGGCGGCGGAATGGTAACAGTAGTTGTTAATGGCGAAAAGCGGGTTCTGGAAGTGAAGATTAAAGAAGAAGTTGTAGACCCTGATGATATTGAAATGCTGCAGGACTTAATATTAGCTGCAACAAACGATGCATTGAAAAAAGTTGATGAATTAACGATGTCTACCATGGGGCAATTCACGAAAGGTTTGAATCTGCCGGGAGGGTTGTTCTAGGAGGTTTATGTGAATGCATTATCCGGAGCCTATTTCAAAGCTGATTGACAGCTTTATGAAGTTGCCAGGGATTGGTCCGAAAACGGCCGTTCGACTGGCTTTTTTCGTTTTAGACATGAAGGAAGATGATGTATTGGATTTTGCTAAATCATTAGTAAATGCGAAACGGAATTTAACATATTGTTCAGTTTGCGGCCATATTACTGATCGAGACCCTTGTTATATATGTGACGATTCAAGCCGTGACAAGTCTATTGTATGTGTCGTGCAGGAACCGAAAGATGTGATTGCGATGGAGAAAATGAAAGAATATCAAGGATTATATCACGTTCTGCACGGTGCCATTTCCCCAATGGAGGGTGTTGGGCCGGAAGATATTCGCGTACCGGAGCTGCTCAAACGTCTTCATGATGAAACAGTGCAAGAAGTAATTTTAGCAACAAACCCTAACATAGAAGGAGAAGCGACAGCTATGTATATTTCCCGCCTTTTAAAGCCCACAGGAATTAAGGTGACCCGCATCGCGCATGGGCTCCCGGTCGGCGGCGACTTGGAATATGCAGATGAGGTTACTCTGTCTAAAGCATTAGAAGGCAGAAGAGAGCTCTAGCACAGGAGGGGGCAAACATGTTCTTTCGCCGAAAAGGATATTTAAGACGAGAATATGATGAAAAACTGATTCAATTGCTCGAGGATATTAAACAAGATTGGATGCGGCAAAAGCGAATTGTAGAGCAAAGTGTAGAACCTTCTGAAGATGTAATCTGCCAATTGAAAATAGCTGAGGCAAAATATTTCTATATGTTGAAAGAGGCAAAGCAGAGACAAGTGAAAATGATGAAATGATAGATACACTATCCCTTACGCAGTATTCTATGTTTATAAAGCAAATGCGCTCCAGTCGCTTTTTGTAAATTTGGAAGAGGATAGCGTAGCTAAGGGACAGTGCTGATTTTAGTTCGTTTTCAGCAGATAAGCCGGGGGCCGGGCTGTACCAATTTAATGTAGCCCGGCTAAAACAGCCGCTGGGATAGAATGGCGCTTGCTTATTATCGTTTAGAAAATGGTCTTTTTTTTATTTTCCCTTCATATAAATGTAGTACAAGTTATAAGGGAGAGAGAAGCAATGCATAACAGCCTCATCATTTTAGGAGCGGCCGGTTTGATAGGGGTTTTACTATTGGCGGGAGCCTCATTAAAGCCTTTAAGGTTTTTAGGGAAGACATTTGTGAAAGTTATAGTTGGAGCAATTATATTGTTTGTTTTAAATATGGCGGGAGCACAAGTGGGTCTGCATATTCCAATCAATATTGTAACAGCCTCTATTTCCGGGATTTTAGGGCTCCCAGGATTGGCAGCATTAGCTGTTATACAAATGTATATAATCCCATAATAAAAAACGCCCGTTTCCTTATAGCTGGAACGGGGTTTTTTATGCATTCTAAAAAAATGTGTTGACGTTAGAATGGGTGCGTGGTATATTAATAAACGTCGTCAGCGACGGTTAGTAAAACTAGTTGTTGACAGAAAGAAAGAAATATGTTAAATTATAAAAGTCGCTTCAATGCGATGTTTGAACTTTGAAAACTGAACAAAACGAAACGTCAATTTTTATCTTTAATGAGCAAGACAAACGCTTTTATGGAGAGTTTGATCCTGGCTCAGGATGAACGCTGGCG